>JAIELX010000159.1 GCA_019752635.1 Candidatus Obscuribacterales bacterium | reverse complement strand
AAAAGTGCAAAAAGGTAAGAAAGTGGCCTAGAGCGACTTTGTCCAGGCCACTGTCTACCAAAACTGGGGAAGGTCAGCGCCTAGTGAGGCGGAGAACTACGCACCGTCCCCAATTCATCCCCTGATTGTCGCCTACGATGAGCAAGTTCTGAAGCGCTGGAGTCGCCGAAATGTACAGGTCTGTGATTGCGAACAATTCGCTGCCACCGGTTATCGTTGACGATCTTTTATTGTACGCGAGTTACTTGCGTGCGTCAGGGCAAACAGAGCTTACTGTGCGCGCATACCTTTCAAGAGTGAAACTGTTTTTGCAATTCTCTCAGCATTGCAGTATTCACCGTTCTCTTGAAGAAACGGTTGAGTTGTTCATCGAATATCTTCAAGACGAGCTTGGCTATCGACCGGCTTCCATTCGAAACAACATCACAGCCGTAAAGAATTTCTTGAAATATGCTGGACATGCCAATTTGAACATAACTGTCGCAAATGCTCAATCGAAGACTCCAATGCTCGACAATCATCAGGAAAAGCTGATAGTAGAAGCCATTCAAAGAACAAAGTCGATCAAGTTCAAGACTCTAACCATGCTAATTTTATCCACCGGTATCAGAGTCGGCGAGCTGAGATCGCTGCGCTGCAGCTGCGTGAAATTCGGTGTGGAAAACAGTTTCCTTGAAATTGACGGTAAACAGGGCGTTCGAGTTATGCCGCTTTGTGCGGAAACAACGCTTCTCCTATTGGAATGGATGTCGGTAAACGATAGAAAAGAGGGTGACGACAGTCTGCTCTTCCCGAACCGCAGAGGCGAAATGATGTCCTACATTGCGATCGACGGCATAGTTAAAGCTGTTGGCCGCCAAGCCCGCCTCAATGTCTGTGCCAGAATGCTCCGCAATACTTTCATCAATCGCGTGTTGCAATCTGGTGCTGACGCTTCGCTTGTAGTGCGACTCACCGGCTGCACCGCTGATTCTCTGGCAAGACTCAGAGCTAGATTTTCGAGCAACGCCGGGAACTAGAGAACAAAACATCGCCTACGGTGTCAAATCGTAGAAAGCACTAAAAACCTGCCTATAACTTCAGCTCAGCATAGGTGACGGGAACGGTGCCAGCGCAAGCTCTTAGGAGACTTTCCCAGATTGTTTGCGGCTTGCGCCGTCGATTGAATCGAAAGCAAAATTCCTGGAGATAGCGTTCCAGATAGCGTGCGCCGACACCGTGATAGGTGCCGAGCAGGAATCGTTTGAAGAGTGATATCGCTCTGTGCACGTGGGGAAGCCAGACTACACTCTCCGGTCCAGGAAGGACCTTTGCTTGTAGCTGGTGTCCCATGCTCCGAACTACATAGTTGGGCTGCCATCCGTCGGTTTTGAATCGTTGGCATGGGTCGACTCTCTGCTCAACGATTTCGCCAACATCGCGTCTCTCAGCATAGTCCAAGACTTTCATTACAAGATTGCCAGCCGAACGTCCGTCATCCTCAATTAAGACAAGCACTTCGGTCTGAGTCTTTTTTTTTTGCCCAGATCGTTTAGCTAATCCGCGGCGACGTTCACCTTTGTTGCGACCAGGATTGTAAGCCTCTTTCCCGAGCGATCGGCGACCTGTTTTTCTGGCGCCGGGACCGACTATCGCGCCGTCCATTTCGATGAGACCCGCTAAAGTAATACCTTCGTCACGACATCCCATTGCGTGTCTAATCTTGTGAAGGATATGCCACACCGTCTTCTGATACATTCCTAACTGGCTTGCAATGCGGGTCGACGACGCGCCGCCTTTGTCATGCGCAACGCAGTAGATCATCCAGAACCACTTTCGCAAGGGAATGCGAGTCTTGTGGAAGATGGTCCCAGCGGTGATTGAGGTCTGATGCTTGCAAACAGTACACTGAAACAATTCGCGAGTCGACACGAAATGAGCATCATCGTGACCGCAATTCGGGCAGACAAAACCCTTTGGCCATCTTAGTTTAGCGATAGCCTGAAGGCAATCAGCCTCGGTTCGAAAACGATCTTGGAACTCGATGGCGGTTCTGGGAAGGTTGGTTATTGCTTTGTTCATAGCTACTATATATCCTCAGACTATCCTCTATAGTGTTATACCCCAAAAGAAAAACTGCCTAACACCTCTGAGCAGAAGTGATAGGCAGAGGTGGAAAAGAGGAAGGAGGCACCGTTAATGGTGCGCTCCTTCCTGCGACATCTGGCTCCCTCGTTCCTTGCATTGCTTAAATGCCGGGCGGCTGGCGGGGGGCGTCTTGGACTTTCGGCTCGCCCGATTGTTCTTCCGGGGGGAGGAAGTATTTTGCAGCTAGCACCAACTGCTTGCGATCGCCGAGGATTACAATCGAGTCTCCTGCGTGGAGCTGATGCCGCCACGACGGATTGGTGACAAGTTCGCCGGTCGGACGTTGAATGGCAACAACTGTAACTCCTGTTTCCTTGCGCAATCCGGAGTCCAGCAGGTTCTTGTCGCATAGTGGTGCGCCGGCTGCTACTCGACGAACCTCGACTGAGAGATCGCACGGAATGCACGGGAGTCCCTCGCCTGGACGGTGCGCTTCGTACAGCGACTGCCAGCTCTGTCCTTGCTCGCTGCGCATCTGCTGCGCGAAACCTTCGATGATCTCGCTGGGAAGAAGGTAGTTGCGCAACACGCGGGTGAGGAATTCCATTGCGCCAACGAACTCTTCGGAGATCACTTCCTGCACGCCGACCTTCAACAGCTGCGGAACTTCGTCTACGAAACGCGCTCGAGCGATTACGTGCAAGTTCGGATTGAGCCGCTTGCCCAACTCTGCTCCTCGGACCAGAGTGTCCAAATCCGACACTGTGAGTGCCAGAACGCGTGCGTTGTCGATGCCGGCATGATGCAGGATTTCCTCGCGCGCGGCATCGCCGTAGAGAATGCGCGTGCCTCTGGACTTCTCTCGCCTCACCACTACGGGGTCTTGGTCGATCACCGCATAGGTGATGTTCAGCTTGTTCAACACCGCGGCCAGATTGCGCCCGGCAAGACCGAAACCCACGATCACTACGTGATCGGTCAGCTTCTCTGTTCCATCGTCCGATGAGCTGTTTCGTCCGGCGGTCCATGATGCGGGGAGAATCTTCTCCAGCAGGCCGGAGAGCTTAGTTGCCGTCGCCAAAGAGGCCGGTGTGAGGAACATCGAGAGGATGGCAACGGCCAGGAAGAGCTGGTTCGTTTGGGCGTCGAGTACACCGACATTCAGTCCAAGCTTTGCCAGTACGAACGAGAATTCGCTGATCTGCGCCAGCGCGAAGCCGGTCATCAGCGCAACGCGTAGCGAATGTCCCATGATTGCCGTAGCGGCGGCACCGATGATTGCCTTACCGACTATCACCACCAGCAGTGCTGTGGCAACTGCAATCGGGCTGACCAGCAGGATACGCACATCGAACAGCATGCCGATGGATACGAAGACTAGGCAGTTAAACACTTCGCGAAACGGTAGTACTTCCCCGAGTGCCTGATGGCTGTACTTCGATTCCGAGATGATCAATCCGGCAATGAAGGCTCCCAGAGCCATCGAGAGCCCGAAGTGCGAAGTCGCAGTCGCGGTGCCGAGGCAGAGCAAAATGATCGCCAGCACGAAAGCTTCGCGCCGTTTGGTTCGTGCTACCTGGTTCAGCAGCCAGGGTACGAGGTATCGTGCGATCGTAGCTGCAAGCACCAGAAACAGAATTGCCTTGCCCGTCAGGATGGCAACTTCAACAAGGTTACCTTCCTGGCCGGCCAGGAATGGCGTTGCCAGTACCATTGGCACGATGCAGAGGTCCTGAAAAATCAGGATGCTGAGCGAAGTTCGTCCGTGAGCGCTGTCGAGGTCGCCTCTGTATTCGAGAATGCGTATGACTATAGCCGTGCTACTGAGCGACAGCAGCATGCCGATGAACACAGCGGCTGTCCACGGCATACCCGTGAAGCGGGTGATTAGAGCTCCGCCCGCGATTGTGCCTAGCAGCTGTAATGAGCCTGCGATGAGCAGGAATTTCTTGAGACGCAGGAACGTTTTCACCGAGAATTCAATTCCGATGGTGAAAAGTAGCAATACCAGGCCGATTTCGGCCAGTAACTCGATTTTGTGGACATCGTCAACCAGCTTGAACCCGTAAGGTCCACAGATGACGCCGGTGATCAGGAATCCGAGGACCGGAGGCAGGCTGAGGCGGTGAAAGAGCACCACCGCGACTATGCCCAGCCCGAAGAGGACCAGCAGGTCCTGTAAGAGCAGCATTTCAGGCATTCAAACACCTTTCTGTCGGTAAGAGCCGAATCAAGATTCGGCTGGTTTCAGCGGCAGAGCAGACTCTTACTGACTGCCCGAGGCAGTAGCAATGAGTAGTTTTTTCGTCGGGGATTAACTAGGGCAATGGAACGGGGCAATGTAAGTCTTGGGAACGCTAGTGACCTTAGCGCTTCGGCCATCCCGGTACCAAACGGTGAGCCGTCGAAGGACTTGGCAGCATAGTCGACTGTTAAAGCGGTGGTACCGGGGCTGAGCAGCGTTCATTCAGGGACCGCTATTCTGAGGCATTTCGAATCTAGCGCAATTGCGCGATTGAAGAGTTCTAATGCGGCTTGTGGAGCGGAGCAGGCGAAAGTAGCGAGACGACGAATCACTGGGTCAACAGGCTCCATACAAACCTAGCGGACCCTGGTAAAGCATTAAGGGGATTTCCTAATGTGAGGAATACGAAGTCTTGCAGTGGTTTTGGGCGAACATTCATCCCCCTTAAATAGTACCTCAGCCCCCTGTAATCCCCGCATCGCCTGAGGGCGCAGTGTCGAGGGGGTAGGGGACCGGCCCGCAGGGGTGCCACTTGATATCTCCGGTGCGTCTTCATTACGCTGAGTTTATCTTTTCATTCATCCCGATAAATCAACGGAACTCTCTCACTCAAACGCAGTTCAGCTACCAACTTTTATCGCTTTCTTCTTCTTGAGGAGGCGGTAGCTGGCTGTGCGGAATCATCGGACTGAATTGAACACGAAAGCCGCGTGCGCGGCTGTGTTGACAGGACCCTGGGAAACTTGGAGGAACTGGTTATGGCGATGCAATCTGTTGTGTTGTGGGACGCCGGTGGCAAGGTCAGGGCGACGCTTTTCGGCTCGCGCCACGAAGCGTTCACCGGTCGGAGCACCGGGGATCAGACGTCGATGTTGGTGATGCAGGTGCACACGACCGAGGCGTTCGACCCTAACACCGACTACCTCGTTCGCGTGGTCACCAAGGGCAACCGCACCGAGAACGAGCTGGTGTTCGGCGTGCTGCCCAAGTGGGCCGGTGGCGAAGGTCGGGCGGCGTGCGGTCGCGTGATGTTGGTCGACGCCAGCAAGTGCGATGTGTTCGAGCGCGTTCAGCCGGTCAGCGCGGCGCACCAGCGCGAGTGGATCGAACGCGGCTTGCCCGTCGTCGGTCCTTACCGTTCGGGCAGCTTGCTGCACCACGGGGACCCGACCCTGAATTGATGCAGGGATTAATCCCGATCCGCACCTTCCCTTCGGGGACCTTTGCGGTGGGGCCGGTGAAATTCCGGTGCTGGTCAAGCCAGGCTAGGGGCTTGACTGGGACGTTTCTTCTCTGGACTCAAACAATGGACAGCGATTCAGAATCGCGCAGCAGAAAGGCTGGATATTGAAATGTTGGATCAATCCGTCTCTTACTCGGACCTGCAGGCGTTCCTGCGGTGTCCGCAGTTGTTCCTGGACCGAATGACTTTCGGGTGGATGCCGCCCACCCCCGAGGAAGCCGTCTCCAACGCGCTTCACGCGATCGCCTCTCACCGCGGCGACCTCAAGGCCAGCAAACTGCAGGTCGATTTGGAGCTGGCGAAGCTCTCCGAGAAGGACCAGGCGGCGGCTCGGGCGGAGCTGGCGGTGCGTGGTCCGCAGGTGGCGGCGGTGGTGCAGCAGGAGGACCCGAACGCGATTCGCGAGCGGGTGTTCCGCTGGTTCGACCCGGTCAGCAAGTGGACCTTGTGCGCCAAGCCGGACCGTGTTCGGTGGGTGCCGCAGGGGCGCACTCGCCTGCTCGAGATCACCGACTACAAGGACTCTCTCGTCTACAACAAGAAGCGCCGGAAGCAGCTGTACTTCTTCGCCCTGGTCCTGAGCCGTGCGCTGGATCACAACGACAAGATCCGCCTGTGCGTCAAGCACCTGCCCCGCGGCGGCCGGCAGCCTGAGGTGCAGCTCGACGAGTTCTATTACTCCCACTGGCTCTCGGAGCCGGAGCTGCGCGAAATCCGCGTGCAGCTGTCGCGCATCGACGCGTACATCGCGGCGAGCAAGGCGGAGTTCCCTCGAACGGCCGGCTGGTTCTGCGGGGACTGCCGTCTGGCGGCCGATTGCGCGGCGAAGAAGAGCTACGACAGTGGCGGTCGTGTCGCTCTGCCGACCATTCCGGTGCCGCCGGTGGCGCCTCAGGTCCTGACCATGGAGCGGTCGCAAGTTGCGGCGAGCTGAGCGTGAATCTAAGGATCTGTGTCCGACGGCTTTCTTCACACCATACCCGGAGATACCATGAGCGGTGGCTCGTACGAGTACATCTGCAATCGCGATTCGCAAGAGCTGGCTGAGAGCTACGGCGACCCGCTGACGAACATGCTGGAGCGGTTGTTGGGGCTGGGCTACGCGAACGACGCGGCGACCGAAACGCAGGGTGTCATCGACGACCTGGCCGAACTGCGGGCGCTGATGGCGCGGATCGATCGCCGCATGCGGCCGGTCCAGCAGGTGTGGCGGGCGATGGAATGGTGGGATTCGATGGATTCGAGCGAGGAGGGCTTCAGACGCGCGCTCGAGGAGTGGCGACTGGCGCGTCAACCGAAGCACGTCATCGAACAGCGGGGCAACCGCGCCCACTGCACCCACTGCGACAATGAGATGGGCTGGCACTGTTCGGAGAGTCCGGACGGCGTCTGCCACACGTTCTGCACGGACGGCAAGATTGTCCTGCTCAACGGCGACAAGGTGGACCCGAAGCCCGGGACGGACACGGACGCCGACTTCGGCGAGTGTCTGTTCTGCGGCAAGTCGGAAGAAGATCGGTAACAACAAGCGCTTCGGCGCTGGTTCTTGATGTAGACAGCTTCATCCCTCAAGAGAAAGTGAAGACACATGACCGACGACCTGACGGTGGTTCGTGACAGCAACGGCAAGGGCATCGGTTTCCGGTCGCCCTCTCGCCAACTCCTCACTCGGCAGATCGCCGAGTCCAACGCGCGGCGCGCTCTGTTGACCGGCGAGTTCGTGCCGCCGCCGCCGGCCCCGATGTTCAGTCCTGAGGAGCGCGCCCGCTACGAAGCGATGCGCACCGGCCAGACGCCCGGTCCGGCCGGCATGCCGACGGTCTGCTCGCAGAGCTAACTCCGCAACGCGGAGTGGATTCGGCGACGACATGAGCAGCCCGCACGAGCCGGGAGTTCGCTTCCGGCTCGTGTTACTCGATGCTCAGGCATCTCTGTGATTTCACACCCAAAACCACCCAAACGGGAGAATCTCATGGAACGACCAGTATCAGTGACGCGTGACGTGTTCGATGACGTGACGCCGACCGGAACCGTCCGCATAACGACGACCACGTTCACCTGCACGGCCGGGCGCTCGCGCGCTCCGCGTCAGGTCATCCCCTCGCAGCCGCGCCTGCGGCCGCTGACCGGGCAGCGCCCCGTTGCGGAACTGCTCGCCGACGAGCCGCCGCTGGTCGAAGTCGCGAAGTGACGCCTCCGGCGCGGCAAAACGCACTTCGTGCGCGGGAGCAAAAGGAGCGGGGACCTTCCCGCCCCTTCTTGCTTAAGCCACTGCATACTAGATGCATGCGTAGAAAACAAAAAGCTGTAAGGACTGAAATTATAGTGCTTTGTGGATTTGCATGCAAAATAAGTCATATCGTATGCGTGTTGCTTTTTCAGTTTTTTCGTATCGAATTCGTGTGTGAAGTTCAGCAGGGGAGAGCGCACCATATTCGGTGGTGCGCCCTTCCGGTGAATTGGCTGAGGGTTGACCGCCTCAAGACCGCTTTGGTTTTACAATTCCAGGTCCACGAACTTGGCCTGGCAGGTTTTCCCGAGTGAAATACGCATGCGCCCTTGTGCGGGGAAATACTGCATCGCGGCGACCGTGGTGCGTAATGTTCCGTGGACGCAAACCGTGTTGTCGCGCGGCGTTTCGTCCGCTCCGTGGTCGCTCATGCAAGCCAGCAGTGAGTCTGCGTCCAGCTTGTCGTATGTGGCGATCAGCTGGTCCAGGCGAGCGTAGCGCTTATCGGCCGAGTCATGAACACGCAGTCCACGAACGTCTGCCGGCCTTGTGAAAACAGCAGCGTCGTCCACTTCCACCTTGCGCATCGCGGGAGTCATGAAGCGATTGGTGTGGAAAACGACGTCGTTGCCTGGCGCGGGGCGACGAACCTGATGGTGATTGCCCGAGAGTTCAAGCGATGCAATGTCACCTTGTGCGTCGGCCAGCATCAGCAGAGCTCCACCCCATCGCTTCGCGTTGCCGATGAACTTCACCGCTTCTGCTACTGTGGCGCATTGTTCCAGCGCTGAAGAAATGAGCATACCGACTGTCCCGCTAGGGCGACCGTAGTCGGTGGTGTAGGCGTAGTCGTAGGCGATGGACAGTCCCTTCTCGTTCATGCCGTCGATGCAGCCGACCAGGGGCGCAACGGTGAACTCAAGAGCGCGAAATCCGGAACTCGGATTCATGCGGCGCAAGATCATGTACGGTTGCACCGCCGAGAGGTAGTCAAAGTTGCGCGCCAGGATTGGTTCCTTCGACGCTGAGCGATCACCGCGGACGGCGATGGCTGAGCATGCCATAGGAGGCACGGCGACCCGTTTGCCTACGGCTGACAAAATTGCCTCGATCGCGTTTGCCAGGTAAATAGTGCCCGAGCTGACGCGGCTACCACGGGCGATACCGCGCAGGCGCGCTCGCATCTCGGGATGATCTTTGCCGAGCGGGCCTTCGAGCAGTAATCGCGATTTCATTTTCCCAATCATGAGAAACAGGCTGCGCGGCATCCATGAGGGCATATCGACACGGAACTGCTCCAGTCGGGTGCAGGTGTCGACGGCTGCAATGATGTGGTCGCGGCAGACCTCGCCTTGCTGAAAGCCCATCTGCTTCTGGGTGCCGTGGCACACTACAGTGGGCAAAGTCAGTAGATGTGACATTGAGTTTTCCTCGGTGACAGCAAGCTACCAGCCACGCGGTGCGCGGTGTATAGGCTTGAGAACCGGGGCTTTCTTTGCTTGAGAAGAAAAGAGACGATGAGTCGAGAGACGGTATTCGCGCCACCCTACCAACCCGGGGCTGGCGCGTTCAACAGAACAGCCGGTGCGGCGGCTGGCGGAAAAATTACTTTGAGCAAATCTTTCAGTCGCGACGGGCTATTGGCGCAAAAGATAATCTATTGCGACTTCGCGCAACTATCGTCGAGCCTGGCCGGCGCGCGCAATAACGATGGAGATTGAGTCAGTCCGAAGTATTCGCGACCTTCTCCGACTAGATAAAGTGAGCCTGTGATGCAAATCAGATCGTTTTGGTCAGCCACGGCAAGAGCCTCATCTAGGGCTAATTGTAGTGAATCGAATTGTTGCTCGGGAATGTTCAAGTCTCGAGCGTTGCCGCCAATAGTTGCAGGAGGCATGGCTTTCTCGCTGCGAGAGCGGGTTGCGAAAAGCAGATCTGTAGCCGGTTTTAGCGACTGAATGATTTCGGCTGTATTCTTGTCCGAGTTGGTTCCCACAACCATGATGCAGCGCGCAAACTTGAAATGCCTTTTCAGGGCGTCGGCAAGAACCGCTGCGGATTCGCCGTTGTGAGCTCCGTCGGCCACTACTAGTGGTGCTTGTCCGAGCACCTCGAGCCTGCCTGCGACAGCAATGCTCGCAGCAGCGGAGGAGATTGCGTCTTCGCCGATATCCTCGCCTTTGTCTATCAAAGCGTCCATGGCGGCTATGGCAGTGCACAAGTTATCCAGCTGATGCCTGCCGAGCATTTGCACTTGTAGTTTGCGAGCTTTGCCGTCGCTGTGGATGATGCAATGCTGACCGAAGTGGTCGGATCTTCCCTCTTCGATGCGGTACCGCTGAGCGACGTTGATGAGCCTGGCTCCAACTTCATTGCAGCGCTCTTGTATTACCCTCTCTACTGCAGGATCGTGTTGTTTCGCCAGAACTACGGTACACCCTTCGGTTATGATGCCCGATTTGTTTCGGGCTATCTCTTCGTTGGTTTTGCCCAGTATTGACGTGTGCTCCATGCTCACGGCGGTTATTACCGCTAGCTGCTTGTGGTTGAACACGTTGGTGGCGTCAAGTGTTCCACCCATACCCACCTCAACAATCTGCCATTGCACATTTCGATTTTTGGCACACTGAAAAAACAAAGCCGTTGTCACGCCGAAGGTGCTTACGGGACCGTGCTCGCCGCTGTGAATCGAGAGTACGTTTTCCCTGATTTGTTCGACGCCGTTTGCGAATTCTGATTGTGCAATTGGTTCGAGATTGAGATGAATTCTCTCGGTGTAATCGTGCAAGTGCGGGCTGCTGTAGAGAGCCGTCGAGCGACCGGCGCTGTGCAATATGCCTGCGATGAATGCGCTGGTACTGCCCTTTCCCTTCGATCCGGTTATGTGAACAGTGCCTCGTCCGTCTTGCGGATTGCCGAGTGAGTCCAGCACCAGCTTCATTGTCTCTAGACTCATGGTTCGTGCCAATGGTCCGGTGCTCTTTCTTTCCATGTCGGGCAGACAGAGCAGCAGTTGGGTTGCTTCGGCGTAATTCATCGGAACCTGCAAGTAATCGCGGTCTAGTCTACCAACTGAAGCCGGCTGTGCGCCCGCTCTGTGAATGGCTCTGAAGCAAGTTTTGGATGGATATTGTTTCGTCCTTTACTACTATGGCATGTAGCATTTCTCGGCAAAAAAGGCGCGGGAATGAGCAGTTGTGATTCAAGGGTGGAAGCCGAAGCGTCCCACCCTGTGAACACATACCGTAGTTCATTCGCGTACCCTTGAGGATCTGTTCTTGCGCAATAGTTTTCGATAAGCCGCAATGGACTTACGCAAACTATTCACCAGTGCATCGAATCGAACGTTCCCTTGCGGGGCGCGGCCATTCTCGAGAAAGCGAGGGCCGTGGAACATGCCGGAAAGGAGTTCCTCCGACAATTCGAGCTGCACGCCTTGCAGCTGGGGCAGGTTTACGATGTTGACGGGGCTTTCGCCTCGATACATCGGGCTGTCCGGGTTTACCACAAAGCCGGCGCTTTGAAGATCCTCCAGGACTAGCGCTTTGAACTGTTTGTTGAGCCCGCCGAGCCAGATGATGTCCGTTCCCGAATCGCCCATGCAGTGCAGCGAAAGCGCGAATTGCGAATTTTTCAGCAGAGCCGAGAGCGGTTGGTCGCGAAAGCGTGTTGACGTTACGTGCAGTTCAGCCGGCAGTGTCTTGCGCAATCCCTGGAAGTCGTACAGGTTGTAGCTGCGACCGGCAACCTCTCGCGCGATGGCGGAAGTGCCGGCTTCGATGAAGCCGCCGTGCGGTGAAATGACGGTGATCTTCGATCTCCGATCAAGTAAGCGCACGCGAAAGTCGATTTTGTCTTGCAGGGCGGCTTTCAGGGCTGCAAGCGACTGGTATTTGTCTTGAGACATATATCGTCTCCCGCAACCGTGCAACCAACCCCGGGGGCCGGTGGCAGCGATGTTTTCTAGCGAGGTTGTTGATTTGAGGGTGAGCGGTTCTGTCAGTGTTGTGGGGCGGCAAAATACGCCTCACTTTAAGCAAGTGCGGGGGGCCAGTTCAAAGATTGTTGCTGCTGGAAAATCGCTAGCGACGGCAAATTACTGGAGTTTTAGCACTGCTGGCCCCGGCGAATTAGCGCAGCGAGGCCACTGTCCAACTTTGATAGCTTCGCCAATTCCTCGCCCGCCGGTTTATGTCAACTTCGGTCTTCTCGCTGTTGCAAACGTGCGAGCGGTTTGGCAAGCATCAAATTGTTGAAGTCAATTTTCGCTCGAACGGGAGAAGTCCTACTACTCAAAGATGCTGCTGCGAGCGATTCTGGAGGTTTCATGGATCAGATAAGCGATTTGGTGCTGATGATTTTTCAGCATTGTGTCATGCCATGGTTGTTACCTGTTTTTGTTTGGGCCGCGTTTGTGTTCATGTCCGGGGGGCGCGCCGGGGCTGTATTTACGCGATGCGTCTCCATGTTTTTTTCGCTTACGCGCATGTTTTTTCGCATGGTGTTGGATTTGATATCCGCATTTGCATACCGAAAAGTCACCAGGCGCTCTCCTCCTAAAGATAGGCATCTTCGAGGATAGTTCGTCTTTGGTGACTTTATCAGTATGTCGAGTCTGGGCAAGAGATCGGTAAGTGCATATAATGCTGGAACAAAGCAGCAAAACTGATCTCCTCCCGCTCGGGCGTTAGCCCGCTAGAAAGTGCTTGTCCGTGGCCCGAACTATCTTGTTGAGAGTTGCACTGGTTGCTGTTGCACTCATGTACGTGCTTCCCAATGTGGGTGGCATTAGAGTTCACGGCGATTTGCAAGGAGCTTTGCTTGCATCTCTTGTTTTTAACGCCGTGTTCTGGGGCTTGGAGTGCGTGCTTGCGGTGGTGAAAGTTGGTGTTAATGTCGGTACGCTCGGGTTCGGCGTTTTTATGACTTCATCGCTTAAGTTCCTTGCGGCGTTGCTTTCCCCTGCATTAGCACTTGTAGGCACAGCACAAGTTTTGCCCGGGTACTTGCAAATCGGCAGCTATTTTCCCGGTGCGGTCTGTGCGGGACTGGTGCTCGGAGGCACTATGTGGGTTTCTTTTCCGGCAGTCAAGGCGACTTCTAAGAAGGAATCCGCCACCTAGTGTAGTTCCGCTATCTCTGCTGATCTGCGGCTTTCAAGAGGCTGACTCCCCGAGGATAGGCTCTTCGCGGACTCGGTAGGTTGCTGCAAGGGCCGCTTGACAAGCGGTTCTTTGTCATTTCTTGGTTGCTTTGCTTGTTGTGGAGTATTAGGGTGCAAAGCGTATCACCTGATCGTTTCTCGCCCTTCCAACCCTCCGCAATAATTGCAGCACCATCAATTCCCAAGCGCAGCAAACTTACCGGAGTAAGAGGAGCGAATTTCGACCAGTTCTAATACGCCGGCGTCTAGCAAACGCAGGTAGTGTAGGTGGCCCGCAACCGAGGACTTTCGTCTCCGGTGATTGTTGCCACTTTGGTGACTTCTGTGGTGACGGCTTACAGTCGGCACTGCGCAAATTCGCGGAGATGTCCGCATTCATCAAGGAGTAGCTCATGATTGCAATGGCAGACCTGCCCAAGTTCGCACCGCGGAGGCGCGGTTCGTTTCCACCCAGCATCGAAGTCGTGAATGAGAAGTGGATGGTGGCGATCTTGACCGACAACGGTTTGGACGTGCATCTTCTGCAAGTTCGCGGCGTCAACGTACGCATGCTGGCCAGCTGTGTTTCACTGAAACTCGTCGATGTCGATTCCGTGCGCTGCACGCAGGATTCGCTCGACGTGAACCAGTTCAACGAGGGCCTCGCGCACCTGTCGGATCGCATTCCGGCAGTGCACGCACACCCCGAAGATCTGGTCGACCAGTGCTATCACCAGCACCGGCTCAGCGACGGCATGCGGCTTTGCAGTTGCGATGTGGAAGGCTAACCGGCGCCGATTCCGGCGCGACGGCGAACAGCAAGCAGACGAGCAGAGGTGAGTTGAGCTCACCGCCAGGGGGGCGAACATCGCGGGTAAACCGCTCTGTTCCGCCCTTCTGGTTCTTTCTTGCTAGCTACTATATGTTCAAGCAGAAGGGCGCTGCGGTGCACGGTAGACAGATCGTAGCTGTGCTCTGAGCTTTTACCAGGCGACCGTTTTGACAGCGTAAGTTGGTGTGATACGAATCGGCATATGTACCGCGCATCGGAATCAGCGAGGGTGTTGTTAAGCATCTAGCGTAGATTAACGCGAGCTAAGCGTGGGCTCCCCCTGCAAATCTAATAAATCATCTTGAGTATCTGTATAGATATCCATTAGTTTTTGGTGTCTCTTGTATTTGCACCGACTCCTCTCGTTTAGAAGCGAAAACTCCCTAAAGCTCCAGTTTTACTTCCTTCTTCGCAGCAATTCCGTTGCGTAACGAGAGCCAACCCGAGAGCAAATCCGCAGAAGAGAAATGTGCATGAGCATTCCCGCCAACCCTCTGCCTGTCGCGGCTCAGCCTTGCGCTGACGTTCCGACTGGCGACTGCAGCAACATCGTTCGCATCGAGCAGTGGGCGGTCTACAACTTTCCCGATGAGATGAACCTCGACCCGGAATTGAGGCACATCCGCCTGCACGGCGCTGTCTACGGTCACCCCGGTTATCCGGACGGCAAGGTCATCGACACCTCTGTCATCATTGGAAGTACGGGAACAATCGTTCACTGCGCAAGCCGGAGCTACCAACTTGGCGAGCCGTGCCCGAAATTCCTCGCCTGGCTGGCTGAAACCGGCAAAACGCTCGACCCGGTCCAGCCGGTCAAAGTGAACTGCTAATCGCTCGCCCCGCTTCGGTCCTCCCCGACCGAGGCAAAAAAAAGACTGTCTCGCGAACGCATATCGCGCGTCGGTCTATTACTTTCTTCGTCCTCTCACAAGAAAGGTCAAGATGAGAATTCGCTTCAAGCGGCGCATTCCGGGACTTCACCAACGGCTCGTTGCCGGTGGCTGGTTCCAGAGGGCGGACGGTCCTTTCGGGGGCTGCCCCGTCCAGCTCTTCGGTCGGTTGCACAACGGCGAGTGCGTGTACTTCCGCGCTCGTGGTCGGTTCGTCGAGATGGAAATCTCCAGCCCCGACGACCATCACTTCGAAAATCCGCACCGCCGGTTCAAGGAAGAAGTGTTCATCGACCACGAGCTGGGCGCCGGCGTTCTGCCGACCCCGGTCGCGGTCGAGTTCATCGAAAAGTGGCTGACCGAGTATCTCGGCGAGAAGCCGGCCGAGAAGAAAAGGAGGACCATGGGTCGCATCGCTCAGTGGTGGTCGTCCCTCGAGGACAAGCAGCTGTTCGGCGTGCTGTTCAGCTTCGCCGTCACCGGCGGATTCCGACTGTCGGCCCGCCGCAAGGTCGATATGTTCCACAACGGTAACACCCCGGTTTCGGGTTGGGCCATGCAGTTCGGTCCGCTGGTTCTGCACCTCTCGAGCGCCAAAGCGTGGAGCTGAGAGGACCTGCAACTGAAGCAGGTTAGTCGCCAACACGGCGGGGATGAGCATCAAGCTCGCCCCGCCGTGCGCGGCTTTCTCGTTTTTTCTGCTTTTTGCTCTTTCTGTACTTTTTGTCCTTTTTCCTGGCCGGGCTGCCAATCCGGCAAGCTTCGTCGCCTCCGCCGGCAGCGCTTCAGCTGCATCAGGCTGCACCGAGATAGTCCTCACCCGTATTACTCCGACGAAATAACGGGCATCATAACCATACGGAAACAGTCACCTTATCTGCCGTCATTTGTAGACCTGTCCTAAACTATATGGGTGCGTAGGCGCAGAGGGCGTCGTTAGTATAGAATTTGGCATGCGCTGGCATGTTTGAAGACCGGAGGTCGCGATGAAACAAAAGAAACCGCCGCCCGGAGCAACTCTAATCGCTCGATTGAAGGAGCGCCGTTTACAGCGCGAACAAGGTGAGGAAGAGGCCGTAGTGCCTGAGTCAGCGGTTTTGGATGTTGAGGCTCATCCAGCGGATAGCTCGGCAACCACCGGTGAAAACCTCAATATATCCGTACGGGAGTCGTCTCCGGTCACGGCTATGGACCTTCTTCATCGCACTATCAGCATCGATGATTTGCGGCCGTCAACAGACGACTACTTTGCCTTAACCGAAGAGATTCGGTTGGCCGGCCGCTTTGCCGCCGTGGGTCTTATTGCGCAAGGATTGCGCTTGGCGCGCATTCACAACGCCGAGATTCATCGCGAGCACTACGGTAGCTTTGAGGATTATTGCCGCAAAGAACACACTATGTCTGCAACTTATGCTTATCGCTTGATGCGGATGTCGGAGATGGCCGAGAAGATCGCGGAGCGAGGTCTCGATGGTGTTCCTGCTAACTTGCCTGATCCGTTCGAGGTGATGCTTAGCCTTGGACACCGGCATCTGATGGCGCTCTTGCCTCTGAGTCCCGAAAAAGCTGAGGAGTATCTGGTCAACGGAATCCCGGTTGAGGATAGCGCCGAGGGAGCGACTGCGCGGGTTCCAATTGAGAAGGCTACCGAAAAACAGATACGCATGGCTCTAAAACAAGGCAGCGGAGAGATTGAGACAGGACCATCGCAAAAGCGTGCGGAATCTGTTCTTGTAAAGAATCTCGGCAAGCTGGTCAAAATGCTGGAAGAATGCGCTTCATGGCTGGAGGAGAGTCCAGCTGAGTTTGAACTGGTTAAAATGGAAAAGGGACAGTCGCTGACTAAGCTTGCTGGACGCTTTCGTAGCGCAAGCGAAAAGATAAGCAGTGCTCTGGAAGAATCGGCCGAAGATACGTAAATGCGGGAGTGCGCTTAATGCGAGAACATCAGATTATCATCACGCTCAAACCTGATCAGTTCTTGCAGGTGCAGCGCCTCGCTCGAATGGCGGGAGCAAAATCCATGGGGATGTTTGTTCGCCAACGGTTGCTCGCAGCACTGGGTATCGAGGGCGAAATTGAACGCGAGGGGCGCGGTCGTGTCGATCTACAGCCTGCAGTCAGTGAGTTGAGGCGATTGCATTCGGAGTTGCGCGGATTTGTTGCCGAATCTTTGGCAATGTATCTTGACTCAGATGTAAGTGACACCACTGCTGTTGGAAGCGATCCCGATCCGATGTTCGCGGCGCGCAGTCCCAACCATGAGCAGCCTCCCGCCACAAATGGCGTGAATGATCAGGCGTACGCACAAGATGAAGCAGCAAGCAGCGACGTTGATTCGATAGCAGTCGTGAGCGACAGTCCGACCGAGGTCACTGTTGAACCGGTTATTCGCGACGATGAGCTGGAGAAATTGGCCGATCGCACGTTTGCTATTTCACCGCGTTTGGGCGCAATTGAGCCGGTTGCTCCCGCACCTGTTTTCAGGCCAATAGTCCCCGCTACCATCAGCGGTGCCAGCCTGCGTGATCCGCTCGGGGAACTTCTGGAAGGCGCCGATTTACCGGACGACGAAGCGAACTTCATCGACGAGGAAGAGAGTTTCACCATTCCTCTGGCGATTCAGGAGCGTCGTCGGCAAATTGCCGAACAACAACAAGAGAATGCAGAAGAGTCTGCACCCAAAGCTGAGATGCAACCAGCTGTCGTGCGACCGGCCAGAGTATCCGTTCCTGAGCATACTCTAAGAAATGACGTTTCGGAGGCGGATCCCGATGATGATCAGCAGGTTCAAACCCAGAGTGGCGCTGAATCACAGACTTCCGGACCGACGAAAGGCGCCCCTGACGCGGGTTCTCTTGGCAACCAGGGCGGCAACCCGATCAGTGGTGGTCCTCCCCCAAAACGACGGAAATCATGAGAGCCGTTGAATTGACGCTGCCTTCTTGCGGACTTAACATTAAATCGTCAAGCAACGTTGAACGTCTGTAAAGGACAACCGAGGAATCTCCGTCAAGTTGCTTTGATGTCTAAAAATGGCGCGGGCGTGGTATACAGCTATTAAGCTGCGAGGCAGGGTGAAATCATGGCAGATAAAAGAGTCGACAATATAGAACCTCGGGATAATTCCGAGCAGACCGCTAAAGAAACTGGCGAACGGTTGCTGCAAAGCACACAGGAAGGTGGTGGCGACAAGAACGTTCCGCAATCGGAGCGCCTCACCGGTCAGGCTCTTGCCGGTATTTCGGAATTTATCGAGAAGATGAAGACTCCCGAAGGGCAGCAAGAGTATCTCAATCAGCTAAGGCAACTTCCTGTTGAAGCTCTTCAGAAGATGGTCAAAGAAAGTGATGAGAGTCTTCCCAAAGCAACCCGAACCGTCAGCGGCCTGGAATCGATGCTCAAAGAGGCGCAAGCAAGGGTCTAAGAACCTGGTTGGATCAATGGCAATTTTTGGAGAAGGCGAAAGCCTTCTCTTTTTTTATGCGCTCCGGCGACTCGGCAAGCGGAGCGCGCAAAAGGAGCGCACAAAAGGGAAAGCCCCGGCGCGGGCCGAGGCTTTTCCGGGATGTTTCGTTTCGGCTAGCTACATGTATTGCACGTTGCTCTGCGTGTTGGGCGGCGGCAGAATTCGCAGGCGGCGCATTGGCTCGTCTCCAATGCTCCGGCTCGACAAATTGAACCGTTCTACCAGCTGATGCTGAAGCCTTCTGATGTAGGCCTTGCGCGGTGCTAGTTCGATGGGTTCCATCCGATTCATGACGGCTGTGATAGCCTGGCGTGCCTCTTCCAGAGCCAACTCGGTCTCGTCGACAATGTCTCCACCATCGGTGGCAAGGGAGAAGACTTCCGTGTCCATGTGCAGCGCTTCTCTCAATGCCTTTTGAATTTGGGGCATATTGTTGCTTTTTACCACATAAACCGGTATCTGTTTGGCCTCAGCCAGCGAGTAAATCTTTGCTCCGGCGCGCGCATAACTGCGAAGTGCAAGGATTGCATCGGCCTCTTCGGTGGTTTTCACGACCTCCGCAGGCAGGCTCAGGGTTTTGATTACCCGCTCGAGTAAGCCTTTGCTCACCGCATACGGATAGATCTTCAGGAACGTATCCTTGTCGATCGGCTGCGACCAATTCGCCTCAAACTGCTCTCTCTCTGCTCGGGTCGATGTGGTTTCCGGTGTTTCCAGAATTTTGGATTCCGGACGCACCACTGCAAATGAGCCGGTCGATTCGTCTCTGCGGCGAATCTCCGGATGAATCTTCCAGCCTCGTAGCAGTTGATCAACTGATTCGGCCACGTTACGGTGAACGGCCAGTGTCTGGCGATCGATAATCTCGACGCAAATCTCGAATGTTGGTTGCGATGCTCGTTCGAGCACCGTTTTTTGGGAGCCCCGCCGCCGCGCCTCATCGTCGCCTAGTGTTACTGTTTGAATGCCGCCGAGAAGGTCGACAAGAGTCGGGTTTTTCAAAAGATTTTCCAGCGCGTTGCCGTGCGCCGTGCCAATCAGTTGAACGCCTCTTTCAGCAATAGTGCGGGCTGCCGATGCTTCTTGCTCCGTCCCGATTTCGTCAATGACGATGACTTCAGGAGTGTGATTTTCCACTCCTTCAATCATCACCGCGTGTTGAAGGTCGGGGTGAGAGACCTGCATTCGACGCGCGCCCCCGATGGCCGGGTGAGGTACGTCGCCATCGCCGGCGATTTCGTTTGAACTGTCAATGATGATGACGCGCTTGGCCAGTTCGTCGGCGAGAACCCGCGCCATTTCTCGAAGTTTTGTCGTTTTACCGACGCCGGGCGGTCCGAGAAAGAGAATGGATTTACCGGATTCGACCAAATCACGAATGATGTCGATGGTACCAGTAATGGTTCTACCGACCCGACAAGTTAGACCGATTATTTTGCCTGTACGATTTCTGATACAGGAGATACGGTGCAAAGTCCGTTCAATACCGGCTCTGTTGTCGCCGCTGAAGATACCGACTCGCCGGACTGCGTCGTCCAGTTCCTCTTGAGATACAGGCTTTTCCGAGAACTTGTATCTTCGCTTGTCCAGGTACCTGGCTTCAGGTTTGCGACCAAGGTCCATGACGACTTCGATAAGCCCTTCGGAGTCGTGCTCCAGGCTATTGCGCATGTCCTCCGGCAGGATTGCCAGAATAGCATTGAGGTCATCAGCTGGTGGTATCGGCTC
>JAIELX010000143.1 GCA_019752635.1 Candidatus Obscuribacterales bacterium | reverse complement strand
TCCCGGGAAAATCTTTCGTAGCAATTCGGGTTGTCGAAACGGGTGCTCCCCTCTTTCATCGAATAAATGCCTCTGCCCGTCGCGGTTTATGATGCTGTTCGCTTAGTCTGACGAGTTCCACTGGATACGCCCCTCACTGAGTAATTACTTATCTGCAGCGCACATACTACTCTCTATAGTTGCGTGGCTCACGAAAAAGCATTTGTTGAAGATAAGGAATTTAGCCAAAGGTCGGTTCGGAGATTGCATATCCCCGAACCGACTTGACAGTCAATCTTTACGAAGTCAGCGCATGCACTGCACCGCCAACGATATCACTCAACGGCGACACTGCGCGGAAGAGCGAGCTTGATGGCACCGGCAGGCAGGTCCGGCATATCGACGCCATCCATGGGAGCGACCGCGAAGCTTAGATTATCCAGCGAGCTCAACCGCGCGTAATTGGCCGGAAACACATTCGCACCGAACACAGTGAGCAGTGGCTCCAGCTGCTCATTGCGCTGCTGCCGCAAAAATGCAGCAGCATCTTCGAGGCTCGGCCCTTCGACTATGCGGACGCGGTCGCCGAACTTCCCGAACATCTCTCTGGCAAGCCGCAGGCGCTCGGCAGTAGAGCGTTGAAGCGGGCGGCGCGACGAAGACAACACACCGACCGTCAATCGATCAAGCGCTCCCTGCACCAGAGCAGCGGCGACAACGTCCGCCTGAACGTCTGCCGGCGGGTCAAAAGACCCGAGGTAGACGCCGGCTCGCCACGTAAGCGGAAGCGAAGCGTAGCCAATCCCAAGGAGGCGCTCCATCACGGGGCGCAGGCGAAACTGCTCCGGAAGCGGCATATCGAGCTTCTCGACGACATGCCTGACGAACTTGTCGTGCTGTCCCTGCTTCGATTGCGTTCCCTTGAAGCAAGGCAGGCCAAGCGATGTGCGCAGCGGCTCGGAAATGACGCCTTCGAGGCTGGCGTGGAAAGTCGTCCAACGCGCCAGAAAGTCATACTCCGCAGCCGCCAGAGCTTCATCCGGAACGTGAGGGTAGAGACCGCACTCAGCGATGAACCGGCTGACTTCTCCCGAGAGAATATCACTGGTGTCCAGACCGAGGGCAATCCGCCGACGAGCCTCGCTCGAAGACACACCGTCGGCGTCCTGCAAGATAATATCGTAGATTGTCGGCTTGTACGTGGTGTCGGCACACTCCGCCGTAGTCGGCCGCGCAATCCGCACGAAATCGAAGCGAGGCTCACCCGCGAAGATTTTGAAGTTCTTCTCGAAAGTGTCGTCGCCGAAGATTCCGAGCAGGTGCGTGTCCGAATACCGCGAAAGGACGTAGTGCGCAAACTCGCGTCGGCCTTCCAGCGGCTCCCTCAGGATAACAACGCGGTCACCCTGGTCGGCGAAGAGCAACCGAAGCATGCCGATACGCTCCGCGATCGAAGCGTTGAAGTCCTTATCGGTGCGGTGATTAACAGTGATGTAAACCCTGGCAAGGTTGAAATGGCGCATCGCCTCAACAACGGCGGCGCGGTGCGCCAGCGTCGGAGGATCGAAAGAGCCGATGTAATAACCCATGAGATCTGTCGGAGTCATTAGCGGGTTCTCCTCGTGGAAGCGAGCGAGCTCAAACCGGGCTCGCTCCAAGAACAACGTCTGAAAGACGGCGCATCGACAGATGCACCGTTGTCACAGGTTTGCAATGTCCATCAAGCACTCCCGACAGCCAGCAAGCGCCGCAGGGGCTGTTGCAGCCTGACATGAGATTCGACCAATTCACGGCAGTCAGCAGGCTGCACGTGACCGTACTGATGGTTGCCGGGCATAAAAACGACGGTCGGACCGGTGCGGCAAAGGCAGAGGCAAGCCTCTTCCACTACAACGGCCTTCGCAACCGCATCAAACTCAACGATTGCCTCACGCAGAGCCTCAGCCACATCGCAGGACCGCCGCTTCGGGCAAGTACGACCGCGAGTACAGACGTGAAAAATCAACATGTTGCACCTCCAGTCGCGCGACGGCATTCAGCCAGAGACGCAACACGCATCTCACGGCACTAGGACAAATCGACCTTCATCTGCACCTCGCCTTGCGGGAGAGAAACGAGTCAGTTAGCTTGTGGTAAGCGGTCGAATTCGGCTGAGAGTTCCGGAATTGGAAAATGGATACAGCCTAAAGTAGTGATACTGGTGGTGTTGATTCCAGTACACTAATTGGCATCTGCCCGGTGATGACAAGAACTCCAGAAGGCTGCAATTTTGAGCCTCTTGGCTTAACGAACGAATCTGTCGTCCTGACACCTTATTGAGAGTTAGTCTCAAATTAGTTTCAAAGACGTCGCGAAGGCGTGCGAGGCGAAAGTACAGAACAAGCTTGCCGGAAATTCTCTGGAAAATCTGACTTCAACGTTCTGCGTTGCATATTCCAGGGAGCCACCAGCACCTACGCTGCCATCTAGTAGCTTGGTTCCAAAAACGGAGGGAGCCGGAAAGTCCGGCTTCGCCCCGTCAAATGACGGCACACCACGGAGATGCGCCGTCATTCATTCATGAGTCACGTATCACCCCTGGTAACGCTCGGCCTGCGTCGCGACGGTGGCGAACGCCAGGCTCGGGCACAGCAGCGAGGTGCGAGCGATCAGCGACGCTGCGCCGGTCACATGCTGCGCCAGCGCCAGGAACGGGTCCTTAGCGGCGTAGACCTGCGGCTGCACGGTGTGGACGTGCTTCTCGAAGGCGGCGACTGCGTCTTCGATCCTGCCGTCGGCGTTGACCGCCGGCGGACCGCCGCTGGCGCTGATGGAGCGAATCACGTTCACCGGGATGATGTGCCGCTTGTGCCGGAAGATGGCGGCAATGTCGTGGACGAACGCTTGCTCCCCCCCGTTGCAGGCGACCAGGATGTCCAGCGAGCGGATGAAGCAGTCCGCGTACTCGTCCTTCGTCTCGCCGACGAAGACCGGCACGCCGTCGTCCGGGTCCACGTAGAACATGAAGCCGGGGCACGAGTGCCCGAGCTGGCCGCGGTTGTACTTGTTGGCCAGCCGGATCAGCACCTTGTCGATGCCGCAGTTGCTCGCACCGTGCACGATGCGAATGTCCACGCCGGGGTAGTCGGCGCACAGGTTCTCGTACATGTAGCACAACAGCCCGAAACACGCCTCCTCGTAGGAGCCGGTCTGAATGCCCCAGGCGCGACAGCGCTCCGGCTTGAGGTCGCTGTAGCCGTTGGCGGCCAGGCGAATGACGTTGCGCCCGCACAGGTTATCGCGCAACGCCATATCGTACTCGTCCGGCATGTAGATCTTCTTGCCGGCGTTCTCGAACAGCTTGGCGTAGATGCGCTCGGCTTCGGGCGCGGTCGGGTTCTCGCAGAAGACGCCCTTCTCCTTGAGCAGGTAGGCGGCGTTGCGGCGGCGGACCACGAAGCCCTTGTCGGTGCGTTCGATGATGCCGGTGTCCAGAGTCATGGTCATACTCAAAGCTCCTGTCGGTGTACTGGGGAATTGACCAAAGAAGCGACGCCGACGCACGATGCGCCAGCGCCTTGTTTTACTGCCAAACGGCGGTGATACCGCCTCCGGTGACTACTTGTGAGCGTGACCGTGCTTCGTCGTGGCGGTCTCGGCCGGTTTGCTGGCGGCAGCCGTTTCTTGCGCGCGGCGCAGCTTGTCGCGCAGCATCACGCCGTCGTTGTCGGCGAAGTGCGGCAGCAGGTGCGTCGGACGCACCGCGAATAACTGACCGTGCGAACCGCGACCCAGCGCGGCGCGGTAATTCTGCAGGTCGCGCCAGTGGTCTTCGCGCCCGAGGCGGATGCGGCAGGCGGCGTACGCCTCGATGATGTCGAGCGCGCGCTGGTCGCACTCGCCCCACGCCATGTACGCCAGCTCGATCGCTTGCTGGTAAGGCTCCTCGGCCTCGGCGTACTTGTGCTCGCGGTAGAGCAGGTCACCCAGCTCCCGCAGGTCCCGGATGCAGGTGTCCACGCCGCAGGCCATTTCGTCGATCTCGACGGCTTGTTGCCGCAGGTCTTCCGCGTCCGCCAGCCGTTCCTGCGCCTCCATCATCACTGCCAGGTCGCGCATCACCGCCGCAGCGCGGGCCGGCTCGCTGTGCTGTTCGCTGTAGAGCGAGATGGCGCGCCGAAAGCAGTCTTCCGCTTCGGCATCGTTGTTGTCCAGCAGCGCACGGCGACCGAGGTTCTCGTAGACCCAGCCGACGTCGGCGTTCATGCCGCAGTTCGGCGAGCCGCAGATGAGGGCGACTTGACGGTCGACCTCGGCCAGCAGGAAGTCCACCAGCTGCCGGCAGCAGGTGCTGGAAGCAGCACGAGCCAGCGCCGCGAACTGCCGGGCCAGCGATTGGGGCGATTCACCGGACAGCGACGCCATGAGAGCGCCGAAGTCGCGTTGTTGGTTACCGTTCATGTTTCCCTCTTGCAACAGAGTTTGGTGGTTACAGAATGAAACACCGCATCTGGTGCGGTTAGCCACGCTAGGGAACGCGGCAGCGAATCCAGCCCGGGCGCAGTCAGCAACCGCGCTCCGGACTGTGTGTCAGCGCATCGGCCACACGTATCAGAAGCCGACGCGCTTCAGCAGCGCGACGATTTCCGGGTACTGGTTGGTGAAGGAAGTCAGCTCTTCTTGGGGAAGGCGTCCTGCTCGAACTTGAACTGTCCGTCGGCCGGCTTCTGGGTCAGCACCTGATCGAGCCACCAGATGTGATACTGCCGGTCCTTGACGCCTGGCTGTCGCGCCGAGTCCTCGGTTGCCACACGGAAGGACTTCTGGAACTCGATGTCGTGCGGCTCGTAAGCTTGAGACGCAAGCACCATGAAGTTCACGGTAGAGACGAACGTCGGGTAGCGGTCGAGCAGCTTGCGCAGGTGGTCGCGGGCATCCTGCTTGTTGCCCATGCTCAGGCTGATGCGCGCGCATTCCAATCGCGGTTCCGTGCGCATAGACACCAGCTCGCCTCGTCGCGCTTTCGCCATGCTAACGTAACGGCAGTGCATGTTGCGGTTCTCGTCTTCGCCCTTCTTGACGAAATCGCTGTAGGCTGACTCCAGCCGGTTGTTCTTGCCGTAGAAGTCCTCCCAGTCGATGCTGTCCGACTGCTTGGCGATCGCCTCGAACATCGGCAGCAGCTGGGCGCGGTTGCCCGGTTGAACCAGGAGGTTTGCGTACTGCTTCTTCAGCGCCTCGGCGGACTGCTCCATCAGGTCGACAGAGGTCAGCTCCATCGTCTGATTCCACTTCCGCTCGTGCTGCTGGCTGCTTTCCCGTCCGCAGCCGACGGCGAACAGACACAAAAGCAGACCGGCAGTGATGATCACAATACGAGTTTTCAGCATAGTTCAAAGCCTCTCTCGAAAGAATGCTGGCTGGTTAAGAGGCCACGACGGTCAAGTCCGTCGCGCCTCACTTCTGAACAGCGGTATGGCGGGGCATCGATGCCACCGCCCGCGGGGCGCGAGCGAGTTCGACACTCGCGCCCCGGTTCGTCTGCCTGCCCAATTCCTTAGGAGGACTTGCGACGGTTCTTGCGATTCTTGCGGACCCGGCGACGCGGGGTGAGGTCGTCCCCCTTGTCCTTGTCCGGGGTGACGCCGACCGCGTCCCACGCAGCGAGCAGCTTCGCTTCGGCACCGGCAACGCCCTTGGTCTTGCAGACCTCCAGCGTCCAATGCGCGAACTGGTAGAACGACGGCTTGTTGCCGGCGAGCTTGCGGGCTTCGTACCAGATCTGGCCCGGCAGCTCCCACGAGTTGCCGCCCATGGCGATGCAGAACAGGTAGAAGGCCCGGTTCGGGATGCCACTGTTGATGTGCACCCCTCCCTGATCCTGCCGCGTCTTGACGTAGTTCCGCATGTGGCCGGGTTGGGGGTCCTTCCCAATCTGCGGATCGTCGTAGGCCGTGCCGGGGTCCTTCATCGAGCGAAGGGCGACGCCCTTGATGCCAGCGGCCCAGATGCCCTTCCCCACGAGCCAGTCCGCTACGTCGGCGGTCTGCCCGAGGTGCCACTGCTCGATCATCTCGCCGCCGATGTCCGAGTTGGACTCGTTGAGCGCGCCCGACATGCCCTGGTACTCTTCGCCCGAATCGAACTCCGTCACGCCGTGGGTCATTTCGTGACCCGTGACGTCGAGCGAGACGAACGTGGTGAACAGCGTGCCGTCGCCGTCACCGTACACCATCTGCACGCCGTCCCAAAAGGCATTGTTGAAGCCGTCGCCGTAGTGAACCGTGGAGACCAGGTCCATGCCGGCGTTGTTGATGCTGTGGCGGCCGAACACCTTCTTGTAGAAGGCGCGAACGATGCTGTTGTAGTCGTAGCTGTTGTTGACCGTAGCGTCGGCCGTCGGCGCGTCGCCCTCGAAGCGCGCCCGCACGCCGGGCTGCACTTCCTGGTTCTGCGCGTCGTAGATCTGCACCTCGGCGTTGCCGGTGTCCACGCGCGGGTTGACCACGCCGCGGACGAAGGTCGGCAGTTTGCCGATGACCCGGTGGCGCCGGCGACGCAGGCGCAGTGCCCAGTCGAGGCTCTCCTTGAGGTCGATCTTGCCGGGGTTGCGCTTGGTCAGGTCGCGCAGAACGAAGATGGGAAGGAAAGTGTGAATGCTCATGGTATTTTCTCGTTTCGTGGTTCGTTGGTTGAAAAAAACAGGTGAGGAACAAACTTCCGAAACCCATGTGGACAGAGTTTTGAGGGCTGTACAGATGCGAGGAAGTTGTCTAGCGGTCCACGTGGACCTCCGTTTGCTATCTCGTTTGTTCAGTAGCTGTGCTCCGACAACGAAAGGAGCGGTTGCCCGCTCCCTTCGTGTCAACTGCACTATCAGCCGTTGTGAGTGAACCCGGTCACCGGGTTCGCCGTGCCATCGTCGTCCGTGACCGTCAGCCAGAAGTCATCCGGCACAACGATGTGACCGAAGTCTTCGTCGCCCGCGGTGTCGGGCACAGCCGCCGGTGCGATGACCGGCGTGACGCCCTGCGGCGTGACATCCGCACCGGCCGGCAGGGTGGAAGGCACGGGAGCCGTAGTGTCAGTGCCAGATCCGCCGTCGGCCACCACACCGGCGACGCGGGGACGCGGCTGGAAGGGCACCACCCAATCCGGCTTGAGCCAGTCCGGGTCTTCCAGACCCGAGCCGTCCCAGACACCCGTGGCGAGCATTTTCATCTGCTTGGCGCGGTACCCGACCAGGAACCGGTCCTGCCAGGCGTCGGTGATGTCCAGCTCGCCGAACTTCTGCTGGTTCGATCCCCGGCGATTGCGATTGCTCGCCTGCCGCGACAGGAAGTGCGAGTACAGGTCGTACATGTTGGCGAACACGTACTGCGCCAACTCCTTGTTGCCGTGCACGATGATGAGGTTCTCGTCGTTCCCGTAGGACGCCTTGAACCCCAGGTTGTGCGAGCCGAAGATCACGACCGGGTTTTCGCCGAACGGGTCGATCACCAGGATCTTCCCGTGCAGGACGGCATGCGCGTCCGGGAGCTTCAGCAGCTCCTTGACAAACACCGAGAAGTCATATTCGCGACCGGCGGCCACCACGAACATCGGCGGACGGCCCTTGCGCCTCTTGGCCTTCACGCCCTTGAGCGCATCGGCCTTGCTGACCGACATGAACATGTCCAGATCCGGGCGAGCGTTCCAGATGTCGGCGGCCTCGTGAATCACCGACGGCTTGCCGGGGTAGAACACCTCTCCGTAGATACCCTGCTTCGCGCCATTCATCAGCTCGAACACCCGTGCCATGTCCGGCGGCACCGGCGGGTCGTTCTGCGGCTTGGTCTTGTCCTGCATGTTCGGCGAGAACCAGACCTCGACCACGGTGCCGTTGGCGAACGACACCTTCTTGGTGCCCTTGGCGTTCTCGGCGCGGAACGCGTCGGTTTGGTCGTTGCCCTCGGCCTTCAGCGCGTTCCAGTACTCGTGGAACAGCCGCGCGATGCGCTTGCTGCGCATCATGACGGCGATGTTCGACTGGCAGTGCAGCCCGGTCGCGGTGGCATTGGCGCTGGTGCTGAACACCTTCACCGGATTGCCGTCCTTGTCGAGCAGCACCTGGAACTTGTTGTGCGCGATGCCCCACGCCCCGATCATGCGGTCCTGGATGTCGGCACCGGCCGCGTGCAACCTACGGCGGGCGTCGGCGTTGGTCAGGTCGTCCTTGCCGGTGTTACCGAGGTTGAGCGAGAAGTGCGGGCGGTTTTCGTCCGCCAGCAGCATATCGACCAGCTCGGGGTCCGCCAGCTCGTACAACGCGTACAACACCTTGCCGTCCGTGTCGCGGGCCTCGTCGAGCAGGGCGCGCCACATCGCCGGAACGTTGCCGCCGAGCCACTTGCGCAGCTCGTGACCGGGGGTGAGCAGGGCGTTCAGCAGCGTCTGCCAGTCCGGTAGTCCATCGGCGTCGGTGGGCAGGTAGCGCGCCAACCACTGGGTCGAGAGAATCCCGCGGGTGAAAGCGCAGTCGAACTGGTCGTCCACGCGGGTGGTGAAGGTGACAGGGGCGCTGATGCCCTTCATCTCGTCGAACGGCTTGAGGTTGCCCGGTGTGCCGACCATGGGCACGACTTCGAACACCACCGTGGTGCCCTGTTCGCCCTTAAACGTGTAAACCCAGTTGGTCTTCTGAATCGGCAGTTCAGTGCTGGGCTTGCCCTTCCACGTGTTGAGATCCACGACTTCGCCCTTGAACGGCAGCGAAGTGCGCAGGACGGTGCGTTCACCGGTACCCTGATCCACCATGGTGAGCGCGTAGCCGAGGCAGTCCTTGATTTTGCCATCCGGCTCCCATGCAATGACGGCGACGGCATCATTGTGGATGGCTTTGACGGCGAGGCGATTGCGAGTTGCAACGGTCATAGTAAGTCCTTTCGGGGTTTCGCTCGAAGCAGAATGCCTGGAGCACTTGGTTGAGATTCCGTGAGAAAAGAGCCTCCATGAGCAGCAACTGCCGCTTAGTGGAGAACCGGTCTGAGACGCGAGGTGGTCTTGTTGGTTTGACCTGTGACTTAAGTAGAGAAAGAGAACTTGACAACACCGTGCCAGGATTGGGGTCCAAGGAGCAACCCCCCCGGTCTTCCGGCGTCACCGGGCACCTGAGCGGCAAACCGCTACCCAGTAACCGATGGCGGATAACTGATAGCGGAGAGTCCTGCATAATCGCCGCATTAATCTGTTTATTTGGCATTAGCGCACCGTGGCCCAACGGCCCCCCGGCACCACGGCAGGGGGGGTGATAATGCCACTGAGCTAGCAGCGCTAAGTTGGATTCAAATGAAAACAGGCGAGCACCGCCCTTGGTGCTACCTGCTCTTCATTGGAGCAACTGGCTCTCTTGCTCCAATGCCCGCAACTCATGTCGCTGAAGCTGATAGCGTCGCTGCCACCACTCAACGTAACTACCGTGAACAGTCATCTAATTCGAGGCGAGCGAGAAGTGCGAACAGGGTTTTGACAGCACAGGAGCAGGATAGATTACTCAAGAGCTAACTGCATAATGAGCGCACGCAGCAGCAACGCTAGCTTTTTTCCTTCGTCGCGCGCGTAGGATTACGCGGCAGGTGCTTAATGTGGATAAAGCTGCCGTTGCGCCGGGGCGCCCCCCCGTGGAAGGGTGGGTGTATACCCTATCCCTTTCTGTTCAAAAAAGAACCCAAAAGACTTCTCGCCGCCCTGCTGAACAACAATCCAACCCGTAGATACTGTGTTCAAGTATCGGGAGTTGGCCCGGATAGGATTTTGCTCGCCCGGTAGGCGAGACTTTCGATTACCCCTGACAAACGGAGGCTTCTGTGATGGGGAGATATTTCTGGCGCGGTCTGTGGACTTGGCTGCCGCTCGGGATGACTGTGGTTGCCGCCCTCTGGCTGATCAAGACTGTGGACAGTTGGCTCGGTCCGGCCACGGCGCTGATGGTCCGCAAGATCGTTCCGGAGTGGCTGCTGGCGGGCTGGTGCGAAACCGGACACATCCCCGGTCTGTCGCTGGTGGTGACGTTCGCCGTCTTTACGCTGCTCGGCTGGGTCACCAGCTGGTACATCGGTCAGCGTCTAGTCTCGCTGGTGGACTACATCGCCACGCGCATCCCGCTGGTCAAGGTTGTCTACGCCACCATCCGCAACATCGGCAAGAACGTCGAGCGGCAAAGCGATGGCGGAGCCGCAGGGTTGGGTAAGATCGTTCGCGTCAAAGAAGCCGGCTACGAAGTGCTGGCGTTGGTGACGAACATGTTGACCCTCCCGCAGGAGGACGGCACAACGGAAGACTACTACAGCGGCATCACGCCGTTCTTCCCTTCAAGCGCTCGTCCCATCCTCGTGAAGGTGAAAGACGCCATCGACACGCCGATGAAACCGGCGCAGCTGGCGGAGTTCGTCGCATCGCTAGGCACCGTCGTGCCGCCGGAGTGGCGTCACAAGCTGGAAGGCATCAAGTCCGCCGTGGCGGAAATACCCGACGCCGAAAGCGCCACCAAGACCGCCTGACTTGGCGACGGCAAGGGAAGCCACCGCAAGGTGGCTTCCCGCCTGTTTCTTTGAGCGAACGACCCCGATACCAACCCCGGTTTGCAATGTTCAACTGGATAACGCATGTGCTGTTCCCTTCCTCTGGCCCCGTGAGCAAAGCTCCGAAAGGCTCCACTGCCGCGCGGAAGCCGCGACGCTTCTGGAGCGAAGCCGATCACGCCCGAGCCTTGCGGCTCGACATCGAAGCTTACCTGTCCAACCTGCGCGACCGCTTGCGCACTGAGCCGCTCTCCGTGGCGTGGACGCACATCTGCCGGGCAAGTTCGCAGATGGAGATGTGGTTGCGCTGGACAAGTGATGACATGAAGGCGGACAGCCTGCAAGCGGCACAGCGAAACTACGTGCTAGCGCGCCACTTCAGTGGCGCACCATCGGACGACTCCGAAAAGCTGCTGGCAGTGAAGCGGCAAGCGGACCGGCGTAGAGCAGATTTGGCAGTGATTCTGCCCGTGCGCCCGTTCACGGAGGAAGAGAACCGCGGTCACCTGGACATGGTCTCTATGCCCCCAAGGTGGTACACCGTCGGAGGCACACTCGACTACTACGAGCGCAACTGCGACTACGGAGGCATGATCGCCTACATCGCACGAGAGATCGATTTGCTGACGCGCTACCCGATTCTGCGGGACTAGCGCGCAACCGGTCCTGCGAAAGCGATGATGCCGGAGCTGTGAGCGCAGCAGAGTAACGTGCATATACAGCACGCTGGCGATCACCAGCGTGCCAGTCCTTCCTTGCTTTCCTTCTCTTCTTGTCTCACCTCCACTACCTCTTTTCGTACCATCCCTTCTAGTATTGCCGACAAAAGGAAAAGGCGAGGTCATTTGACCTGCGCCTTTCCCCGACATCGATCAATCAGTGCAAACACTGCAGCGAGGTGCTCTTACGGCGAGTCCTTGCGTTAAGAATCGCGCTGCTTGCGGCGTACAGTAGAACTCCACTTGCAGAGCAGCCGCAAAATCCGGATGCTGCTGCAAGTAAAAGCCGAGGCGACAAGCAACAATTGCTGCGGTGCCTTTCAGATTGATACGGTCTTCGGTCTGGCGATTGGGCGGAATCACCAAAGTGATCTTCTTCGCACCCTTGGCGCGCGCCACTTCAAGAACTCTCTGGAACAAGTGACACACGGTTTCACCGCGGAAAAGGGCAAACGACCCGATTCCAGCGAGCATGACGAAACGCGCGCGGCTGTGCTTGCCTCCCGCGACCACGACAGGCGCGTCATTAATTTGTCCAGTGAACTGTGATGAAGCAGTCGCTTCTGCAAGCGCGCCCCCCAATGATTCTCCCGCACGACTGAACAGCCGAGACAAGTTGGCGTTGGTCGCTGCAGTCAGAACCAGAAGATCAGTCTCTAGCCCGGCAAGACCAGGGTCGGACTTTGTGCCTAGCTGCGCACAAATAACAAAGTAATCCGCCACTGAGCAGCAAGAAGAGTGTTCCGCCACGATGGGCAGACTGGTTAGCTTGTTCATCTAGTTTCTCCAAAGACAGCCACCAGGCAAGGGCACCGCCTCAGCAGCGCCCTTGACCCGAACGACTCAGGTTAGATGTTACCTTCGCTCCGGCTGCTGTCGGCACCGGCCGTGTAGCAGTATTCTAGAGCCAGGTTGCACAGGGCATGAACTTGCATCGCGAAAGCCGCATACTCGTCAACTTCCGCTCGCAGGCAAGCGAAGTCGGCCTTGGCCTGCAGCTTCTCCGTGGTGACGGGCACAGGTTGGGGCGTCGGAGGAACCGCGCCGACACCTGCGTCCGGCGGTGAGCATCCGGGAGCCGCGACAGGGGCGAAGGCAGCATCCGGAGCATGGGTGCTGTAGCGGAACTGAGCCCCTCGCTTGCCGCAATCGCGCAGCTTATCCGCCTCGGCCTTGAGGTTCTTGGCGCGTTCAAGCATGACGGCGATACCGCCGCGAGTTTCCTCCAGTGACACATCCGCGCTCTTCTTGACCAGCGCGAACACGTCATTCATGAAGTCGTGCACATCGGTCCGGACGAAATTCACCTGGAGAGACGACTCAACGCCGAGTGTATGCTCTCGGTCCATGCACCGTAACGCCTCCGCCTGGGCATCGACTGCCAGAAGCTGGGCGCGCAACGCCATGGTCCGAAGCTGCTGTTGACTGGTCGTGTGTTTTGGTTCAATCATGGTTCCACCTGTAGTTAGAGTTCGATGATGCGCCGAAGGAACATTCCCTTTGAAGCAGCCAAGCACCCCTGAAACCACGATTAGGTGGTTGCATCCAGCGGGTGCGCAGTGTTCGCGGTGACTAAACTTGTTTTTTGTTTGGGTGTCTTCTCTTGGATTGGGCTGCTAACGGAATGTACCGAGAACCTACGAATTGGCACTGTTCCGAATCAATCAGCCGAAAGAATGAGCGAGAGGCTCTTACAGCGATTTTAGCGGCGCCTGCCAAGTAATGCTGCGAAGTCCCCAAAGCGCAATTGGCTTATCCTGTCAGCCATTCCTCGACAGAACGCAGCGTGCAGCTCAGTCTAGCGACTGAGCTGCACGAGCCGCGTTATCCAACGAAAGGATGATTTGCTCCGCGTCAGATCAACGTTACGCAACCACAATAGTCCCTCGCACCAAGCACCCTACCCTTTATAGTAGAATTCGCATTAACGAAAGCGAGCGGAAAACGAAGCCGAATGCGCATTGCTGCGCTCCCGACTGTTTTCCACTCGCCCCGTCTTGCGAATCGACGCTGATGCGTTATTCGCGCGGTTCGATCGACTTGCGCGGCTGCCAGAACTCGCGTCCGAGTCCGTCACCGAGAGTGCTCATGACTCCGTAAAGAGCGCCGAGCAGGGCGATGGACAAAGCAGGCAAGAGCGTCGCTCCGCAGGCTAGAGCAACACCACCGGCGATGGCGAAGAAAACGCACGCTCCGACAGCGCACCTGACACCAGCCAGAGCAAAGGGTCCGAGCCGTGTCGTCTTCACCAGTAAGTACTCGACCAGCAGGCCAAGCAGCAGCCCGGGAAGCTTGGCTAGCGTAAGCGCGACCTCCAGTGTCGTAAGTGCAGCGCCGATGACGGCGATAAACAGAAACGTGCAGAAGATGAACATGAGCATGCCGCCCACGGCCATCGCTGCGCTTTGAAGCAGTTGAGCGATATCCATCCGAAGCTCCAGGACCGTTGCGGTCCGCTAAGAGGGAGCGATTGACAGTGAAGTGTCTTTTCGGGATTAACGTTCCCGCCAGTGAAATAACGAGGCGAATCAGCAAGGCCGTCGCAATAAGAACAAAGAGGGCAGCGGCATAACGAACGAGAAACGTTCGATTAGCCGCTGACGGTTCGAGATGTTGATAGTCAAGTTACGCCACCAGGTACATTGTGCACCGCCTGAGGTCGTTGTCCTCCGGTTGCACGCGCACCAGCGGTCCCTCAATCGGGGACGGTCGGTCGATGCCAGCCAGACTGTTCCAGCATCGTTCGACAATCCACTCGGGCACAGGTCGCAGCCGTGCGGCGTTGCGTTGCTGACACACGGACAACGGCACTTCCAAATGCACGATCATGATGTCGCGATAGCCGGCGGCACGAACACGTTTGATCGCGTCGGAACGTTCGTCACGAGTCACGTTCAGGTTATCGTCCACGATGTTGTCGCCGCGCTTGAGCGCCTCATCGAACTGCGCGAAGAAGCGCTGGTTCAGATGTTGCAGCATCAATGCGAGCGACGGTTCTTCATCTACCATCTTGTCCATCGACAGGTAGAAGAAACCGCGCGAGGCCAATAGCTCGGCAATCACGGATTTCCCTGACCCCTGAGGTCCCACCAACATGATGTAGCGCTTCTTGCAGGGGGCTTTCGTCAGGTCGGCAACCAGCTCCTGCAGACTGAGCACAACCGTCTTTCGGTCGAAGGCGATGCTCAGCCGAGCGAGGCAACTGTCGCGCAGACGACGCTGTCTCGCTTTCACAACCAGGAAGATGGCTGCGGCGATTGCACCAACCAGAACCAACACCGCAAAGGGTGCCAACTTGCAAAGAATATCGCTTTGGCTCATTAAACCCCTTTTTGGCTAGTTGAAGACGGCGTTGAGCGCCAGGTAGGTGACAAAGGCCAGCGCCGCGGTAACAGGGAAGGTCAGCACCCACCCCTTCACGATGGTGGAGATCAGCTTCTTGTCGGCACTGCCCGAGCCGTGGAGCGCATACGCGCTGCCAACGACCGCGGAGTTCAGCACGTGGGTAGTGCTGACCGGCACGCCCACAGCGGAAGCGGCAAAGACAGTGATGGCAGTCGTGGCCTCAGCCGCGCAGCCGTGAACCGGCTCGATAGGCTTCAGAGACATTTTGCCGACGGTCTCGATGATGCGTCCGCCACCAATCATTGTGCCCAGGCCGATGGCGGCAGCGGCAACCAGCACTACCTCGAAGGGAATGTGCTTCGTGGCGTCTGCGTAACCATGACCGGCGAAGCTGGCAGCAAGAATCATGGCCATGATGCCCATGGTCTTCTGACCGTCGTTGCTACCGTGAGCGAAGCTCACCGCTCCGGACGAGGCGATCTGAATCCAAGGCAGCGCCTTCTCCGAAGACTTACCCCAGCGCGCAACCAACTTAGCCATCAACCACGCCAGCCCGAAGGCAATGGCAAAGCCGATGACCGGCGAGACGAACAGCGACACGATCGCCTTTTCGATCTCGTGGAACTTGATGCCTTCGATGCCGCCGGCCGCGAGGCCCGCTCCGACCAGGCTACCGATGAGGCAGTGGGTGCTGCTCACGGGCAGCTTCTTCCACCACGTCAGGATGTTCCAGAACAACCCGGCGAGCAGAACAGAGGCAATCAGCACCACCGAAGCCTTGCCTTCGGGAATAATCTTAGTGATGAACATCGCGACCGACGTGCCAACCGTAGCGGCACCGAGGAAGTTCAGCACACCACTCATGACGACAGCGGCCCGTGGCTTCATCGCTCCAGAGTGGATGACCGTCGCACAGGCGTTGGCAGTGTCGTGAAAACCATTCACGAAGTCGAACGCCACCGCCAGAATCAGACAGAACCCGCCCAGGATCATCAGCGTTTCAGGACCCATCGAACACTCTTTCTCGTTGTAGGTTCAAGATTTCTCGCATATGCCCTGCATGAATTTGGCTATGGCTCGAACACAGTGTTCGAGCCGCGAGTTATCTTTGAACCGGTCTAAACTTGATCTTTTGTCAAGAGAAACTGCGAGCGGTAAGAGGTGGGTATGCCGCAACTAAACGTATTTTCTTTCTACGTGCCGGGACTTACCCCTCCTGAAAACATCACAAACTCGCAGGTACGGGCACACCGTATCCCCCGGGCGCAGACCCGCGCCCGGAACGTTGCGCGTTCACCCCGTTAACTTAAACGATATTGGCCAAAACCTTCGTAAATTCCCCCCGTAAGACGCTGGCAACTGTTAACCGCGGATGAGCGAGCCACTTTCGCCCATTGCATGTGTCTCCCATCGTCGACAACACGAATCGTATCGAGTTTGTGTTGTCAACGAAAACACGCATTCCAGAAAGGCTTGCACACAAGCTATCTTCAGTCATTTATACTTTACGCGCACATTTAGTAGAACCAGGAGAAAAGAGTACGCCACCGGCGGTAGTGCCGCAATCGGTGGCGTATCAGTCGAGCAGAATCAGATCCGTGCCGAATCAAGGGAGCATTTTCTCTAGCGCGTAGAGAGCTGCGATTGGCAGTCTACCGCCCTTGAGCTGTCGGATAATACTGAACAGCACCGTCATGTTTTCACGAAAAAGCAGCATCGCTTTATTGACGTCTGCCGCCGGTTGATCAGTCTCCAGTGCCGTTTGGAAGCGTTCCGCCGACGCCTTCATCTGCTCGACGATAGTTCGCAGGATTCTATCCGCGGCAGCAGCCGAGTCGCTTTCAGCATCACCAGGCTCGGGCTTTTTCTCTTGCATAACCTTACAAGCGGCAAGCCGATCGCCGCTGTAGTCAAACGCCAAGGCGGCATTCAACGCGGCCCGAACAACGGCAAAATACATGGATTCTCCAGTGGTTAGAGTGAACAATGAGGAGAGGGAGGCGGAGCTAACTCCGACTCCCTCTCCTCATGCACGACTTTATTACTTCTGCTGATCATTGCGACGAACAGGCGTCGGACGGTAAGAACTGCGCGGCTTCACGTAAGTGCCGAACACCATATCGATGAACGGACACGTGACGCACAGATTCTTTGCCGGCTTGTGCCAGTGATGTTCCGTGTGACAATCACGCCACCACTTGTACCACAGCCAGGAGCGAATGCGCCGCGGCAGGAAACTGTCGTCATGGAGTGTGAAGTGGCTGATTTGATATACGACCATCAGATGGAAGAACACTCCGCCGTAAAGAGCCAGGAATCCGTAGAAGCCCAGCAGAAAAATCAGCGGCGAGAGCGCAACCAACACGATCGCAGCGTAAATCGAGTACTCAACCACCGGGTGGGAGTTTTTAGCTACCTGAGCCGGTTCGAGCAAGAAGAACTCTTTGTGGTGGTCCGCATGAACCCTAATGCGGAATGCGTGAAGGAACCGGTGAATCGAATATTCCACCAGACACCCACCGAGCGCACCAAAGACGAACAGCACGACGAAGAACATAGTTCCAACCTCCCCGATCAATGGGGCACACACTTGATCGGTTCTCTCTCTATCTAGACTCCACTGTGTTGCGAAACGGTCTTGCGTTGTAAGCGTGGAAGAAAGGACAGGGGCACGCGCTGGCGCACCCCTGTCGAAAAGCAGAAAGGGGCTTACTTGACCCGAATGTCAATGGTGTCGATCGTCACACGCCCGCGCGGAGCCACGACCTTGTGCGTGATCTCCGCCTGAGCGTAACCCGTGCGCAACATCTCGTAGGCCGCCACGACGTAGAAGTCGGGGTCGCATTGAGCATTGGCGACTGACTTGAGCACGTTACCGGGAGCCTTGTCGGTCTGCCGAGCAGTAGCCTCGACGCTGGTGCCGACCAGACGCTTGTGGCGGACAAAGATGACCTGCTGCCCGGGCTGCAGGTCGATGGTGGCGGGCAGCCCCTTATCGACGTTCACCACCACCGGTGCAGGCACGGCTGCAGGCGGATTGACCGGTGTCGCGACGCTGACCGGGATATTCTGAGTGGTCGGCTTCGCGCCGGGAGCGACCACCTTGTGGGTCACCTCGAACCGGCCGGTGCCATCACGCGTCACCAGGAAAGCGGCAACGACACGCATCCCTTTCGGAGCCTGCGCGTTGAAGCTCGGCTTGAACAGTTTCTTCAAATTCTTGTCGAGCTGCACTTCGTTGACTTCGACATCCGCACCGACAGTCATAGCCGGGCGCACGAAGATGACCTCCTGACCGGCGATCAGCTTGAGGTCCGCGGGCAGAGTGCCGTCCACCTCCACATAAACCTGCTGCGCGTAGCAGGCTTGAGGCCCTCCACCGGTCGTCTGAGCGACAGCGCCGTTGGAGTAGTCGATGCAGACAACAGCCGCAAGGGCGGCAACGAACGACAGGGCGATGCGATTGAGATTCATTTTTCGCATTCTCCGCAGGCGCGCGACGTTCGCGCGCCTGAGACACTTCACCGGTGGTGCTTCCGACAAAAGAAGCACCGTTAGTCGATAAAACCGTCGTCGTCGAAGCGCACGATACGCGGACAGTTTCCGGAGGACGCCGCACGGCGCTCCACACCAGGAACTGCGCTTTCCATGACGAACGCGTCCTCTCTTTGCGGATAGAAGTTGCGCAGCACTTTGCCGGCCTTGAAGCCGCATGCTGCAAAAAACTTTTGACCGACAAGATTGCGCTCGCGAACTTTGAGGACAATAGTCGCGGCGCCCGCTTCGGCAGCGGATTGCTTCAGCCATTCCACAAGCTGGCGGCCAACGCCTGCACGCAGCGCCTGTTCGTTGACCGCCATGGACCACAGTTCGAAGTTGTCGCGTCCGCGCTCAGCGATGAGCCAGGCAACAACCTTGCCGTCCATTTCAGCAACAACAGCCGGGCAACGCCAGGGCCGAAGCTTCTCTCGATATTCGTCTTCCGTCCATGGATAATCAAATGCTGTCTGTCCAATCAGAACAACAGCGTGGAGATCAGTCCTTGACTCCAAAGGGCGTAACGTAACCGCGAGCGATTTTTTCGCGGACATAGGCAATTCCCGACAAACGGTTTACTTACTTGAAGATTGCGACGTAAGATTCACCGGATTCAGTGATGCACCCTCGATACATGCCTTCGGAATTGAACGGCATGGAGCAGTTCCCCTTAGCGTCGATGGCGATCAATCCGCCTTCTCCGCCCATAGGTAGCAGCTCATCGTGCACCACCGCCCGTGATGCCTGCAGCAGCGTTTCTCCAGCGTACTTAATCCGCGAGGAAACATTGTGAGCAACAACCAGACGAATAAAGTACTCTCCATGGCCGGTGCATGACACGGCGCAAGTCTCGTTGCTAGCGTAAGTGCCTGCGCCGATGACTGGTGAATCACCTACGCGTCCCCAGCGCTTATTGAACATGCCGCCGGTTGACGTGGCCGCGGCAACGTTCCCTTCGGCATCAACGGCGACAGCACCAACAGTGCCCATCTTGCCCTTCGGACGACGCTTGCTTTTGCGTTCTTGTTCGAGCGCTTCGACGTACTTGCGACGTTGCGCTTCGGTCACGAAGTACTCCGGGTCAACAATCTTCAGGCCGACTGCTCCGGCAAAGTCTTGAGCACCTTGTCCGACCAGCATCACATGATCGCTACGTTCCATCACAGCCCGGGCCGCTGAAACGGGATTGCGAATCGTGCGCACAGCTGCGACAGCGCCGGCATTGAGAGTAGCACCATCCATGATGGCAGCGTCGAGGTCGATGCGACCATCGTGATTGAGAACCGCACCGTGCGCTGCATTAAAGAGAGGGCAATCTTCCAAAGAGCGCACCGCTGCCTCAACTGCGTCGAGACTGGTTCCCCCCTTCTTGAGCTTGGCGTATCCGGCGTTCAAAGCTGCGTGCAATCCGGCAAGGTGCTTCTTTTCCTGCGCAGGTGACATATCGTCGCGAGTAATGACACCGGCTCCGCCGTGTATCGCTAGAACCACACCGCGAAAGCGGCGGGAGAGTTGTTCAACCGTAGTTTTCATGATAGATGCCCGATTAACGGAGGCAAGAGTACCTGTTGCTAGCAACCGGGTCAATAGACAGTCAGCTTAAGTGGCGAAGCAGCAGATGCTTCGGCGAAGGAGGGAAACGCACTTGGGACTATCTTCTTGACGACAATGAAAAGGATTGGACGTGCGGTAACTGAGAAACGCTGTATAAATGTCAAACTTCGCTAATATGAATCAACGGGGGTCCGCCGCCAAGACCTTTGCGAGGCGGCCGAAACGACGCTTTTGCACCTCTCTTAGAAAAGCTTACGCGCGATATGGAGCAAATGCGATTCGCGCAGATGTCACAGCCAAAATGTAGAAATTTTCAGCAGGGATGCAAAGCGCTGCCCGTAATATGGTTTCCGACTTTGGTATGTATTCAGTAAGAGTTGTAGCGATTGAAACAGATGTTTCAGAAATTCAATTCCAGAGGTGGATGTGGTCGCTTCATTGTGCGGAGCATGCGGC
>JAIELX010000119.1 GCA_019752635.1 Candidatus Obscuribacterales bacterium | reverse complement strand
CAGGCTCAGGGTCCTGCTTCTGATAATTGCTGAACAGGACTTTTGATATCTGCTGAACTAGACTTGTGAAAATGACAATCACGACCTGGCGGGCTTTCAGATCGCAGTATCACAAGTTTTTGCCGGGAAAACCTTTGATACTACTAGGTATCACAAGTTTCCCTCCTGTGATTTTTGGCGCTAAATGGCACGATTTCTTTCCCGCTATTTGGCACGCTTGAGAACCTGTCACGATCGGCCGCCGCCCGGTCTACCATTGCGTCTGACCTTGCATCGCTCGAAAAACTATGCCATTTAATTCCCAAAAAAACACGCCAAATATCGATCAAAGCTAAGCTACAGGCTTAGTCCACTTCTTCACAAGCAGGGAAAGTGTCTCCTTCACGACCGGATGCTGATCAAACCTTCATTTTGCCGCGTCACTCTGTCCTGCATTGGCAGTACCCTGTTCAAGCAGGCTACTAACGAGCGGTTTTAATCTCATGGCGTGCTTCGCTTCTCTGTTCAGGACATCAACGATTGATGCTGGGTTTTCCTTTACCGCATTGATGTCCTGTTGATTGATCATGGCTATGCACAGGTTGGAGTCACGCATAATGGTGTCAGCATATTGTCTGGCGTCACCGCCAATTTCGCCGGTGCTCATGATTACTATCACATTGCTTTTCAGCAAATGAGTCAGTCCCACTTCTTTTGCTACGTCATCAAGCGACACGCTGGCCGTGTTTTTGCACTGAACTTGCCAGCGAGAAAAAATCAATCTGCTTGATTCAAAAATCACATCGACTTCGGCGCCGCCAGTCTTTGTGCCTCTCAAGCGCGTCTTGACGTAATCCAGATCTATCAGGCGCATAATTTTGATCGCCAAGGCCTCAAGCGCCAATCCCTTCACATGCTTGTCTTTGTGATTCAGTTCCGCCAAAATTTCATCCAAAGGCTTTCTCAAAAAGGGTCGCAAGTCAGCATTTGTAAGCTTCTCTGACTGCTCCAATAAAGGCACCAGAATCTCGTTCGTGAATTTTTCCGTCGCTGTAACTAGGAATGGTTTGGCTCCACGACCGCCGGCCTTCGTTCCACGCTCCAATGTAATGAACCCTGCTGCTTCAAGCGGATAAAGTACAGTCTGCGGCAACGCCTTTTCATTGAACTTGATGCCATAGGTCGCACTAGCAAGCTTCTCGATTTGATTCGAGGGAAATGCAGTATCGCTCTCGCCTATATTTGCCAATGCTTTCAAGAAAGCACCTTGCTCCCCCGATAAGCCAAGCAATGCTTCAACATCGTCTTCGGAAACTCCCAATACTTCTTGCAGCCGCGCTTCGTTTACCCGCCAGGACCCAGCAAAGATTCCGGCTTTCTCCAGCCATAGCCGCATTATGTTAGGGTGCTTTCCACCACGAGGGAACAGCACCCCACGCTCTTCAAGCCAATGCCGCAGCTTCGTTCCGTCAACTTTTTCGCCAGCGGCCTCCATATCCTTCAAACAAGTTACAAGAGCCAACCCGTTGAGATTAAGCAGAATGTGCTTCGCAAGCTCTGCGTACATTGCTTTTTCGTCCGCACACAGAGAAAGCAACTGCTCTCCCAGTACCGTTAATGCAAAGTCTTCACCCAGCACACCATACTTCTGCATTGCCAGCCGAGCGTTTCCAGCTAGCTTTCCATTGTTCTGTGCGCTCCGGTCTTTCTTGCCACCAAAGTAACGCTTGAGAATGGCCTCTTTGATCGCCTTGCCATCGCCACTGTGCGTCTTGGCAATTTCAAGCAGTGTAATCAAGTCGATCTGAGAAGGCGAGAATTCGCTGGCAAAGGGTAGCTGGTTAGTTTCCACGGTCGAACCTATTCACGGGCCACCAAACAATCGTATTCCAGATCTCTCAATATCGTATCGATGTTTTCGCCGCTATATTCATTTGGCTGAAGTAGTATTTCGATCAAATACGCAATTGGTCCGATAAATACAAATAATTTCCGAGTCTTCGGAGATCAGCTATCCAAGCAACCCTTCAGTTTCCCTGCTGCTACAACGTCTCGATACCCAAACCTGCTCCAATAACCGCGGATGGTGGCGGTTGACAATTTTTGTTAACCGTTGATACTTTAAAGGCTGGTAGGGATCACTAAATGGCAAATAATAATGTTGGGACGCTGATTCGCGAGCGCCGGAGTCAGCGCGGAATAACAGTGCAAGATTTGGCTACGCGGGCATCAGTCAGCAAGTCCTATCTAAGCATGATCGAGTCAGGCAAGCGCGCTCCAACAGTCGATCAATTATCGGTCTTTTCCCGTGAGCTTGATTTACCCGAAGAATTGCTTCGACTAAGCGCCGGAAGGCTCCCTGAAGACGTTGAGGAAGCGCTTTCCTCTCGTGCCGCGACAATTACAGCCTACGTGCGCCAGGACACCGAACGAACAGTCGTGGAACTTCCTCGCACTGTAAGTCCTGAAACTTTGCTGGAGATGACTAACACGAAGGCTTCAGCAAAAATTGGACAATCCTTCGCCGGCGACGTCTTGGTAGGCAAAAACACCACCTCATACCGTGCTCATAGCTATCACACTAAGGTTCCACCCGAAGCTATTGAGCCCCTTTTGCTACACTTTACCCGCAAGAATGACCTGGTTGTAGATCCATTCTGCGGCTCTGGAATGACCGGTGTTGCCGCTTTGCGCACCGGCCGCCATGCTCTGTTGAGTGACTTGTCACCAGCAGCAGTGCATATCTCTCGCAATTATCTGCAACCATGCGATCCAAAAAAGCTTGAACTGGCAGCACGGCGAGTATTCGATGAAGTGCGACCAACAATTGCTTGGCTCTACGATATCGTCTCCCCTGCCGGCAATCGCGTCACCGTCGAATACACTACGTGGAGCGACAAGTTTGCATGTCCACATTGTGGTTCCACTTGGACATACTGGAGCGTTCTGCAAAAATTCGGCGATGCCGTTGAAAGTCAATCAGTTCCCTGCCTCAACTGCAGGAAAAAAAGCCGGAAGCAAGATTTGATATGGGCTGGTGAAGAACCAGTGCTTTCCACTGTTTCCAGTCTGGGAAATAGGATGGATCATCATGTGCCAACTCGCGAAGAGTTGGAGTTAATAGCACAAGCACAAGCTTCGACCATTCCATATTGGGTGCCAAAAGTTCCGTTCGGCAATGAACGAGAAATGTGGCGTGCCAGCCACACTGCAATGGGAGTCGATTCAGTTGCAGGCTTCTATTCGGCTCGTAATCTACACGCTCTTGCTGCAATTAGGCACAGCATACTCAAAGAGCCTGATGAAAGACTTCGCGCCGCACTGCTGTTCGCCTTCACTGCTGTTGCTAATCGCGCTTCTCGGCGTTACCAGTGGAATGCAAAGCGACCTACCAATGTTATGACAGGCACTCTGTACATTTCTTCCATTCGCTATGAATGGAATGTGTGGAGCTTGTTCAATCGCAAGCTAGCGGACGTGGTCCGGTACTATCAGCAATTCCCACAAACTAATACCAGAGCAGAAGCTGTTATGGCTTCTGCCACCAAACTTGATCACATACCAGATCACGTTGCAGACTTTGTCTTCATGGACCCGCCATTCGGTTCTAACATTTTCTATGCCGACAGCTCCTTGCTTTGGGAAGCCTGGCTTGGCGAATTGACCGAAGACAAATTCGAGTTGGTGGTGAACAAACATCTCGGTCCCGACAAGGGCGGCAAAACAATTGATGACTATAAGGCCGGACTGACAGCCGCCTTTGTGGAAGCTCGCCGCATCTTGAAACCGCAAGCTTATGCCGCTCTCCTGTTTTCCAATACTGATGATTCTGTTTGGGAAACTGTGCAAAGTGCCTTGCAGGAAGCTGGTTTCAGAATCGATTCCACGCACGTCCTAGATAAGACTCATCGATCAATCAAAGGTGTCAAAGGCGAATCAGGCCAAGAAAAAGTAACGCGCAGAGATCTCCTCATGTGTTTGAAGCAGTCCAAGACTGTTGGCGTTGCTTTGAAAACAATGTCTGTCGATGATCTGTCCACTCTCGCCAGAGAAACAATCCGCCTCACACTCTCCGAAAAGGGAGAATCCGGTGCTTCAACAGACGAACTCTATGCTGCTGTAGTTAAGAGATTGGTTGCACAACACATACCTCTGATTGGAGTCACCATGCCCTTTATCACAAATCTTTGTGACGAACTCGGAATTAAAACCAGTGATGGTAAATGGCAGAAGGACGTTGGTGCCAAGGGACCTTATCAAAAAGTCGGCTCACCATTTGGTGTCATCGTGGAGGAATATCTTGCCAAAGATATCGACGCTATCCTCACCCGCAAAACAAAGCAAAGCTCCAAAGTCCATATAGCACCACGCTTTGGGCAAGTCGTTGGTTCACGCAATACTTGGCTCTACAACGCTCACAGCTATCACACCAAAGTCCCGCCGGAAGCAATTGTTCCATTCATTGAGCATTTCACGTCACCAGGAGATGTAATCCTTGATCCTTTTGGTGGCTCCGGCATGACCGGCGTAGCTGCCGCAATGACAGGGCGCAAGGCAATTCTCAATGATCTATGCGCGGCTGCTGCACATCTTTCGTACAACCACACCCGCGAATGTGATCCGGACGCACTTTCTGAAGCCTTCGACAAAATTTCAAAGAAGCTCGACACATCGTTTCGTGATATCTATTCCACTACGCACACCGGTAAGCAAAAGGGCTACGTTCAATACACGCTCTGGAGCAAGGTCTACTCTTGTACCGAATGCCGTAAGAAGTTCTCTCTCTGGGAAACAGTCGATAAGGAATCAGGCACCGTCGGTAGAACCATCCAATGCCCTCGCTGCGATCAGGAGTTAAAACGCTCTGGTCTGAAGTGTGTTGATAACGTTCCGGTTTCCATCTCATATGAAGTCACAAATGCTGGAAAAACTGAACGATTCGAGCGCGCTCCAACCGCTAAAGACCTAGCGTTCATAAAAACCTTCACCAAGGAGGATATTAAGTCCTGGTATCCGGTTGTTCCAATCTCTGACGACCGCGAAATGTACATCCGTTGCGCTCTTCACCTGCAACAAATTCACCAGGTCTCTGACTTCTATACTCCCAGAAATTTGCTGACGCTTTCATTACTATGGAAGGAAATTCAAAAGGTCTCTGACCCAAGAATCAAGCACGCTCTTTCTTTCGCCTTCACTAACACCGCGTGGCATGGCACTCGTATGCGACGGTTCAACGCACGCGGAGGAATGCGACCTCTTACTGGAACTCTGTACGTTCCGCAGCTATCTTGTGAAGTAAACGTGCTTGAAGTCTTTCGCAATAAGATAAGCCAGTTGAGAAGCTATTACACGGCTTTTCAAAATGCTCCCGGCACACCAGAGCCTGCAATCCTCTTGGGCAGTGCTACGAATTTGAGAACTGTGCCTGACGCCAGTATTGATTACGTTTTCACTGATCCTCCGTTCGGCTCCAATCTTTTCTATGCTGATTGCAACTTGATCTGGGAAGCCTGGCTAGGCGCTGTGACTGACGGATCTTTGGAAGCCGTCGTTAATCGATCGCTGCGACCACAAAACGGCGGTAAAACGCTTCAACAATACGAAGACCTAATGACCGGTGCGCTCCGTGAACTTCACCGTGTTCTAAAACCTAGTGGCTGGGTCACTTTGGTATTTCACAACACTGACGCTGCTGTTTGGAGCGCCTTGCAAAAGGCAGCGGAACAAGCTGGTTTTGAGATGCAGGAAGCCGACTCCTTAGCTCGCCAGCAACAGAGCCATAAAGGCTACAAAGGGCGCTCAGGGCTCGAAAAGGTGGCGCACTTTGATGTTGTAATGAACCTTCAGAAGCGCCAAAACAAAACTTGTACCACCATGCTCAAAGTGAGTGACACTACCCTGCGAGAGACCGTGGACCAAATCCTAATGAACAAAGAAGCAAAGGACAATGGTTTCCAATGGGTTCATTCGAACGTGGTCCGCGATCTGGTAACAAAAGGTTTTGACCTAAGCACCGTCAGCTTTGAGAGAGTCAAGAAGGTCTGGGAAGAGGCCACTTCTCGCAAGTCAAGGTGGACTGGTCGAACCCGCAAATAAACAACCTGAGCTGTATACAGACCTTCTTATCTGCTATTTTATGCGGGTCTGACAACACGCGGGGAGGGGTCCATGGAAACGGAACGCGGGATCAAAGAATGGTCTGCTGTAATCGAAGCACTCGGATCTGGGAAGCAAACCATCCTTATACGGAAGCGGCCCCCCCAATACGCCGATATGTTGCTGTTTCCGACGTTTAATTACTATCAGAAAAACGTTTCTACTCCTGAGATTTTCGATGCTCAGTTTCAATCTCAGCACGTAGAAGCCGCCCGCCGTAGCGCCGTCGCTACTATGAAACAGGCGCATGAGGACATGCTCGCTGATATCAATTTCTACGCTCACGTTGAGCGCATTATCGAAGTAACTGATAAGAAAGTTTTGGACCAACTCAAAAAGCATTACATATGGGCTCCAGGCCACGTCAAAGCTTACGCAGACAGTGCTATTGAGGGCAGGCTCCACGTCATGCTTCTACGTGTCTACAAGCTTTCCCAAGTAGCACGTGCTGGCCGTTCCGGCGGCGGAGTACCTGATTTCTACAAACACCACGAAAAAGTGTCACTCAAAGGCGCCAAAGCCGTGCTCTCTGATGACGAATTCAACAAAGAGATGGATTCCATTCTTTCAATTACAGGTGCCAAGGTGCACGCCTGAGCTAGTCTCTGCCTACTTCATCAATGCAAGAATGTCGACATCGTCTCGCCTGGGAAGGGCCTTGATCATTCCCAGTCCAGTATTCATCAGCGATTCCGCAGCGCGGTAGGGCGTCTCAGTCGTGAACATAGATTGAATTGTAAGTTTCAGTTGCCCATCGCGATCAAACGAACCAACGTTCCACATCGTGCTCCCGGAAGGCGAATCAGTAGGTTGTACACCGCTCTTTATTGCATAGGCGATAGCGAATTTGGCGATATCCATCATGTCGCTAAACAAGTCTGTTTGTAGCAAAGACTCGATTATCTGCCGGTTTTCGTCTGTTGGCCCGATTGTATTCTTGTCCGCCATGTTAATCCTCCAACCCTTTCTTTAGTTTCGAGTGCCGAGCCGTTCGTTGAACAATTTTATATTCCGATCTCAGAGAGCCTTGGAGCAATTCTCTCGCCATGGTCGGTTCCAGTTCGGAGCGAAAGACTAGCAAAGCCACCTGGTCCGCTATATCAGGGAGAGTCTTCACAACGTTTGTCTTGTGTCCGGAATCAAGCCTGCCGAACGGAGAGTCTGCAATGATCGGTCCTCGCAAAGGTGCGTTACGTTGCAATGCACCCATCAAAGATAATGCCACAACATGCTCTGCGCCGGCAGAGCGAATGGCTATTGGTTTTCCGTCTTTGTGGATAATGGTCAAACCATAGTTGTCGTTTATCTTGAGTCCTTTGTATTCCTTCTGGGTTGTGAGTTTCAGGAAAAGATCAGTAGCGTCTTTTTCCACCTTTTCTTTAAGCCGATCACGATAAACATCTATGCCCGTTTGGAACAATTCCTCAAGCCTAGCAGCCAGATTCTCTCGATCCTGTTCTTTCTGAAAGTCCTGTCCACCGTGCTTGGATAACTCATCCTTTGCCTTCTTAAGGTTTTCGGCAGTTACTTCTGCCGCCTTTTTCAAATCGCTAATACCCTTTTGGAGAATAGCTACTTCCTGCGTAATTTCTCGCAGCCGACTATATTGAAGCCGTACCTCACTCTCATCTATATTCTTTGTTTGATCATCGATTTCGCCCATCTCCCTTTTCGTTTCGGCGATCTGCGTCTTGTACTCTTCGATGTCCTCAAACAGCTGCTGAATCAGCTTCTTCTGATCAACAGCTTGAATCTGCTTTAATGAGTGCAAACGCGGCTCAAGTTCATCCAACTCTTGCAAGTCTACGTCGACGTGTGACTTCTCAAGCTCCTCAATGAGCGTCGTCAATTTCTCGCCGGCATCTTTGTCCAACTTCTGCAAACATGTCGGACACTCGCCATGCTGCATTGCCGCTTTATGTTTCTCTATCGCCGACTGCTTGGTCAAATAGTCTTGTGACCGCGCACGAATATCATTGATCCTGGTTTGTAACTCGTCTCGCTCGCTTGTGATTGTTGGCGCTAACATACTGAGCCAAGCTTCCGACATCGCTTGCTTCAGTTTGTTTTGACGTTCCTCTAGCTTTGTCTGTGTCTCAGTCTTTTGCAACTCTAGTTTGTCTCGCTGTTCAAGCAGCCCCATACTCTTTTCGTTGCGCTTGATCAGATCTTCTTGATCGGCTTGCTTTTCCTTCACGTCGCTTAGTTGCGCTTCCATTTTTCGAAGCTCATCTTTGTGATGTTCCAGCTGCTCAAGAAATTGAGATTGATGGTTGGCTGCAATCTGCGTCTTCGTATTCCGCTGGGCTGCTTTGATTTGCAGCTTTTGTGCTTCCGTATGAAAATGACCCAAATCGCTGTGTGCATTCACCAGAATCGGTACACCCAGAATCCGTTCTATCGATTTCTTGATTTCATTGGGTCCATTTGGAGTATCGTCACTAACAAGCTCCTCGTACTCCTGAAGCAGTTCTCCGTCAAATAGAAAGAACCGAGATACTTTTTCAGGCATGACACGCGCCAGGAAGCGCGTCGCGTCATCTGGTCCCATTGCGCTGTTGTTCTTGCGCAAGAAATACTTCTCATCGTAGTCGTAATCAGCCTTCGGCTTGCTGACCCCTGGCTTCGGAGTACACTCACGAGTTAGATCGTAGTTGTGGCCTTCACACTGAAAATATAGAGTGACTTTGAATCCGTACCGGCCCTCTTGTGCGCTTTCTTCGTTGCTGTACTTGTGGAACGGCTGTATCTTGGACCCTCGCCCAAGAACCTTCCCGTACAATGCATAACGAATGGCGTTCAGGAGGCTAGTCTTACCCTGCATGTTCTCGCCGTAGACGACAGTCACACCGTTCTGCGCAGGGAACTCGATTGTCTCTAGTTCTTTATAGGGTCCGAAGTTGCTGATTTCTACCTTGGTAATTCTGAGCATTGATCGGCTCCTACTTCTTTGCTAGATGCTTTTCGACAAGGTCACGGATCTGCCGTAGCCTTTCGTTCGGATCATCGGGAAGGCTTTCTTCCACTGCAAGAATCGCTTCTACAAGCGCTTCCGGTAGATCCTTATACTTTTCCGCGCGCAACTTCATTATTGTCTCCGCGAGTTCATTGGTTGTCTTCGCTGTCTCAGTCATCTTCTTCGCCTTCCTCCGCTAATTGCGCATAATCAAGTCCAAACCGATTGGCAATCAATTGCAACTGTGTAACTGATTCTGGATTAAGTCCGCCCTTGCCGAACTGAATTGCGCGCGCCAGTTCGGTTTCGAGAATACCGGTGCCATCAGGAGAAAACTGCTGCGGCAGAACAATAGCGTCGTGCAGATTCGCGATCAGCTTGTTCGGTGATCTACGAAGCACGCGACCGCGACGTTGAATAAACTCCCGAGGATTTTGTGATGATGCCAGGACCAGCGCGTGCGTCACAGACGGAATATCGATACCTTCATCCAGGCATTTTATCGACACAATTACTCCCCCATTGGCTGCGAAGAATCGAAGTGTCTCACGCGGATCACCCGTCATCTGCGTGTGGTACTCGGTAGCATCGATATTTGCACCATGCAGTAAGCGAAGTACATCCTGAAGTTGTTCCTGGCTATCGCAATATAGAATCCAGCGCTGTCCGCGTTCGTAATGCTCACGCAATACAGACAGAGCCAACTGTAATTTGCCTGAGCAGGCTTTGACGATGTGTGCACGCCGAATAGACAATTGCTTGATTCGCTCAAGTGGACCTGGTCCACCCGTAGAACCGCCACTGGTTCGAGCATAGAGATTGCGAATCTCTTTGCTGATTGCATCCCACTCTTCTTGCTCTTCAACTGTTAGCATGACTGTGTGCACGGTATAAAAGTAAGGAGTCAGCGCGCCAGAATTGATGGCATCTTGCAGAGTAACTACAGGCGGCACCACATCACCGAAGTACCCGAAGATGGCAGTAGTACCATCCGGGTCCCCGAAACGCCTTGGAGTAGCACTTAGACCAAGCCGAGGTCCCGCATCAATGGCGAATATTCTTCGGTTTTCCGGGCTGCCCATTCTGTGTACTTCATCAGCGACCATAAACAAGTGTTCACCAACGCGTACACTCTCAATAAAGTCAGCTTTCGACGCTGTCTGCATCGTTGCTAAAATAATGCGTGGCCGATCCGTTTTCGTACTGCGCGTCCACGGTCCTACCAAACGATCTTTGCGCCACTCGCTGTTCCCGGCTCCGCACAATAGCAACTGTGGCCTCAGATCGCCCAGTGTCTCTACGATTTCCTTTTGCCACTGAAGTAGCAAAAGCTCGCTCGGTACCAATATTAGAGCCGTTTCCCCTTGCTCCAACGACTCTCGAATGGCACATAGGGCAGTAAATGTCTTGCCACTACCTGTCGCATGCTCAAAAACTCCCCGTCTGTTCTTAGCCTTCCAGTTTTCGATTGCTTCAATTTGGTGACCACGCGGCTTTCTTCCGCCCGGCATCCGGTCCGCTGTTATTCGCTCTGCGATCTCAATTTCCTTGCAGATCTCGTCGAGCAACTCTGGCCAATGTTCTGGTTGCGACGCACGCCGCAATTCCTCAAGTGCGATCTCAGGGAATTCACGCACATCAGCTCCGGGGAAGTCGTTTGCCCAAAGCTTTTCAAAATATTCGGTCTCGCTTTTCAATCTGCCGGCATCTTCTGTCCATGAGCAAAAAACATCTACAGATTCCAAATTGCCATCGTTCGATAAACCAGACCACGTCTCGTTCATCGAACCTTTAAAAGCTACCTTGTTGCCTTCGTCATCGGTGAAAATTCCAAGTTTGTCGTGAAAAAGACGTTCGTGCCGACCTTGGCGTGGATCGAGGAATGCAATCTTGAAATCAATGATGCCTAGTGACACCAGTGTGGCTAGAACTGCGCTCGGTTTGAATGTATTCGGATTGCTGAACAATCGTTGTATTTGCTGTTTTAGATGTTCTCCGGTCGACTCTGCAAGCCTCTCGCTATAGCCTTGATGAAGCGCCTGCTGATCATCATTCGTCAGGATCGGCGAACAAATTATCCTCATCTTTCCGCCACGCTCTACAAATGCTTTAACTGCGTGCCACGCAATGGCATAGATCGTGCTGTTGAAAAAGCCTACAGCGCGATCATAGGCGATGGCACGCGACATGCAAGGCATGTAAAACTGCTCGGCGATGTCATCTTCGCCTTTGTGATAGTTGTAGGCAAGCTTCAGGCTGCCCAGTGAATCCACTTGTGTCGTCATCAGCCGGACGCTCCTTCTCGCACTGTCGATCTACAGTTGCGACAATATGACTGAGGACGAATCACATCATATGTACCCTCACCGGCCATATTACGGAAACCGAACACCGCTTCAATGTTGCTTGCGCCCACAGCCTCTACTTTGCACTGTGGACACTGTTTCATCTCCGCCGGTGCTGGATTGAATAACTCCGCTGAAGTCATATTGAATCGTTGGACAATGGCTTCTGGAAGCAGTCTTGAACCTGCGCAAATAACTGTTTCTGTGCACACGCTGACTCCTCGCAACTCGCGTAATTGCGTCGAGATTTGCCCAAAGTATGCTTGATGAACCGTTTCCGCTTTGACTTGTACGTTTCGAGACCAGCCAAAATCAACATACTTTGTCGCATCCCAAAGCACAAATACATCCATCTCTTGAACCAGCCCGACCAGAAAAACTATTCTTCCATCTGAATGGTCAAAGTTACCCTTCTCGCCGCGATTGTGGCCAGGCACAATTATTTGGATTTTGTGCTCACCGACTGGACGGCCACCAGTGGGATGAGCGCCTCCGCTAGGCGAAGTCGTCTTGTAAATGTACGCGCGCATCTTCGTCGGCAGCGGTGGAAGGCAATCGATATCAAGAGGCTTGTGACCAATATCGCTATGGCTACGAACGCGGTCTCCGAGAGCGGTTATGAACCTTTGGTGATTCTCAATAGTCAATGCGTTGGGTGGCATCAAGCGTCTCTGAATAGGCAAAAACGCTCATTATGGAGCTGTTTCGCGACTTTTTCAAAGCCTGTCAAAGAGATTTGTTGAAGATACGGTGTAGTTTGGCGAATTAAATTGCAGGGTTTGGCGATTTATTTTGCATACACCGAAACTTGAAACGCCCAACCTGCAGCAAATTGAAATTTAATTCGCCAAACTTGCGCCGAAAGTCAAGAGAAGAGGTAAGGCTCAAAATGATTCACGAATCCTTGGAGTGCTACTAGATCCTAGCCAAACACCTTCTTCCACCACGGCTTCTCCAAATCCTGTAGCTTGGAAGTCAGAGTTTTCAATTGCTCTTGGACTGCTTTTGCTTCAACTTCCTTCGCGGCTTTCACTGATTCCAATTCTTGTTCAAGAACTGCCGCGCGCTCCTTCGCTTGTTCTGCTTCCGTACGCTCGGCGCTAAGTTCTATCCTCAGGCTCTCGGCCTCCTCTGCTTTTGCTTGAAAGTCGGGCAAGAGCTTTATCTGCTCTTCCTGGTCCTTCATTACACCCTGAAGATAACCGAGGCGATATGTTGCTTCTTGCAATTCACGATCCTTCTGTTGTAACTGTTGCGCGATCGGCGTAATCATTTCCTGCACCAATTCACGGACTGCATCGCGTTCCTTACCCAGCCATGAACGCAAGTCGGTGGAATCATCGGCAACCTCGGCATCAACTATTTCAGAGGTACTATTGCCTGAGATACTTCCGGCGGTATGTCCGGGTGACGCTGGACTGAAATTTAGCGGTTCTGGTGGCTCACCGCTGATACTGTTTAGCATTTCAGCAACACCCTGGTGGCTCCGCTTTTGCTTTAGCTCTGTTTCTATAGCCCCCGCATATACGTACCATTTCTCGCGCTGTCCGTGGCTACGTTTTTCGCCCCGAAGGCTTCCATTTATCAGCCGTTCGCGAATCGAGCGCTCATCTAGTTCAAGCAGCGCTGCTGCTTCCTTCACACTAATCACTGCGTTCTTTTGCATCTGATAGGCCTTCTGTGTATACACCCGATATCGCTGTTGCTGACAGCATTGCCAGCATTATAACGCTTGTTTCGTTCCGTGAAACGTCCTCCTCCGCTTTTTTCCGGAAACACATGCGCGGTGTTTCCGGATTTTTCCGGAAGCACCAAAATCGCCGTCGCAGCTGCTACTTCGCCGGGAGTGAATGATTCTCTCTTCCTGACCCCGCAGATTTCCGGAAGTGCCGAAGCCTCAAATCGCCTATGTTGCAATACTCTCCGCTGTTTGCCGGAAAAGCCACCTTGCTTTGCTGGCTGGAATATCAGCCGCACTGTCGCTGGATGTTCTTTCCGGAAATTTCCGGAAGCGTGAAAGTTGTTGCTCTTTCTCCGTTTTGGAAATCGGCTTGCTGGTTTGCCCTGTCTTCGCAAAGAACCCGGCGCCAAGGAGTAATTCCTCGCTGCCTCTCCTTGTTAGATCTCCGGCAGTTTCCGGAAGCGCCGAACTAGCTTTTCCGGAAAAATGAGGGTCGTTTCACTGTCAGTTTTTGCGTTCCGGAAATTTCCGGAACCGCACGAGGGTCCTGCGGAGGTCTTCGGAGGGTAGCATGAATAGCCAGAAGAACAAATTGCACTGATTTTTGACACACAGTCGGCATGCATGCATCCGAACAATTCCGGAATTTCCGGAGATCCTTCTTGCTTGCAACTCTTGGTTTGCGGGGGATTTCCGGAAGTCCATCCTTGCATTTCCGGAAAATTCCGGAAGTTGCGGGGATTGCCGTTTGGGGCGATTTTCGGGATCGTCAAGCGTTGATCTAAAATTTCATCACGGGTATAGTCTTTCCGTGATACCAAGACAAGCTGTCACCGCTGCTGGTACCAACTGTATATACAAGAGGCTCGTCCTCCTAGAAAGGCAAATCGGACAAGAACAAAAAACATCGCCTGGGCGATGTCTTTGTTGGACCCTTTCACGGATCGCTTATTCAGTTGTCGTCGGGTTTCTTGGCGGATTTCCCGAAGTGCAATCAGAATAACGGAATGATCCGGTCAGGTCAACTTGTCTTAGATTAGAAAGGCAAGACTATTACCGGACAGGCTCAGACGCGCTCCACATCGGAGAGTGCGCCAGTTAGATTTGCGCGACATGAACACTACCCTCTCGGTTGGGAGGAGCTAGTCTCACAGTTCCTGTCGCTCTTTCATCGCTTTGGTTACATATATAAGCCGCTCGGTGGTGGCTCCTGGTTCTCGGCCGATGAGACCTGGAAGCTGACTGATTCTGAAATTCTCAAAGCTGTCGCTTGTGCACATCCTAAGTTCATCATTGGTACTCGGGCTGATAAAGCAAGTAGATATGCCGTTATCGATATAGACACCAAGAGCAAATACCATTCGAAGAAGCAGCTCGATAAGCTGTTGAAAGTTTTTTCTGACGCTGGTCTTGCCCGGTCGTCGCTCTATCGCTCCAGCTACAGCGGCGGTTGGCACCTCTATTTATTCTTTGATGAACCTATTAACAGCAATGATTTGCGCAGGCAACTGATAAAACTGCTGACACTCAATGATTTTGAAATCGCCAAAGGGACGCTCGAAGTCTTTCCGAACAGGGGAAACAAATCACTCGGGCTCGGTTTGCGACTTCCTCTTCAGCCAGGTTTTGCCTGGCTCGACAGGCGCACCCTGGAGATGGATATCGAACGGATGGAAGTATCAGCAACCAAGGCCCTGGAGCTTTTCCTTGATGCAGTTGACGCAGATGCCAATTCTTATCGCGATTTTCAAAGGCTCAAGTCTTATAACGATGATCTCGAGCTACGCCGCAGTCAGCTCGCCCAGGTGCCAGACGCGCCCCACAATATTGTCCCACTGCGGCGTTCTCCGGATAAATCACAGCCAGCAGAGTTTACCGAATTCGTCACTTCTGTGTTCCGTCGGCTGCCGCCGAACTTGATAGTCGATAACTGGTACAAAGGCCGGATCTTCCATCTCAATGGGCTCTCTGGTCCGTCACAACGAGCAGAAGCAATTGTTTGTGTCAGCCACTACCTGTTCTACGGAGACCCCAGTCGAGGGCTACCCTCGCTCGGATATGGGTACGAGCAGGAACGTGAATGGGCACTCCGCGATTTTCTATCCGCCCACCACAACGGTCAAAGCAAAGATATCAATGACGACAGACCCGATGCTTTGGCGCAGGTTGAGCGGGCCGCGCACTGGCGGCCTGCCCATGCTAAAGGTAAAGAACCCGCGAAGTATTCACCCTCAAGACCCATCTCATGGATCCGGGAAAACGAGAACCGCCAAAAAGATGCCCGGCAGCGGATTCAGGAAGCGCTGGATACTCTACGCTCACAACAGCGGTACTTTACTACCGTTGAACTTCACGAACTCGCTTCTTGTTCGCGTCGCACTTTGTATGACCACCAAGACATATGGCGCGCTGTTTACGACGACCGGAAAAACTACAAAGATGTGTCTGACGGCTTCTTTGAAATCTGTACCGACGAATATAACGTTGCGGTGGGGGCTGATTCTCCTAAAATCGAGCCCCCTTCCGCTAGTCTTCCTAAAATTACCCCTCCGGGTCTTCGGGCTGCTCGACAGATAGCCTCCGAGATAGCAATGCGTAATGCTCGCGCTATACAACGAACTCGCAAAACAGCAGATTCTCTTCAGATCAAACAAGAACAGGACTGGCAACAAAAGGTTGCTTTTTACACATTCACAAAGCCTTTTGATCTAGGCATTGAAAATCTTAAGCTGTTCCTGGTTGTTCTCCTTCGTTACTTGGCACTGGCTCCTACACTGGAAGACCAGCTTGCTCTGCAGTCTTATATCACCGATCTCAGACAAGAACTTGAAAGACGCTGCAGTGGTCCTGGACTGGACTATGGCTAGCACGCATGCCTACCATAACTAAGCATTTTGATTTCGAATTACCTTGATCATTTCTCGTTCCTCCTTTTCACCGTGCTCAACGATCAAGAAATCTGTCAATAGACTCTTATCCCTTGGTGTTGCTGGTCTAATGGTTTTTGATATTAGCTCATTCATGAGATCACCCACAGAGAGAACTTCTACAAGTGAACGTGTTACTTTTCTAGTTTTTATCGCAGGGACCAGAGACACTGGTCCAAACGAAAAATTTCTTCCTTCGTATTCTTCGACCTCGGTTACCCGGTCTTTGAATTGACGATTTGACGATGCTGCAAAATCCCATCTTAGCCAGGTTAGAGTCCCATCCCAAAAGAATTCGCTGCCCCTGCAGGCTGAGCAAAATCCGCCCCATCCAGTACGGGACAGCAGACCGCCAAAGCGATAGACGTAAGCTTTGCCACCACAGACGTAGTGCTCTTTTCGAGGACCTAGTACGCCCCTGCAGGTGTCAATGAGAATGCCGTGACGCCAACCCAAGAGAAGAGTTCCGACGTTTATATGGCTATTACTATAGACTCCGTAATGGGTAAATGCCGGTCGACAAAAGAAGTATTCATCGCAACTCAATATGTCTCGTTCGTGATCGAGAATCAAATCAAGATTTGCAAAAAACAACTCGTGCTCTAATGAGCTAACACGCCAATGTTCTAATTGCTCAGGCGTTGGCGGACGATGGGCCGGTGGTTGCATAATTCTAGACCTCGCTTTAGCTAATTTATAAAGCGCCTGCAAGCTGAGAAAACTCAAATTGGCGCTTTTGCTAGACTAACACATAATCGATTGGAACGCCCTTGAAGAACATATTGGCATACGGGCAACGATAACCAAAACACTTGGTCTTCCTTGCTTTGAAATTTAATTCGCCAACAAATTGAAAAACAATGTGCCAAAAAAACGGAAAAATAATTCGCCAATCGACTTTCTGACCGCTACTGGTGACTCTTTTTCGATTATCCTTGAGACCATGGATATAAGCCATTTTCGCTCAATTCGTAAAGAGCATAGCTTCTGAATAGACTGATCAAATGGGACAAATACCGCGACAAAAAAAGGAGAAATTTAAATCGTAAATTCACAACAAACTGTTATTATTAATACCGTATCTGGTGCTCAAGCACGAATGCTCCGGCCTGCACGGACGGCTCTCTCAGCCGGTTCAATTGTGAAATCGCAGATTCCCCACCGCTATCAATCATATTTTCTTGATAACTATTTTTACTACAAAAGGTTTTTCAACTCTTGCTCATTTTCTCTGTTTACGAAACTTCCAGGGAGCAATAGCATTCTTGTCTTGCCAGAGTTCGCGTTGCTCTGCTCGGGCTTCCGCCTCTAACTGCGCCAGTTTAGCGTCTTTAGAAAACTGCAGGTAGTGCCAAGCCAGCCCGGATCTGACAAGCTCCTGGTTCACGTTGGTGCCAGAGCCTGAAATTAGATCGCCAATTGTTCGACCGTAGCGATCATGTCCACGCTCAATTATTGTGACTGACTTTCCGAAACACTGCTCTGAGGTGAAGTTTTTGGCTCTTTGCCCGAAATCTTGAGATTTCTCAGGACAATCAATTCCGGCCAGTCTGACTTTCTGCGGAACACCATCATGCAGGACTGTCACTGTGTCGCCATCAGTAACGCCAACAACCTTTCCGGACCAATCTTTTGCAAAGGCCGGACTTGCCAGCCATGCAAAACCAATGAGAAAAATCGCCATGAGTTTGCACATAGGGTCACCCTCCTATCTTTAAGACGCAGGAACACCCGAAAAAGTTCAATGTATCTAGTTTACAAGGGTGAGTCATAATGGATGTATTGCATAGCGAGGAATCAGGATGGATCGCGAACAGTTTCGAGAACAGATTACCCAACGCTATGTTGCTGGCAAAGCCCTGGAGGGTGCAAGCCTGGAAGAAATTTCCTCGGGTATTGTTGACCCAGTTGAACAAATGAATTATGTCACTGGGCAGACAAAGCAAAATTCAACTTCGCCATCATCGCAAAGTGGCAGCGCTATTGGCTGGCTCATCTTTATCTCGCTTATTGCCCTGGCTGTACTCTCTGGTCTGTTCAAGATCCTTCTCTAGCCGGCTTCGTCATCGATAGGTTGTGCTACGACTCGCCCTACTTTCGTTTTGTTCGCAGTTAAATTGCTCCATAAAAACTTGGCTTCAAGGATCGTCTAAGTCTAAGGGGTTGGCGCCACCGCGTCTCTAACCCTGGACAGTAGTGGCGCTCTTGAATGAATCGAGACGCGGAGCCAACCCCTTACCCCAAGTCTTCGTTAATTAACGGAGGCTCGTATGGTCAATACTCATCACTTCGGTCTGGAGCTAACAGACAACAGTAAGACAGGCTGGGCATTTAGTCTCAGTCGCAGTCAGTCCTGCGTGCAGGCAACATCAATTTGCAAACGGCTCTGCTACGGCAATGGCATCAGATATCAATCTGCCGCTCAGAAAGCCAAGCGCGAGCGCAACTTCAAGACTGTCGAGTACTTGCTCGATATGGGTGGCTCGGAGTTGCTTGCTCAAAATCTTGTGGCGCTAGTCGATCAGGCGCGTCCTGCCGACTGGCTTGCAGCAAAGATCTCCGGCGTGCCGACCTCGCTGCCCTGGTCGGTTCGTATTCATGATGTCGGTGACTGGCATACGACTCGTTATGTTCAAGCATGGCAGATCGCAGTTGCTCAACGACCTTCCTGCAAATTCTGGTTCTATACTCGCAGCTTCGCTGATGCTGACTTGCTTGGCGCTATCGCGCAACTTGCCAGTCTGCCCAATTGCAGCGGTCTGCTAAGTATTGACTCTGAGAATTTTGACTCTGGATTGCTTGCGTTCGCACGGCATTCCGGTGTCTTCAAGTTGGCTCTCTTGCAGGAAAAACAGGCGGATCTCGATCCTGAGCTTTTGCCTGCAGTTGCACGGCAAGTAAAACAGGGACAAATAATCAACTTCCCATATCACCATGGTGGACGGCATGTAAAGCCGCTTCTTGATTCGCCGCTTACGAACTGTCCTCAAATCACAAGCGAGGCTTTGCCGCTCGTGACCAACAAATACATGCCTAAGCCCTGCCAGTCATGCGCGTTTTGTCTGCCCGTTTAGGAGGTGCCCATGAAACTCACGCACTTGCTTGATCTGATTTTGGCTGCCGAGGTCGGCTGCCCGGAACTCGATGATGATTGCCAGAGAGCCAATACCAAGCTGGCTATTGAGACAGGCTATGAAGAATACAGGCGGCGATATTCCGCCAAAGTAACTTATCGCGAAACACGCCCAGCACTGACTGTGACGCGAAGCCTTATCAGAGAAGATCTGCTCAACCACTATCACAAGGTCAGGCTGAATCGGCTTGGGCAATGGCATGTTCAGGCTGCTCCGGGACTGTCCTGGCAGCTTCTTGCGCAGTCCGATTCAGAAGCACAGGAACACTTAATTGACTACAAGGAGAAATCACATGCCTGCACGAAAATCTAAAGCTGCTCCCGCAGTTCTCGAAGACCTCGACCTGGCGCTGCTTACGCCTGAGCAGTTTGAAGCCATGACTAAAGCTAACTACCACCATCCAGAGTCGCGATTGATCCTAATGCTCTTTCTGCAAGCCAATTATCTCTGGCAGCTTGCGCGCAAATTGCAGAACAAGTCCTCTGGCATCGACAAGATTGATTGGGCTCTAATTGAGAAAAATACTGCTGCTATGCTTTGCGATACGCTCTCGAAGTTGCTCACTGGCGTTAAGCCCGAACCCTGGCAGCTTCCACCAGTTAAGGCTCCTGAGCCTCCAAAGCCTCGCAAGCGCAAGCCTCGGCTGGCATGTGGCTGCGCCCACCATTCCGATGCCGCTGGCGTGGTTGAAGCTTGCATACTCGGACAAGAACAAGGGGGAGATGAAACCTGGACAGGCTTCTAGACATTTTGTCAGAGCCCTTCTTCAGCCTTGTATGCCGAGCTTTTTTAGGTGCCGGATCAAGTGACGCTTTGTTGTTTTATAGCTTCAGTAAACCTTGGCTCCAAGGATCTTTTCAGTATAAGGGGGCGGCGCCACCGCGCGTCTAACTAAGGGCAGTAATGCCGAACCGTCCACGGATTGACGCGCAGAGCCACCCCCTTCCCCCGTAGACATGATCGGTTCTGTGCCGGTCGTGTTTGTAGACGCCTTTAGGA
>JAIELX010000155.1 GCA_019752635.1 Candidatus Obscuribacterales bacterium | reverse complement strand
TGGATCCAGCGCACCATATGGGGTGCCCCCCCCCCCCCCCCTCTCTCGACACCTGAATCAGTAAGCATGCAAGACCTCAAACTCGACAAAAGCCCGATGCGTACGGCATTGAATGGACTGGTCGATATGACTTCCATATTTTTTTTGACGATCTGCTAGGCCATTTTTATTCGAAGATGTTATCATTTCGAAATAGAAATTTTAGTCCGCCGTGAACACCGTTCTGGCAGCGAGGTAACCCGCCGTCATCATTTTGGAGCGAGCATCCGTGGCATCTAACAGTCTAATCCATGTTCGAACCCTGTCCCGCTTTCTCATTTGCAAACGGCGCCTGAGCCCGTAATGCGCGGCCTATTGAGCTAATTCAGCCAGTGAGATTCGTTCGTTGATGATTCTCATCGAACTTTGGGCGCTTTCGCAAGCGTCGGTCACTTGCACGTTTCGGCACCGTTCATGGTGGCGTGGCGCGCGCAATGGTTCAACAGACACTTCAACGAAGCCATAGGAGGGTGAGGATGCATGCCCACAGTTGAGTATCGTTACGATCAGCTCGGTAGGCTGGTCGGCATAGATTATGAAAATTGCGCAAGTACGAACATCCAGTATGACGAGTTAGGAAATCGCACTTCTGTGGTCGATTTACCTTCATGCCATCAGAAGTTTTCCATCGTTTCGAAAAACACAAACTTCGTGGCGGATGGACACAGTGGCACATATTACCGCATTTCGGGGGGCAGTGTCACAGTGACTCTTCCCGAGAGTACGGGTGATGGAACGGTATTGAAGTTTAAGGTAATGAGCGGAACCGCCGAGTTGGTTTGCTCAGGAGAGGGGGACGTTATCAATCACGCGAATGGATTGGCAAGCCCTAGCGTGACATTGCGCAGCAGATCGGGGGTCTTAGAGTTGATCTCGACTCCATCGCCAAGCGCTGGTTGGGACGAAACATAGGAGGTGACGCACATGTCGAGTTATGGATCTATTGCGCAAATGGCGAGCATTGTTGCCGATTCCGTCCTGCTTCAAGATGACGCAACGGGCAATGGCAATGGCACTCCCATGGATATCACAGGTTATGCAACTTCCGTCCTCCGGGTTGAGGCATCAGTACCGATGGCTGGAGGCACCACTGTGTACTTCGAGATATCAGTGGACGCTACGAACTGGGTGCCGTTGATGGGCGCGCAGGTGGGTACAACAACGACCGGCACATCCACGACAACGGAAGGCGAGTGGGTTTTTAGCGTTGCTGGATTCCAAGAGATAAGAGCCCGCATTGGCGATTATGGTTCGGGGACAGTAACAGTCGCTGGATACGCCAGTGTTCTTGCAGGAGCAGGCGCAGGCTCGACGGGGGCTGTAACGCAGTCGGGCACATGGGCCGTTCAAGTGCTTGACTCGGCCGGGAGCAACAAGGCGAGTGTATCGGCCGCTGGCGCGGTGAAAGTCGACGCATCGAATTATACCATTCCCGTGAGCGGAACTTTTTGGCAAGCGACGCAACCTGTGAGCGATGCAAATTTGGCGCTTGCGCAAGACTCGACTACTAGCGGCCAAGTTGGTCCACTGGTGCAGGCCGCGGTAAGTACCAGTGCGCCAAGTTATACAAACAACCACACTTCGCCGCTTTCGTTGACTACGGGCGGAGCGTTGCGAGTGGATTCGAGCGCGAGCACCCAACCGATGGATCTCGTCAAAATCAACGGCGCCGCACCATCGGTTAACAACGGTGCAGCAGGCACGGGCGTCCTTCGTGTCACCATCGCCAATGATTCAACCGGACAAGTATCAATTGCAGGAACCGCAGCCGTCAACGTGTCACAAGTGAATGGCGTCACCACTTCGGTCGGAAACGGTGCCTCCGGCACGGGAGTTCAACGTGTCACTATTGCCAACGACTCTACAGGGCAAGTAGCGATTGCTGGAACCGCAGCGGTAAATGTGTCACAAGTAAATGGCGTGACGACTTCGGTCGGAAATGGCGCGTCCGGCACTGGCGTTCAACGCGTTACGATAGCGAATGATTCAACTGGACAAGTAGCTATCGCAGGCACCGCCGGTGTAAACTTGTCCCAGATAAATGGCAATACTACCTCTGCCGGCAATGGTACTGCCGGCACCGGCTGCCAGAGGGTCACTGTGGCTAGTGACAATACGCCGTTCCCGACGATTGTTCGTGGTGATGCGAAGGGCGGAACGGGAGCGGCCAACTGCACCGTGAGTTCCGTCGACTCGGATCACAATGCCCTTGATGTCTATGTGCGTGGAGGGACCACGAGCTCCAGCAACATTGCTCAGATAAATGGCACCACGGTATCGCAGGGCAATGGCACCGCCGGTAATGGCTGCCAGCGCGTTACGATCGCGAGTGACAACACTGCGTTTCCAACAATCGTTCGGGGAGATGCAAAAGGTGGAACGGGAGCGGCCAATTGCACCGTGAGCTCGGTAGACTCGGACCACAACGCCCTAGATGTCTATATCCGCGGTGGTGGCAGCAGCGGTGGCAACCCAATTGCACCGGGAACCACTGTGACATACATGTCCTCCGATGCACAGTTTACGCCCGGTTCATCGGCGACCGATATCTGGACAATGTTTGGTTCGGGAACAAAGACCGTAAAAATCTACTACATCGGGCTGCACTACTCGGGTAATGCATCTGGTTTAGCCACCTTCTTCCTTCTACGCCGAAGCTCAACCAATAGTGGCGGCACGTCTTCCACGACTACGCCCACAAAAATGGATTCAAACAACGGTTCGGCCACTTGCACGATCACGACATATACGGCAAATCCTTCGTCCTTGGGAACGGGAGCTGGTCAATTAGCGGTTTTCGGTACCAATCCCTTCGGCACCGGTTTCTCGGCCACCATGGTTACTTATGGTCCAACAGAGTTTGCTCTCTTTGATTATCGCCTTTTAGGACAGCCGTTGGTCTTGCGAGGAACCAGCGAAGGAGTTGTGCTCAACTGCAACGGCACATCGCCAACCGGAGGAACGGTGAAGATTAGCATGAGAGTTGTGTTTACCGAAGAATAGAAACGCCAGGAATCCTTGAAACTCAACCGGACTTTACTCGACAACTAGGAGCCTTCAAAATGTCTGATGAGCCCAACACCCCTGATTCGAACGTCCCCCCGGCAAAGTCCAAAGTCCAACCATCAAGACATCGACGCAAGGCTCGTCCGCCGCGCAAAGACACCTCGATTGCCGCCGGTGGATTACAGGTTAGCCGCAGAAGACTTGAGAAATCTCGAGTAAGAAATGCACTTGCGCTATCAGGCCTGAAAGCGGCACCAGGAGCGCCACCATCCATTGCGGAATTGGCACGCGCACTGAAGCACGATGTTGATTTGATCTACGAGTGGGTGTACTCGAACGTGGACTACTACCCGCTTTGGGGTTTCCACAAAGGTGCCCTCGGCGCGCTTATCGATGGCGTCGCCGGACCTTGCGATCAGGCTGCGTTAATGGTTGAGCTCTTACGGGAGTCTGGCTATACCGCAAACTACATGCAAGGACAAGTTCGACTCACCAGCACCGTCTTGCAAAACCTATTGGGCACTAACGATTCTATCGTATCGACAACCACAGAACAGAACCTCGTCGACTCACAGATCCCATTCACTGCCGAGTATGACTCCGGCGATTTGGTTTACGCCGACCTTGATCACATTTGGGTAGCGGTTGAAATTTCCGGAACTACTTACGTCTTTGATCCTGCCTTGAAGAGCTACACCTACATTGAGGGAATCAACATTGGCGCCGCAGTCGGTTACGACCATAGTGCGCTGGAAACTGCTGTATTAACCGGCGCAGACTATCAACCCACAGATTTCTACATTCAAGATTTTGGCACCGATGCTCTTGAGGAAAAGTGTGCAGAGTACTCCGTCAATCTGCTCACCGAATTGCAAACAGAAGAGAATTTTGCAAAAAGCACAGCCGAGGTAATCGGCGGAAGGGTAATTGACCCTCTATCTGGAACACCACTTCGTCAGACTGAACTTCCCTACCAGACCCCGGGCGAAACTCCAGAGCCTCACTCGGCAATCCCTGATGAGCTAAGATGCAACTTCTCCTTTTCGTTCGAAGGAATCGCCGTCGATCTGTTCACAGATGAATTTTATGGAAAGCGGCTAACTATAAGTTTCAACGGCTCGGACGAACCCGAGTTACGCTTGGACGGTGATCTTCTTGGAACAGGCGGTGTTCTAGATCCTGATGCTGCATACGGCATTTCCTTCGAAATAGACCATCCGTTTGCCGCTGACTATGGCGATGAAGAGTGGATGCAAACAATTTTCGCCAACGGTGTTTACTTCTTGGCGATCGGCGTCGGACGCGCTTCACAATCCATGGTGGATTATCATCGCAAGGCTCTTCTTCAGAACACCAGGGCCGGCGGCGCCGAAGGCGACGAGGATGTCCTGGGAGAATCGCTGGCGGTTTTGTTCTACATGCGCCAAGCGCAGCTCGGCCAGCTGGGCTCAATTTACGACCAACTGGCCGTCACTCAAACGTTCTGGTACCACATGGGCGGTATAGTGGGATACAACGAACAAAGTGCGGCGCCCTATTTCGACTTTGCCACATCGTTTTTCGATACGCTCACGCGGAACGACGATGATACGGTAGAAGCGCGTGTGATGGCTGCGAACGATTTGCTTGCGATCGGCCTGGATGCGGGTATCCTTCAACAGAACTACGGGGTAGTTGGTATCAACACCATGCGGCTGTTAAAGGCTGCTAATGCTGCAAGCCAAAAGATTTTTGACACAGATTCTTCCAGCTGGGCGTCGGACGTCCGTGCTCAACTAACAGACTGGACCCCATTCGATAGCATGAACTTGCAAGTAGACGATGGCAGCAGGCTGATTGTCCATCAGGACGGTGATACCGTAATTGGTGATTTTACCGGCGGTGGGTGGCACGAGATTACCTCTGGCGGAACCATAAACGGCTGGCTCAGGGGAGCATTGGCTTCCATGTCCATTGCCGCACCAGTGGAAACGAAAGAAGAAACCTTGATAAAAACCGCAGTCGCCTTAGCTGCACGCGGTAAAGTTCTCAAATTTCAGGTCGATCAAAAAGCGTATTTGGCTGTGTATATGAATTGCACATTTGATGCGGAGGTTAACGCTGCCCGTGTCGCCTACGGCACTTGCCTGAACTACGATATTCCCACGTTCTTTTACACCACGTTCAATCCTTCCTGTCTGGGATTGATGAATGAACAAATTCACTTTCCCGCGACCACCGCTTACACTTTCGACTATGCGAACCCCAATCTGGGGCAACCTAAGGTTCCAGGCGGTCGATTCAAATTCGATAGCCAGGAGGACTCTTGGGGAAGGTCTGACACGCAAATCTCGAAGTCGGATACAAATGGTGGTGCTGGCAGCGGCCCGGGAACGGCTAACGCTGGCAATACCGGACCGGGCAGCGGTCCGAGCGGGGGCGACCCGGTGGCATTGCTTTCCGGCGACTACCTGTACAACAGAACCGACATCAGCGTTGGAAGCGGAGGCTTCCCTTATTCGCTCGCTTTCGCACGACACTACAGTTCTGGCTCTTGTTTTGTTGACGGTCCTTTAGGTTACGGCTGGACGCACAATTTCGATGTCAGTCTATCCGTTGGCAGCAACGGCATGAGAGGGTGTGGCGAGATCTCGCCCAAAGAGGCGGCATCAGCCATTGCGCATACATATGTGATGCTGCAACTGGACCTGCCTAACTGCAATCTCGTCGACTTTTTGATCGCGTCGCTGAGCACTCTCTGGCTCATGGATTCACTCACAAACAATGCCGTGACCATAAAGAACGGAATGGACACAGCCACTTACGTGCGATTACCGGAGCTTGCGGATTCTATGGATCCGCCGCCTTACAATCCTCCTCCAGGCTACGTGAATACGCTTATCGACAACGAAGACGGCACGTTTGTTTTGAAGTCGCCACAGAGCCTGGAGTGGAATTTCAACAGCGATGGAAAACTTGAAACCTATGTCGATCCGGCGGGAGTGACCGTAACACTGGAGTACGATGGAAGCAATCGTGTTGAAACGGTTAGCAATGGCATGGAGCGAACGCTTACTTTTACCTATGCAGGTACGCCAGAACGCTTGTACCGTGTCTCTGATGGCGAGAGATATGTGGAGTTCACCGTCGATGAGGACGGCAACTTAACCGACTTCGAAGATGCGGAACACAATGTCATCACGTATTCCTATGCTGCTCCGAGTTTGATGACGGAATATTTTCTGCCTGCCAATCCTGAGGATGCTGTCTTGGTGAACGAGTTTGATTCACTTGGACGGGTGAAAGAGCAGACGCCCGCAGATCAAGGAACGGCAAGTTTCTATCTGGCAGGCTCACGGTCCGAGCTTGTGAATCCGCTCGGGAACAGTCAAGTTATCTATTACAACAGCTACGGCTCTGTCCTGCGCGAGATCAATCAGCTCAATCAGGAAACTGTTTTCTTGCGAGACGGTCTCAACCGCACCATCAAGGCAACCTATCCCGAACTCAACGAGACCGAGTGGGAGTATGATGAGAACAACAACGTCACGAAGATAACATCAAAACCGAAGCCGGGCAGCCCGCTTGATGATATTGTCCTGGAGTTCGCCTACGCGAATGATTGGAACAAGTTGTCGTCTTCTACCGACGGCGAAGGCAACACCACTATCTTCTCTTACGGCGCCACACAGGGAACTCTGATTCAGATAAATCGCCCAAGCATCACGACAGAAAGCGTAACAACTATAACCATCGGCGGTGCGCCCACATCAGGCCCGTATCTGCAGACAATAAGAGTTGATGAACAAGCGGCGGACTACCTTGCCGACACTGGTGATACCAATTCAGACATTGCTAGCGCACTCAGTACTGCAATAAATGCTCTATCCCTATCAGGCGTTAGTTCTACCTCTTCAGGAGCGGACATCCTTCTTACGGCTCCCGTAGGAACCACTCTCACCGCTACAGGACTGGGCGGGATCACCATCTCAAACGCTATCTTCGTCAATGTCGGGTACACCTATACAGAGCGCGGGCAGGTAGAAACTCGCACCGATGAAACCGGCATGGTCGACAAATTTGAATATCACGAGGACAATGAAACGCTCCAAGCTGCCATTCGAAACTACACCGCGGTTCCAGAAGAAGGACTGAACCTAAGGACCGAGTTCGGATACAACGCCGTCGGAGACGTGACGAGCATCAAAGATCCGCGCGAGAACATCACGACCTTCGAATTCGATGCGGAGCGTCGGCCGACAAAGCGGATTGAGTGCGCACCTTTTGAATATGAAACGACCTGGGGCTACAACGCAAACGGCGAGCGGACTCTGTTGCGCAGGCAGGTTAGCGTAGACCCGGAAGTAAACCAGGACTGGGCATGGCAGTATCAGGTCAGCGGAAACGTCGAGAAGGTTACCGATCCTGCTGGGAACGAAACGAATTTCGAATACAATTCCGCTGCACAACTAATTTCTAGAACCGACGCAGAACTGAGAGAATGGCAGTTTCAACACGATCCTGTCGGGCGCATCAGCGCGGTGATCGACCCGATGGGAAACACCGCTGAGGGCCGGACATATTCGAAAAACGGCTTGCTTGCCACCATAGAAGATGCGCGCGGCAACATAACCGAGATGGAGCGTGATGGCTTCGACCGGCTCAGCAAGCGGATTTATCCGGATGCCTCCTTCGAGGAATACACGTTTAATCAAAACAGCCAGGTCTTAACGACGGTGACTCGCAGGGGCGACACAATTGAAAATACTTACGACGTTTTGACCAGGCTAGCCACAACGCAACCAGGGGCAGAGCTCGCGCTGCAAAGGATGACCTACGATCTTGTCGGCCGATTGCTCAACGTCAACACGCCGGCAGTTGAGGGAGATCCCTCCAGTGGCGATTTCGGATTCGGTTACGATGGTGCAGGCCGTTTGATTCTGCAAACCAGCCCGAATGGAGAGCTTGATCCTCGCGAAGTTGCTTACGAGTTAGACGCAAATGGTAATCGCACAAAGCTGACTTGGCCGGACGGATTCTATGCCAGCTACGGCTTTGATGAATTGAACCGCACGACGGACATCACGTTGAACACGGATGAAGCTCCTTCTGTGGAAATAGTCTACGATGCGCTTTCACGCAGAATTTCAATGAGTTACATCAATGGCTGCTCTTGCAGCTATGGCTATGCGATCAACAACGATTTGACCTCGCTGGCCCACACCTTCGTTGGCAGCTCGGTTTCATTTGTCTTTGGATACAACAAAGTGCATCAAGTGACGCGATTCTCGTCCGATGATGCTGCGTACATGTGGCCTGCGCCGACAACTTTCGGAATCAACACGTATGGAATGGCAAATAGCTTAAATCAGTATCCATCTGTGAATTCCACGGAATACGGCTATGATCAAAACGGAAATTTGACATCGGGATTAAATGCCGCCGCGTTTGATGCGTTGAATCGAATCACCCAAGTCACTAAATCTGGTGTCACAAACAATTACTGGAACGACCCGCTGAGTCGCCAGGCGCAAAAGGAATTCAATGCAGAGAAGAAACAGTATTTGTACGACGGTCCTCAAACGATAGCTGAATACGAGGATTCTGATATCTCAAGACGGTTCATCCCTACGGCACCGCTCGGCGCTATTTGTGTTCAGGTTGATGCAACAACAGTGAGTTTCTTGCATCAGGATAGACTGAATTCAACGGTTGCACGAACTAACGCAGAAGGCGCCGTAGAAAATGTCTACAAGTACTCTACATTCGGAGAAACGGCTGAACTGGCAGGCACCAGCTTCGGATTTACCGGTCAACGATACGACTCGGAAGTCGGTCTATACAACTACAAGGCTCGCTATTATTCTCCGAATATCAGCCGCTTTATACAGCCAGACCCGCTCGGCTATAGCGCGGGTGACATGAATCTCTATGCATATGTCCACAATGACGCCATAAATCTATTGGATTTCTTCGGACTTGAACCTGGCCACTCGGGAGGCGGTAACACTGGAGGTAACGGAGACGGGGGTGGATACTCTAGTGGGACTGGTGGTACAGGTACTGACACTGGTAGCGGAGGAACGAGTGGCACTGGATTTGGCGGGAACAGCGGGAATGGTACCGGATATGAGAGGCGTGGTCGGACTGGTGACTATCCGTCAGGAGCTCCGAACGGCGCGGATGTGGGACATATGAAAAATCCTTTCGATATGGACATGCCGCCAGGCGTGACCTCCACTCTAGGAGAAGGCGTTGAGGAGTCTGCAAAAAGCAACAGAATCCTCTACGACAATCAAACAGGTAAAAGGTATTTTCTCAATGAGAGCGGTGACATTATTCGCATCAGCAAAAATATTGACTACATAAATCTGGATGCTGGTGGCTTCGTTAGCTCCGGTAAGATGAACCCTACCGTCCGATTCCCACAGCTAAACAATCTTCCAATTCCTATCCCGCTTATTCCGCCGCTGCGTTAGCACAACGGTCGTGCGGACGGAAACACTTTGAAAGCGAAGCATCACATGGTAAGATCTTTGTTTCTTCCAGAGTTCTAGGAACTGACAAATGAAAGTTGCGTGGTTTGTTTTAGTGCTTCTCCTCATCTCCCAGTCCCCAGCAACATCTGCAAGCACTACGGAGGATAAACTGATTGAGACCATGATCTCCGAATCGTCATGCCTATCAGCCAATGAAAAGCTGCCTTTCTCGGATAGGGTCGAATTGGCAGAGCTGTTGTACCTAGATTATGTACAAGCAGCAAACCGATGTGCAGATAGGCACGCCATTCCAGGCGATTCGAAGTGGCTACGAACAGTTCTCGAGTTAAGGATGGAAGGTGAAGAAATTTGTGCCGTTCAGAGAGCACGAGGGGCAATCACTCAATTTGCTGGTCTGCGTGCGCTGGCGCAACTTGATTCAAGTCTTCCGAGAATTTATCCATTCGAAGATGCGCAGATTGGTGATTTCTCTCGCTCCAAATCAAGTGTCGCTGCTTTTGCTTTACCAAAATCCGCTATTCAAAGAAACGTAAAGTAATGACTTCTTGAGTGTCGATTAAGGAATCAACCTGATCTGTTCGAAAGAGCAAGCTTCAGTCGTGTGTCGGTGCCGGAACAAACGCTTTCAGTTTGGAAGACCACCGGCCGCTGCGGATCTGCCCACTGTCGATCGCCCGTGACCTGCATGAGGCGTAGAGCGGGCTCTGCTACGGCATTCTGCCTGAGATCAACATGCCGCGATTGCTGGCCCGGATTGAAATCTGCCGCGCCATCCCTACCCTTCGCTCAGGCGGCGACTCCCTCACTAGCGTCACTTCTTGCTCTTATGCCCGAGCATGAGCGCATGTGCTTTTTGCCTGGCATCTCGCTCGGCATCTTTAACCGTATGCGCATAGATTGTAAGCGTAGTCTTCAGGTCTTTGTGATTCATTGCGCTCTGGATGAGAGCCACGTTGGCACCAGAATTCGCCATCCAGCTGGCCATCGACCTGCGCAAATCGTGCAAATGCAGGTTCTCGATGCCTGCGCGACTGAGGATGTTGCGCCACTGGCGCTTGGGTTCCACCAGATGTCCTGTCTTGCCGGTACCATAAAAGACAAAGTGATTGCCCACGTATTTTGGATTCTGGGGATCTTTTTGTCGTTGCTTCTCTTGATCTTTCTGGCGGCGGCGAAGAATTTTCAATTCTTCGTCTGTCAAAGGGATGGTGTGTGTCTGACTGTTCTTCGCCTGCTCACCGGGTATGGTCCACGTGCCAGCCTTCATATCAATATCGGCCCAGCTCATTGCAAGAACGTTTGCTTTGCGCGCGCCGGTAAACAAACTCAACAGTACAAAATCTTGAATGTCCTGATCCGCTTCTTGGTCGAGTGCTTCAAAGAAGCGCTGAAATTCATCAGCCTGTATGATGCGAACGCGATTTTGTTCTGGAAACATCGTGATTGTTTCTGTGGGGTTGCTGCCTTTGTAGAGTTTCCACTCAACCGCTTTGTTATAGAGTGCGCGCAACAACTCAATCGCGCGATTAGCCGCATACGGACCTCTGGCGTCGCCGATGCTTTGGTGGATGGCCTCTGCGATCTCCGAAGTAACTGCACTCAGTTTGCGTTCCTTCCATTTCGAAAAGCTGCGCTCAAATTGCTTTTCGATTTCGTCGGAAGTCTTTCTGCTTTTTCTGGCGTGTCGTTCAAGATACTGGCGGAACAAATCTCCAAGCGTCATCTCTTTCAGATCTTCTCGCCTGGTTTCAGCGAGATTCTTTCCTTGTGCGAGCGACGCATGGAACTCAGCGCATTTAATTCGTGCCTGCTCCACTGTCAGTTCCGGAAAGCGGCCGAGAAAAAGGCGCTCGGAATGTCCGTGAATTTTCCTTCTTACGAAGAAACTCTTGACACCGGCTTTGGAAACTTGAATGTACAAGCCGCGGGCCTTAGTGTCCCAATACTGATCCTTGTCCGTTTTTGCGTCCGGCAAGGCCTCGATTTCTTTCTTCGTAAAGTTGAACTTCTTAGCAACGACTTCTTTCACCTCGGTTCTCCTGAATTACAGGGCCCCATAACCATGTGGTCGTCTCAGACATTTCCGGGGCCCCTGAGGGGCCCCTTTGGCAGGAAAAATCGATTATCAAGAGAAAGCTGCATCAAACCACTTCTATCCTGTAGAATATTATAGAGCCTATCTTTAGCAACTTTCCAGAAGTTTCAGTAAACCTCGCAAAAGTAGACAAAATCAGTCATTTTCATGGCTACGAACCATGAGGTCGGGAGTTCGAATCTCTCCGGGCAGGCTAGTTAAAAGACAGACAGAAAGCGGTTCTTCGAAAGAGGAGCCGCTTTCTCTTTTGGCTCGAATTTTGTTTGTTGGCCCCTTATTGGCCCCTCTAGCGAGAATTCTAAGCAAGAATTAGAAAAACAATTTTCAAGACCAACAGGGTCACAACAGCTAGACTTCTCAATAGCTTCTGCGCTCGCCGCGGGGCAATGCAATCATCAAAAAACCGGACCCGGTGGAAAAATCGCTTGGGTGAAAGGCAGCCCCCGGCAAGCTCGGACAAGTGACTTCCTGGGATCGTCGCGTTCGAATTCGGGTTGGCAAGCCATACTCTTTTAGAGTATAATCATACTCAAAAGCAGGATGCGAAAGAAAGCTATGTACAACTCACTTTTTGGTAACAACGTCGCTAAGCAGTGCCTGCTATACATCGCCAATTACGGCGGAGGACACATCAACGGCATCGCGCGCACTTTCGGAATGTCTCCATCCCAAGCGCAAAGACAACTCGAAAAGCTTGAAGCCGAGGGCATCTTAGTCAGTCAGTTTTATGGAAACACTAAGCAGTTCTCGATAAACCCACGACTGCCCATCAGAAATGAACTGCAAGCCTTACTGGAAAAAATGTTATCACTAGTGCCTGAGGCGGAGACCGAGAAATACTTTCGGCAGCGTCGCCGTCCCCGAAGGACAGGGAAAGAACTGCGGCAAGCATGATGGACATTACAACTCACACCAGTCGAGAAGAGCTTGCTGCAATTGTGGTGAAAAAACTGCTGGCGCATCAAATTGAGGCAACTCTTGTGGGTGGTTCAGTGGTGAGCATTTACACGGCAAACAAATATGCCTCGCAAGACCTAGACTTTATAAGCTCCGCAAGCCATGACCGGATAGAGAATGCGATGAACGAACTAGGCTTCTGCACAAAAACATTCAGCATACCGTGGTCTATACCAAGCTCGATGCAACCCGGTTCAAGGGCTTCGGCAAGGACTTAAAACTCTGAGTTAGTTATCTATTCAGGACGGCGGAAGTAGATTCCTGCATCGTTTCTCGAGTAATCGATGAACTGAATGACCTTAGGTGTAAAAACAACAAGTGTCACTTGCTCCCATCGGGCATCCGCAGGAAGTTGCTCCAGTACTGCGCCGTCGACAACGAAGACTGTTTGACTTTTGGTCGCCGGCAACCCTCGCCACGATTTGTGTTGTGTGTGTATCTCGTTCTTCTTAGTATCAAGGCTCAGGTACAAGTCTTCGTGGATGACGCCTTCACCTGCTTTAGAGAAGCATATGGGTTTCACGCACAAGTCGAACAACGCCGCTTCTGGATTTTTTATCCCTTCTTGTTTCGCAACTTCTAGACGGGCAGGCTAGTTAAAAGACAAACAGAAAGCGGTTCTTCGAAAGAGGAGCCGCTTTCTCTTTTGGTTCGAATTTTGTTTTTCTGGCCCTCATTGGCCACCATTGCGGGAATTATAAGGATCAGATTTTTCCTAGCAGTGCCGTTGGCTTTGCTCACCGATGATGCCCCTACAAGTGTCGAGTGTGCCGAGATAAGTACAATCGCTCAGCCAAGCGTCCACTCACGAAAAGTCCTCTTCGTCTGATTGTTGACGAAGGCAGAGGGCAACCTCGGCCGTTCTCTTGGGATATTAAAGCGCCAGATGCGCGTCACTATAACCAAGTAAAGGGAGGAATTTCTCATGACTACAAGCTATCGAGACCCGGTAACGAGCGAAAAAGGTAAGGACAAAACCAGTCCATGGAAGGCTGCCACGCTCGCTTTATCAGTATGTACAGTCGTTCTCGCTTTTATGTACGCAAATAAAGAAACGACACCACACTCCATGGCACCGATGACAAACACGATGAGTGGATCGCATTACGATCATGGTTTCATTAACATGATGATTCCACACCATCAACAAGCAATTGATGAGGCAAACGCTGCTTTGAAAGAAGCAAGACATCCCGAACTAAAGCAACTGGCACGCAACATCATTACTTCGCAGCAGTCGGAGATTGATCAAATGAAGCAATGGCGTAAGGAGTGGTACGGCGAATAAGGTGACACCTCACGGCTAGAGAGTAGTAGAGAGTATGTATTGTGGCAGGACGGTGCGATAGTTCCGGTTGCACTCTCAACACTGACCGCACGATGATGGTCTCCGGCGGAGCGCCCTTGGACCCGGGTCCGCCTAATTTCGTAATTCCCCCAGTGCAAACGCAGTTAAAAAATTTATGCTGTGGGTATGGGAAATTTTTTATGTGGCTGGATATATCTAAACGTGAATTCATGTTTAGGGGGAGGGGTCCCCCCGGGAGAGCCATGAGTAATGAGTTAACCAGTACTGCGGATTTACTGCGATCACAATCCACATTCGACAGATACGTTGCCAGCCCGGTGGGCCAGCTACTCCACTCCGCAGCGTACAGTGCGATCGAGGCACCAACCGATGCTGTCCTTCAGCTCGGTGCCAAGGCGATAGGAACAGAACCGGCTAAGCTAGGTTTGATTCCACAGCCCAAACAAGCCGAGTTTGGCAGCGCCGACTGGTACGGTCAAACCGCCGGTTCAGGCATCGGCATGATAGTGCCGTTTCTTGCCGCACGACAGGGCGCACGTTTCCTGGGGCGCGGCGCGCTCGCGGCAGGTGAGAATTTCGCATATACCCGAGCGAGCACGTTGACGCTAGCAAACAGTGAGTCACTGAAACTAGCGCGGCCCTTTCTTGAAATGGCCGCCACAGGTGTCATCGCTGAAGGCGTTCTCCGCCCCAGCGACATGTCGAAAGACAATTTTTGGCAACAGCGAATCAACAATGGCACAACCGGTGCCGTCACTTTTACTGCTCTTCTAGGAATGAACAAAGTTCTGAAGGGTGTTGACGCTAACTACATTTCGAAGAACACACCATGGGCGGTGAACACGTTCAGGCATGATGTTACAAGGCACGTACTAGCAGGCGGCACAGCTGGATTAGTCAGCGCAGAAACGCACGCCTTAATGAGTGAGGGTCGCCATGCCACAGGAAAGGAACTCTACCAGTCCGCCTACACCTTCGGAGTACTTGGCGGCGGTTTCCGCAGCGCCGGCGAGATTGCAGGTCGAGCCCAAGGAACAAGAACAGTTTCCGACGTGATTTCAGCTAACGAGAATTTGCAGGGTGTTCTGAAAGATTCTCCGCAGGCACGACAACTACTGCTGGATTACGGCGATGCTCGCACCGCGAAACCGGCAACAGTCACAGGTGAGGCAGGCTCGCTTCGGCAAGCAGGCGATTTGGTTCGCACTCTTGCAGTAGCGGAAGCACAAGCCGAAGTCGCAGCAGGAAAGACCTGGGAGCAAGTAAAGAACGAGAAGGTGAAGGAAAATCCCGCCGATAGGACCAGAGTTGAAGGCGTGTTTGAGGCAGCCAAGAAAGACGCCTTGCCGGAAAAGAACTGGGAACAATCACGTTTTGCGATGATACGAGAGCGCGCATTTCTCAATGATTTGCTTAACCAAAACGGTCCAGGCGAAAGAGCCCCGACACTTCAGCAGATGGTGACGGAGTGGAATACTCGCTGGTCGCAAAAAGTCGATCCGGCACAGGAACTGGCGGCAAGAATGTCGCGGACGTTCAATGCCAACGACAAAGACACGGACGGTAAGGCAGAGTATCAAGCACAAATGAAGATCTCTGCGGCAAAAAAAGCAGAAGTCGTCTTGAAAAACATCGACCCCACCAAGCATCAGCTCCTGGTAGACATAGGATCCGCCGAAGGTCCTGTTCCTCACGCACTGGCCACAGCCACACAAGGTAGAACAACGGCGTTCGCAGTAGAGCTCGACCCTGGATCTTTCTTAGGAATGCTCAAGGCTCGTCGGCAGTCGATGGAGTCCGGTGATGGTAGCTTCCAGGCTATTCCTGTTTTTGCAGATGGCGTATCTTTGCGCCTTCCGAGAAAATCCATCGATGCGTTTTCCAGTCTGAGCAACATCCACGAACTGGCTTCCTACCCGCCGCAATACTACGGACAGTTCAATACCAAGAATGCCGGAATGGCATTGCACAATTGGGCCGTGTCAATGCGCGACGGTGGTCGCATTGTGATAAAAGACTTCCTTCGTCCGCCGGAACAAGGAACGGTGTACCTGGTACCTAAAGAAGTCGGAACAGCAGCGAATCCCGCGCTTCCAACCATTGAAGGAAAACAGATAGCCCAAGAATACCTGGGAGCCTCGGACGGCATGACTCCGGGCGAGCGCTGGGTTCGTGAGTTCAACGGTGAGATCCCATGGCGAGGTCAAGACGGACCTCAGACAATTAAGTTTCAAGGAAGAGACCTGAATATTGAATGGGTCACCATAGATGGAGTTCGTGCCATCAAATGCGATGCCAAAACAGCCGGCGAGCTAATGACTTCGTCTCGTTACGGAATGCTTGAGAAGCGAACGCAAATGGAGGGCGTCACGCAGGAGCAGTTCATGAACTTTACTGTGGACGGCTGGACAGCATTGCTTAATGGTGCAAGCCCGTTCGGGTCTCGTCTGCGCTTGATTGAACAATCTAGAGCAACGAAAGCGGGATCCGACTACGTTGAGCATAGGCTCAAGTTCTTTGATTTGCTCGACAGCAACCGCGACCCCATAGATTTGACGGGCGCCAACCGCAATTGGCATACAACCTACGAAGGGGCTTTCGGTAAGGCTCCCGGTTATGGCGCCGGACTCGTCAACTGGTTGGGTGGACCAGCGCGCACGCCCATAAGACCATTCTCTTCAGTATTGGGAGGTAACGGTCTCAGCGGCTCCTCCCTAAGCAACCCTGGCAATACCATTGCCGGTGAATCGGAGTTGAACAATCGGAAACAGCGTAATTAGCCATCTAGAGTACCTTCAGAGTCTTCAATCGAGCGGAGTTGACCGGCTTATGAAAGATACTGTACAAGGCAATTATGTCAGCATTATCACTGCTGAGTTGAATCTCTCCTGAATTCGAAAAACTTGCTGCCCGAGCGTTGCTTATCGCCGGACAGACGCGGGACAGTAAGAGTATCAAGTGCGTGCGGGACAGCATAACGTCCCGCACGCATTTTGTACTGCATATAACGCCACTAAATTTGGTGCACACGTTAACACCACGGTGGAGAATGAGACACCTTTTGATGCCGTCTACGTCTCAATCTCCAGAGACCTGTGTATGTACCCTGATCTAATACGAAGATGAGTTAGGACTGACAACAAAGCCATCGATTGTGTGCGCAATCCGAATTTGTTTCCGGGACTGACAGTACAACATCATTTTGTTAATCAGACACCGGCCCTCGTGGAATTCATGCCCCATTGGTCCTATAAGACCGCAAGTCTGCACCCGTAACATCCATTAGACAAACTGCAAGCAGATGCGCAGCACCTGTTGCAGTTCGCCCGGCAACTTGCGCGGCATCTCATCTGTACCCTAGGAGATCGCAAAAATGAAACAAGCATTGATTCTCTGCTCGATGATAGCAGGCTCTATCTGTGTAGGTCAGCCGGCATTCGCAGATTCACTCGGATGCGCCGAGTTACCCCCTTGCGAAACGAAGGCAGTAACTGCGCCGGTAATGGTTGAACGTACAATCACTCAACCGGCGCTCATAAATAAAACCATTTGTGAACCCGCGCTGATCGAGAAGACGGTTTGTGAGCCCGTAACGATCGAAAAGACTATTTGTGAGCCGAAGACAATAACCCGCACTATTATGGAACCGAAGCTCATAACAGAGACCGTACAGAAAAGACGTACAATCCAAGAGAAAGTCTGCGAACAAAAGATGGTAAGCCGCACAGTGCGTGAGCCTGCAGTGATTCAAAAACACGTCAAGAAATGGGTTCAAGTAGACACTATTGTTGATGTGCCCACCACCATTAGGCGCAAAGTCCTGGAACCCAAAATGGTAGAGCGGACTGTAAGACATTCAGTGTTGGTGCCTAAAGAAGTCACAAGAACAATCATGGTTCCGCGCTGCGTAGAAGAACAAGTGATGGTGCCGCGCAGAGTGAAGGAGACCATCAATGTACAGCGCACCATTAACCAGCCGGTGCTGATCCAAAAGACAATACAACAGCAAGTCAACATCGAAAAAACGATCTGTGAGCCGGCAACAATAGCTCCGGCTTGTCCTGAACTGTGTCCTTAACTAGCTAAGGTGCTGCACAATCGACCGGTCCCGGAATCGATAATGCGGTGACATTGGCAAAACAGCTACATTGAATAGCATCATCGCGGCGGTAAGCTCGACGAACAGCACATGCGGTTGTTATCGTCGGATCTTACCGCTGCTTGCATGCTCAATATCGTAACCCCGACTTCGAATTTCTTCAGGACAGTAGCCTGAAGTGAACTAGCCTTTGCTGTCCGGTCCACCTATGTAGTGGAGCACCATTTCGTGCCACACGGGCCAATCGTGCGCGTATCCGTCCCAAACGCGAAAGGCGTGCCAAACATCCTTATTCCATAGGGATGAGGAGAATTCTTGGTTCTCCTGATATGCGGGATCTTCATTTCCGATAGTCACAATCAAATCAATCTTGCGAAGCGCGTCAAGCTGCTTTTCGTCAGTGATCATCTTGATGTACTGCAAAGGGTTACCTTGCTGAATCAGCTCGTCGTCCTTGCCATCAGTCCATGGATGAATGTCATAAATTCCGCTCATGGCCACCACTCTGTGGAAAGAGTCAGGATAGCGCAACGCCAGATTGACGGAGTGATAAGCCCCGAACGAAGCGCCTACAGCCATCACATATGGATTGTCGTTCTTGGTTGCAGTGTAAGGTAGCACTTCCTGGATTACATAGTCCTGATACTTCAAGTGCCGTTCGGCTCTCTTTCTCGGCTCTATTGCGGTGTTATCCCAGCTTTCCGGGTCGACACTGTCCACACAAAAAAGTTGAATCCAACCATTATCAATGTGCGTCTGCAACGCTTCGATCATCCCTCGATCTTCCCAGTCGTAAAAGCGACCCGACTGAGTAGGAATGACGACAGCACGGGCCCCGCCATGTCCGAAGATCAACATCTCCATCTCGCGATCGAGATTCTTGCTGTGCCACTTGTGGTATTCGCGCTGCATCCTTGTCACCTTGGTTTACCGGAAAGGGAAATTGTATCAAGACCGCTTTCCCGACCACAATGCCGGGACTTTTCGGCACAAACTTTTCACGGGAACTTTGCCCTGCAACCGCGCCCCCAAGCCATGCCCCCGCTTATCGCGCGTGTTGCCGGACGTAACGAATCCAGAGCCGACTGAATTCGGCTAAGCATGGCTTGAGCAGCGGTCTAATGCCGCCCAAAAGAATCGGGTCGCTAACGAGGCTTGCCAAAGGAGCCGGAGCTCCCGATAGAAGAGGCGCAGTCCAACGGGACAACGCGCCATCTCTCCCGAATCTATTACGATCTGCCTACAAAGTTATTTCTTCTTCCTTGGAAGCAGTCTTGCGCTTCTGCGACTCATCCGACGCTTCGATTTGACGAATCAGTTTCTCAAGCCGCTTGCGTACACGCGGACAAAGATTTTTGTTCTGCATCATGCAATGCTGCAAGTTCAAAATGTTGGAATAGACCGGAGGACGACGGCGCACGGTTGTCTCGACCGCCACTGGAGGCATCGTCACGACTTCGGGGACCATTACAGGAAATATCATTATAGGGATGGTGCTCCTAAGCAATCCGAGCGTCAAAACATCTCGCAGCAATCGAAATTGCTACTGTTGAACTTGAGTGACTTGGTTAGAATAAAGGACAAGCTCATCAACGGCAAGGTTCCAGCATGGGACCATTACGCTTTCAAGATGGGAACACTCCCATCCTCCTGTGAAACAGAGTAAGCATGAGCAATCTCAGCCGAGTCGCTTCCAACGCCAGCTTTACATTGAAAGAAAACACATAAGCGCAACCGCTCGAGACGATTCACCCGAGGGACCAAGTTGCCCGAAGCGTCAAATAACTAATATTGAAGTGTTTTGCGCCTGTTCCAGTGCAAAACACTGCCGCTTACATTGGACGAACTATTGTTAATCATGCTGCCGCCAGTGCCACCGCCGGTAGGGGCCGCTGCCTGATACGTCTGATAGGGCTTGTATGCCTTTACTGTGGTAGGTCCGGAAGGCTTGATTTTGTTTGCTGTAGCGCGCTGGCCCGTCGGGGATTTGCGTACGGGATTAGCAGCCGGCGGTGGTGCCTTTGGCACACCGTTCACCACCTGCGGCAGACCGCTGGACATACTGCCGTTCACGAGGCTTGGATTGACGAACGAACCGAAACCTGCGCGAGGCAGAGGGCGCGGTGCGTTTACTTGGGGCGCAGGAGCCCCCGGATTTGTGCGCATATCATTCACAGCAGGCGCGTCATCAGTGATTTGAATTTGTTGGCGCGCCATATAGAAGTTGCGCATATTAGGATTAGCATCGCGATAGCCCTGTGCTTCGGCTGCGAGCGGCAAGAAACTCGAAGTTACTGCCGCCAGGATCAAACCAGCCAAAACATACGAAATCTTCATCTACTAAACTCCGGCCAACCGCTCAATTCATTCTACTAAAAGCCCGGGAAATGCCACCGCGGGTGCGAGCCCCCAGCCCTTAGCTAAGTTTAATGTGGTTACTCCTTCAATGTCAAGGGAGGGAAATCCGGCTTCGTATCGAAATTGTTGCGTGACGGTCCCCGATACTCGAGGCCACCAACTTCGGCAGCACCATCTCAAGGTCCTTACAAAGACTGGATTTAAGACATTACGGCAGCCAGGGCGCAACTAGGTTACAGGTTGACCGGCCCGAGCGGTTTAGAGAAGCACAAGGTGACGAAATTTCCTTAGTGCTAAACTTGGCAAGATGTTGATTACAGGGCAAGGAATCCAAAACGTGACCAAT
>JAIELX010000105.1 GCA_019752635.1 Candidatus Obscuribacterales bacterium | reverse complement strand
TAAAGAACTGAACGCGTCGGATTCACCTCCAAAGTTCAGCATATATCCGTTATACCATAACAACCCCGAAATACCACTGTCCTGTCAAGATTTTGAAGTTGCAATGTTGTCTTTCAACATTTGCCCTTGAGATCCCTGTAACACAATGCTTCTCGGGACATCGAAACGATCAGAATACGGTTCGAACTACTCAACTTTCTACGTGCTTCTCCCAAAAATTAGTATGGACGTCTCAAAAAACTCGAAAAAAATTCTCGCTCCGGATCTACGAGCAAGTTTAGAGCTTCGATGCAGAGACGGAATGTGGCCCTACGTAGACGGGAGGGAACCGGCGCTGGAACCATCGGTATGGGGAGCGCTCGCCTGCCGGCACAATCCGGAAACTCGCAAAGCGTTTCTGTCCAAAGTTCTCTCCCTGCAAAATGCCGACGGCGGATGGTCTTCTTATCAGAATGCAGGCGAGTCCGACTGGACTACCGGAATCGTCTTACTGGGACTGCGCATTATCGGCGGTGCTGAACATAATCCCAAAGTCACGGCTTCCTTCAAAAGGGCAATCGACTTCCTAATTGACAATCGAGCCGACCACTACAGCGGCATTGTCAAAGCAGCGTATCTGCTCTGGAAAGGCCCGCAGTACAGCTATGCGCGAGGCTGGCCGTGGACTCAAGATACATTCGACTGGATTGAGCCCACAGCCTACGTTGTTTTGGCGCTTCATGGTTCGCAATACGCCAAGGGGAAGTGGGCGTCGGCTTTGCGCGACGCCCAAGATTTCTTGCTCGAGTCTTACTGCTATCCGGGCGGCTGGGATTGCGCCGACCGAGTACCAGTAGAGAACAAGCAGAGTGCGGCCCGCGAGGGACCGCATTATCCCTACCCTTATCCCTCCAATACTGCGTTGGCGCTTCTGGCTCTGCAAAGTCAGAGGACCGGTCCGGTTATAGAAAAGGGATTGGCGTACCTGACCGGTCCGGAACCGGACAGACAAAGCGTTCTCGGTCTGGCCTGGTCGGCGATTGCCCTACACGCTTTCGACCGGCCTATCGACAAACCATTGGCAAAACTGATACCAATGCAAAAGAAAGATGGCAGCTTCGGAGCCGAAACGATAACGAATGCTCTCGTTTCAATAGCCCTGGCGTTACCTTCGGAAGGGAATCCGCTTAAGTCTCCTTTGTCTGAAACTTTGTAACCGAGGACCATGACAGAAGAAGAAGAAGAAGAAGAAATCGGTCAACCGACCGATACCATAAACGGCAGCAATGATGTTGTCGATCCAGAAAGACGGCAATTCCTAAAAGCAGCGGCCGGAGCAGTGCTTGCGCCCCCTCTACTGTCTGCCTGCGCGGCGCCTGACCCGATGCACATGCCGCGCCACATAAGCGAGGAGCAACGACGATGGAGAAGAAAAGCTCCTTCGCCGGTTGCCATCGTCAAATGCGCCTCCTACGCCGATCTTCCGGCAATAGACCTGGAGGCTGTCACTTCAAAGTTGCAGATACCCGACGTCAAAGGCAAAAAAATCCTGCTCAAGATTAACATGGTCGATTTTCGCAGCGACCGACCGCTGACTACGGACAAAGCCGTAGTTGAAGCGGCAGTGAAACTGATGGCGCAGTTAGGTGCGGCAGAAATTATCGTCGGCGATGCGTCTGCCCTGAATCGCGATACAGACTATCTGCTGGAAGCGACAGGCATCGGGCAATGCTGCAGCAAGCTTGGCGTGCCTTTCGTTGATCTCAATATCGACGATATCGACAAAGTTGAAAATGCTGCCGGACTTACCAAAGAGAAATTCTTCGCCATGCCACGCACCGTAACGCAGTGCGACCTTTTGATTTCAATGCCGAAGCTGAAGACTCATCGATTGGCCTTGGTGACGGCATCGCTGAAAAATCTCTTCGGAGCAATACCTGGAAGAGCCTACGGGTGGCCTAAAAACTTCTTACACGTCAACGGTATAGCCCCGTCTGTAATCGACCTGGCAATTGCGGCCAAACCGGGCTTTGCCATCATGGACGCCATCGTTGCCATGGAGGGGCACGGCCCGTTGGATGGAACCCCTGTCAACACCGGGTATCTGATCTTGGGACCGGACCTGGCCGCGGTTGACGCGGTGGGCTGCCGCACGATGAAGATCGCACCGGAGAACGTTGCCTACATGCGCATAGCCGAAGAGATGATCGGAAATACCCGCCCTGAAAAGATCACTCTGACGGCTGAATCAATTGAAGCGGTCGCACGCGAGTTTAAGCTCCCCGCTTCTTTTAAACGCGAGCAAGGCAATAAGATAGAAGTTGAATTCGATGAGAAATCGAGCGCTTCCAGCGTTACTTAAGGCTTAAAGAGATCGCACTTAGACAAGCCTGTCTTGGCACCGACGAATTTACCCAAGGCGCTCAGCACACCCAAACCGTATTGAACGCTGTTCCAGAAGTTGATTGACGAAGCTTCGGCGAAGTATCGAGTCTCAACGCCAATTTCAGCAATCTTAAAATTGAAGTAGACAGCTTGGCACAAAATCTCGGCGTCAAATACGAACGCCAGCGAGTTACGCAAGAACGGCACAGTTTCCAGAAACTTGCGGCTATAGGCACGATAACCGGTGTGGAATTCGGAAAGATTGGTGCCCAGCACTATGTTTTGCGTAGTAGTCAAAAAACGATTGGCGACGAACTTGTACATCGGCATGCCACCCTTCAGTGCTCCGCCTCCAAGGAAGCGCGAGCCCAGAACGATGTCGGCTTCGCCGCTCAATATCGGGGCGATCATTTCCGGAATCTTACGCGGATCATATTGGTAGTCCGGGTGAAGCATGATGACGATGTCGGCACCGTCTCGCAAAGCTTCTGCATAGCAAGTTTTTTGGTTGCCGCCGTAGCCGACGTTATGCGGGTGCCGAATCACTTTAATCGGCAACTTGCTCGCTACTGCTACGGTGTCATCTTTACTGCAATCATCGACGAGGATGATTTCCTGCACGAGATCCTTATCAATCTCGTCAAATGTTTTGATGAGCGTCTTCGCCGCATTGTATGCGGGCATGGTGACGATCACTTTCGTGACGCCGGGTTTTCTGGAGCTTTCCATGTTAACGAACTCGGACGTGAACGGAGGTAATTGAGTAGCAGTAGACAAGGCACACCCCCAGTGGGAAATTCGGTGGCACTATCTTAAACGTTGCTACTGACGACAGTGAAGGACGGAAACGCTAAATCTTTCCCATCATTGGATTGCAAAACCATCATAACCCCCTGCCAACCGCGTATATCCGCTCGACAAGAGTGCAAAACCAGTTGAATAAAACCGTTGCAAGTAAGACACAACTAATGCCCATGCCTCGATACAATTCTTAGTTAGATTTTCACTTGAACCATTTTCGACTTCACCCGCTCGATGCCGGCTTTTGTATATTGGCAGTCCGGCTCCATCTCCAGCGTTTCTTCGTAACGCCCCAAAGCCACATCGTATCGGCCTTTCACTTCATTGCAGGCCGCAATGTAATACAAGGAAGAACTGCTCTTACCAAACACATTATGCGACTCCTGGAACGATTCCAGCGCCGGCTCGTACATGTCCAGTCCGTAATACATGCGGCCAATCCAATAGAAAACATCAAACTGCTGCTGCACCGAATAGAACTTGGCTTTGACCTTGGGCATCAGCTGCAGCAGTTTCTGCTGCTGGTAATAGTTGATAGTCTCAATCGCCGCGTAGATTCTCGGAGCAGCCAGGCAGAAAACAATGGGACAGTAATTACTCAACTGAATGTAGCCCAGACAAGCGCGCAAAATCTCGTTGGCTTTTTCCGGTTTTAGCGATGTAAGAATATCCTGCAGAAAATATAGATAGTTAGCCAGATTCTGTTTGTCGACCTTCTCCTGGAAGTAATAGCGACTCTCTTCAAGATTGGTCGGATGTTTCAACAGATAATTGACAGCTGTGGAAACAGAGAGATTATCGTCAGTGGTAGTAAATCCGCAGCCACCGGAAAGTTCGAAATACTTTTTGATAGCGTCGTAATTTACGGAATAGGAAAATATTCCATGATGTGTCAAGAAGGTTTGTTCGCGACAACCCTTCACATAATTCTCGTCGGTAAACCCTTTGTCCGAAGAGATCAGAACAAGATTGTCACCGGACATGGCACGCAAGTTGCGCAGACAATCAAAGGCCCCAAGTGGTATCAACACAGACGCATCGGAGAAAGTTTCGCGGTAGCGGCTGAGGAGTTTGTTTAGCATTTCATCCGCGTAGTAGCTCTCCACCTGCGCGTCGTGATAAGTCTCTGTTTTCACCAGAGTATCGAACCGCGGATAGCCCTCTGCAGGAACCTTATCGGAGGGACAGCTAAAAGTATGCCTAACCTCCTTTAATGCACCGCTCTGTATTTGGAACGCATCTTGCTTGATTGAATCAAAGAAGTAATTAGCAATCGCGATAATTGGATTGTGCACTGCACCCGGTTTAATTTTCAGACCGGAAGGACGCGTCTCAATCTCTTGATCGCTGTCGGGTCTGAATACGGCAAACTCTAAAAGTCCACTGTCCACAAAAGGCTTAAGCGCCGGATTTGCCTGCCAGGTGCGAACGTTGTTATCGGTAAAATCGGTCATTACATACTTAAGCGGAATCGACCGCAAGTCTTCAAAGTACGAGAGCTTCGCCTGCAAGTCCTGCAACAAGTAGAAACTAAAACAGCCGGAGCCGGAAGCCATTTCAATGATGTAGACAGGCTCGCTGCGATTGAAATGAGCCCTGTAATCCTTCAAGAAGGAGACAATAAGCTCGGCGTAGGCCTCGGCGATAAACGGATTGCTGGTCGGATAGAACGGAATCTGATTCCAGGCCGAAATGCTGGCCGTATCGTAAAAATTCTCCAGCATTCTCCAGATAATGGACTCGGACAAACGCTTCTCTTGATCAACTACGACGTAATCTGCATCAGGCGTTCCTGCTTGCGTCATTTTCCCTCTCCGCTAGTCCGCTAATTCGCCAATCGTTCAATGTTTTTGCTTCTTCGCGACAGCCCTGTTCAGGTTGGCGATCATGGCCTGATCACGTTTCACTTGCGGTGAGGCATCACCGAGCATTCGTTTGCGAATATCCAAAGATTGCTTTGCCAGACCCAATGCGGCGTCCAGCTTTCCGTCATTGGCATAAAGAATGGCAAGACTCGACATTATCTCCGCAGCTAGCAGCGAGTCGCTGGAGTTAAGGCGATTGTTGATATCCAACGCTTGCTTGAACAGCGACTCCGCCTTGGCAGGGTTGCCTGTCTGGTAATTGACCACGGCCAGATTCTTCATGGTGCCGGCAACGCTAATCGAATCATCGCCCAGTTTCGCCTTCTCAATCGCCAGGGCTTGTTCGAGCAAACCGCGAGCCTTGGGATACTGCCGGCGAAGCATGTACGATTGGGCCACGTTCACCATCAGGTTAGCAGTTTCCAAGTCAGGTGGACCTTCAGCTTGCTTGCGTTTAAGAGCCTCGCTCAAATACTGATTTGCTTTATTGAAGTCTTTCCGCGACTCGGCCACGCGAGCCAAACCATAGTAAACATCGCACAGTCCCTTGCGATCAGCAGTCGGTTGTCTTTCCAATACCGCCAAAGCATGCGTCAGATGAGGCTCCGCCGTGGCAATATCACCGGTGTACGCCGATGCGATGGCAAGGCCGGTTTCGATACGCGCGTACTCGGGAGTATCAACTCCGAAGGCCGCCCCGGCCTTGTCCAAAACAGCCAAGAATGCCTTCAGAGCTGCGTCGGGATTGTCCACATCCAGGAAGCTGTCACCTAACAGAGGCAAGATTTCCAATAAGAACTTGTCGCCCAATTTGGCGTCGGACAATTTTTCAGCCTCAGCCTGCGCCGTACGCAGCGCCGTAATCGCGTCCTGATACTCGCCCTCCGCTATCGCCGCTTTCGCTTTCGTCACTGAATCTTCGACAACTCTTGTATTGACGACAGCGGGCACAACAATTGGCGTCGTATCCGTCACCGTCGCGGTTTCTGTTTCAGAGCCGATTGTCGGTGGCGAAACGGCCGGCTCCGGTTTGTGCATCAGCGGAATTCCGACCACACACCCAACAATAAGTACAAGCGCTCCTATCAGTGCCGGCACGGGTAACCCGCCCTTCTTCGGACCCGACGAAGGTGAAGCCGGCCGAGCAGCGGGCTCACTGGACTTTACGATAGAAGAAGGCGGCGACGCATGCTCCACCACTTTGACTTCGGGAGCACTCGCCTTGACTGGTTCCTTCGGAGACGGTGCTGGTGTCGGGACTGTCGCAGCAGCGACGGTCTCAGGTGGCGTAGACGGTTTCACAGCGGCAACAGCACTCTGGTCTGCAGGCACCATTATCGGTGCATCGGAGGTTGCAGAAGTCTCCTTGGAGAGAATGTCTGTCTTTTCGCTTTTCTCGATTTCCTCGGCGCTTCCGGGCGCCACGGCATACAGTCTCAGCTGCGTACTTGCCGTTACCGGAGTCTCACCGACGATATCTCTGTACAAATCAATGAGCGCGTCGCGAAACTCAATCATGTGCTGAAAGCGCTCATCCGGTTCCTTAGCGAGTGCCTTCTGCACAATTGCTTCCAAAGACATCGGCAAATTGAAATCCGGGCAAACATCACGGAAGCAAACCGGAGCTTCGTGCACTTGCCTGAACATGCACTCCATGGCATCGCGCCCGGCAAATGCTGGTCTTCCCGTTAAACAACGATAAAGTACGCACCCCGTTGAATAGATATCAGACCGAGCATCCAACTCTTTACCCCGACACTGCTCAGGGCTCATATACATAGGACTGCCGAAGATCTCTCCGGTTTGGGTCAGTTCTTCACCTTCGCCTTCTGAGGGCGTCGCAATTTTGGCGATTCCAAAATCGACAATCTTGACGAAGTCGCTCTGTCCGATAAAATTCACGAGCATCAAGTTATTGGGTTTGATGTCGCGGTGAATCACACCTTTCTCGTGTGCGTGAGCCAACCCCTCACAAACTTGGACGAAGATTCTCAGTGAGCGTTCAATCGGCAGGTAGTGCAATTCTTGCAAAGTCGCCGACAAGCTGGTGCCTTCCAGAAAGTCCATAACCAGGTACGGCAAACCGTCATCGGTCATACCGAAGTCAAAAACAGTCATCACGTTCGGGTGATTTAGTGAGCTGGCGGCCCGCGCTTCCTGTTGAAAGCGCTTTAGAGCTTGCTGACTTTTGATCAGGTGCGGCAACAGCACTTTAATCGCGACGGCCCGCTTCATTAGCCGATGCTGTGCTTTATAAACTTTGCCCCAGCCTCCGTCACCGATCAAGCTGACGATTTCATATCGGTCAGCAAAAATATCACCCGGCTGCGGTTCTCTGCCGACTGGCGCGAGCATGCCACCGTCCTCGTCGCAGACGGTTCGCTCTACTCCGAACACTTCCTTGCCACAAACCACGCATTTCTTGTGGATTGGCTTTTCCTGATTGCCGACTTGCACCCGATTACTCCATTGCGGACATCCCCATTATTCTAGTCTATGCGCTCATGGCGCCACCCATACCGCACAGGTAAAGCGGTCCGGGCACTCAGGCGTCCCTGCGGGGCGAAAGACTGTGCTCGATCCTGGTTATTCCACGCTGTAACACATATATATGCTCGGCAAGTTCCTTGTTCGGGTATAACTGCTACTTAAACGGTGCAGGAATCGCAGATGGCAAGTAGCGCTAACGAGAACCGCAAACAAAAATTCAGGCTGATAACTGCAATTTTTGCGCTGGTCTTCTCGCTGGCGGTGCCAGTTATCGTTCTTCCCCTGGCAGTCTTGACATTCGCGGCGGTAAACGACTTGCCCGAGTATTACGCCGGAGCCAGCCTCATTTCCAAGGGACAAGGCGCCAGCGTTTATCTGCTCGAAAGGCTGGGAACCGAGGAGCAAATAATTTTTCCTGACATGTCCGGGCGCATTGTCGGTCTGTTCATTCCACCATTCAGCGTGCCTCTTTTGATGCCCGTACTTTTGATGCCAGTTGCGGCAGCTCCCGTTCTCTGGACAGCATTTTTATCAGCCTGCGCTCTTGGCGCATGCTTGGTGCTCCGCAAAACATTTGTTCTCAGCAACGTGTCCACACTCTGGTTGCTCGCCATCATGTGCTTGTCCGGTCCCCTTTACGAGTCTTTGCGGATTGGACAACTGGCGCCCGTCCTTCTTCTTGCCTTCAGCCTCAGCATCCTCAAGATGAAGCAAGGACGCGACATCTCGGCGGGACTTTGGCTGTCGATACTCCTTCTCAAACCACAAGAGCTTCTGCCAATCATGCTTTACTTGTTTGGCGCCTCCAAGTGGAAGGTTATCGGGGCTACCGTCGTTGTTGGCGCGGTGCTCGCTCTGATTTCAACGACGTTAGTTGGCGTCGACGGATGGCGGCACTATTTCCAATTGGTGGGTGATGTTAATCTCAACACCCGGTATATGCAACCGGAACTAAGCGCTACCGTGCGGGGTCAGTTACTGCGCCTTCTCGGTGTTGATGCTACCGGGGCAAACCTGGTTAGCTTGATTGTCCTGACGCTCACCTCAGGATTCATTGTGTTTTGCGGCAAGAAGCTGAAGGGAGACTTGAACGGGCTGTTGTTCATTGCAGTGCCGCTGGGTTTGGTGACGGCGCTACACTGCCATGATTACGACCTTCTTCTTCTTGCACCATCAATAGTGTCACTGGTGCGCTTTGAACCCGCCGCGAAGATCCCCGCACCTGTTACCCTGCTGGCCGTAGGAGCCGGAGGAGTTTTTATGGTGCCGATTTATGTGATGATCCATTATCAATACCTTCTCAAGGGCGGAGCGGTCAATCCGGGATTCATAGTGTTGCTTATAGGCTCCATCGCCCTGGCAACTTTCGCGTGGAAACAATTGAAGAAGACCGCTTAACCATCCAAGTTGTTGGCCATCTAACCACCGAGAGCCCGGAGTCATCTGCAGGAATCACCCTGGTGGGAATCTTGAGTCGGTTAACTCATAAACCCGGGCAGAAGATCTTGTTGTTAACGACCTGGCAGCCAGAACAATTCGAGGTAAGCATCGACACAGCTCGGCCCGAGCGCCTGCGGTTTCCCCCGCTGCGAGCGACGTGAGCGACGGCACACTCGTTAACTTCTGCTTACTGTTGCCTCTTCGTTTAGTAATATGTATCAATCGCATTACGAGGTGTCTTACGTTGACTACCGCTCAAACTTCCACCAAGTCTACGTCCACTCTGAAAGACAACAGTCTGAGTGACAGCATTGCCATTCTGGACTTCGGTTCTCAGTATTCGCAGCTCATTGCAAGGCGAATCCGAGAACTGAATGTTTTCTCCGAACTGCTTCATTTCAGCATCTCGGCGGAAGAGCTCAAACGACTCAATCCCAAAGGCATAATTCTATCCGGCGGGCCGAACAGCGTTTACGACAAGAATGCGCCGAAGTGCGATCCCGACATATGGAAATTGGGTTTGCCGGTGTTCGGCGTTTGTTATGGCATGCAGCTCATGGCGCAAGAGCTCGGCGGCATCGTCGAGCCGTCGAAAGTGCGCGAGTTCGGTCGAGCGATGCTTACAGTGATTCATCACGGACTCCTGTTTAAGGGTCTGGACTCAAGTATTGATAGTTGGATGAGCCATGGCGACAGCGTGGTCGGTATGCCTCCGGGGTTTCGAGCCGTGGCCTGCACGATGGACACGCCAACTGCCGCTGTCGCTGATGAAGAACGAGGCTTCTACGGGGTTCAATTCCATCCTGAAGTCGTTCACACTAAGGGCGGGCAGGAAATTATCCGAAACTTTGTGGTGGACGTTGCCCGCTGCTCACAAAGCTGGACAATGAGTAAGTTTCTGGAACAGGCCATCGAAGGCGTTCGCGAAAGGGTCGGCGACAAGCGAGTGCTGCTCGCATTGTCCGGCGGGGTGGATAGTTCGACATTAGCGTTTCTATTGCACCGTGCCATCGGCGATCAACTCACCTGTATGTTCATCGACCAAGGCTTCATGCGAAAAAATGAACCGGAGTGGCTGGTAGACAAGTTCACCAATAACTTCCACATCAAAGTGGAATACATCGATGCCCGAAACCGCTTCATCAACAAACTGGCAGGCGTAATCGATCCGGAGGAGAAACGCAAAGTAATCGGCAATGAATTCATTCGCGTATTCGAAGAAGAGTCCAAAAAGTTGGGGCCCTTCGACTATCTGGCGCAGGGCACCCTTTATCCGGATGTCATCGAGTCTTCCGTATCAACCGTTGACCCGACAACAGGCGAAAAGGTTGCAAATAAAATCAAGTCGCACCACAATGTGGGCGGACTGCCGAAGGATTTACAGTTCAAACTTGTGGAGCCGTTCTCGAAGCTTTTCAAAGATGAAGTGCGCAAACTGGCCCTTGAGCTTGAGGTTCCGGAAGGGATTCGGCAGCGTCATCCCTTTCCCGGTCCGGGTTTAGCCATTCGCATTCTCGGAGAAGTCACGCCGGAGAGGTTAAAGACCTTGAGAGACGCCGACTGGATCGTGCGCGAAGAGATAAAAGCTCGCGGTCTGTACAAACAAATTTGGCAAGCCTTTGCCGTTCTCCTCCCTACAAAATCCGTGGGTGTAATGGGCGACCAGCGCACTTACGAGGACACAGCCGTAATCCGAGCCGTGACTAGCGAAGACGGTATGACGGCCGACTGGGCTAGAATCCCCTACGATCTTCTCGACACCATTTCCCGAAGAATCGTAAATGAAGTAGCAGGTGTTAATCGTGTGGTTTATGACATTACGTCGAAACCTCCAGCTACCATAGAGTGGGAGTAACGGATATTCGTCATTTTATTTGCTCATCAAACAAACCAATTAATCGGTCGTAAGCCAGGCTCAGACTGCTTCTAATCGGTCATTGTTCCCATCGACGGTGGTATTCTTGTTATGGAATTAACCGCCCAAGAGAAATAGATGCCGAGCCCTAGTTTTGCAGACATGCGACGGAGAAATGCTCTGAAGATCGTCGCAACAGTGCGCGGTACGCCCCAAGTAAGCCGAGCAGATGTAGCCAGGCTAACCAACCTAGCCCGTGCAACGGTTTCGAGCATTGTTGATGACCTGATCGGAATCGGATTATTGATGGAAAGCGGTTCGAAGCAGTCAGCTAAAGGCCGACGCCCGATCGGTTTGACCTTTAACCCTGAGGCCAGTTTCTGCGCAGGCATAAGCGTTGAGTACAATCGACTCGACCTGGTAATATGCGATCTGGACGGCGTTTCGCATATTGAGCGGCGAATTTGCATCCCTACAGTCTTGGATGCGGGCGCGCTCAGTGACACCATTGGCGATGCGATCACCACCGCACTTTCTGAGGCGAACATCGCCCAATTACGCCTGGGCTCAATCGGACTAGCCATCCCGCCCCGAGTTGGCAGCGAGCGTCCGACCGCCGATCCATCGTTCATTCCAATCGATTTCATGGAAGTTGCGAACAGACTCCAAGCGTCACTTTCATGCGAGATTGTGCTCGATTCGCACCTCAACATGTTTGCCATTGCCCAAACACATAGGAAATGCTTGCCCGATGAGGCCGAAACCATTCTGATAGTCCGAGCCGGTTCTTCCGTGCACTCAGCCTTGCTCTTGAAAGGAAAATTGTTTGAAGGACGTGAGCGCAGAGCCGGTCAGATCGGACACATAAAGGTGCCCGGGCTAGGCGGACAGTGTTACTGCGGTGGCAACGGATGCATTGAAACAATAGCGTCGGATCTGGCAATTGTCGCTTCCTGTGCCGCTTCACAGCAGGACGTACGCTCGCTGGACGACGTGATGCATTATGCCTCCAGCGGCGACCAAACATGCGAGGCGACTTTGAAAAAGGCAGCCTACGGACTGGCGTTCGGAGTTGCAACCGCTATCAATCTACTGGCACCGGACATGGTGATTGTTGCGGGATCTAGCTTCGTGGACCATCATCAAACCCGCGCAGAATTGACCAATGTCATAGAAAGCCTGGCGCTGCCTGAAATTCTGCAAGGCTGTCAAATTGTTATCGGCACCAGCGATCCCCAAGCAGAAGCCTTGGGCGCGGCGCTCAATGCCGTGGCGATTCACGATCTGCTGCCCGGTCCCCTGTCACTCTAGTTCACGTCTGTAGCCGCAGGAATCTCGAAGATAAACTGGCTACCCGATACGGAGTCATGTTCGTACCAAATTTTGCCACCATGACGCTCTAAAATTCGGCGACAGAGGTAAAGACCCAATCCTGTCCCTGGTTTCGCGCCACCGCCGGCGATCTCGGAAAAGCGCACGAACAGAGCACGACGCGCTTGCTCCGGAATTTCGCTACCCTGGTTGGCTATCGAGATCCGAATAGAACCGGTGGATGAATCCCCGCTCAATTTTACCGTCACCGCGTTCCCGGCACCGGAGAATCGCACGGCGTTGTCGAGCAAGTTAACGAACAAGCGTTTGAGATCCAGAGCGACGCCGGTCACAAAGTAGCTCGGTCCCGCAGCGTCAATGACCAGGTTTACATCGTGACGATCGAACAGGGGATTCAAATCGCGCGCCGCATCGCGAACCAGCGAAAGCATCTCAACTCGACTCGTCCCGGTCAGCACATTGTCGTGTCCGCACTTTGCCAAAGAGAGCATTGTCTCGCACATTGAAAGTAGCTCGGCAACTGAATCTTTCGAGCGATTCAGCACAACTTCAACAGGCTTATCAATCGCTCCGTAGAGACCTTCAATCACTTGCCCCAATGTCATCTTCACGGCAATGAGCGGAGTCTTCAAGTCATGGGAAACGGCCGCGTTGTAGTCTTCCAACATTTGATTTCTCGCCAGAATCTCCTTCTGCAAGTCGACGATTCGGCGCCCGACCTGAACGCGAGCGCGCAACTCGGAAAGATCCAACGGCTTAACCAAATAGTCATCCGCTCCCGCTCGCAGCCCCTGTACAACATCATCGCTATCGCCGCGGGCAGTTACCATGAGCACATACGTATAGCTTTGACGTCGACCGTCTAGAACGCGGAGCTTGCGACAAAGACTGATACCGTCCATATCCGGCATCATCCAATCGATAACAGCAATGGACGGCGGCTCTGCCTCTTCCATGCGTCTCCAGGCATCACCGCCATTAGACACGGCAGTAATCTCATACCCTTCCGGTTGCAGAGCCATCTGCAACAATTTCAAAGATACCGGATCATCATCGGCCAGTAAGACTTTCAATCAGCAATTCCTGCCGCTGCCTCGCGTAAACGATAGCAGGTATAATCATCAAGCGACACGAAGTGTAAAATTGGGTGGTTCGCGACCACCTTTATCACTTTCCAACAGCTTTCAGGAACAACGCACGCCAGCTATGTCTGAAACGATCAAAACAAGAGTTTTCCTGGTTGAAGATTACGACCTTCTTCGAGACGGACTTCGCATTGCACTCGAACGCGACGGCAGCTTTGACATCATCGGTGAAGCGTCCGACGGTTTAACGGCAGTCCACAAAATAGAAAGCACGCTGCCCGACGTTGTAATCATGGACATTGGACTACCGCAAATGGACGGCATCTCGGTGACGCGCGAACTGAAGAAGCGCTGTCCCGACGTCAAAGTGATCATGCTGACCTCTCATGATAACGATCGCGAAATTTTCGGAGCCTTTGCAGCCGGGGCCGCAGGGTACTGTTTGAAAGATGTAGCAGCGAAAAAACTAAGTCTGGCCATTAAGTCGGTAGCGGGCGGTGCTGTTTGGATCGATCCGCAAATTGCCGGCACGGTTTTGAATTGTTTGGCAACCCGCGGACAGGAGCAATCCAGCGCCACCACTGCACCGGAAGGCGAGAAACTTGATTTGTCGCCGCGTGAAACTGAAGTGCTGCGGCTGCTCACTGAGGGGTTAGGAAACAAAGAAATCGCCGACAGGCTAGTAATCAGCGTATCGACAGTGCGCACCCATGTGGACCATATACTGGAGAAACTATCGGTATCAGGTCGCACGCAGGCTGCGGTAAAGGCCCTCAGGCTGCGCTTGATTTGAGCTATCCTCCAACCGGCCTATAACAAGTGTGTTTACCTCGTACAACTGGCTGATACGTAAGTACGTTAAGATGCCAATGACGCTTTCCCCTTGCCGGGCACAAAATAGAATTACCAACCGAACACAAATCAGGTCGCCCGCGAGATGAGCGCCTCGGAATACAAACGACGCGACTGACTCGCAACTTCGTGGTCGCTTATCCCGATCCTCGCTTCGGGGAGCTGTCTCCTATCGATTGTTCTCAGCACAATCGAATAGGCGGACAAGCAATCGTATCCAACTTGCAGCAACTCGAAATGCTCTCGCTGCGCTGCAACGTAAAGGAAACCGTTTCTCCTCCATCCCCGAAAACAAACTGGCGCTTCGCGGTTCACTTGATCAATCACGGTCGCTGCTCATTCTCTCCACGAGCACAGCAAAAGAACTCGTTAACAAACGAGTTCTTTTGCTATTTTCCAGGCTTGGAGATAATCTCAACCAATGCGCAGGCGATAGCCTCGACGTCCGACACGGAGCTGAAGGGACCGAAGCTGACCCGGACAAGACCACGCTCCAATGTTCCCAGCGTGCGATGAGCCTTTGGTGCACAATGCAATCCGGATCGCACACATATACCATAATCGCGATCAAGGGAATCTGCTATTGCCGATGCCTCCAAAGAAGCAACTTCGAACGAGACAGTTGCAGTCCGTCGCGCGGCCGTCGCAGCCATCACTCGCACTGAATCGAGTCGACATACTCTGGCAATGAACTCACGTACTAGCTGTTGTTCGTTATCACGCAATGATCCGCGATCCTGCTCCAGCAACCAGCCGACGCCCGCGCCCAAAGAAGCGATGGCAGGTCCGGGCCCGGTGCCTGCTTCCAGGTGATCCGGGTAAGAAGCCGGCATGGTGATTGATTCGGATCGTGAGCCGGTGCCTCCGGCAATCAATGGGTCCAACTCCAAATCCGGACGCACATAAAGCAATCCGACCCCGGCAGCCCCTAGAAGACCTTTGTGCCCGGACGCGCACCAGTAGGCGATCGACGTTTCGCCCGGCGCGACATGGTAAAGCCCGGCACTTTGCGCCGCGTCGATTAAGAGCTCAGTTCCGCCAGCATGGCAAATTTCGTCAATAGACTGCAGGTCAAGAATCTCGCCAGTGACATTGCTTGCTTCTTGCAAAACACAAAGAGCGGGTCGCAAATCCCTGATGTGCTGGCGCAGTTGCAACGGATTCACGATCTCTCCCGGTGAATACGGCAACGCCACAACCTTAACTCCCCGAGTTGAAGCCAACTGTGTTAGCGGCCTCATTACGGCGTTATGCTCCAGAGCCGAAACCAGCACGACTTCCCCGGCTTGCCAGTTTCGCCCTTTCAGAGCCATGTTGATTGAGGCCGTGCATCCGGGTGTAAAAACGACCCGATCGGCTGATGTCACCTTCAACAATTGTGCAACCTGCAACCGTGTCTCAAAAACACTACGCGCACAACTCAGCGACAAGTGGTGGGCGGAACGACCGGCACTGCCGCCCTGTCGAAGAAACTCGTCACTGGCGCGATAGACCGATTCCGGCTTCGGGTGGCTCGTTGCCGCATTGTCCAGATAAACTGTTGTCATCTGTTGCTTTCCGCCCCCCGACCCGGTCTATGCTAGCATGATCATTCATGATGACGCCAAATAGCTATTCGCGTACTCACAACAACCCCGTCAGAGCGGTTGCAAGCGCTCTAGCGGCTGCGACCGTTTCGTTACTCGGGCTTAGCAGCTGCAGCAGTAACGGCCCGGTGGACGTCTCCGGCGCAGGGAAATTGGCACCAATTACAGTCGGCACCGTGCAAGACGCGCCCCTGCTTGCTTTACTCAAGCAAATCGAAAGACTGCCACTGGAAAGGAAGAAAGAACACCTACTTGCGTACCGCGCCGGCGCAATCAGCGGAAGAGCAAAACAAAAATCCGCCTATGTGCTGGCTCGACTATACAGAAAATCGGGCACCACCGAAGACACCAAACTCGCACTACCCTTGTTCGAGGAGGCGGCAGGACTTCCTGCGTTGGCAGCACGAGCAAGCTTTCACGCAGCGGATTGCGCAAACTTTCTCGGCAACCAAAAGCAAGCACGCCTGGCGCTTGAACAAGTAATTAAGAACTCGACTGTACCTTTGGAGCGGGCATCGGCTCACTACGCGCTGGCGCAAAGTTGCTTTCGCGCCGGAGACCAAAACAGCGCAAACTTTCACTGGCTCGAAACAATCAAAGAGGCGCCCGATTCTCAAGTTGCGATCGGATCGAAGTATTACCTCGGCCAAAACAATTTGCGAGCTGGACATCTGAACGAAGCGCTCAAACTCTGGCGCGAGTATCTCACCGCATGTCCAGACGGCCGGTTCGGACCGCAAATAGCGACAGTGCTCGGTGCTCTAAACCCGATAACTACAGCAGATCAACTACTGCTTGCCCAAGTCTACTACTATCACGCGGCTCCGGACAAAGCCCTGATGGCATGGAACAAAGCCGGCGATCGAACCCAATGGATTAAACAAGCACAGTGCTTGTATCGACTCGGCAAATCAAGCCTGGCACGAGAGGCGCTCTACAACGGCATCAAGACTCACCCGACCGATCCGGACGTTGTTGAGGCGGCAAAAATGCTTTGCAAACCGATCTGCAAAGAAGACGCCACGCGCGTCTGGCAGTACGTGCTAGTTCACTGTCCCGCCGCAGCAGACGCGGCTCTCTACAACATTGCCATGCGCGCCACGGGAACGGCAGCGCTTGAGTCATACAGTGAGCTGGTCCGCAAATTTCCGGATTCCGACTACGCGCCGGAATCAAGCTGGTGGCTTCTTTGGAATAAGATCATGAAAGGCAATAATGCGGCCGCCCTGGCCGATGCCACCGCTGGTGCGCAGCGATACGCAAAAGCACGAGCCGGAGCGCGATTTCACTTTTGGACCGGAAAGCTACATGAACGCATGAAGCAGCAGGACGCCGCAAGAGCAGCCTATCAAAGGACGGCAGACCTATATCCGAAAGACTACTACGGTTGGCGAGCAAGCGCCAGATTAGAAGCACTCGCAGGCGGTACGGACCGAGGCTGGTCGACCAATGTTGCGGATCACGTGCGGATTTACTCTACCAAAGGTTCAAACTGGGACTGGCCCGAGCCACCATTACTAGTGTCATTTGACGAAATCGAGTCGACTTGCGGTCCCGCAGTTTCAATGCTTGCACAGCTGCGACAGTGGGACGAGTGTCTTGAGCTGACCGCAAAAGAAACCTACCCGGTGCTTCGATCGATCTGCCTGGCAAAACTGGGACGCCCGCTGGAAGCCATTAACACGATGTCCGGGGATCTTTCGGGTAGACCGGGTGAGACTGCCGCGTGGCAGCTTTCTTATCCACTTCTGTACGGACGGATAATGTCCGGCGAAGGCGCGCTGAAGAAGGTCGATCCCTTGCTCGCCCAAGCGCTAACACGAGAGGAGTCGCGCTACAACGTAGACGCTGTCAGCCTCTCCAACGCGCGGGGCTTGATGCAGTTACTGCCTCCGACTGCGTACGGGGTGGCTAAGAAACTCGGCGTCGGTATTGGCGGAATGAGAGATATGCATCGCCCCGAAATCAATCTCAAGCTGGGAATAGACTATCTCTCCTACACACTGAGCCGCTTCCACGGCAACGCCATGCTGGCGGTCGCGAGCTACAACGGCGGGCCGAACGCTGTGGCAAGCTTTACTAAGAAGTATTCACTGGTAGACCAGGACAGCTTTATCGAGCAAATCCCCTACACTGAAACACGCGACTACGTTCGAAAAGTCTTCGGCAGCTACTGGAACTATGAAGGCATCTACGGCGCGAAACGCGCCCGCGCCACCATTTCTTCCAAAGAGCATCCGCAGCTGGCCACCACAGGCCAGCTGCGCCCCTAAGCATAGAAGGCCAAAGAGCGACCGCTGAGAAGCGATCGCCCTTTGCTGACGTTTAATAGATATACGGACTATGTTTCAGCGTCGCTTGTGGCTGACGGCGCGATTCCGAAGAAGTTGCGCCAGAAGCTGTTCGACGGCTGAGACTCGCCGCGCGTTACCGTCGTTTGCAGTTTCTTCGCCGGCGCCACAGGCTCTGCTGTTCTTCGGCTGGCAGTAATCTGCATGCCGCATGTTGAGCACATTTGTTTGCTGGCTGAAACTTTGAATTTGCACCGGGGGCATATTTGGTACTGCATGTCTTGTGATCCCAACTTTGAAGAACCGCGTGCTACGTGACTTTCGTTACACTACCTTCTATGCCACATTTTGGCATATTAATGTTAGGCTCATGTAAATAAACGCCAAATTCATGCCAAGACTCATCTTCACCTTTGAAACCCTTTTCCAAGTTCTCGCCGCCGAAAAGAACTTGAGAACCGTGATCAAATGCAGAACAGTGCCGACACCATCCGGATTGTCAACGGACATCTGCGGAATCGCGCTGGAGATCTTTGAAGAAGCAGACAAAGAGGCTGCCGCGACGGCGCTCCGAGCTAGCTCGCTCACGCCCAAGGGAATCCACCTGGTCTACTAGCGGCGGAGACGAGGATGCGCAACCCACAAGCCGGAGCGCTAAATCGGCACCCGAAACCAAAACGTACTTCCGACGCCCTCTTCGCTCATCGCCGGTCATCACCGTTTCAATTCTGCTGCAATACTTTTCTGCAATCACAATAACTTTCTCGACGCGCTTCAACTTCTCCAGCTCAACCGGGCTGTTTTTCACAAGCTCACGCAGTCGAACGCGCCGATCCTTCATGTCTTTCATTGCCTGCTTGAATAGCGAAGCGGACTTTTCATCACGCTTCTCCACATAGCTAGCCAGGTTCCATCCGATCCGATACATGGAGTCGGCCAGGTTTTGAGTGAGCGAAACTATTTCGCGCCCTTCGGCTTCCTTAACCGCCTCAATCTGTGCTTCTTGAAGTTGCTGGCTTAACAAACCGACGAAAGCCACTTCAAACAGAAGTGGCACACAAACTAGTACCAATCCTTTCTGGCGAAGTGAGAGCCGAAAAGCCATGATTTGTCCTGCAACGCGACAATTGCCGTTTACTTACCCGGTCGCGGCGGCAAGCTTTCTCCTGACGACTCGCCCACATTAACTTTTAGTTTATATAGTAATCCGTCAACCGCGACAGGTGGTCCAGCCGAAGCCGCTTCCGGCGAGGCTGAGCGCTCGGTGCCGCACGCAGGAATAATCTCGTGACAGACCGGCCAGTGAAGAATTTGCAGATTTCTTGTATTATTCCTGATAGCTTCGCTTAGCTGCGCTAGTTCTGGGAATATACCTGTCATCGTAAAAAAGGAAAGGCTGGTTTCTCGATGACTCAGAATGACATGTTGTCAATCAATACGGTGGCTGCCCGACTGGGACTCTCAGTACACCAGCTAAGGCGCTGGGAGCTGATGTTCGGTTTGGAAATCAAACGCGGACGCGGGCAGCAAAGGCAGTACCGCGCGGAAGATTTGACCGTTCTCGAAAGAATCAAAGAGCTCGTAGAACAGGGTTGGCCGACATCGCAAATTCGCCCGCAGCTTGAGGCTGAAGGTCTGATCACACCGAAGCTGATCGGCATGCCCCAACAGCCTGGCAATCCAGAGATGCTGATGGAAGCGATTATCGGACTGCGGAGTTTCGCTGAACGTCGTTTTATCGAAATATCGCGCCAAATCGACGAACTGCGGCAGTTGATGATTTCAATTACGCTAAAACAAGAGCTGCGGAACGAAATTTCGTCGCCCTGGCAGCCAATCGAAGAAGAATTTGCTCCGCCTCAAATTGCCCTCCCTGCACAAGAAATTTCGATCGGTCCTGCGGTAGCCAACAGCCCACCAATGCCGATCCCACAGGCACAGACCATCCAAACCGGTCCGCCGTCCGTCTACTCACAGCCACCACCGGCGACACAGCCACCACCGGTAGCGGCGGCCTTCGACACCGAAAATGGCAGTGATCTTTTCGATGTAGATATTCTAGAAGACGAAGCCGGCACAGGTGAAGAAGCTCATGCCGCAGCAGCAGATCCGGTGCCTGTAGCAAAGGAAGCACCGCGTCCCGTTGCAGCAACTCCGTCAAAAGCACCTCCGATACTGGGCGAGATTACCGACCAAAACTATCTAACTCTGCTGGGCAAAGCCCTGGATTTAGTGGGCTGGAGCGACGACCAGGCCGATGGATATTCACAAAGCTCGTTCGGTGTCGCTCATTGGGACGAACTAGGACGAAGCCAAGCTGAGAAACTGATTGATCATCTCATGTCGCAGCTTCTCGGTCCTGCGGCGAGCTAGCCTCAACAATTCACGAATTTAGTGTCGTATCCGGTGAAAATGAGCTGTTCCGACAGCCGCGATAACGCGTACTTTTCCCCGGGCCGCGCAACTTACGCCAGCTATTTTTCTGAAACTGGCGTAACAATACGCTGCAATCGCCCCCTGCACGCTGCTACGGTGGGGTGTATCAATTTTTTCTTTCATAAACGGTGGAGTCAAGCACACAGCACATAGAAACCCGAGAAATGCTGTTCTCCCCCGCCGCTTATGTTGTTTGCTCGACACTTGGTTGAGCGCGCTTAACCTCAGAGGACTGATGAAAGTTGACCATATGAGTTTGGCAATGGCCCGACTCGTTGTTACGCGATGTCTGACGGATTCGGAACTTGAAGCGCTGTACGCAGCAGGCGACAAGCTGAGCAGCCACCAGACCAAACATGACCTGTCGCACGCCCTGGCCGTCCTGCAAACTGCTCGCCAGCTCGTGACGATCCTGACCAACCGTGGTTACCGGCTCACCGAGTGGGAAACCGACGTTATCATTCCGCTGGCGGCATTCTTACACGATGTCGGTCGAGCCATCGACGTCAAGAATCACGCGGAGGCTGGCGCAAACTTTGCTCTGCATTACCTGCGCAAGCTGACTGTGGACGGAAACAGCAATCAAACCCTCCCGGAAGAAGTAATCAAGCGCATCTGCAAGATCATCGCCTGCCACCGCTCCGAAAAGGTCTTGACGGCGACGGTCGACGATCCAGCCTGGGCGATTGTGGTGATTGCGGACAAGTGCGTTGGAGATGAGGAGCGAGTTCGCCCGATCCGCGCTCGTGTGCTCGGATTCCTGACGTTCTTTCGGCTCTCCTGGATTCCGCTGCGAAAAGGGGGCGTGCACGATCGCGTTAACTTCGCGATCAAGGAGGCCAAGCTTGTTGGCGAAGAGGACACGGACAACCTGGTGCTTCAGCTCACTGTCGACGAACGCGTCTGCCGCCCGCAGCTCGTTTTCGAGACCTACGCCGACCGCTTCCGTGCCTGCGCCAAAGCCGCCGACTTCCTCGGCTGTCGCTTCCTGCTCAAGTTCAACGACCGTACGTTCAAATTCCCTGATGCCCCGGCCAAGAGCTAATGCCCCTCGGCGGACATCGGAATCGTCAGGGTTCGACTAGTGCGCATTCGACCTTAGCGGTCGCAACAGCGAACTACCGAACCCTAACCTTTTCTCCTTCAGTTACTAAACGCCATCGTACATCCCGAAAAACCTCGTAATTACTCAGTGAGGGGCGTAGCCAGTGAAACTCGTCCGACTAAGCGAACAGCATCATAAACCGCGACGCGGCAGAGGCATTTATTCGATGAAAAAGGGGAGGGGA
>JAIELX010000103.1 GCA_019752635.1 Candidatus Obscuribacterales bacterium | reverse complement strand
GATAAAAATGACATTCTGGCCACAGACGCAAAAAGACATTAGACAATCTTCGGGCCTGTGTTGCCCGATCCCTTACCCTTTTTATTCAAACTACTATATAACCAAGTAAACTGACGTGAGGCTGAAAGAGTAGTAATGAGTTCGGTTGAGGGATGTCAGTTTTTCGGGCAAGGTCGATGTCCATCTCGAATTCGATATCAAAACGGCGCACAATCGTATCGAATTCGTGCTGACGATGCGTTGTCGGTGGATTCGGCAGAACGCTCTCAGAGCGAGAGGAAATCGGTATGCGCCGCCTCGGGAAGAAGCAGGGAGAACGGTTACGTGCTTCCTGCTTCTTCCTTTGGAGGACGGGTGTATCAAAGCTTCGCGATTAACGCCTCAATGGCAAGTCGAGCGCAGCTCTTAGCGGCGGTTTACCACCGCTAAGAGTGAGACGTCGCCATCTAGGGGCGGTGGCGATGAGGCTTGCCGGCTTTACCGAAGGAGCTAAAGCAAATTAGCAGCCGCAGCCGAGCTTCTTGCCGCAACGCTGGCAGGCGTTCTTCTTTCGGCTGCACAAGTCGCAGAACTTGTCGGCGCTGCTACTGGTGCTGTTACCACAGCCCTTTTCGGAACAGGAGCCGATCGAGCTGTCACCCATAAGGTTCTTGCAGTTTTTGCACTTCATGGTTTCTCTCTCTTACTTACTTTCTTTCTCGAATGTGCCGGTCCAAATCCTCGTGTTCAAGTCGATATACCCCCCGCACCACATGCGGTGTTGCCGCACTGGTGGCGTAAGACTGAAGGGAAAAGGCTTTGAACTCGAGAAAATTGACCAAATGAGGAAACGAAAGAAACGCATGTAGGCTACTAGTTGTGCCTGGTGCAATTCAACCGGAACGCGGCATCGGGCGGTTGTAATGACCGTTTAATAAACGCATTTTAGATGCGCTCGCTGTGATAGGTCTGGCGTATGATTACTTCGTTGGAGTGTGGCGGGCAGTCAAGATGGCAGACACTAAGATCCTCGTAGCTTTGGATGTATCGAACATTGAGCAGGCTCGCACGATGATTCGAGAGCTGGCGCCTCATGTATTTGGTTTCAAAGTGGGTCTTGAGCTGTGTTCAGCGGCTGGAGTGCCTACAGTTGTAAATGGCATTTCGGATCAAGGTGGGGCAGTCTTCCTCGATCTTAAATTCAAAGATATTCCTAATACCGTATATGGTGCGGTGAAAGCGTCTTGTCGCCCCGGAGTGTTCATGATGAATGTTCACTGCGATGGTGGCAGTGAAATGATGAAAGCAGCGGTCAAAGCTGCCAGGGAGAGTGATAATACGCCACTGATGATTGGCGTCACTGTGCTCACAAGTGTAGATCTCAGCACGTTGAATGACGAGATGCGCGTGTCGGGGACCATCCAGGAACAGGCTGTGCATCTAGCGTTGCTAGCGAAGGGTGCCGGGTTGAACGGTATTGTCTGTTCACCACATGAGGTGCGAGCTATCAAGCAAGCGTGTGGTGAATCATTTGTCACCGTTGTGCCTGGAGTCCGTCCGGCATGGGCCGTCACGGGCGATCAGAAGCGGGTGATGACACCGGCCGAGGCCGCTGCGCAGGGAGCGGATTTCTTGGTTATTGGTCGGCCGATTACGAATCCGCCTACAGAGGTGGGCTCTCCGGCTGACGCTGCTCGAAAAATTGTTGAAGAAATTAAGATGGCTGTAGTTGGTTAGTGCAATTTTTGCTGGAGAAAGGAAATGGACAAGAGCTCTGTAATGGCTATCCTAACTCGGACCGGCGCCATTATTACCGACAGCCACATTGTTTATACGTCTGGTCGGCACGGAAAAGCGTATGTGAATAAAGACGCGCTCTATGTGCATTGCAATGCTACATCGGATCTTTGCAAACTAATGGCCGCCGAGTATAAAGCGGACGATGTCGACGTTGTTGCCGGCCCCACTATCGGTGGCGTCGTGTTGTCACAATGGGTTGCGCACCACTTGAATGCTTCGCGGGGCGGAGGCGAAACGCTGGCCGTTTATGCCGAAGAAGAGGAGCGTGACGGCGAGAAGGTTCGCATTTTCAAGCGCGGTTATGATCAACTGCTCCCCGGAAAAAATGTGATTGTGGTCGAAGATGTTGTGACTACAGGTGGTTCTGCGCGTAAGGTTATAGAAGCTGTGCGTAAGGCTGGCGGCAATGTGTTGGGACTCAATATCTTGTGCAATCGTGGTGGTATTCGCAGCGAGGATGTCTGCGGCGTGCCCATCCATGCCTTGACCGAAGTTAGCCTCGACAGTTGGTCGGAAGATGAGTGCCCGTTGTGTCAATCGGGTGTACCGATCAATACTGCTGTGGGCAAAGGCCGCGCTTTCCTTGAGAAGCGCAGCGCCGGCGTTTAGAAGGGTACGTTCGCCCTGTCTCCCTAAAATATGCGCCATCGGGGTGGCGCGATCTTGCGCGAACAGAGAGGGCATTAAAGTACTCTTCTTTACATTCGAGCGAGAGTCCGAGATTAAGTGTGGGAGGGGTTTTACGTCACACCATCTCCTTAATGCGCTTAAGCCCTTTTGCTTGTTGACAGTAGCTGCCCTTGTCCGTGCTAATGCAATGTTGGTAGACATAGTTACCCATTTCTCTCAAGAACAACCACGGTACGCGCTGTCTTAACAGACCACCTCCACGAAATACCTTGCAAGAATTTCGACTTTCAAGAGCCGCAGGTGCGCACCGGAGAAGTTGTTAGTGAATCACTCGTTCCTCAGACGAAGATCGGGTTGTATCTCACTTTGACGCGAAGAGCTCGGAGATCGCTTTCAGCGGTCGGTTCTACGTCGTCGCGATTGCGAAAGGATAGTCAAATGCCTACGTTTCTGGTTGTCGTCGGTTGCATCGTTGCCTCGATTGCTGTCGTCTGCGTGTGGGGCTATTACAAGCTCAAGAGTCTCGCCACGCGCGGCCTGGTATTCGTCGCGCAGAAGCAACTTGAAGCGCTGACGGAATCGGTCAAAGCCGAGTTCGTCAGCGAAGATCTCCGCAGCCGACTTCCCGCCCTGAAGGACCGCGTCGAGGCCTTGCCGGTCGTTGGCGTCTTCAACTCCGGTACCGTTCTCGGTTTGGTGCTGCCGCTCATCGCCGACCTGGCCAAGCTTGCCGAAGAGGTCAAGGCTGCCGATCCGTCCAGCATTCCGTCGAACGACCAGGTTTTGGTGATGGACGCCGTAGTCGAGCCTAAGGCTCCGCTCGCGTTGCCGCCTGCGACCACCTCGGAGCAGACCGACGTCGCTCCTCCCTCCAACTCCGATGTCGTCATCGACGTCAAGCCGGGCACCAGCGATGGTGCGACCAACGGCTAAGTCGCCCGGGTGAATAACAACACACCGACTCGAGTCACTGGACTGCGCAGTGTTTTCGCTGCTGCAGTCCGGTGTCATTCTGCGCGTACGAACTCTTCTTGTCACCCGTAACTCTTTTTCGTAGACGGGTGTACTGTCTCGTTTAGTAGAGGTGGCAAAAAAAGCGAGCGGCACCGGTGATGGTGCCGACCGCTCGGGGAGTTTCCACGCTTAGTAATTCTCAGCGGTTATCCGCGGTGGTTTGCTTTGCCTTCCGTGCGCATCTTCCAGTCGATCAGCGCCCCCAGAAGGATGGCGTGAACGAGTGTTCCGGCAGTGCAGACGCCGAATCCTCCCCAGAAGTCCTGCGACACGCTGAGGTCGGAGAACTTGATGGGGAGGCACAGCAACGTCAGCACCATGAGCGCCAGATTGGCTGTCCATGCCAGAATCGCGACCTTGATGGCCTTGCTTTTCGTTCGGTCGGTGTTGACGTCCGGGGCGAGAGCGCCGAAAAGCGCACCGTTGAGGCACGCCCAGACGCCCGTCAGGATGGAGGCCAGCAGGAACTCCCGGATCAGCGAAGTATGCGCAACATCCAGCAGCAGCAGGTTGCTGAAGATGGCGAAGGCGACGGCCACCTCCGCGGCGATGTTTTCCGGGCGTCGGGTGTACCAGTGCATAAGCTTTGCACCTGCGCACCATGCGCCAATTCCTGCCAGGGCAGTAACGATGATCAGCATGTGGTTCCTTGCAGCGCTTGCCGTGGCAAGCTCGGTGTTGGAATTCGGTATTAGAACCGGCGGCCGCGCAGGTAGCTCCGGATGGCGAGTAGGACCACTGTGACGCAGACGCCGATCGCCAGCGCCGCGATGACGTAGTTGCCGATGTTCGGGAAGGGATGAAGCGAGTTTACCAGGTCGTTATCGCTCAACTTTTGGTCTCCTTGATTCTGGTAGTTGGTTGTTTCAAGAAAACGGTGGTGGGTTCAACGACGCATTGAGGAGGTGGCACCATTGCCACCTCCTCGGGTTGCTTCGATCAAGAGTTACCCTGCTGCACCAGTTCCATCGTCAGGATGGCCTCGGTGCGGATGTACGGCAGCAGGGCGGCGGGCACCTCACAGCCGAGCCTCGGGTACTTGGTGCACGTCTTGATCAGTCCACCGAAAGCCGCGGCGGACACCGTCACCATCAGCACGCAGACGTCGTCCTCCGGGCGGATCGTCTTGATGGTCGCCATCGCCGCATCGCGCGTCGAGTACAACCGCAGCTTCTGGGCCGGCTTGCCCTCGGTTGCGACGAACCGGCTTTCGCAACGGTCCACGATGTCGGACACGATGACGCAAGCGCCATCTTGCCCGACGCGGCCCGGAACGTTGCCGACCTCTTCGCCGCAGAACGCCGCGTACAGCGTCACTCCGTCCGCCTTGCACGGTTGCTCCGCCGCGCTGGACTCGAAGAACACCTTGGCCGTGTTGGCTCTCAGTGCGTCCGGGTCGCCCAGCTGGAACTTGCCGTCCGCCACCGGCAGCAACGTCCCGTCGGCTGCCATCAGGTCGAACATCGCACGCGGCACCATGATGGTGACCACGCTGGAGTCCTTCCGGATGAGCTTCGGGGGCGCAGGCTGGGGAGCGGGCTTCGGTTCGGTACTGGTGCGGTCGGCAGTGGTAGTCGGTTCGCCGGTGCTGTCGTCGTCGGTGTCGCCGGTGCCGCCGAAGTCGTCGTCGCTGTCGTCGATACCGCCGAAGCTGCCGTCGCCGTCTTCGCCGTCTTCGCCGTAGCCATCGTCGGCGTAGTCGTCGTAGGAGTAGCCGTATCCGCTGCTGCCGCCGTCGTTATCGACGGGGTTGGCGGAACCGTCGTCGACGGGGTTGGCGGAACCGTCGTCGACGGGGTTGGCGGAACCGTCATCGACGGGGTTGGCGGAACCGTCATCGACGGGGTTGGCGGAACCGTCATCGACGGGGTTGGTGGAACCGTCATCGACGGGGTTGGCGGAACCGTCGTCGGCGGGGACTTCGGGCGGAGCAGGGTGGGCGAACGGCTCGAGGTCGAGTGCCGCGACGGCGTCGGAGCGGTTCAGGAACAGCATCGGCACGGTGTCCGAAGCGGGGAGCGGGAGACCTCCGAAGGCGGTGTTCAAACCGTCATCGCGGCGCAATGGCACGTAGAGCCTCACGAAATCAGTCATAACGTTTTCCTCCAGGTACCTAGGGTGATGGTTGTGAAAGAGCACGCAGGACTGAAAGTCCAGCGCTAGTTTGTCCTGTTCGCTGCAACGAACGGGATTGGTGACGGTAATGGTTTGCGGGGTGTGGGGTGTGGTTGACGGGTCTTGTGAGAAAAGGATCTAAACGAGATAGTGATAATTACCTAATCAAGATCCCGTATAGGATCACAACCCTCAAAAGGGAAGTTTCCCATTGTGCCTGCAATGGTTGGAGCGCTTTACCGGTTAGCCTTTTGGGGATACTTCCCCGGGGATTAGCCCGTGGTAATAATCCCATGAACGCACATGTTACCGCCCTGCGTGGCTGCGCAAGGTCCGTGGGCGACTGGGTGTCATGCCCGAACGAAGGACCTAGCGCAACTGACGCAATTGTCAGGCGCATTTAATGGCAAGTCTTGGTTAGTTGGTTCATACGGCTTGAATTGATTCTTCGCGAACCATTAGCTATTGGGTGTTCACCCTTTTATCCAAGCCGCAGTTCATTCGAACCAAAGAATCTCGCTCTTTCAATCTTGAGCTTCAAGCCAATCTCCGCCGGGGAAGCGATTTCTGATGTGTTGAGGATCGAGATCTGCTTGTTTTGCCGCGGATTAACTCGCTAATACCGACGACTAACGCGTTATGATTCTCATTAGCTCACGGGAGACGTGATGACCGACGACCAAAAGTCCAAGTTAGTGCTGGTGGAAATGATCAGTTCTGTCTGCTGGTTCCTCATGGACGCCAGCTGGATGTTCGGACTGTTTTGGCTCGCCTATTTCATGGCGACGCTGACAATCTCCACCAGTGTGCTTCTTTTTCGCTACACCGAACGCACTGTGTCCGAGATGCTGGTCACGGCGGCAATGGCCTTCTGGGCTGCCATGAACGTGTGTTGGATGGTCAATGACTCCAAAGCGATTGATTGGGGCATCATCGCTGGCGCGTTCTTCTTCGGTGCTGGCGCGCTGTGCCTTGTCGGGGCCTTCTTCGGCGGAAGAAGCAGCTCGGAAGTGATTGCTCAGATCATCGCAAGATTCCGCCGCTTGCGATTGTCGCGCCGCGACGACTGAATGGCGGTTGCCGAGTCCGACTACATTGTCCAATCCCCGAGGTGTTGTTCTTTCAACACCTCGGATTCTTTTGGCGGCTATCTCCGGCGACTATCGGACCGGCGCATCTTGCGAATTCTTAGCTTTGCGTCATTACTACTATAACGGATAGCAGTAGCCGCATTAAAAGAAGAAACGGGGAGCAGAGTTGAGTTCTGCTCCCGTCTTGCTAGCTAGATCGGTCGTGTGCGCGAGCGGTGCGCCTCGCTAGAGATGCGGCACTACGGTTACTTGCCGTCTTTCGGTGCAATATTGAGCGGGACGCGGCAGACCTGACACTGCTTCTTGGCTGCGCTGCATGTGACGCAGATCTTGACGCCACTGCTACTTGTGCTGCCGCCACATGAGCCGCAGCGACCGACGCCCGGAGTGAAGTTGGAACCCTTGTGCAGATTACAGAACATTTGTTGCGATTCTCCTGGTCCGCCACTGAGCATGCGCTCAAATTTGGCGGGAGGCAAGCTGTTCGCTTGCAGCGGAAGAAGGATCCGCCGTTAAGGAGTCGCAGGAAGGTTCGAAACTTACCGTCCGAGAGGGTCTTCTTTGTCGGACCCGGGGATCGGGTAGCTGAGTTCAATGCCGTTGAAGCGAATGTTCAATGTTTCGCGCACCAGGTCGGTGCCGAAAAACAGCCAGCGCCGTTCGGAGCGATGGCATGTCACTGGACGAAACCCGGGAAGGACAGCCAGGACTACCTCTTCCGTGGTGAGCATGTCGACGCGACGCTTGCCGCGTGCCACGATTAACGGTTCGTCGAACGCGAATCTGAGATTTGACTGACCGCCCCGACCTGGATCAAGCAATGCGATGGCACCGTATTCGGTGTGCAGCTCCGGCGCGAGTGTCAATTCATCGCCTTGTCCGGCCAGCTCTGCCCGCAGGATCAGAGCTGTTTCACCTTCCTGAACAACATGGTCCGGGTTAGTGCAAGTCAGTAGCGCCGGGCTGACAGGTACTTGTACTTTCTCGTCCAGGTAGATGAACGGGTGTTTCAGTGAGACTCGGATGCCCTTGGTGGACTTCGGATACAACTCGGGCACGATGAAATTCACACCGCCGAATTGCGATGTGGGACCAATTACAAAGCGGCGTTCCGCCACTAGGGAGAAGCATTGCATGTTAGATCGTTTCCCCTTTCAACTCTGTTGAGAAGACTAGAGCTTGTTGTCGCTCAGTATCAGGATGCTGTAGTGCCGGTGATGTGGTTGTCGGAGTTGGAGAACGCTTTCGAGGAGATTAGTCAAGGAGTAGATTGGAGTAACAATGCACACTACCTTCGCCATCACTGCTCAATCAACGCGCTCGAGAGCCTTATCGGGTGAAGCCGGCCGACATTCTCCGAAGGTGCTCTGCAGTCAGTCATCTCCACAGGTGTGATCGAGCTTCGCTATCAGTGAACAAAGATTGCAGGTTAAGCACCCGACAACGTCGTGAGCGGAATCTGGCTTGTCACGGTGTTGTGAAGAGACGCGACTGCGATCGCAATCTTGATTACTGCTATTGATAAGCAGTATCGTGAATCGCCTTTTTTCTTAATTGCTCGGAATTCTCAGAGCCCGTAACTCCTTCCCTCATCCGGTTGTAAACATGATGCCTCAAGGCATTGTTGCAACACTGATGTCAGGTGACTGCGCTTAACAAGAGCAATCCTTGATCAGGAAACTGACTCATGACTAACCAAGAATCCGCCAGGCAACTGGCTGTGCGCATCGGTATGATGCCTCGTGATACTAACGGCCAGGGCACCATCTCCGGTGGTGTGCTCATGTGCCACATTGACCTGGCTGCTGCTGTCGTGGCGCGAAGCGCCTGCGCCAATCTGCGGATCAACCGCATGGTTACGCGTGCGATGGATCAGGTCGAATTCACTCGTCCTGTGCAGGTGGACGATGTTCTTAGCTGCTACGGCACTGTTACTCGCATTGGTACTACCTCGGTCACGGTGAAGGTTGAAGTTGAGGTTGAACGCGGCGGTGAGACCCTGCCTGTAACCGAAGCCACGGCAGTGTTCGTCGCTCTCGATGACCAGGGCAAGCCGACGCCGATTTGCGGAAACAGGATTTCCGGGAAAGCTCCGCTCCGCAATTCGTCGCCGACACCATCGGTGGTGTCGCCTTCTGAAGCCGCGCCAGTTCGTGGTGAACGTGTGGTGGCATTGAGGAAGTACATGTTGCCTGCCGAGACTAACGGCATGGGCAATATTTTCGGCGGCCTCCTCCTCACCTACATGGACATGGCCGGGCATTACACTGCGCGTCAAGCTTGCAACAATCGCGTGATTTCGCGTTGCGTTACTCGTTTGATGGACAAGATCGAGTTCAAAGAACCCGTTCACGTGAACGACTTGATTACATGCTACGGCATGATTACCAAAGTCGGTCGCACCTCCATCACAGTTCACATCGATGTTGAGGCCGAGCGGCATGGCGAAGTAATCCAGGTCACGCAGGCCGACCTGGTCTTCGTTGCGGTAAACATGGCCGGTCGTCCCGTGCCGGTGTGCCGTTCGGGCGAAGAGCCCCGAACCGTGACCCGCGTGGCGAAGCGTTCCGCAATTCCTACTCTGATGGTGATTTGCGCGATGCTCGGCATCACATACTTGTGGTCGTTGAGCGCGATCGCAGGATTGGCTGGTGTCGCTGGTGGTGCGTTGGCGCTGGGACTGGCTTATCTGCTTGGCCGAAAACGGGGCAAGTCCGACCCTGGTAATGGAGCTATCGACGGAGGCTCTGGCGATTCGGCATGCGGTTGTAAGCCTCGCAAATAGAGCTTGTGTGCAAGGCGCACGAACTTTCGTGAGCACCAATTTGATCAAGAACGGGGAGAATGGTCAGACCTTCTTCCCGTTTTTCCTCTAAGACGCTCCCTACTGGGCTGCCTAGTGGATGCTCTTGATGCTGGTCAACACTGCCTTTGAAAGCGACGGATCAAATTTCTGCAAAGACGGTTCTACGACGTGAATCATCACCAGGTCGCCGTTGTCTGCGTTGATGAAACCAATCTGCATCGCCATGGGGCTCCTCGACGAGTGGCCTCGAGTGTAGGTCATTTGGTGACCGGCTATCGTTTCTGTTCCCCGTTCCTCCACTATCATGCCGGCTCCTTGCTCGGCGCCAATCTTGGTTGACTCCTGCTGCTTGCTACCCGGGTAGCGAGTAAGTGAGATGGTAGTTCTGTCTTTCTTGTTCATCATGACGGCAAACTTCATCGGTCCCATGTCCATACCGGCGCCGACTTGCCAGTCTTTTGGCAAAGGTTGCGGTATCTGGACGATTTTCTGTACAACTTCGACGGCGTTTTCGCGGCTGGAGACCTTATCACTGAGCCATTTTCCGCCAGCGAAAATTAGTACTGCAAACCCTGTAATCCATATGGCTGCGACTGCAAGGGCAATCTTGATCCAGACCGGCACACCTTTTCGGCTGATTTCGTTCGTCATGAATGCAGGTCCTCTGTTCGGTGCTACCTACATTTTGCCCGGTCGGCCTTTCAAACTTGTGGCTTCCTGCGCGCAGCAGGTTACTTAACACTTTGTCTTCTTAAGTCCGTGCCACAGCTGCGCTAGGTTCGCAGCGGTCGCGGGGGGGCGGTATACACCACCCGTCCCCGCGGCGTGGGGGCAGCGTCATCCGGCGCGGAGCATTGACTTGCCGGATCGCCAGAGAGCACGGTGAGATACACGTTTGATTCTCCTCTTCTTCTTCAAAGGCTACTGCCCCGACATTCCCAACTCAGCCTTAGCTTGCTGACTGCCTCTACCGGGCAGCGGGACTGATTCGAATTCAAGAAGAAGAACAGAACGCCGATGTGTTGTGTTTCAGCAAGCCTCACACACCCTCTAACGCTTCGGGAGGAACTGAATGAATCTCAGAAAATGGTTCGGTGGAGTCGTGGCAGATGCCCGAACCACCATCGACATCGACGAACACGGCAAATCAGAGCAACTGGTTCGCCACCTCGGGCTGTTCAGCATCGTCGTCTTTACCGTGACGCAGGCTGTCGGCGCGGGCATTCTCACGACCCCGGGCATCATCGCGACGAAGTACGCCGGCTCCTGGGGGTTCCTGTCGTTCCTGTGGGCCGGGCTGATCGTCATTCCGCCCGCGATGTGCATCGCGTACAACGCCTCTCGCTCCGGTTCCGCCGGCAGCACCGGTAGTTACGCCAGCAAGTACCTCGGCCAGTACATCGGGTTCCTGATGTTCGTGGACGTGATGTTGGAATGTGTCGGCGGCACGGCGGCCGTGGCCGTGTCGCAAGCCGATCACATCCTGCTCATGGCAGGCGTCAAGCAGGGCGATGTTGGTTGGTGGTCGTTCTGGACGACGACGCCTGTTCACGGAGTCATGTGGGGCTACGTGCTGGCTGCGATGCCGATCATGGGTGGCGGGCTTTGGGCCGTGATGAAGGGGCTCAGCGGCTTCCGAGTCAAGGTGCCCGCGTCTCGGGCCATCGGTACACGCATGTTCGACGGCATCGTTGTCACGCTCGGCATTCTGGCCATCTTCGGCGGTGCTGCGCTGACGCTGTGCGTCGCGTTGCCCTCGATCAACCTGCTCTCCGTGGCGGTAGTCGCGGCAGTGACGCTGGTGCTGCTGCGCGGCATCAAGGAAACTGCGATGTTCACCAACGTCTTCACCGGCATCAAGCTACTGACGTTGGCGGCCATCTGCGTGCTGCTCGGTCTGCACTTCGACTGGGCGCTCATCAACCAGCCGCTGCCTGCCGGGTTGCCTGGTACGCTGGCTGGCGCGTCGGGTGCGTTCTTCGCGTATGTCGGCTTGGACCTGGCGACTACGTCCGCCGGCGAGACCAAGAACCCCAAACGCAACGTGCCCCTCGGCATGCTGCTCGGCGCGGTGCTGGTGATGATTCTCTACGTCCTCGCGTCCGCCTGCTTGAACGGCTCTGTGCCGCTAGAGGTTCTGGCCAAGGGTGAGCACAAGGCGGCTCCGTTCGCCAACGCGCTCATCTACCTCGGATACGATGGTGCGGCGTGGTGGGTGGCGCTGGGTTCCACGGTGGCCATGGTGTCTGTGGTGCTGGCGAGTGCCTATTCGACCACGCGCCTCCTGTTCAACATCTCGCAGCACCGTCTTCTGCCGGCGTGGTTCGAGCAGGTCAGCACCGAGAAGACCTGGTTCTGGGGCAAGGGCGTTCCGGTGGTGGCAACCCTCACGGTGTTTGCCTTCATCTCGTTCTTGACCGCGCTGCTCGACGTCGAGGAGCTGATGCATTTGACGAACATTGGCACGATGACGGCGTTCATTACCGTGAGCGCGATCGTGCTGGTGAACGTCATTCGTGAGACCAACTGGCGGTCGATTGGTGCGCTGAAGGGCGGGTTCTGGGGCTTCGTTGCTCTGCTCGGCATCGCCGGTCCGGCGCGGCTGATGGCGGAACTGCCCATCGAGGCGTACATCCGGCTCGGTGTGGTCTGGACGCTGGTGACCATCGTGTTCGTGTTCTACTCGCGGCATCGCAGCTTGGCTCGGCTTCACACGCCGAAGCCGTAAGCTGCTCGCACCCGTGAAGTGAAGTTCGAGGCGGGCGGGGCTTTGGCTCCGCCCGCCTTGGTTGCGGGAGGTTCGCTCCCTAGAAAGCATTCGCATGTTCACTCGACTCGGTTGGCTCGTTTTCTTGACGTGCACTCTGGCGTTACTGTCAGGCTGTACGACCCTGATGCTTCAAGCAAGCTTCTCCGCCCCCGTTCATTACGGCACTGCTGTGGCCATTACGCTGATCATCTTCTTTTCGTTCTGGCTGTGGCACGGCGGCAAACCGGCAGGAGTCGCGTACGGAAGCGTAAACGGGCTGTGCGCATGCTCGATGTATCTCGTGTTCGGTCTGCTTCCAGAAGGCGCGCTTCTGATGCAGATGTTGTCCGTATTCGCGTTGTCGTTCGTTGCCGGCTACGCCGGATTCACTGCGAATAAGCTTCTCGAAAGCGTCGCTTGAGAAAACGAACGCAACAGTTCTATTGCGACCCGCCACGGGTCGAATCACAACTCAAATCGTAAGCGGATACTCGTTCCGCTCTCGTCTCCGCCTTCAAGAAATCGCAAAAATGAAAAACAACCTCACAGGATTCGTCGCTACCACCGTTGCCTGGGCTGCAATTGCCATCGCCGTTACCGTGTTGCTCGGCTACCGGTTCCACGTCGAGACGGTGTGGAACAGCCTGATGCTAGGGGCAATCGTGGCCGCTCCGGCTACGCTCATCACCCTGGCCTTCGGCGGTGTTCGCAACATTGGAGCGCATGTGCTTGTTACCGGTCTGCTGTCCGGCGCTCTGCACATTGGAATGCTGTTGGAAGCCCCCGATGGAAGCTGGGCTCTGGCGCTGGTCACCGCTAGTTACGGTATTGGTGCGGCAGCCGTTGGATCTACCGTCGTCCGGGCGATTTACCCGTCGACAAAGTAGACGATTCGGATCGACAGCGCCGCCTTAGACAGCGGAAGCGAGTGTTTTGTCGGGACCCGCTGCGAAGAAGCGAAACCTGATAGTTGCGGTGATCTGCGTAGCATCGCCCGACTCGGTCTTCAGTTCTCGGTGAACCGCTCGTTTGCAAACGAGCTACGGGTTCGATCCCCGTTGGAGACCGTTCGACTCATAAGGGTCGTACTCTTGGACTTCCTCACAACCGGAGGGTTTTGCACATGCTGTTCAACACGACGGGCAAGTTCGACGGCTGGAAGGCCGAGATGGCGGTGTTGCTGACGCAGCTCGCCATCGAGAAGGCGGGGAACCCGCGGACCAAGCTGCAGTCGCACGCGGTGATGGCCGCCATCGGCATGCTGGTCGCGGCGCAGAGCTTCAAGCAGGTGATCTTGGCGCTGGAGACCCTGGTGCCGCTGGAGCCGGCGCTGAGGGAGCGGGTGGAGAAGTTGAAGGCGGTGGACGCCCTGCGCATCTACGGCGTCGGCGGCATGGACACCTACCTGCGCGACGCCTACGCCGAGTGCGTCACGGACCTCAACGCGACGCGGCTGGTGGTGGCCCGGGTCGAGGTGGTCCTGAGCGCGGTGCGCGACAAGCTGCAGCACGGCGTCGAGGCCTCGCGCGGCGGCGTGCTCGACTCGTGGCAGCTCTACCTGTACCAGCTGGCCACCCTGAACCGGTGATAGGCTGCGCGGGCGACGAGCGGGAGAAGGCTGCACCGAATACGGTGCCGCTCTCCCCGCTCGTTCCCTTTCTCACTTTGCCTACTAAATGCCGTAGAAGGTGCCGTCATAGGACGAAAAGGAAGATTCAGACGGGCTTTTAAACTGAAGTAGATGAGCGAAGGACGGGCAACAGCGCCCGTCCTTCGCATGAGATGAGATACGTCGTGACAGCTACGGCATTACCGTCCGCCGTAGAGTCGTCGGATGACCGCGGTGATGCGATCGCGGCCAACAGGATTGCGGGACACGATCACGATCTCGCCGGGGAGGTGCTGCTGATTGGCCTCAAGCCAATACATCACCGAGCAGCCGTCGAGCTCGCACCCGCCCGGACCCGAGAAGTCGCCGAGGTCGTGGTCGAGGAGAAGAACATCCCACCGCTCCTCTTGCAGGGCGGCAATGCCGTCCGCGTAGTTGCGAGCGACTCGGTCGGCCGGGATGTCCTTGAGGTCGTCGATCAGAAGTGTGCGTGGCATGATGTTGCCCTGTCCTTTCTAGCCGTCTTGCGGGTCAGGTTGGAACCAACCTGATGAATTGGCGTTTGCCCGCTTTGAGGATGATTGTAGCGTCATCAGGCACCGAGACAACGAACGTCTGGTCCTGAACTTTGACACCGTCCATGGTGACCGCGCCGCTGCGAATAAGCTCGCGCGCCCTGGTGTTGCTCTGAGCAAAGCCGCAACTGACCAGCAATGTCACCAGACCGACCGGTTCAGTAACGGTCAGCGATGGCATCTCCGAGGGTGCTTGCCCGCGAGAATGCACTTGCACCCACTCGGCGCTTACCTTGTCTGCTGCGGCGGTTCCATGCAACTCGAGCACCAGTTGCCTTGCAAGCTGCAACTTCAATTGCATCGGATTGGTTCCGGCATCCAGCGCTTCCCGGATGGCTTGCACGTCGGTTCCCGACAGGCTGGTAGCCAGTTCGAAGAACTTCAGCAAAAGCGCGTCGGGCAATCGCATCGTCTTGGCGAAGACATCTTCAGCACTATCGCGCAGAGCGATTGCATTATCGAACGTCTTCGACATCTTGCGCTTGCCGTCCGTTCCTTCCAGGATGGGCAGCATGAGCGCGATTTGCGGTTCCATTCCAGCTTGTTGCTGCAACTCCCGACCTTGCAGGATGTTGAAACGCTGGTCCGTTCCGCCGATTTCAACATCGGCTTTGACGACCACCGAATCATGTCCCTGCAGAAGAGGGTAGAACAGTTCGTGCAACCCGACTGGTTGGTGCTGCTCCAGTCGTTGTCCGAATTGCTCCTTGGCGATCAGGCGGTTGACCGTTGTGGTGGCAGCCAACTGAATGATTGCCGTCAAGTCCATGGCGGCAAGCCATTCTGCGTTGTTGCGCACTTCCAGCGAATCCATGCACAGAATGCCGCGCACTTGATCGAGGAAGCTCGCTGCGTTTGTTGCAACAGCTTCGGCGTCGAGTGCCGGTCTTGCTGAGTTGCGGCCGGTCGGATCACCAATACGTGCCGTGAAGCCGCCGATTATCAGTACCGCCTGATGACCGAAGTCCTGGAAGCGCCGTAAGCGGCGCAGCACCACTGTGTGACCGAGATGCAGTTGGCTGCCTGTCGGGTCGACGCCGAGTTTGACGCGCAGCACACGCCCTTGTCGACGAGCGTCCCAAATGCGGGCTGCGAGACTATTAACGCCGTCAGGCAAGACTTCCGCGCCGCGCGAGAGTTCTGCCGCCTCCAGGCGAATTTGCTCCGGAATTTTATCGCTACCAGACGTTGGAGCCTCGTCCGGTGCTCGAATGGAATTGTCCACAAGAGACTCCTAGGTTAGGTGTGAAAGGAAACCGCCATCGCCGCCTGTGCCGAAGCGCAGGGGTTGATGGCGGAGGATGTTGTTATGGTTGTGCCGGGGTGATCTAAACGTAAAGCTTGAATGAGTAGGCACTCAAACTAGCGCGTGACATCGGTCGATTTCTATCGCTGTTGGTTATTTCTGGTGAAATTCGCTCCTGCTCTTCGCGAGCATTTTTCGCCGGTACAGTTTGGAGGCAGCTGAAGATCACGTCTACTGGAAGCTTTTGGGTTGCGGTATCATAGTCGGCACGAGTAGCCGCCAAATAGGCTACAACCCTTCGGTGGTGGACGTTGCGCTGGACTTGAGACGCTAGCGCAGGTCGCGCTTGATATTGCGCACCGGATGCCAATATTGTTTCGCCGCACTTAACAAGAAAAGATGCAGTTGTATTTTTCTTCCCTTTTTTGATTCGAACGCACGCTGCAGAAGTCTCTAGTCGAGGGTTTTATCATGCAAATCATCAGCGCTAGGCGTGCGCGAAACATCAGGGTAAAGCTCAAGGATATTTATCGAACATACATGGGCAAGCGAGGCGGGCAGCCTGTCTGGGTCGTAGATTGGCACAACGTCTGTCGCATTTATCCTGATTGGATTATGGGCGGAAATGATCAGCGCTATCGCTTCAATCCGCCGGACGAAGTGTGGATCGACGCTTCGATGGGAATCGAGGAGTACGAATACACATTGCAGCACGAACTGATCGAACAACGATTGATGCGTGGTCGCATGTGGACGTACGATCAGGCTCATGACGTGTCGAACCACTTACTGGACACGGTCTTGCGACGCAAGAACGGCGAGCGCGTCGAACGCAAGTTGAAGAAGATGCGCAAGTTCGGCGCTCCGAAAGGATTCGCAGCCGAGCAGTATGAGCATGTTTATCATGCGTTCAACGGGAGCGCTTTCGGTCATGAAGTTTGGGTAGTTAACGGCTCGCTCATACGCATGAATCTGGATTGCGACTTCGCGTTTCCTGGCGCTCACAGCCTGAAGCGCAAGTATATTCCGGCAGGCGAGATCTGGCTCGACAACGCGATGAGCTGCGGACAGTTGAAGTTCGCCATGGTCGAGCTGGTCGGCATGCTGAAAGCCAAGCGCGATGGAAAGACCTTGGAGCAGGCATACGCTTGCGGGTATGAAGCCCGCGAAAAAGAGCGTGAACGCCAGCGCAAACTCTGCGCCGCGCACGAGTTGGCGCTGCCTCCGGTGCGCATCGGCGCGCGCGATCGTGGTGTGCGCGTTGCCGCCAATCACTAGTTGGTTGTTTGAAGGAAGCAGGGGAGGCGCAACTCCTGCTTCCTTTGCCTCCGTTGTCTCTTGACCTTTGCTTTGCATTGCAGCTACGAGAGAAGGTAGTAGTAAGGCTCAAAAAAGAGAGCTTGAGGCGGGCGGCCCCAAGCTTTCTCATGGCACGCGGCCACCGACGACTCCCGTGTTCCTCGCGGAACCGGGAGTCGTCGGTGGGACGGGTTAGACGTCCTTGAACACGATGGCGATGCTCGTCAGGAAGTAGAAGAATCCTGCGATCATGTACGTGGCCAGCATCTGTTGGTCAGTGGTGTAGTTCGCCAGCGAGAAGCACGTGATGGTCAGTGCGATGGCAATGCAGCCCCGCACTTTGTCCCCGGGCGTTGCGCCGTTGTCGTTCTTTCTGAGGAAGTTGACTGCCATGTTAGTTCGCCTCCTTGGCGGGCTTGCTGCGGGGGTCGAACTTGACCTCCTCAGGCGTGATGTTGGACGGGATTTCAGCGAGCATTGCTTCCCACTCGTCGCGGAGGATGGTTTCCTTTTCCATCAACACCTTGACGGTGGCTTCCATGCGCGGCTTTTCCTTCGTGACGATAAGCATGGCGATCTTCTCGCACTCGGTGATAATGCGTCGCCATTCGTCGTCGATCTGGTTGACCAGATCTTCGCCGATGCGCGGTGCCGAGCCGACGGCAGCGCCGCGAGAGATGCTGGTGCGCGAGCCTACGTTCATGCTGCCGAGTCGAGACATGCCCCACTCGGTGACCATGCGGTACGCGATATCGGTGACCTGCTGGAAGTCATTCTGAGCACCAGTGTCGCACTCGTTCAGGTACACTTCCTGCGCGGCGCGACCAGCCATCGCCATGATCATGCGCGATACGAGCTGGTGGATATTGATCGACACGCGATCGTTGTCCGGCATCTGCTGAACGTAGCCCAGCGCTCGCGAGCGAGCCATGATCGTGATCTTCGTGACCGGGTCGGCAAGCTTCCGCATGGCTGCGGCAGCAACGGCGTGACCGGCTTCGTGCCAGGCGGTGTTCTCCTTTTCGGCGCGCATCATGGCCGTCTGCCGCGAACGATTTGCGTCGCCCAGCAGAACGAAGTCGATCGCTTCATCGAAGTCGGTCAAAGTGACGACCGCCGTCGGATCGTCCTTGAGGAAAGGCAACGCACGCTTGGTCCGCTTCTTCGGGTCATTGTAGACCGTGCGGTGGAAGCCGCCCATCGCCAAGCCGTAGGTGTACGAATCCGGTTCGTCGTCCGCCTGTCCCAGCGGATGCTTCGCGCGGTACTCTTTGAGCTTCGCCTCGTTGGCCTTCGACCAGCGTTCGCCTGCGAGCAGCGCTGCACGGCTGCAGACCATCTTGATCTGGGCGCCGGAGTAGCCGTAGGTGCGAACGGCGAGCTTGTCCGGCGTGATGTCCGCCGCGACCGGCTTTTTCTCGGTGTACAGCGTGAACAGCTGCACGCGACCTTCGCGGTTCGGCAAGTCGACTGTAACCTGGCTGTCGAATCGACCCGGGCGCAGCAGGGCTTCGTCGAGCATGTCGACGCGGTTGGTCGCCGCCATCCAGATGATGCCTTCGTTCGATTCCGCGCCGTCCATCGCCACGAGAATGGCATTGAGCGTTTGTTCGCGTTCATCGTTGCGGTTGGCGCTGGCACCGTTGCCACGCTTGCCACCGATGGCGTCGATTTCATCGATGAAGATGATATGTTTCTTGCCGGTCTTCTTGTACTTAGCGTTTCCGCGGTTCACGGTGTCGCGGACGCGAGCGGCGCCGACGCCCACGAAGAGTTCAACGAAATCGGAGCCGGACAGAATGTCCATGCTGCCTTCGCATTCGGTGGCAGTGGCTTTCGCCAGGAGCGTCTTGCCGGTACCGGGAGGTCCGACGAGGATGACGCCCTTCGGACGCTCGCCGTCGAAGTGATCGTTCACTTCGGGGTCGACCAGTCCGTGAATGATGCGGCGCAGTTCCAGAACTGCTTCATCGCAGCCCTTCACGTCGTCGAACGTCACCGGGGTGATCTTATCGCGGATTTCGTCTTTGTCCTTCGCGCGCGATGAGGCGATGCCGCCTGCTCCGCCCGCACCACTGTTCCTTCGTGCCAGGAAAACCATCACGCCGACCAGAAGGAGCACCGGGCCGAACGTCATCAGAAATGCCATCAGTCCGCTGGTGCCGGACGAGGAGGCTGCGGGTGCTTCTTGAGCTTCGACGGCGATTCCTGCTTTCGTCAGCGACGCGATGAGCGATTCGCTGGCCGGACCGGGAATGGTAATCTTCACTGGTTTGTCGGCAGCAGTCGCGGTGGTGACTTCCACCGTGTTCTTGCCGTTGAGAAACTTGACCTTGCTGATGGCGGACGGCTTGTCCTGAATCAGCTTGACCAGCTCCGAGTAGGACGTCGGCTGCGCTGGGGCTGCCACAACTACGGGCTGGGTTTTGGTCTCAGGCAGTGCCTTCAACTCGGGCTGCACCTTGGTATCAGGCTGCGCCTTCGGTTCGGGCTGCGTCTTCGTTGCCGGCGGTGCCGAGCGTCCGCGGCCAACGGATTGCGCCACTGGCTTGTTCGCGGGTCTGACGACCTCACCCGGAGTGATGAAGTACTGTCCGACAATCAGTGCGATGAATGCTACGGAGAGCATCCAAATCACGTAGTTAGTATTCTTGCTTCTCATTGGTAGACCTTACTTGCAAGAGTGCTTGGTGTTGAGTTGTTGATGAAGTAGCGCCGAGCGACCGTTCATTGTGGTGAACAGACTCGGGATTGAAGCGGCACCTCAACACCAAAGAGTTGGTGAGATCAGCCGTCAACGAGTCACTGAGAGCTCGAAAACTTCTGTCGGCGTAGTTGTTCATTCGCCTGCGTTGCAAGGGCGAACGAACTCAATTGAGTTCGTTTTCCGATGGTGGCAGAAGCAGGCGGAGGAGGGGTCGGGGTTTGAGCCTTGAAGGAGAAAGAAACGTGTATAAATCCACTTTCCATTTCTTGGTCCAGTGGATCTACACAAAGTATTTAGGAGTAAATTCAATGTCTTTAAAGTTGTCACGAGCAGTGAGGAGGACCGGCCGAGTTTGTGTCTCGAAACTCTCTTGACAGAGGGCTCGACGGAGTAGCCTCTTCTCTTGTCTTCGTTCAGTGTCTCCAAAATTGGCTGTCTGCGAAGTGTTTGCGAGCTCGCGCAATATCAGTTTAGCGTTCTCTTGAAAACGCCGTAGGGCAGGCTTGTGTGAGCTGTGACTCATCTTTGTGCGTGTCTGTTTCATTCGATCACTGCACCACCATTGGTGTCCCCGTGATCGAATTTACCTTCGTGTTGTTGTTTCCGTCTGTTCAAATCGAATTCGTATTGTTCGCGGGTTTCGTTCCCGAATGTCGTTGTCTCCATTCTTAATCGCCGCTTGCGCAGAGCGCTGCGAAGCTGTTCCTTCCTGATGCATGTATGCATCAAAGCCGAATTTGTATGACAGTCGTAAAGTGATTGAAACGGTCTGCGCCCGAAAAGGTTTATAGCTCTAGTGTTGAGGGCTTGTTGTTGGGCAACGAGAATGTATAGTAGTCGAGAGGTCAAAAACAAACGGGGAGAAGGCCGGTGCCCTCAACCCCGTTTGTCGGTGCAATCTTCGCTTCGCAGCGGTTCGTCGATGACGGTCACCCCGTGGGGTGGTGCAAGATGTTCAGTCCTGCACCACCGTCACGTTAGTCGTTACGACTTGGGCGCGTCGTCGTTCGGCTTGTCGCCACTCTTCCGGGAGAACCGGTTCGAGATGTCTTCCACCATCTTCAAGATGCCGTCTCGTGCACTGACGTACACTTCGGCGGCGAACTTGTGAAGGCCGGACACCGAGCGGTAGATTCGCTTGTGCAGCGAATCCAATGCACCACCCAGACCCTCGCCGATGCTACCATCGGTGATTGCGCGGAAGATGCTGTAGCCGATCGGGTAGGCGAGCAGGAAGATCACTGCCGCGCTGATGACTGCGCCGATGACAGCGTACGCGGTGCCGGCAGCCTGAAGCTGCAAGCCGATCACGAACGCGCCAGCGCCGGTCAACACGATACCGACGAGCCAGTTGCCCATACGCATCAGCATCGAGCCCACCCACAGATAGGCCAGCAGTGTCGCTGCCACGGTGCTCACACCGAGGACGATCGCACCGATTCCACCCGACTGCATGGTGAGGAGCACGCCGGCGCTGGCTACGCCAGCGGTGGCAACCAGATTCCACAGGTGGAGACCCAGCTGCTGACCTTCCGTCTTCCGGTAGGTCGTTTCGAACGCGGCGATCAGCCCGGACAAAGCCGGCTTGATACGCTTCCAGGTCGCCTTCGCCAGGTCAATGACGAGCTGCTTCAGACCCTTCAGGAAGCTCCACGCCCAAGAAGCGAACCTCTTGAGCAAGCTCCAGAGTCCGGCGAGGATGTCGCAGAAGCCATTCCAGAGCCACAGCCAAGCCTTCCACAGGATCTTGACCTTACCAATCGCCCAGATGACCAGGCGCTTGAAGTGGGTCCAGCAGAACTTCACGAAATCGCGCAGCTTGGCGGCGAAGAACTTGACCCAGCTCCACGCCCAGCTGACCAGGCGCTTGAACTGCGTCCAGCAGAACTTCACGAAATCGCGCAGCTTGGCGGCGAAGAACTTGACCCAGTCCCACGCCCAGCTCACCAGGCGCTTGAACTGCGTCCAGCAGAACTTCACGAAATCGCGCAGCTTGGCGGCGAAGAATTTGACCCAGTCCCACGCCCAGCTCACCAGGCGCTTGAACTGCGTCCAGCAGAACTTGACGAAGTCGCGGACCTTAGCCGCGAAGAACTTGACCCAGCCCCACGCCCAGTTGACCAGGCGCTTGAACTGTGTCCAGCAGAACTTGACGAGGTCGCGGACCTTAGCCGCGAAGAACTTGATCCAGTCCCACGCCCAGCTGGCCAGGCGCTTGAACTGCGTCCAGCAGAACTTGGCGAAATCGCGCAGCCTGCCCGCGAAGAACTTGACCCAGCCCCAGGCCCAGCTGGCCAGGCGCTTGAACTGCGTCCAGCAGAACTTGGCGAAATCGCGCAGCTTGCCCGCGAAGAACTTGACCCAGCCCCAGGCCCAGCTGACCAGGCGCTTGAACTGCGTCCAGCAGAACTTCACGAAATCGCGCAGCTTGCCCGCGAAGAATTTGACCCAGCTCCAGGCCCAGCTGACCAGGCGCTTGAACTGCGTCCAGCAGAACTTCACGAAATCGCGCAGCTTGCCCGCGAAGTACTTGATCCACGCCCAGGCCCAGTTGGCGAAGCGCTTGAACTGCGCCCAGCAGAACTTGACGAAGTCGCG
>JAIELX010000130.1 GCA_019752635.1 Candidatus Obscuribacterales bacterium | reverse complement strand
AAAAAGTGCAAAAAGGTAAGAAAGTGGCCTAGAGCGACTTTGTCCAGGCCACTGTCTACCAAAACTGGGGAAGGTCAGGCGGCGGTGCCGTCGCCTCTCATCTTATCTTCTACTGAAAGGTCCCGTAGAAGAACTCTTTTCGGGTTGCCAAGAAGGTTGGTGATTCTCGGTTTCCGGGAATGAGAGAATAGGACTTCGTAGTTCTCCCCCTTGGAGTATCAAAGTCCTGTCGAAAAAAACAGTAACTGGTGTAGAAGCATGCTGAGCCGACATCTAGGAGATGGATTAATTTAACCCCTGAGCTAGAAGCTACGTAGTTTCACCACTCACAAGTTATTAATCTGAGGCTATGCTTAAGTTCCCGCACAAAGATTCTTTATAAGGTGATCGACGAGATGAGTGAATCGAGAGATTTTAATCCGGACGCCCCGATACGTCGTCCAGACGCTGAACGACCGGCGGCGGAAAACGCTTTCCGGACGGAAGCGTATACTTTCAACCAGGGCGCTGACGGGCGGCCTGGTGAGGTGGCACGTACCTCGGACCGGGTTGCGCTCAAAGAGCAAGTCACTCAGAAAGCCACTGAGATTACGGCCGATCTCCAAGCAGCTAAAGCTGCAATGCAGCAGCTAAACGAGATTACACGCGCCGGCGGCGGTCCTTACGACGCCACCACCGGAGCTGCATACCGCAAGGCACTCTCTGATGGCGAAAAGGCTTACCTTGCCGCCCGAGACAAAGCCGACGCTTATCTTTTTGAAGTTGAGCGCGGACCTGGCGGCGCCCAGCAACTGAAGCGCGATGCGGATGGTCGTCCGATCGAAAGCGCCAAAGCCAAGGAATTGCGCTTGGAACGCGCGGTACTGACCAACGAAATTGAACAACTGCGCGGTCAAAACACCGATCAGGCGCGACAGCTGATGGCTCAGAAACTACAAGAGCGCAACAATATTTCCGATTTGCTTCGCATGTCGGGCTACGCGCGCGCCAACCACGGTTTGGGCTTGATGTTTGCCTGCGCGCACATGCGTGAACCCGATAAAGACCAAGTCAAATTTGCTGCAACGCGTCTTATCCGCGATGCAAACGTCGTTGATCCGCTCACGGATCAAGACCCTAACTTCCGTCGTCACGAAGCGAATGCATGGAAGGCTGCCGGTGGCAGACCTGGCGATGCTACCGCCGTGGTTCCGCCCGGCGATGTAGTTCCACCGGGAAGAAGACCCGGCGACGTTCCGCAGACCACGACCAACCTGAAAGACATTCCCGGCGTTCCCGGCGCGAAGTATGACGAAGTAGCGAAGAGACTTATTGACGGACCTTACTCGTTACCCTCGGGCGACAAGGTTCTGCAAGTAGCTAAAGATGCGCAGCAACGCGTATTGGGTGTCGATGGGCAACCTGTACTCGATGCGCAAAACAACCGTCGCGTTGGTCCTGATGGACTTCCAGTGCAAGCGGCACTGGTTGGCGACGACCCGCGAGTTAAAGTTCAACAAGCAGAGGCTGGTGTTACCGGTCCCTGGAAGCCCGAGAATCATACTGCTTTTCAAGCCGCGATCACGGCTGCCGACTCCCTTGACCGAGTGGCGATCGCCCGTCGCATCTCTGACAATCGCACTCGCTTGGAAGCAATGCCGCATGCGTTGGCATATATTGAATTGGATAACTTGCGCAGCGGCATGGCTCAGCTTGCCGGCAACTTGACGGAAGCGCAAGCCAATGCCTTTACGAAGATGTACACGGAAGTCAAAACTCCTAAAGTGCAAGGGCAACCCAACTGGGCGGCTATGGACCAGTGGTTGGCAGCAAATCCAGCGCAGAAAGCAGTCTTGGAAGCTCATCCGAAATGGGCCGACCTCAAAACCGTGTTTTCTGTGTTTGTAGCCAAGGATGCTGAAAAGAACGAGAAAGTCAGAACCGGTGTCTTGCCCCAATTGGCGGAGATCGACCTGACCAAGAATGCCGCATTGGCTCGCGATGTAAATGAGGCACGCGAGAAAATAGCCGAGAACATGCAAGCCGCTCAGCTCTATGTTGCACCGATGTCCGCCCGTATTGCTTATCTGGACAAACTCTGCGCGCAAGATGACGTCAAACAATTCATGGCGCTGCCCGCGGATCAGAAATTGACCAATGCGCTGAAAGATAATGCGCAAGTAAAAGCCGCTCAAGAAATGATGCGCCAACTTGCCACGCAAGATCGCACCATGCTCGATAACAGCAATCAGCAAGGACAGATCTTCCTTGCCCGAGCAGGCCAATTGGGTATCACCAGCTTCGACCGCAATGCCGCAACTCCGACTACGACTGGACGTCCTGTCGAATCGCAGCCTCAACCTGGTACCGGCAGACCGGGCGATGTGCCGCCGACAGGTCGCCCCGGCGATCAGGCTGCTGCCGGCAGACCGGCAACTGCAGCCAAAGAAATTACACAGGATCAAGAGAACGCACTTGGGGTCGCATCGCTTGCACGCACTTCACTGTTGCAGCAAAGCGATAACGGGACCAAGAAACTGCCACCCGAAAAGTGGGGGCCGATCGAGGCTCAGTTCAAGAAAGCCCTTGCTGATGCTACTTCGGTAACGCCGGAACAGCTCAATGCGTTCACCACCGAACTCAATAAGCAGTATCGCGATTCACTGGCGACCCAGCGCAACAATCCTGCCTTAACCATTGAGCAGGCTAATGCAGCTCGCAATCAGATTGCTCTGGATCTCAAAGCTGCAAGCGATCGTCTCGATGGCGCCGTGAACGCGTTGCAACCGGCGGAAAAGAAACAGCAGTTCATCGCACTGCAAACGAAATTCGAAGCTGACAGTCAAGCCAAAACAGCGGATGTGCAGCGTCGTCTCGATGCCGAAATCGCGACCGTGCCCGCCGGACCTCAAGCGCAGGAGCAAAAAACTGCCATTGTTACTCGCTTTCAGCAAGAGCTGGATCGCGAAACCCAGGTTTTGGCTAACAAGCTGCTTGAAGACAAAAAGGCAATGAGTCCTGAAATCAAAGCAGCTATTGAGGCTCAAGTCGCTCTGCTTGGACGGCAGGATGTCGCTTTAACGATCAACTATTCGGCACTGGCAGAAGCTGTCGATAAATTGAGATTGGCACCGGATCTGGTGCGCATGTATTATGCCGAAGCGCTAGCCGTACAAGGTGAAAACGCTAACGGCAAGAAGATGCTTGAGGATGCTCTTAAGAATCCTGTTATCGCAGCCCTGGTGGATAACACCGAAAACGGTGCCAAGCTTGCTGAGAAGCTCGGAGTCAAGTCACCGGGATTGGTGGCCATGGAAGCTGAAGCTGCTCGCCTCTTCCCCGAACTCAAGAAAGCCGAAGACGCCATTCAATTAATTGAAGCCGCCAAAGGCAAGAGTGTTGACGAGCAACGCGCTGCTTTGACCGCTGCATCTAAGTTGTTTGACGAAGCCTGCGCGATGACCGATCGCGAAGGCGACGACGCGAAGAAGGTTGAGGATATCCGTCAGTCTGCCAACTCCATCAAACTGCAGTTGGAACTTGCTGAGAAAGCCATCAAAGAAGGCAAGCAGACAGACTTTACCGATGTTCAGCGCGAACAGTTCAAGAATATGCAGATCTTGAACAAACAAGCTGAGAATATCTCGCTTGTTCGCTACAGATATGCCCTGGCTCTAAACGAGTTTGGACACAACAACAACGATGCCGAAGCGAAAGCAAAAGCGATCAAAATGCTTGAATCAATCAAGGATGTTGATCCTGTAACGTTTGGTGGTAGCCCGGAACTGCAGGGCGCTCTTCAGCAAGCCAACGAAAACAAGAAAATCGATCCCAAGACTGTTGGTGCCCAGGCATTCTTTAATGCTGCTCAATCGACTATTGTTGCTCACGGTAGCGGCTTGATCGACTGGGGCATCCCCGGTGCTTCCGCAGCGGCCAATGCCCTAAGCGGTAACAGGGCGGCCAGCATTCCAATTGTAGGTCCGACCCTCTTCGGCGGCGGACCGGAAGTTCACAAGCGCACGGTGGAGCAGTTGGCTCAAGCCGACCTGGCCAATCGTTTGGCGACTGAGGCAATGGTTAATCAGGCCGTCAAAAACGGCAACACGGGATTGCGCGATGTTGGGACCGACGTAGCTTCAGTGCTTGCCGGTTTGGGTACACGCGGGTTGCTGCGAACTGAAACTGCTTCCAGGTACCTGGCTAAAGCGGGAACGCCCGGTAAGATCGCGGCATTTGCTCTGCCCTTTGCCGTAGCAGGCTTGACCAAAGACGCGACATCAGACGGACAACTCGGTACCGGTACCGATTGGCTGCGCGGTGGTGGCATGTATGGTGGCAGCTTGCTGGTGATGAAAACGCTAGCCGGCAACCCGACCCGAGCTGCTTTGAGCGGCGAAACACTCGCTGCCAACGGTTCGAGATTCGGAGTTGAGGGACTGGCCGGTTCTAGCCAGCAAATGAGCAAGTCTCTATGGGCTCAGCGCACTGCGTTGCAAGAGATAGTAGCTGCTGGCACCAAAGCTGGTGCTGATGATGCTGCGAAACTGGCTGCAACTGAAGCTGCAGGCAAGCTGGTTCTACTCGAAAGCGCTCTTGGAAGCACCACTGCTCGCATCGGGCAACGCTTCAATCCGTTGAACTACACCGGTCTGCAATGGCAAAACGGTGGACTCAGGTTCGTTGGATTCGGCGGTGAACGCACTGCCGCGGCGCTGGGCAATGGCACCATGTCGTTTGCGGAGTTCAGCGCACGCAGAGCCGGTGGAAACTTCCTGGTTGTCGGCGGAACCGCATTTGCTGCGGGCGCAGGCAGGGAAGGTATGTATATCGGAACGGGCAAGACCCGCGCTGATGGCACGCCGCACACCATGAACAGCGCGCTCAAAGAAATGGGCGGCAGCGGTTTGCAGACAACCCTCGCCACCACGTTGATGTTGCCTCTGGCGGGCGGATTCGTTCGTTCTGTAGGCGGTGGCAGGCTGCTAGACGGCAGCGGACGCTTGATCTCAACCCAGCTTGGTCGAGTGGGTGTGACCGAAGCCGGTGTCACTGGACTCGCTAACCTCAGTCTAGTTGGTGCTAGCCCTGTACTTCGCGGAGTAGAGGACTACAATCACGCCGGACAGCTTCAAAGTGCCTATCAAGATGCGCGTAAAATGGCTGATGAAGCCAAAGAAAAGGCAGAGCAAGAGCTGAAAGCCAGACAAGCTAACGAAGCCAATCGCCGCCGCTAAAGCGTCGGTTTGACAGAATCAAAACGAAGGGGCGTCGCCGGAAATGGCGGTGCCCCCTTTGTTTTGCGGATTAGCTTCTTGTCCTTTGCTGTCGGCTTTGCGGAAAAAATATTGAGTCTATTCCCGATTTTTTGTCGGATTAATCACCGTTAAGGGTAGATATTAATAGGTCACGGACGGTCGAACGCGCTTCGATCGCAGTTGTATAAAGGATCTTTGAAAATGGGAAACGGTCGCAGTCCTTTCGTCGCAAGCGATAGCAATAAGGATAAGCCCGCAGAGGCTCCTCCGGTCAACGGCGGTCTAAACACCGTTGATGTTATGAAACCGGCTGAGCGTCCCGCTGATAGACCGGCTCAACCAGAAGCGCGCAGCGAAAAGCCGGTGGGGACCGTCGGTCCCGGAGCACCGAAAGAATTGACACAGGACCAGATCCAGGCAGAGGCTCTGGCAGGACAAGCTGTCCAAGCCTATGTCGAGGCCACTCAAGGTGGAACCAGGCAACTCACGCAACAACAATTTGATGAGTTGAAAACCAAGGGTTTTGATAAAGCGCTGGCCGATGCCAAGTCAGTTGATCCACGATCCATTCAGGTTTACGAAGGTTTAGCGCAGGCCGAACTGGCGAAAGTGATTCCAACGCCCGAGAAGCAGAAGGAAACATTGACGAAAGTCATTACAGCACAAGGCGCCATGGAAGCCGCGCTTAATGCCCTCACGCCGGACCAGCAAAAGACATTCATAGGCTTAGAAGACAAGTTTGCGAAGGATCTCGCTGTATTGCAGCAAGAAGCTAACGCTCTGCAGAGCCGGCCGACATTAGATCCTGCCGGGCGCCAGGCTGACATGATCAAAATAGAGGCTCGGGCGACCGCGTTGCAGAAGCAGTTAAATGAGGACAAAGCAAAAATCAGCCCGGCGCTGGAAAGTGCTATGAAAGAAGTGCAAGCGCTGGACACCCCTGAAGGGCGGGCAGCTGCGGCATTTCTCGCTCAAATGAACGAGTTGGATAATCTGCGGCACGCACCGGCTATGGTATCACTTCTGTATGCCCAGGTTTTGGAAAAGCAAGGCGGCGCTGAGAACCTTAAGAAGGCGAAGGAATTAACGACCGAAGCTGCTAAAGATTCGAAAGTTGCAGCCATTCTCAACGGTCCAAACGGCGTAGAGTTTGCCACTCGCATGGGCGTAAAAACCGAACTGGTTCAGAAGATGGAGGACGACGTCAAAAAAGTCTTTCCTGAGTTCGAGCCCGTGCAAAAGGCCATGGCCGCTCTGGCAGACACCACCAAAGATCCCAAGGCTCGTCTAGAGGAGTTTTCGAAACATTTTGAGGAAGCGCTTCTCCGAACTGATCGCGAAGGACCGGATGCGCGCAAGGTTGAAGAGCTTCGCAAGGAAATGACCGAGCTTCAGACCAAGCTGGAAGCCGTGCAGAAGGAAATTCAAGTCGGAGCACGCACGGAATTCACCCAAAAAGAAAAGGACGACTTCACCACGCTGCAGCAGCTGGATGAGAAAGTCAAAAACGTTTCTTTGCTTCGTCTCAATTACGCGATGGCCTTGAACAAACACGGTTACGAGCACAACGATGAAGCCGCCAAGAAACGTGCTATTGAAGTTCTCAAAGAGATCAAGACTGTTGATCCGTTAATTTTTGACGCCAGTCCTGAAATTCAAGGCAGCTTGAAGCAAGCGCAGGAAGGTAAGAAGATCGAACTCACTTCGGCGACTGCGGAGGACATGACTAGCCGTTCGTTGGCGGTTCTCAGCCAGCCGACCAATAATATTGCCGACCTTTTCCTGCCGGGCGTTGGACCCGGATTGACTGCGGCAACCCGACCGTTTGGTGTCACCCCTGGTGACATTCCAGTAGCCGGACGTTTGTTTGAGACCGATGCCAAGAAGGCGAACGAGAAGGCTGTTGTCAACGAACTGGCCCGGGCCTATTTGACCAATGAACAAGCTACTCAAGCACGCATCAATCAGAGTGTTCAGGAAGGACGAAGCGGTGTTCGGGAATTCGGCACGGATGGTTTGGCAATCGGCGTCGGCTGGCTCACAAAAGTAGGTGCTGACAAAGCTTTGACGAAAGCCCCGGGGTATTTGAAGCCTCTAGGCTTCGTTGCTGGATTGGCAACGGCTGGCTTGACGAAGGATGCTGCTGCTGACGGTGAACTAGGCACAGGTACGGATTGGCTTCGTGGTGCCGGTATGTTCGGCGGTAGTCGCTTCGTTATGAGAGGGCTTAATGCTAACCCGTCCCGGCAGGTTCTCAGCGAGGCTACCGCGCAAGGAGTCGGTAAACGTTTAGGAGTGGAAGGTCTTTCCGGCACCGGAAGCCAGCTCTCCGCTCAGATACTTAAAGCTGAAGCGGGCGGCAGTTGGCTAGGTCGAACCGGTGCCTACTTCAACCCGATGAACTACACCGGTCTGAGCTTTCAGCAAGGCGGTTTGCGTTATGTTGGCTTCGGCGGTGAGCGCACCGCGCAGTACCTGGCTAATGGCGGTCTCAGCTTTGCTCAGTACAACGCGCGCCGCGCGGTCGGAAATGTCGGGACTCTGTTCGGCATGGGCTATGCAGCCGGTTCCGGACGGGAAGCCCTCTACATAGGCACCGGGCAACGTCAATTTGACGGTACGCCGCATAATTTTGAGACTGCTCTTTCATCAATCAATGGCTCCGGTCTGCAAGGCGGATTCACGGCCAGCCTCGTAATGCCTGTAGCCGGAAGCACTTTCCGCATGGTTGGCGGCGGTCGTGTGTTGGATGGTACTAGTCGCCTGGCGACCCGGTATATGCCGGTAACAGCACCGCAACTGGGGCAGTTCGGCCTGGTGGCCGCTGGTCCGGGGCTCCAGCAGCTTGATAAGTTCAACAGTGCTAATCGCTTAGAAGACCTTTCGGTTCAGGCAAGAGCCGTAGCCGACGAAGCTAGACGGAAAGCCGAAGAAGAACTGCGTAAGCAGCAGCAAGGCAGACCATAAGTCCGTTTCTTAGAAATGTTTCCTTATGTTGGCGACCGGCGCTGAGCGTTCGAAGCCTGTTGCCGTGAAAAGCCACGATTAAGAAGTGCACAGCCACGCGCGCAGAGCGTCCCCTTGGCGGCTACCATAGCCTATACTTAGGACATGCCCGAGCTGTCTGTCATCATTCCTGCCTACAATGAAGAGAATCGCCTTCCTGCCACGCTGGAGTCCGTTCATCGATTCTTGTCGGAAAACAATCGCTCGTTCGAAATTGTAGTTGTAGATGATGGCAGTCACGATAGTACTGCCGAGGTTGTGCAGACTTATTCCGAACAGCATCCCGAGATTCGGCTGGTGTCGTATCAACCGAACCGTGGTAAGGGTTTTGCGGTTCGCACCGGAATGCTTGCGGCACGCGGCGATTTGATGCTTATGAACGATGCTGATGGCAGTTCTCCCATTGAGGAGCTAATGCGTCTGGAAGACGCCATTGCCGGTGGTGCCGATATCGCTTTTGGCTCGCGCGCGAAACCTGATCCGACACGCAAAGTTCAAGCTCAAGTTCATCGAAAATTCATTGGCAACACCTTTAACTTTATTGTGCAGAGCCTGCTACTCCCGGGGCTATATGATACGCAGTGCGGATTCAAAATGTTCAAGCGCAATGTCGCTCGAGACGTGTTCTCCGTCAATCGCATTGATGGTTTCGGCTTCGATGTGGAAGTGCTGTTTATTGGTCGCACACGAGGATACAAAATCTCCGAAGTAGCCATCAACTGGGCGAACGTAGAAGGCTCGAAAGTTAATGTCCTTGTCGACTCTCCGAAGATGTTCGTGGAGGTTTTGAAAGTCGCGGTTTCTTCGTGGATGGGAATGTATCGGCCGGGAAAGAAAAGTCGCCTACAATGCGAAGGACTGAACGGAGTATCTGATCGTGACCGAGACGACGCGTCCTAGCTGGCTGCCTAGCATAGGAGATGTTCTCTTTCTCCTGGCTCTTTACCTGATGCTCGGTACGCTTCCCCATTGTATTTTTGGTGATGGCAGCACTGGCTGGCACCTTGTGGCAGGCCAATACATTCTGGAGCACGGGCAAGTGCCCGCAAAGGATCTTGTCTCCTACACGTTCGTCGATAAGCCCTGGGTGGCTTACGAGTGGCTGTTTGACGCATTCATAGCCGCACTGGAAAAGGTCGGCGGATTACGGCTTGTTGCCGTGGCTTGCTGTGCTTCCATTGCCACGATGTTTCTATTGCTCTACAAGGATTGCCGCCGCAACGGATGCCACTTTGTGCTTACATTGGTGCTCTGTTCAATGGGCGTTTTTGTTTCTGCTATCCACTGGCTTGCTCGACCGCACCTTGTGACGTGGTTTGGTGTTTACATCTTCGCGCGTTGTCTGAATGAGTTTTTCGAACAGAAAATTTCGGCGAAGAAACTTTGGCTGTTTCTCGGGCTAACAATGCTGGTCTGGGTGAATTGCCATCCGGCGTTCATAATGGGCTTTGCAATCCTTCTTATCTACCTGTTCTGCGATTTGGTGGTTTGGTTGAAGCTAGCTGCAGGCGAGGCGAAGAACCTTGTAGCGAGCAGGCTCAAAGGTCTAGTCCTGGCACTGTTGATAGTGGCTGTAGCTACACTGATAAATCCCTACGGTATCAAATTGCATGAGTACATCGTCCAGTATCTGGGACAAACGTCAGTAATCGCTGCCACTGATGAATTTTCTTCTCCTGTGTTCCATGGGCAATTACAGCCGACCTGCTTGGAATTGCTTTTCTTTGCTCTGGCAACGGGATTAGTGGTTACCAGTGTTCGCCCGTCTTTGCCGACCTTGATGACCGTTCTTGCATTTGTGCACCTCTCTTTGTCCGGCGTGCGCAGCATGCCTCTGTTTGTTATTGTCGGTTTGCCCTTCATTGGCTGGCTGTGGGGGCGAAACGCCAGAATTGACAATCTGTTGGGAATGGCTAATCAAACATCGAATAAATTCGTCACTTTCATGACCGAGCGCTTTCACGCAAATGCGAAATCGTTCGACGAAGTAGAATCGATCTGTAGCCGTCATGCCGTGCCGGTGCTGGCTGTGGTGATTCTCGCCTTGTCGTGTTTTCAGGACGGGAAATTGTTCGGCAAGGAAATTATCATTGCGAACTTTAATCCGAAAACTACGCCTACCAAAACACTGGAAGCGCTCAAGTCTAACAACCTCGATCCAAACCGAGGCTTCAACTACGACAACTGGGGCGGACTGATTAGGTACAAGACCGGACAGCGCGTTTTCATAGACGATCGGGTCGACTTCTACGGCGAGAAGTTTTACATGGATTACGGTGACATAGTCACTATGAAACCTAACTGGAAAGAGCTGTTGGACAAGTACAAAATCCAGTGGATTCTCTTCCCTGTTAACGGTCATATTGTGGGCCGCCTTCGTCAACCTGATTCAGGGTGGAAGGTGCTGGAAGAGGATCCCGGAAGCGTACTGTTTGTGCGTGAAAACAAAGACAACAAGCCGCATGGACCGCTCTAGATGTTTGAAGCCGCGGACGTGGCGAATTCGCGTCTCTTCTGCGGCTGGAATGTGACTTCCTTCGAACTGTCCTTCGCGATCACCTTCAATCGAACAAGCCTTTTGTCCGCTCGAACCGGTGCGCATAGACAGCTCAGCTTTTCCTTCGTTTTCTCTTTCAGAAAGTGAGCTGTTTGTTCAACAGGTCGCAATCCGACTTTTCGGAAGATTCCGATTATAGCCATCAGCGGTATTCTATGGCGAGACGCGCAGAATATTTTTTCTTCCCTGGTGCCATCGATACCGGGTCTGTACATCCTTTTGTGAAACGCCAGTGCTTTGAATGCGTAAACATGATTGCAGTGTTTGAACATTTGCTTGAAGATTGCGCATTGGCACTTGCTGTAGTGAAACTCCCCGGAGTCGTTGATTTCGAAAAATGGCGAGTAACCCAGCGAGAGTTCTTCGATTCCTTCTGCTTTGAATTTTTCGATTGCTTCCATAATGATGAAGTCGTTAACGCTGTACGCCACGTGAGCGTTTGAACGCAGAATGTTTGCCATGTATCCGATCACTTTGTCGTCGCGGTAAATCGGGTCGAACCAGACAAATCCGATGATTTGCCCGTCTTTCATCGCGTAGAATTTGCGAACATCCGGCTCGTCGGCGAAAATCGCCGGTCGGACAATGAACGATAGCTCGTGGTGGTTGGATGTTTTCGTCTTAATCCAATCAGTGCTCAGCTGCTTAACTTTGTCCATGTCAATGTGAGCGGCGTCAAGTTCGACTACGGTGACATGGTCCTTTCTGGCACGATTTCGTTGGCTTCGCAGAAACTCTTTCTTTTGCCCCTTCAGACTGAACGATCGCGGATCGATGATTGTTTCCAGACCAATTTCATTGACGGTGTAGTGCAATTCGTCGAGAACTTTGGCCGTATCCCTTGAGATGTGAACAAAAATAGGATCGTGAAATCTTTCCGCGAATTCTTGAATCAATTGTTTCTTGTTTTCCGCAGCGCATATCGGATCTGCCAGCACAACCGCTGTGTTACCGCCGACGCGCGCATATGACAGGTAGCCGATTCCGGGAACCAGAAAAGTCTCGACATCTTCTTGCAAAGACGAATAAGCAAGCGAACTGACTCCGTACCGCTTGAGGTAGGACATACGATCGAATGCTGTATCACTCTTGGTGCGTTGTGCCGCTGAGATTGTCATTGTATTCGTCATTTTCTTTAGTCCTCAGTGGGCGGGGGTTCCTCAGGTGCCACACTACGAGGATAGAAACTCATGGTGGGGAATGTGTGGGGAGAAGCTAGGGAGGGTGGTGGTGGATGTTGCCGAGAGACAGTCGCCTACGCATCCTTCTTCATGCGCAGGTTCCTATAATGTCGAGTGGCGCTGTAAACCTTGCGTGGGGCGCCATTGGTGGATGTGCGTCAAAGATTATACGCGGCTAATCAAAGAATTTTGGTCGTTTCGGGAACTGTGAAAGAGTCGTCCCGTCTGAAGAGCTGTGAGTGCCGAAAAGTGAGTTCACACCATCTACGATGGACGTTCTCGGGGTTCGGTATAGTACCCGCGTGCTGAATTTTCCTGAAAGAGGTTGTCCGATGAAAACTATCGTATCTGGCGGAGACAAGGCAAAGATTGTGGCATTAATGCTTCTTTGTGCTCAATTTACTATCTCTGCGCTGCCAGCGCTTGCTGCCTCCGTGCGAGTAAGCGGCCAACAGGTACTAAACGTTAATGCTGCGGCTGGCGGACTTTCCGCAGCTCAGCGCGCCGACAAGATACAACAGAATTTGGACAACGCGCTAGTAGCAGCAAACAATAGGGCACCGTCTGCGGTGAGTGTTGTCTATGTTAAAGGGCAACCGGTCATCACCCTTGGGGGCTACTACGTCGTCACCGTTGATGCTGCCAGCGCGAAGGCTGCTGGTACGACGCCTGCCGTTCTGTCGGAGAAGTGGGCAAAGTCCTTGCGCGCGGCTCTATCAAACAAGGCCAGCGTTGATAGCTATGTGGCTCACCTGACCGGCTCGAACTCGGAGCCCTCGTCCGGAGCGCCTGCAGCCTCCACCTCTTCTCCTAATACAGCTTCCGCCGGAGCCACGACGCCTTCTTACGGCTCTACGCACTCCCCCACGGTTCATCGTGGACGCGTGGCTTACATTCCGGCCGGCATGACTATTCCAGTTAAACTAACAACATCATTGGTTAGCAGCGCGGCCAAAGCAGGCGATCTAATAGAAGCGAAAACTTCTGAAGCCATTCACCTGGGCGATGCTTCTATTCCCGCCGGTACCATAGTTTCCGGTCATGTTGTCGAAACTAAGGCTGCGCAACGGTTGGCCAAGTCCGGAACCATCTCGGTGAAGTTTAACTCGCTGCGCACGCCTGATGGTATCGTCACTCCCATTTCTGCTCATATTGTCAGCGGAGTGGAGAAGACCAGCGGCGCTGGAGATGTAATAAAGGGTGAAAGCTTAAAGGACAAGGTAAAGAGAACAGCTATCAGTGGCGCCATTGGAGCCGGTGGCGGCGCCGTGCTTGGCACGGCGATCGGTGCGATAGCAGGTAGCGGCCGCGGCGCCGGCAAAGGCGCCTGGTCCGGTCTGGCTATCGGGGCCGGACTTGGTGTGGCGGAGAGTCTACTTGTAAGAAAGGGTGCTGAGGTAAAACTGGTACAAGGCACACCAATCACACTACAGCTAGATAGCGCGGCTTCGGTTGCAGCAAGCACCACCGGTTTGTTCTGACCGAATACTTGCCCCGATGGCACAATCCGGCGGCACTGAATATGGTGCTGCCGGATTTCTATTTCAAAGTCCTGAGCGACCTTACCCAACGTTCAGCCGATTCAAAAGTGCAAGCTACTAACTCGGTAAGTTTGCCAATGCTGTCAGAAAGACTTACGAAACGTTATTTGAAACATTATTTTTGCTGGTTTAGTTGTAACGGATTTCTATAAAATCACAGAGCCCAAACGCTTCCTCCGATGGAACTCTTGCGGTCGTGTCTGCGTCCTGGCCTGTATTCCCACTGGTTTCACGCATTACGAGAAAAGACCTTGCCCGAAGAACCGAGCTTTTTCACCCTTGGTAGAATGGGAGGTAGGTCCTGTGATTAAGTTCAGACAGCCGTTCATTAAAAGTTCCACGATACGTGACAAATCTGCGGACAAGGCAACCCGCGTAGACGGATACCTCGAGACAGTTGTTTTCAGGACGCGAAGTATTATGAGACGACCGCGACTTGCACAAATTATGTTGACGGCTGCGGCCTTGTTGGCTTCAACTTCGTCGTTGGAAGCCAAGGAGCTGGTCGGAAACGTTTCGGATGACCTCTCTCAAGAGATGGGGTTTCCACTTTATTCGCAAGGACCGCAAAATCTGAACCCGAAAGCAGTTGTTGTTGCTATCCACGGGGCGACATTGCATGGGCGCAGTTTTACAGATTTGAGTAAAGAGCTTTCCCAACGCGGATACATGGTGATCGCCGGTGACATGCGCGGATTTGGTGCTTGGTATCACGGTCCCCCGCGAGGGGAATACAGTAAGCACGTTTTGTATAAATGGAGTGAAGCCGACCTGCGCCGGTTGCTCTCCAAAGTGCGCGAAATCTATCCGGAAAAGCCTATCTTTCTTATGGGCGAGAGCGTGGGCGCCAACATGGCTGTTCGTCTGCTTGCCGGGGACCCTTATTGTGCAGAGGGGGCTATTCTATCCAGTCCCGCTGTAAAACAGCGTCTGTTCTTCGGCCCCACGGTGGTGAAACAATTTCTGACCATAATGGTGAAGCCGAGCGCTCAGCTAAGCGTAGAGCCGTTCATTAAATCCCGTATTTCTGAAAGCGAAAAGATTACGCAGGAGCGGCTTAACGATCCCCTTGCCAGGAACAAACTCAACGTCGGTGAGCTGTTCAAAACGCGCTGGTTCAATAAAGAATCGATTGAGCGCGCGCCGCAGTTTCCGCGAAAAACACCGGTATTGGTGCTTGAAGGCACAGAGGATAAGTTGTTTGACGCTAAGGATGTTCACCAGCTGATGGCTGATTTGCCGAGCCAGGACAAGGAATTGCTTTGGCTGGAAGGCAAAGGACATATCAATCTGGAAACAAAGTATCTTGATCCTTTTGTAGTCAATCTGATTGGCAGCTGGCTCGACAAAAAGACTTCAGCGGTGCTTTCTGCACAGTCAGGGGGGGACGGACCTGCATTGCAAGCCAAAGTGCCAGTGACTAGCCGATCTGATTAGGCAAGGGGTGCTCAATCATCGGCGGAAAACCGTGTTGCGTGTTTGCAACTTTCATCCTGTGAGTACGTCTTCTTATCTACGGAAAGCTGATGCGCTTCGTTCGCCTGAGAAAGCCCGTGAATACAAGATTTTGAATTATGAAAAATGTTTCACGGAGTGTAATCACGAAGATTCGTTTGAGTATCGTTAAGCTGACGGATATACTTGACCGGTCGTTCGGTTGCAAAGAAAGAAATGCTCAGATCCTCATTCCGAAACCTGCTTCTCTTCAGCGCTTTTCTCGTTGTTTGCCTACAGGCGCCGAGCGCCTCTCAAGTGCCGCCTGCCGTCTCTGCGCAGTCGCAGGAAACTGAGCAAGAGCAAGAAGAGGAATCCTTTGAGATGCCAACCGCCGCTCCGTCCTTCAATCATGGACCTCTGGCGTCTAGATACGGCTCCCCGGATCAGTCGAAATCCTATGCTCGCATAATGGGCGATCCTCTGACCTCCGCCGGCATGGGGGCTGCGTCTGGAGGCGTTACTGCTGCGCAGCTCGCGGAGCAACCCGCATATTATGTTTATGAGTTCGGAGCTAAGTGGTGTCCCAGTTGTCGTGATTTGGCACCAATGGTGATGGCAATTGCATCAAAGTATCAAGGGTTCGTGCAAGTTATTCCGGTCGATATTGATACGCCTTCCGCCAAGCCCCTTGTGCAGAAATTGGGATTGCGAGCCGTTCCAACCGTTATCATTAGTGATCGACAAGGCAATCAGTTACAGACATTAGTCGGGCTGCAACAGGGCATGAAGTTGGACAAGATTTTGAATGATTATCGCCGACGCGCTTCGAGCGGACCCGGACCTCAATAGACGTTGTGCCGTTGCCGCTTTTCTGGTTTTGGTCGCGCTGAAGCCGACCTTTGCGAGTGCTTCGCCGTCGACTGAATCTTCCGCCATTGTCATAAAAGTGAATCGCGCCGCAAAGCGTTTGTCGGTGGTAAAGGCCGATGGTACTGTCCTGCTGTCGGCTCCTGTAGGCATCGGGAAAGGCGGCTCGGTCAAAAAAGTTTCGATGGACGATTTTGTTACGCCTACCGGCCGCTTCGTTGTCAACTTGATTCTGACCGGTGACGCCGAAGTCTGCAAAGCCTCTGAAGCGTTGAAAAATCGCTATTGGTCGCAGCCGCAGTATCGACAGTTTCTGCAATCGCCGGAAGGACTCGTTCGTTTGTTCAAGAACATGAGTTCTCTGGATTTTGATGGTGATGGCAAAGGTGATACTGCTTATGGTGGCGGTTACATCGGGTTGGCTCTCGATCCGGCGTTTGCAGCGAATACAACGTTAACCCAGGCTCGAATAGTTGGTCCGGGGGCTAGAATCTATCAAGACCGAGTGTACTGGTATTCGATTGCGCTACACGGCACGCCGAACGAAGCTGCCGCAATAGGACACGCTACTTCGGGCGGGTGTGTTCATGTGGATTCTGCCGCTTTGCAGAAACTACTGAAGCTTGTGTCGATTGGTACGCGCGTGGAAATTTCCGACCGCCACTAGCGTCGTCCACCACCACCGCCATGCTCACCACCGCCATGCTCACCACCGCTGTGTCCACCGCCGCCTCCGGCGCCATGATCACCGCCGCCGTGTCCACCGCCGCCTAAGGCGCCATGATCACCGCCGCCGCCGAATCGGCCGCCACCGCCAGCGCCATGATTACCGCCGCCGCCGAAGCGACCGCCACCGCCAGCGCCATGATTACCGCCGCCGCCGAATCGGCCGCCACCGCCAGTGCCGTGATCACCGCCACCGCCGAATCGACCGCCACCGCCACCACCGAAGCCATGATCACCGCCACCGCCGAATCGACCGCCACCACCGAAGCCATGCTCACCGCCACCGCCGAAGCGACCGCCGCCGCCGAAGCCATGATCACCGCCGCCGCCGAAGCGACCGCCGCCGCCGAAGCCATGATCACCGCCGCCGCCGAAGCGACCGCCACCACCGAAGCCATGATCACCGCCGCCGCCGAAGCGACCGCCACCACCGAATCGACCGCCGCCGCCGAAGCCATGATCACCGCCGTCGAAGTGACCGAATCCGCCACCATCGGGATTGTTTGCGTAGAGCCTTCCTGGCACCCTGTCATTTGGCGGTGGAAATCCGTGTTCCTTTCCGGGCCAGTTATTGTTGCCCCAATGATTGTCCCAATTGTTGTGATTCCAGCTGTTGTTGCTGTTCCAGTAATTGTTCGTCTTGTTCCAGTTATTAGTTTCTTGATTGAATTCCGAGAATTGACTGACGTTGCTCACGTTCCTGTTAACGTATACCGGCGTGCCGCCGGAGCCCGCGTAGTATGGTCCGGAACCACCCCAGTAAAGTGGCACTCCATATGGTGCCCCGTTCGGGCCAACGCTTAAGTTCACGTTTGACCCGTTACCTGATCCCTGCTGAAAATAATTCGAGTAAGGCTGCGTTGGTGGCAACGTCTGCCTGGTGCCCGTGCGGTCAATATACCATTGAGAGCCATCGGGCGCGGCATAGACACCTACATCCTCGGTCGTGACGCCTGCTCCGGGAAGAGGCACTAGTTGTTTGTTTTGGTTCTGATAGTATTCTTGCTCGTTCGGTCCCCTGCTCACTCGGTACATAGTGAGAGAGATACCCGAGGGGGGGGCGGTGTTCTGTGCGCTTGTTGGAGTCGTCGGCAGGCAAGTCATTCCTGCGCAAACTAGCGTGGACAAAAAAATGCTCGATTGAACTTTGTAACCAGCGGCGACGATTGATGACTGTCTCTTTCTCACGATCCGGCTCCAAGCTTTGGGGCAACACTCGCTTCTTTTACCACAATTTGCCGTGTCGTCGAAACCGCCTGCATCTCTGTGAAGGACCTAACGGCGGATGCAGGGCGGCTTAAAGCGTTTGAAGCCTCAGTTATTCGGGTAGTTCAATCTTGAGTGCACTCAAAGTCGTTCAAAAAATTGCTAACCCGCGAATCCAATTTTCAACAGATGGCTCGTCTAACTAACGCTGTCCTTAAAAGGCAGCTGCGTACTTTGTTTGTTTTAGCCTTGATGTGTTCGGCGTTCAACTGGCTTTCGGCGAGCGCTGATGAGTGGTTCCAAGTAAATGGTAAGCGCGTTCCTCGCAATGTCTATGACGCAGCGCTGTTGATGAATGAAGCCGGCAAACTTATTCGCGACAACTGCATTGATAGAGCCATGGGCAAGCTGAAACGGGCCGCCTTATTGGCTCCTGATATGCCTGAGGTTCGCAGTAACCTTGCCGTGTTGCTAGCCAGACAAGGCAAGACCGACGAAGCAAAGGCTCATTTGCTCAAAGCCGTCGCTAGCACGAATGCACCTGATAACGCCTACTTGAATCTTGCAACGCTTTATCAAACCAGTGGCGATCTGGATAAGGCGATCGAAAACTACGAGATCTACATCCGTCGAACTAACGACAAAATGACTCAATCCGCCGTGGAGCTCTTGCGCAGAGAACGGGATGTGCGCGCTGCATCCGGGAGGAATAAGCCTGCAGAAGATTATCTTACGGAAAGCAATTACACGACACGAGTTCGGTGGGCCGATTCGCGTATGCCTCTTAAGGTCTATATCGAAAAACCTCCAGCTGATCTTGAGGGCTACAAGGAGAGCTACACGAATTCGCTAAAGCAATCATTCTATGACTGGAGCAAGGCCGCTTCAAACCGCGTTCGCTTCTCGTTCGTGCCGAATGAGAGAACTGCGGATATTCGATGCTATTGGACTAATGACCCTCGTTATCTGGGCGGCGGCGCAGAAGCCGGTGAGACGCGAATGAAGAGCTTGGGGCATGTGATGGCCTCTGCCGACGTTTATCTTCGTACCAAGGAGTCCGCAGGAGATTTCCCATACACTGACACAGCGGTGAAGGCTACCTGCTTGCATGAAGTCGGGCATGCACTTGGAATCGTTGGGCACAGTCTGTCTGTTTCTGACATCATGTTTTTCTCGACACCTTTTACCGAAGGTGAGCGTCAGCTTTCAGACCGGGACCGGAACACTTTGGTTCGCTTGTATTCCCAACCGATGGATGTCAATTCCACCGTGGCGGATTTTATTCTGAATCCGGATACATATAGAAAGTGGGGCGTTATAGCGCTGGTTAGTGCTGCTGTTCTTGTGCCAATAGCTATCGGATTGGTTGCCGCCATTAAGAAGTCCGCGGGGAAAAAGAAGAAAAAGAAGAAGCGGTAGTTTCAAAGCTTTCAGGAACTGATATTCGAACGTCGTGTAAAATTCACTTGCCTGGTACCTGTAGCCCTCAGAATCAACTAGAGGCTCGTTCCACCATGAATCAAACCATGTTGATTAATCGCAAGAGTCCTTCGCAAGTTACGCCGCTTCGTTTGGCGTTGTTTAGTTGCGGGCTAGGTAACATCAATCGCGGGTTCGAAATTTCAACCGGTCGATTTTTTCAGTCCGTAGCCGATGATCCTGATTTTGATGTTCGCCTCTATTGTGGAGGGGAATTTAGCAACGGGCGGTCTGTTTGGAATATCGGGCGTGATGTCTGGTTGCGAAATGGAGTGCGTGCTTTCCCCGGAATGGATGACGTGCAGCGCTGGAAGTTGTCCTACGTTTTGGAGCAAGTGTCGTTCTCGTTCGGCTTGCTGGCTCAAGCTAGTAAGTGGCAGCCGGACATAGTCTGGACGAAGGAAGTACCGCTTGCGCACATACTTTATTATTTTCGCTACCTCACCGGGTTGAAGTATCGCATTGTGTTTTCAGACGGGGGAGGGTTCAAACCAAAAACCTATGCGCAGTTCGACTTCCTGCATCACTTACAGCCCGGCGCTTACGAAGATTCGCTTGCATATGGCATACCGCCGGAGAAAATGTGCGTAATACCGAATTTAGTACCATTGCGAAGCACGAACAAGTCCAAGACTGAGTTGCGTAAAGAGTACGGGTTTGAACCAGATGATTATGTAGTTGTGTGTTTGGCCGCTTGGAACAAGCATCACAAGCGTATTGATTACTTGATTCGAGAAGTGGCCCGGCTCTCCGATTCTCGAGTGAAACTAATTCTGTGCGGTCAGCCGGAACCCGAGGGCGATTCGTTGCCGGCGTTGGCCGAAGAGTTGTTGCCCGGACGTGTGAAGTGGCTCACGGTGCCGGAAGATAAGGTTGTAGAAATTTTGAATTTGTCTGATCTGTTTGTTCTGGCCAGCTTGTTTGAAGGCCTCGGTGCTGTGATTATCGAAGCAGCGATGTCCGGTCTGCCGATCATTTGTCATCCGCACTCAGGTGGTAAGTTCATCCTCCAGGATGACTTCTGGTTGCGTGATCTCTCGGTCGATGGGGCCCTGGCCGCCGGCATACAAGAAATGCGCATGTCGCCGCCGTCAGCGGCGCAGCTTGTCGCGCTCAAAGAAGATGTAGCTCATCGGTTCAGCGAGCAAAACACTACTGCTGCTTTTAAGTCCATGCTGCTGCAAGTGCATAATCAACCTCACTCTATCCGTAAGGCGACGCCAGCAACATAGCGTAAGCGCTCCCGGAGGTCGGGCTCCCCTCTCGAAGGGACGCCTTGAGCTACTTCTTCTTGTTGGCTTTCTTCGGATGTGTGAGCTTCACCCAGTTGAAGTCGCCGTTCTTGGTGGCGAACGACATGTTCAGCCGCCAGGTATCCTTCGTTCTCGGGTCGATTGCAGCAATGTGGTTGCCGTCGGTGAGCAGCAGCACGTTTCTGGAATTCTTTGAGATGCCTGGAAGGTCCATGGCAATGCCGTATTCTTTACCGTTGATTTTGATTTTTACCACCGGGCTCCAGAACTGATCGGATGCGCCGATCACGATAGTTTTGTCGCCTGATTTGAAGGGGCGATAGTTCTCTTTCGCGTTCATGTAGTTTGCGCCGAGGGCCCCGAACTCCAGGCAATCCATGCCCACGAACGCTTTATAGATGGTGTCGTCGACGAATCCCTGTTTCACGTCAAGCGCCGCAGCTTCGGGGAGCATGTAGCGGGAACCGTTGAAAAAGTCTTGTGCTTTCAGGTCGAATATCTTGGTGCCGTCTTCAAGCCGTGTGATCTTGTTCTTGAGCACGATGTTGCTGTCGACTTTCGGCAGTGGTGCTTCTCTGGCCATCATCGGTTTCAGCATGCCCGGTTTCAGCATGATGTCGGAATCGACTGCGCCTTTTAGCGTGTTGGATTTGAGGTCGCCTTTGAGCTTTGGCTCAAGCTTGCTTCCGTAGTCCATGGATGCTTTGAGAAACGGACTATAGGGGTCATACTTTCTAAACAGTTCCTGCGCTTCGCCGAACAGTCGGTGAGCGTTGACATTATCCTTCAGCATCATCAATGCGCCGGCTTCGCCGTATCGAGCGTTAGCCATTGCTTTGTATTCTCCCAAATTCTGGAACGCATCGCCGGCACGCTTGTAACAGTCGGCGGCCCCCTTGTAGCGCTGATTCGCCAACTCGAATGAAGCTTGGTAGTAATTTTGCGATCCAGTGTAGAACTCGAAATTCGGGTCCAATCTTTTCTGCCGGACCTGAACTCCGCACTGGAGTGGAGGCATTGCCGGCGCTGCAGACCCGGCACTAGCCAGTTTGAAGTCGTCCGGCGCGGAATTTTTGTCGCCGGCAATGGCTGCCCCTTGAAGCAAGATGCACATGAGCGTAGCCATGGTAAATGTGAATTGCGAAATTAAGCGCATTTGTAGTAACTAGCCCTGAAAACGACCCAAAAGAGACAGGTCAAAAAAGCTTGCCAAGAACCGATTCTCCTATTATGCACGCCTGGAAGATAAAAGCAATTTAAAAATGAGGGAAAGACCCATGGGATGCCAGGAAAGCTGCCTTTTGTCTCCATTTTATCGTATTTCTTCGGGACCCGGGCACAAGCGGGCTCAGCGGCATGTGACACCCTTCAGCAGCTGAGCTATCTCTGCTTCGTAGCCTCGGAACAGCCACTGGCAGATTCTCGGCGCGGACCATGCCGCAAACAACAAAGTCATGGTAATGCCCAGTAGTACTCGGTATTCGGTCTCCGAAGGGCTCACAATTACGCTAAAGAGTGCTAGCACATTAAATCCGATCAGCAGTATGACGCACAGGGCAGTGAAAAAACGCTCCCACGGGCGCAACGTAAATCGGTAAGTGAGACTCGACCCGCCGGGCACGGAACGGATTTCACCCATCGCGCATCGCGCCAGGAGGGGAAGTCCGTTGCCATGTCTGTGGGTGACCAGAAACGTGTTTTTTGCTGCGTTGCTGCATCCGACAAACGGTTTCGAGCCTCGGACGAAGTGGTCGACGGGAGACACGTTTCCCTCAAAGTCCATTGATTCCATGACGATTTTCATTAGCGCGTCGGCCGATTGTGACGAATTCAGGGTGATCTCGCCCGATGTTTGCCATGGAATTAGAGCTTTCATCCTCTCCCCGTTCTCCTCTGCGCACCTTCTGTTCGATTTATGCCCCGGACCGTGCGTGGCTGCTGCAAAATGATGCTGTAGCAGTGAAGTCCAGTCGCTCAAAATAGTAAATTGCATTTGACCATCCCCCAGGGTTATGCGTTTACGATTCTGTGCGGGCAATTAGCCGGTTTTCCAGATCGGAATTCAGCCCGCTGAGGTAAACGGCTAGCGCACTGACCATTGTCGATATAGCAGCGTTATCACGATCACGTGCACCTCTCGAGCATCGTTCCGTCGGGCGCAGTCAACATGATGTTGCGTTAACGGACCTGTTGGCAGGTGCTGATATAATGCGCCGGGCAGTTCTTTTCAGGAAAAAAACATGCAGGAAGCGCGCGACAGAAAAGTCATTTTGCTAATTTCGTCGTTAGTTC
>JAIELX010000121.1 GCA_019752635.1 Candidatus Obscuribacterales bacterium | reverse complement strand
GCTGTGGTCTTGCTTCTCTGGTCGCACTAGTTGTGTTTCAGTGCCCTATTAGTCGGGCTCGTGGTGCGGAAGAGGCTCAATACAAGTTCCTTGAGGAGATGTTCCATAGTTTCAGTGCCCTATTAGTCGGGCTCGTGGTGCGGAAGCACGCGGGCTTGCGCGTGCCGTCGTGGACTGGGTTCGGTTTCAGTGCCCTATTAGTCGGGCTCGTGGTGCGGAAGCTTTCGCGATACAGCATCATGCGTAACCTCCTTGAGGTTTCAGTGCCCTATTAGTCGGGCTCGTGGTGCGGAAGGTTGCCCTGTCGTGCTGTAGGCGTTGAGTGCTGCGAGTTTCAGTGCCCTATTAGTCGGGCTCGTGGTGCGGAAGGCGCCTTGATCAATGATCTTCCCGCAATTGTAAGCAGTTTCAGTGCCCTATTAGTCGGGCTCGTGGTGCGGAAGGAGTTGATCAAGCGTTACGGCCATCTATTACCTGAGTTTCAGTGCCCTATTAGTCGGGCTCGTGGTGCGGAAGTTACGCGACCTGACAGAAGACATTCCCAAAATTAAGTTTCAGTGCCCTATTAGTCGGGCTCGTGGTGCGGAAGAGAACAATATGATGGTACTGCGCATGGTGTTCGTCGTTTCAGTGCCCTATTAGTCGGGCTCGTGGTGCGGAAGGAAGAGCCACTATGTCGGATGTGTGTAGCCGAGGGTAGTTTCAGTGCCCTATTAGTCGGGCTCGTGGTGCGGAAGGTTATCAAGCCTGAGTATATGTTTGAATTCGACATGTTTCAGTGCCCTATTAGTCGGGCTCGTGGTGCGGAAGCAACTCGCGAATCTTTCCAACTGTGCCGTAGAAGAAGTTTCAGTGCCCTATTAGTCGGGCTCGTGGTGCGGAAGGGCAGTCAAAACCCGTATGGAAAGCCGATTCGGCCGGTTTCAGTGCCCTATTAGTCGGGCTCGTGGTGCGGAAGTGGTAAGAAGATCGATCACGACCCCGAACAAGGGGCAAGTTTCAGTGCCCTATTAGTCGGGCTCGTGGTGCGGAAGATGGTGGAGAGGTAATGGCTTTGTATGTCATCATATGGTTTCAGTGCCCTATTAGTCGGGCTCGTGGTGCGGAAGGCGCAGCTGCGGCGACGTCGCCGCCCGTTGTTATTGGTTTCAGTGCCCTATTAGTCGGGCTCGTGGTGCGGAAGGCGGATCGCCTCGCCTCGCCTCGCCTCGCCTCGCCTGGTTTCAGTGCCCTATTAGTCGGGCTCGTGGTGCGGAAGTATCGCACTCTTCGTGGTAATCGCAGCGGATCTTGCAGTTTCAGTGCCCTATTAGTCGGGCTCGTGGTGCGGAAGTAAGCCTGAGCGAATCCCGCCGAAGTATATTGTCGGTTTCAGTGCCCTATTAGTCGGGCTCGTGGTGCGGAAGATGGAGGTGTTGAAATGCACGATATTTGTAGGATATGGTTTCAGTGCCCTATTAGTCGGGCTCGTGGTGCGGAAGATGTATAAATGTTTGAACCATGTTCTTTAGAACAAAGTTTCAGTGCCCTATTAGTCGGGCTCGTGGTGCGGAAGCGCCCGGAATCCCTCGCTTGTAATCCCAGCAATCCAAGTTTCAGTGCCCTATTAGTCGGGCTCGTGGTGCGGAAGATGGACAATGGTAGTAAGCGTGAACCTAGCAATCGTAAGTTTCAGTGCCCTATTAGTCGGGCTCGTGGTGCGGAAGGGCATTAACCGGGTGTCATTGTCCGGCTACTTGTCAGTTTCAGTGCCCTATTAGTCGGGCTCGTGGTGCGGAAGTTAACGGTGTCAATTCAAAGGTTCACTGTGGACTAAGGTTTCAGTGCCCTATTAGTCGGGCTCGTGGTGCGGAAGCTAATAGAAGCCGTTCTGCGTGGCGCGAACCTGAGGTTTCAGTGCCCTATTAGTCGGGCTCGTGGTGCGGAAGGTGGAGCGCAGCATTGCAGTCGTCGCACATCTTGTGTTTCAGTGCCCTATTAGTCGGGCTCGTGGTGCGGAAGACATCCGACCCGAAGCCATCATGCAGAAATTTGGCGGTTTCAGTGCCCTATTAGTCGGGCTCGTGGTGCGGAAGGCGATTTGGCTCGGCTTAACTATGACGTGTGCCTTGCGTTTCAGTGCCCTATTAGTCGGGCTCGTGGTGCGGAAGTGCAAGGCGACCAGGAGCTTATTAAGTACTTGCAAAGAGTTTCAGTGCCCTATTAGTCGGGCTCGTGGTGCGGAAGGCACCGCAATGCCTCTCGATTCGCTCAGAATTACCAGTTTCAGTGCCCTATTAGTCGGGCTCGTGGTGCGGAAGAGACGTGGAGCCTTACGGCAGCATCTCGATCGGCGAAGTTTCAGTGCCCTATTAGTCGGGCTCGTGGTGCGGAAGACGAGATGCTCACAAACAGGCATAGAGCTTTCTTAGTTTCAGTGCCCTATTAGTCGGGCTCGTGGTGCGGAAGACCACACCGTCTACCGAACCATCACCGCTCTCAACAGTTTCAGTGCCCTATTAGTCGGGCTCGTGGTGCGGAAGGTCAATTCGTTCGGCAGCACGAGCCGGTGCTTGCGGTTTCAGTGCCCTATTAGTCGGGCTCGTGGTGCGGAAGGTAGCATTCATGTCGAGCGCAGGCTGAGTGTATTGGTTTCAGTGCCCTATTAGTCGGGCTCGTGGTGCGGAAGAAGCGGACTGCCGGCAAAGGGCACCAAGCTGAAAGCGTTTCAGTGCCCTATTAGTCGGGCTCGTGGTGCGGAAGGAAGTAGTCGATAGTCACGCAGGCGGGAATTAGTAAGTTTCAGTGCCCTATTAGTCGGGCTCGTGGTGCGGAAGACGGCAACCTTCGCCTCAAACTCCGCAATCCAATCCAGTTTCAGTGCCCTATTAGTCGGGCTCGTGGTGCGGAAGTGGTCCCAACTATTCTCGCCCTTGCCCGGAAACTTGTTTCAGTGCCCTATTAGTCGGGCTCGTGGTGCGGAAGGTCGTGTCTGAATCGTGGAGCGTTCAAGCTGCGCGAGTTTCAGTGCCCTATTAGTCGGGCTCGTGGTGCGGAAGTCTCCAGGCTCACTAATACAGATCCTGAATTTGCCGAGTTTCAGTGCCCTATTAGTCGGGCTCGTGGTGCGGAAGTCGAACATAAATCCTACCTCTCTTGCATCGCTTCACGTTTCAGTGCCCTATTAGTCGGGCTCGTGGTGCGGAAGAGCAACCGTTTATTATATCTTCTGTTAGTCGCAAAACCTAGTGGTTTCAATGCTATACCCAGATCGGACGTCGTGAAATCACACCCAGGATACACGGTCTTTTTTCGAAAACTGAAGAGCTGCTTCGAATGCTGTTCAATTTGCGAAAACCCGTACCTCTGTATAGCGTCATTTTAGAGTGCTGGTAGCAGTTTCGTCCACTGCGAAATCTCGAATCGGGCGACCAGAATTCTGCCTTGCTTCGGCTAGATTTAACGTTAAATCGGTCCGACGTTAGCGCCGACTACATCTATGTTGCAGTCCGGCGTGAAAGGCTGAAGCGGTATATGCATCGCGTATGGGCGTTGCTTCCTGTGGGATTGGTCCGAGGGAGTAAAAGTGGACATAACTATCGAAGAATTTGGCGTGTCCCTCGGCAAGAAATCCGAAAGACTCTTAGTCAAACGAAATGGAAAGGTCGAGCAGGAGCATGCGCTTTATGACGTGGGGCAGATTACTGTGGCCAGCAGAGGAGTTAGCATCAGCACCGATCTTATTGAGGAATGTGTTGAGAGGGGCATTCAAATCAACTTCTTGACCCCTGGTGGCAAGCCATATGCAAAGCTAACGAGCCCGTCACTCTCTGCGACAGTTGCAATCCGCCGGCAGCAGATTCTTGCGTTCACAGATAAGCGGGGCCGGGATTTCGCTAAGGAGATAGTGTTGGCAAAGACAAAGAATCAAATGAACCTAATTAAGTATCTCAGCAAGTACCGGCGGGTCACGGATCCCGCTCTCTACTCTGAGCTGGTCAGCGCCGCTGGAGAGATTGAAGCGATTCGGTTCGGTGTCGACCACATTCGCGGAAGCAACGTTGACGAAATTCGAGGGCAATTGCTCAGCGTCGAAGGGCGCGCAGGAGAAAAATATTGGAACGCAATTGAACTATTGCTACCAGAGGATTTGAATTTCGAACGTCGAACCCGGAGAGGCGCTACCGATGCTGTAAATGTTTGCTTGAACTATGGTTACGGTATTCTGTACAGTCGAGTCTGGGGCGGACTATTGCTTGCAGGCCTCGAACCCTTCGCTGGATTCTTGCACGTTGATAGACCCGGAAAACCAAGCTTGGTACTAGATATGGTGGAAGAGTTTCGGCAGCCTGTGGTTGATAAAGCCATCTTTGGATGGCTCAATCGCGGTGGGCGACCGGTCATGGATGACCAGGGCTTGGCCGTAGAAACGCGCAAGGAAATTGCCGCGCGATTGCACGAGAAAATGGAGTCAACGGAAGCATACGAAGGGAAGAAGCATAAGGTACGGCACATCATGCAAGAGCAAGCTCGTCGGCTCGCTAGTTTCCTGCGAGAGAATCGCCGGTATGAAGGTTTCGTCATGCAGTGGTGAAACGTGATTGTTCTCGCGATCTACGACATTGAAAATGATGGAGTTAGGCTTAAGGTTTCTGAAGCGTGCAAGGATTTTGGCATGAAACGCATTCAGTACAGCGCATTTCTTGGGGATATGAACTTTACTCGAAGAGACGAACTGCTGCTCCGACTGAAACGCCTTTTGGGTAAATCACCTGGAAATATTCAACTGATACCACTGTGCGACAAAGACATGAGATTGAGGACAATAGTTGATGTTCCAAAGCCAGGTGAAGACCCCCGACCTGATGCTAACGGTAAGTGATTTGAAGCAGTTTGTTTACTGTCCGAGAATCCCGTACTTCTGCTATGTCATGCCCGTTCCGACCAAGCAAACTTTCCACATGGCCACAGGAGAAGATGCGCATAGGCGATTAAGCAAGCTTGAGCGTAGGAGAACAACGCACAAGTACAGTCTTCGAGAAGGCGCAAAATTGTACAAACAAGCGTTTCGCTCCGAGCGTCTTGGCCTTAGCGGCTTGCTTGATCTTTTGATTGAAACCAACAGCGGATTTTATCCCGTGGAGTACAAGAATAGTATTGGCGAGCCACAACTGCATCATCGCTACCAGCTAACGGCGTATGCCCTATTGGTCGAAGAATCCAACGATGCAGTGGTGCGTTCTGGCTATCTCTGTATGCTTCGGTCCGATGATGTTTTTCCGCTAGAAATAACTGAGAGTAAAAAACTCTACGTGAAGAATCTGCTCGATCGTATGCGCCGGATGATAGAAACGCAGACATTGCCAGCACCGACCCCGCATCGCGGCCGGTGCGATAACTGTGAGTTCCGGCTGTATTGTGCTGATACGGTTTGACGCGCTATGTATTTTCTCTCTTCGGATGAGCGTCAACTGCTAGTAAAGTCGTTGCTTCCTAACGCGCGGCAACAAATTATTGCCGACGAATTGCGCGGCTGGTCATGGAACTTGCCACCCATGGAACCGCCTTACTCACTTAAGCTGGCGGTGTATGAAGTGGCGAACAAGTATTGCGAGACCTCGAGAGATGTTTGGTGGCGGAAGGTGCAAGGCGTAAGAATGCCGCCGAACCAGCCCATGATCGAGGGGAATCTTCTGCACGGCGTGGTTGTGAAAGCAATATCAAGAACGAAAAAGCTGATCTGGTCAATGGGGCTGGAACGCGCGGGTGAAGTAATCGCCGCGCTCAGGGATTTTGACCATGTTTGGTTTGAACGCGAAGTTGCGAAATTTCAGTCCGCAAAGCATGTCGATGAACTTACGTCCAAAGCAAGGATGATTTGGGAGTATGAGGCTGCAATCATAGAAGCTCGGCTGCGAGAATCGATGAGCCGGCAACCTTATGCGGCAGAGGATTCTATAGTTGCTGCCGCACTGCCAGTGACTTTGGAGCTGCGCATAGATGGTTCGATGCTGGGGCTGAGCAAACATCTGAGCACCGACGCTTACCAGTCGGCGGAGCCTCTGATTTTGGAACTGAAGTTTGGCGAGAAGAAGGATTTTCACAGACTTCAAGTGACCGGTTACGCGCTTGTGGCCGAGTCGTTGTACGAGTATCCGCTTAACATCGGTTGCCTCGTGTATCCACGTTTTGGAGGGGATCGGCTGTCCGTGGAGAAAGAGTTCTTCCTAATTGATGAGGAGCTACGTCAGAGATTTCTGGAGCAGCGCGACGACCGCATGCGGATGGTCTTCGAAAAAATTGATCCCGGCATGATGACCGATTGCCCGAGGCTTTGCCCCTACTTTGAAAAATGTCATGAGATATCGGGAGTGCAGCTCTCATTGCCGTTTCGCGAGGAAAAAACGAAGTGATGCTCTATTGCCCAGCCAAGCATTTTCGCGACAGTTCAAGCAGCATCAATGCCGCTCCGTCAAACGCTAAAACATATCTGCCCGACTCAATTAAAGGCAGTCGCCAATCCGCCGCGCCGGCTATGGTTGTTCGCGGAACAACACAGAAAACATGATTCCGTCGTCCAAAGATATCTGAGATCGGAGTGAGCTTTCCATCCTGAAAAACTGCCAGCAAAGGAAATTCCTTAGTCTCAAGAATCTGATAGCAATCATCATCTGAAAATATTTCGGAAGCATGGACTTTCTGAACGGCACCGATACCAGCGATGGTCAATTTGGACAGTTTCTCGTTCCATTGAAGAGTCCTTCCGCGCTTAAGAAGCGTAAGGAGATCGGTTTCATAATCGCCCAGATTCCATTCAGAGCGCCGCCCTTGTTCGGCAAAATCGTGAATTTCAAGCGCCGGTAATGAGGTCCGAAATCGATTGAGTCCGCAGTAAGCACCAAGCCATTGAGCGGACTTCTTTCCCGCCTCCGCCCTTTCAAAGAGCTTTTGGGACTGCACCTCCTGGGCGCGACATCCCAACTTTTCCGCATGGTGAAACAGAATTTCGTCAAGACGAGAACGCAGGCGCTTCAACAAATGTGGTTCGCTGTTTCCCTCCACTGTCTTGTACAGATTTTCTGCGATAGCACGAGCCGTAATCATTCCGTGCTCAGTCAACACAAACCACGGAGAAGAGTTTAATTGGGGATACCAGGAATAGATGAGCTTCTCGAAGTCACCTCTTTCAATAACCAAATCGTTGGCTTGCATGCCTTCTATCGCATTCGGCGGAACCCAAGCTTTGGCTCTGCCGGCGCGGTGCCTACCGACGCGGCCAAAACGCTGCAAGAATGATGATGCATCGATGGCCTCAAACAAGAGGTGATCGCAATCGAAATCTACGCCGACCTCTATCGCTGAGGTACCAAGCGCAACTAATTTTCCACGACGATCGCGGATGGCTCGATTGCTAAGTCCCCTCACTATCGATAAAGATTGCCTGTCAAAGCCTGCTGCAACCAGCTGGTCCTCCAATCGGATTGCAGCAAAGACTGAGTTGACTATGGTCACACCAGGAATGTATGAGTTCTCGCTGTACTTCTCTCTAAGCTCAATTAGGTCTGCCTTTATCCTGTCCAGCTCATCACGTATCGCTTCAATGTTTTCGCTAGGCTGCTGCATCACCGCCTGCAGTTCCACACGATGAACTGCCGTGCGAAATTCGTTTTCCGAAGGTTCCCAGGTGCTTATAGGGTCTGAGCCTATTACTTTTACGTCGAGAGAAGCCCTTAGAAGGTCCAGAACCCCCTCTTGCGGTGTTGCACTGAGCAACACTGTCTTGCGGAAGATGCCAAAGCCGCGCGCGATCGCGACCATAGCTAAAGCATGAGCGAGTTCCACTCCATGATATAGGTGAAACTCGTCAATGACGAGGGTCTTATACGCGCGCAACGCTTCAAACGGTTCGGCGTGATAGTACAACCCCAAGATGAGGAACAGAATATCCGGATTTGTAAAAACTATCTTCTTTTGATCGGGATCCAGTAATCTTCTCAACGTCTCGCCGCGCGATTTGCAAGACAATTGTTTCTGCCATGCTGTTAGCAATTTCCCATCAATGGGAATTAACAACCAGTCCGCCTGACTATGTAATTCTGGAGAAGCAGTTTCGGGTGTCCAAACTACCGCATTTTTTTCCTCTGACTTTGCAAGGCTGCTAACAGCCATAACTTGATCACCGAGAAGCTCATTTGTAGGATAAATAGCTAAACCGCAATGTCCCTCTTCCATGATTGGAATCATTGCCGCCCGAGTCTTTCCTGTGCCCGTTTTTGATGCGAGCAGCAGCGCAGACTCAGAATCCCAGGCATCCCAGAGGGCGGCCTGATGAGGGTAAAGTTTGGTACTGGTCTTCGGATGGCTCAACAGTGGGAAGCGAACTTCCTTGATAATCATGCGTTCGTTACTCTCTCAATCAGTCGGGCTGGCACATGCACTCGGTGCCCGTCCTTAAACAGGAACCAGTCGTCTTGTATTTCAGCCTGCCGAAACACCAAGTGCGGCGGAATAGGAACCGGTGAACATGAAACGATTTTTCCGGTGACGTCCAACGGGTTAACTGCATGCGACGGAATGACCGGCGATTTGCAAAACACCGGTTCGCCCGTATCGATTTCACTCCAGCTAATACGAATGGGACAGCCTTTCTTTCCCAAGCGCACCACTGATGGCGGTACGAAGTCCTCATCGGCGAAAAGATAAAACTGAAATCCCGTCAGGGAATCCTTTCCCCTCCAGGTTGGGTCGAGTACTACTCGCCAGCCCAGTGCCGGCGAGTTCCGCCCGCCAGGCGCATCGTCTGTTCGCAACGTAAACGAGTTGATGGCATTTTGCGTGAAACGAGTACTTTTCGGTTGAGTACGCGGAAGAGCCGGAGTCGCATATGAAGACATCAGAGCCAAGTCTTCCTTGTAGCGTGGAACGCAGCCGGAGTAGGTCCCGTGAGAGAAACCATTAACAGCATACGTCAACGCGTAGTTGTGAAGGATGGGTGCGGTGGTGGATGTCTTCGAGATTTCAAATGAAGAGAACCAGAGAAAGTCGTGATTGTGCATCTCTGCCGACAGCAATCTGAGCTTTCCTTTGGTGCCTGCTGCCATACGATTACCCCTTCTTCTTCTTTTTGGGTTCTTGCTGTTGTCGGTACTCGGCGATATCGTTGTAAGCTTTGTCTAGGAATGACTTATCGAGCTTGGTATCGGCACATTCGCGAACAAGGGAGTCTACCGCTGCTGAATCCAGAATCTTCAAATGATCAGGGTTGCCGGCCAGTGAAAGATACTTCTCTGTCAATACCTTCTGGAGACTGGCCGCGTCGAGGGTTGCACCCATATCGTAGAGCTCAAGGGTAAGTTCCAGTGGCGTAATGATTTCCTCCCAGCCCAACACAATGCCCATCAAGGAATTTCTAACGTCGCCCCCTATACGTGTTTCGGCGCCATAACTTTTACAAGACAGAAGAGTTTTAACTGTCAGTATTAGTTCTTCTTTGGTGACGGCTTTTAGCGTAACTATTGACGGAAAGAGCGTTGCAGGTCTGACGACATGACGACTACCGAGCGCTTGCCCGGTGCGTTGATCATTCTCTCCAACGGCGTTAAACGTAATTTCTTCGGTAATTTGCTCAAACGGAAGCAAGGAGAATGCGGTCGAGTATTCAATTCGATGCTTTATATTGGCTTCTTCGCTAAGCGCGGTGGCGCCGAACAAACCACAGCGAGGGCAAGTCATGCACAGGTTGTCTTTTAAGTAGCACTCTGCTACTTTCTGCTCTGCTTTGTCTGTGGCTGTTCGTAGGAGCGAAGCTAGATGCCGCGATTCGGCAGCCTTCTGTTTGGTTCCAAGAAATGCGACTCTCTTCACTTGCTCACGGTTCTTGTCCGAAAGTGGCGTCGTCGCCGAGTTTAACTCGCGTGACTCCTCCGTTCTGAGCACAGTAAAGTCCAAGATCTCTCGTATCAAGATCAGCTGGATGGTCTCGCAGCCAATTAATGGACGGGGTTTGTCAACGATATAGTCTTTGATCTCGTTTAAGACACTAAGTTCAACTGCACACATTATTGCTCCTCCTCGGCTACCAAAACTTCCTTGTCCTTTCCGATCGACTCCCAAAATTCCACAGTATCCACCTGTTTAGCCGACGCGTCTTTCGCACGGGAGCCCGCTGATTTTTTCTGGATCATTACTTTGTCAAAAGACTGATACTCCTCCTTCCACGAAGAATTCAACTCCGCTATTGTGGAGTACCTGCTACTCAGAAACGTTTGCCACTGGTTTATGACGGCCTCTTTTTTCTCAAGCGTTCGCTTTCTCATATCAAAGTACAAGCCGTAGTCGAGCTTATCAATGAGGCGATCGCGGAATGCCAACGGAACTTTCTCCATCAGCTGGACTAACTCTTCAATTCCCTTTTCTAAATCTGCTATCGACGATACTGAGGGGCGCGCGTTGGCTTGCTCTTGTACGCGTAAAGCATATCCTTTTAACGACGCTGCATCGGACCGTCCACTTCTCACTTCGTACAAGATTTTGCCAACAGGACCCATTAGCCCATGTTTTGATGAATTCGATTTTGGCGGAATAGTGTCAAGATAGCGCGCAAAAATTATTCGGATTTGATCGAGTTGCGGTTGTATGCTTTCGATTTCAAATGGCTCCACTTGCACAGCAATTGGTATTCGCATCGAATTACTCCTCTTTGTACTGTTTTGTGAAATTGGGCAATTGTTCAATCAATCGCATTTGTTTCAGTGTCACCACGCCCTTATCGGATGCTTGCTCGATTCGTCGGACAAGCCATTCCGCTGGTTCGGCAGATAGCACTTGAAAGAGTGCATTGCGTTCCGGGAATTTTGTATCTCTTGAAAGTAAACTGGCTGAGCCTATCGCGCGCAGCCATTTGAGCGCATCCGGGATGCCAATCCATTCGGTGCCTATTAGTGCTCGAATCGCCGGAAGCGGCGCGACATAGGCGCAACCTAATCCTGTTCCGCTCTCGAGCGGCTCGCCGTCCTTCTTTATTGCTACCCTGGCGTTGAAGGCAACGCCTAATGTCAGCGCGATGAATAGTTTTCGGAGAGCCTTGCTTGTCTCCGATTCATCATTGACGCCGGAGATTTCACGAGACAGCGGAATCATTATCATATTGGGCGTTTCGCATGCGAGATGCAGTCCGCCAGACTTAAAGACCTCTCGACGCACTGACGCAAATTCTTGCAAGCTTGCAGATTTGTCTAAAACAGCCGTTGCTGCTTCTTCCCAGGAAGAAAAATCTACGCCGCTTCGAGCATTGACTTCGGATAGGTCATTATCGAACTCCTCTTTGAGCAAAGCGATAGTTTTCTTCGAGCGCTCCTTTAGCTTCTCTGGCGGCACCCGATTAAGGAACAGTGACAGAAGTTCCGTATCGGTCATCGACAGGGGATCTTGAGATTCTAGTTTGCGTGCGGGAGTTTGAATGACGTTCAGATAGAAAGCTTGCGTCTGCTCACCGTCGCCGCTAATCTGGAGCTGTGCCGAAGCCACAAAAGAGCGCACTCTTCCTACAAGCAGCTCTCCATGGCGAGGTCCAAGGTTTAGTTGTGGTATTACGAAAATTATCTCCTGCGGACGCTCGCCGCAGGCCAGCTGCATTAATAATCTTTCGTAGTAGCATGCATGGCAGACTAGAATGGCATCAAACGCACCATGAGAAGTTGCTCTGTTTGTATGGCTCTCCGGCTTGTCGACAAAGTCGGCCGAGGCTCTTGTTCCTTCAAGGCTCGAGAAGGCGTGATTGCAGATAGGGCAGAGGTAAGCCGCTTTTGCTGAAACTTTGCCGGCTGTTGATTTGGAAGAGGAATAGTTTCTATGCTGAGATTCTGCAATTTCCTTCCAATTAGCATTGCTTGAGGGTTCGACTAAGTCGTTCATAAAACTAGCTGACATCTTCTCGCTAAGTTCAGCACGTGGCGACACCACGTTGTGGCGAAGGCAAACTTGCTGAACAACGTCGTTCAGCTTTTCGATTAGTGTCGCGACACGAATTTGTGGTGAAAGTTGCCTGAGACAAGTAGCATCGGGGTGTTCGAATTCATGCCCGGGTAGATCCCAATAGGGATCGATAAGCCCTGCCATATCCTTTGCTGGCATCAACGTCGACGTTGACTGAAGTCGTTTCCAGCTTCCGGCACCAAACGATTTTTCATAGAGTTCAGTCGCTAAAGATTCATCTCGTGTTGTGGACACGATCAAGTTTATTAGTGCCTTAAATACCTTAAGAACTAGCATCTCTGGCTGCGCGATTGAAATGAACATGGATTCATCGTTTACTTGCTCATCGGTCGGAGCGCCTTGTTTACCTGCAAGCTCCCAATACTTTTGGACGACATCCCTCCGTTTCTCCATCGGTTTTTTCGAAAAACTTAGGCTGCCAATTCGTCCGGCGGCGTGCAGCAGATAGCTTTTCGTTTCGTCGTATTTGACTAGGTCCGGCTTTGGGAGAATGTTGCCGCTAGGGCTTCCAATCATCAGAGGAACTACATCCTTGCTAAGCAGCTGATCAACAGTTGCCCGCAGATTCTGTGCGATATCATCGCGTGAGCCAATTGCTATGGAGCTTTCCGCAGGAGCAAAATAGACCGTCGCGTCCTTGAAGTAAAGAAGCGGCTTCCAGCCTCCGTCGGAAAAAGTCTGCCGCGCCGAAGCATGGAGCAATACAGTGGAGATGCCCCTAACCTTTGTTTGATGCAACGTTGCGGAGAAATGATTGCCTAATGACGGCTCCTGCCGTAGCACTCGAATTGCATCGGCTGCGGTCCCGGCAGAGCAAACGTGATCAATACCTTTGATAATGTGTGCCAGGCATAGAAAACGATCGGTGGTTCCGTCTAGTATGGCGCTGAAAATGTCACCATCGCTTTTGCCGGCGCGGTTGTGATGGAATTCCCCACAACGAGCAATGAGTTCGTTCACGGCTTCATGCTTTACGCTTATGCCGAGTGCATAGCAAACTTCTGGAACTACCGATAGTGTCAGTTCAAGATCGATATGTCCGACTCTTGGACCGCGACCTTGAATATAGGCCTGCCAGTCCGCCTTCTCCTTTCCTGCGTCATGCACCAGCACCGCTACACAAAGAATCTCTTGTTCTTCCTTAGACAAGTTGTGGTGATTTGGCAAACTAAGGGTTGGTAACAGCTCCAAGAGAACATCTAGCTCCAGCAAGCTGTGTTCCAGCAGGCTCTGTTCAAAATGAGAGCGCTTAGCGAGTAGTTGATGCCAACCTCGGGCGCGCATCCAAGAGAGGGCGCTTTCAATTATCTTGTGCTTGTCTGCGATTTCCATGATTGTCAAACCCGTCTATGGCTCGGAGCGATCACATGCTTTCTCTAGAATGTTCCAACTGCTGCTGAATTCAAACGCAACGGTTGTCGATCGACGGTGCTTTCGTTCTTGTTGTAGATTCAAACGCATCTCCTTCTTTGAACGAAAAACCAATGAATTCATAGTGCGATATGTTCGTGATTCATTGTGAACGGTTTCTACCGGTGCATATTCGGCGAGTACCTTATGGAGATCTTGATTTCAATCAAGGGGAGGAGTTTGTTCTCTTAAGCTTAGAAGGCGCCAGTGCTAAATACGTGCAGCGGCTTCGGAAAGATTCGCGCAGCTTGGCGAACGTAAAACAATTTGGCAGACAAGTCCTCGTGCGCTTGGGTTCCTGCTGTGGGACTAAGTCTCCTTAGTGCAACGCTTTGTCAATTTTGTCGATGATAAAAACATCGCCGTCGAAGTGACCGAAGATTCTTTTTGTGTCAGAGTCTGCCCATGCATCTGCTTCATGGGTAGAGGGTGGACATGGATCGCCTTGCAGTTTCTTCAAATCAAGTCTGCGAAGATTAGCCCCGCCAGTTTCAAGGTGAACCATCAAATCATCTATTCGTTCATTGAGAATTGCGAGTCGTTCTTTGGGTAATTCGCTCGCTCCCTTTGCAAATTTTTCAGTAAATTGAATCTTGCTACTCGGGCTGGCATGGAGCGCCTCCTTATAGATGTCCTTCTTGGTTTTTTGCCAAATAAGTTCTCCCCACGGGCTCAATCCAATGTCATCGCCGAGCTGCCAGAGCAGTGTCTCCGCAATGCCTGCTGTCGTCTCTTGCACCGCGCACCGGTTGGACAATCGGCGGAATACCGTAAGATGAGGTCGAGCTGCATGGAGTTCGGATAACTGGAGCGGCAAACGAGGTAATCGCAAAAGCTCCGTTTCTGATTCGAATACGTACACGGTTTCGTCCGCATAAACCATCGCAAGCGCCTGGAGAAATCCATTTATACTCTTGAATCCACCCGTCAAATTGAAGATCACGCGGTAGCCACTTTGCCGGTAGCCGGGGATAGTCGTCTCGCACCATTCCACCAGATCCGATAAGGCGACGCGAAACATGTCCAAGTTTTTTGTTTGCAATTCTTTGCGGCGTTCCAGATTTGCGTTGATGCCTTGCTTGCATAGCCAATCGACGACGAGCGTTGCCGCTGCCTCACCCAGCCAGGTATCGGTACAAAGCACAACATGGTGATCTTGCTTGCGATTGCTGTCCGAGTTTGAGTAGAGCTTCGAAATTGCATTCAGCTCTGCGGACAATTTCGATACAGTGGCAAAATCAGCATCCGCTAGCTTTGCTGCAGCTGCTTCGATAATCATTTGGATCTTCTGCCGATCTTCTGGAGGCGCATCGCTAGGGTCCCTTGCGTTTGCGTGCAGACGCAGGAGCGCACCGAGCGAGCTCGCCTGATTGGTGAGCAAGCTTGTGCCGCAAGGTGAAAGGATAAACTTCATAATGGGGCCTCAGACGTAGCCTGGCCAAGTATCGCGGTTTCAGTTAGACTGCTTTCTAGTGTTGTTCGAAGAGAGGGTGATTCTCAAACCAATGCTGGATCCTGCACCTGGTTCCCTTGGTCGAGTGCGTAGAGCTCACCACGTTGCCACGGATCGCTTCGTTGTTCCTGAACAGCTCGCTTGTCTATAAGCGCTATAGTTCTCACTTGCATGCCGAGGTGCCTGCAGTCTTCCGCTACGCGCTCGACCACATGTTGCATCGCTGTGGTTCCGCCGGTGATGTTAGTCACCAATTCTTTTGCCGAAAGCAAATTAGACAATCTGGCCATGCTTAGAACTTGCTTCGCTTCGCCAAATCCATAAAAAGGCTCTTTCATTACATAAGTAAGGACCTCGAGATTTGGACAATTTGCTCGACTTATTGCTTCTGAGATACTGTTCTCGGCTTCTGGCGATGTCACTACTAGGACTCCCTCTGGACGAATATGAGAAAGCGCGGAATAGAGTACGCCAGGTGAGAGACCCATAGGCGTAACCAACCAGGTGGCTGAGCGGGAGGAATCAGAGAGTGAAATCCTGGTGTTCAATAGTTTCTTCAGTTCTGATAGAAGTGCGGTCAACTGCTCTTTCGATACGTTAACCCGATCGTTCGTCATGCCAACGTGAGCGTAACTGTTTCTCAACTGACTGAGTTTGCTCCAGATGTTTCCGACGTTTTTCAACTCTTCTGATTGAGGAATGTTGTGTTCATTTCGGTAAGCAATCGATTTCAGCGTTTGCTCAGCAGGTGAGCGCGCTTTGTAGTCGAGCCACATTCCGGTCTTTCCTGACTGCAAAAAAGAATAGCTGACAAGCCATTCTCGTGCAATCTGCAAGGACTTTGGAATGTCTTGTTTGTTTGCGTACCACTCGCAAAGCAAGAGCTGCCTTTCCAGCTCTTCATATGAGAGCGGAAGATCCTTCTTCTGCTTCGCGCTGCTCAAACCGGTTGTGACAGACCATTGCGTGATGGTCTCCCTGAGGCTGCTTACTGCTAACTGCACGGACGGATCACCAACGGGCGCTGATAGGTAGGTATCGATAGAGGAAGACAGTCGCGCTACGGTCAATCCAACTTCAACCGGTAACCCGGCCGCCAAAACTTCGGACATCTCCTTGGTTGCATTACAGACGTTTAGCAGCCCGCCAACTGATTCCTGCTTCCGAAACATCTTGTTCTTCGCATCCAGCAATTGATGGGAAATGCCTCTCAAATCGCCGGTATCGCGTGCTTTCCGTAGTGCATGATACCATTCGATAAGACTGAATAGGCTGGTTACATCTAGAATTGGTGCTGGACCTTGGTCTTCCCTCAGTTCCCAGGCACCGTAGTAAATACCTTCAATGTTCACATCGTGAAGACCAACTAAATAGCTCAACGAAGCCAAGTAAACAAATGGTAGGTGCCTCAGCGCGTTCGTCACCTCTAGTATAGCTGTCGATCTCTCGCTGACGTTTTTGATAACAGAATCAACAATGGACATCAGATCTGCTTCATTCTTTCCTTTCGGAATTAACAAAACAGTGGTATCAATAGCCAGTTCCTCCATCTGCGTACGGAATGCAGGGGCATGCATTTCAATTGCTTCTTCTGTCGCTAGCAACAAGCACTGCCATCCTCCAAGACCCTTCATATGGGCGAGAGCGACCGGTGCATACTGCGTAGTAAACGTCTTTGCACCGAAGGCGTACTCGGTTGTTTGGTAATTTCCCACTCCGACAGAAGTAATAATAACGCTTTGTCCCATCGCCTTCGTCCTTTGGTAAATACTCCTGCTAACCCTGCACTTCGCTTGCACAATGTTCGTTCGAGAAAGACAAAGTAGCTGGCGCAATCCTTGAGGTATTGGGCATCACTTCAAAGAAGCGTACTTTGCCGACTGTGGTACGTTATCCAGCCGGAGTACCTCGGCCTTAACCGTGTCACCCACTCCCGGCGGGTTCCAGCCAATGTTGATATTGGTGCATGTGATGGCGAATCCATCGTGTGTTTCAACCTTGGCGGACTTATTCTTGATTGGAGTTTTCAACGTCACGGTTTCCTTGCTTCTTGTCTCCTTGGGAGTCGTTTTCGTTTCTCCAGTTAATGCTTTCTGCATCGCCGAAGCTGAAGCTGAATGATTCAGCTTCGTTGCCTCATCGCTCTTGTGGCCTTGACTGCTTCTTTGCGCCGATGCTGACGAGGAACTATGTGAGGAGGTTCGACTCAATCTTCCATATCCACTACTGGTTTTTGCGCCGATGCCCCATTCCTCCAAAGCTGATTTAAGCAAAGTCTCCGTAACTGACACTAACTCTTGGTCTCGGCCACTGAGTGCAAAAGTAAAGCGGGCACCCGGTGCCACCGTCAAAAATGATACTGGATTTGGATCGTCATAGTCGTTGGGCCAGCTTTTGCCTTCATTGTCATAGTATGTTTTCTGATGAACGGTTAATACATCAATGACATAGGGGGTGGTCATTCCGATACGAGGAACGAATAGTGCATCGTGAAAAACTATTTCTCCTTTGCACGCCTCGTTTGAGAATCCGTATTCTATTTCATTACTGGTTTCCTCGGCGTCTGGCGCTCCAAATATTTTGCGGAAAAAATTGCCGGGACCACGCACAATGTTTCCACCGCGCCACGTTACACCTTGCCATGGTAACCGCTCTGTCTCCGGTTGTTCGCTTGGGTGCAGTTCGGTATTTGTCGGACCATACACAGCATCTACATAGTGCGCCACCAAGCCTTTCAAGGCGGAGCCAGGGATTACGGGGACGCCCCACGTGTGGTGCATGGTCAGCCCAACATCCGTTCCGCTGACATTTCCCTGACCGAGCAATAATCTGGTCGATAGCTCAAGCTCAAAACAACGATCGCCACTCTTTTCGTCGAAGCTCGATTTCCATCGGCCATATGAGGCTTGATAATCGTTGTCGACCGTAACTTTTCCCGCTATGCTAGATAACCATTGCGTCCGTTTTGTATCTGGAACTTTGCCATCCGTTTCGATAGGGGCAAGAGTGGCATACGCCAGTTGCGCATGTGAGGCTATCTCGTCACGCAGGGGAGTGAATACGGTTCGCATGATGTTATTCCTCTGAAACTGCTTGCGTTGCTCGCTTTAGCCAGGATACTAATCGCAGGACTTCGCGAGTTGCGAGAATATAATCATCTGTCGGCAGATTGCGAACAACTTTAGTGAAATCTTTTGCGGTGCTTGATTCAAGTCCTGAAATGCTTGCACCCGCTAGATGGCCAAGTAACAGGGTCGCACGCTTTTCACCAAGCCGTTCAACCGCAGCTAGTGCAGCAGAGAGCCCTATCCGCAAAATGTTTGCTCCGAGACTGTTAACGGTGATCTTATAGTCACTTAGTCTTTCCTTCGGTAATAACTCGACTGCTTTGTAAGCGTAAATCGCTCGTTGCTGATCCTTCAGCAGGGTCGGTGGTTGTGCCACCACTTGTTGCTTGCTCATAGAGAGTTCTCCCGCCTGTTAAGTCACTGGTACGATTCGGCAACGCCCTCTGCCGATAGTTGCCTTGCCTCCGAATTGAAGAATCTGTTCTTCTGGGAGTGCAAAGTTGAGAACATCTGCAGGTGACATGTCTTGACCATTCTTGCGGCTTCTGTCTCCCCCGAGGAGACCTATTAGCATAGTCTCCGGAGGCAAGCTTTCTTCAAGCCAGAGAGCTCCTTTCGCTACAGTTCTCGTGTTTGCATCGATTCGAACCCGCGTGTCGATCTGCGTAGCCGTTTCGCAGAATAGGCTCATTGTATCGTCATCTACCAAGGCAAATCGCTTGCTAAAAATGTTTGCGCCAGACGAAAAACAGCGTGCTAATGTTGTGGACCATGCCGTGACTTCAACGGATTTGGTAACGGGTAAATCAACATCTTGAAGGTAGAGGCTGTTTCGATGAACGCATATGTTTCCCGGATCGGAAGGTATAAGAGCGCACCGTCCCTCAAGTTCCGGAACCTTCAGTTTACTCAGTTCATCAATGTCTCGTTGTGCAAGAACCAACAGTAACGGTGAAGTGATCCAGCAGAAGGTTCCCCGAAAACTTCTAATCGGCATGGCGATCAATCTCGCATCGCTGACCATCAGAGCGCCAGCATGCGAATCAGCATCTGATGACTGGGGACCGAACACGGCATCTTCCTTGGCTTGATCGCCGTTCCGCCGAGCATCTCTAAGTACGCCTTTTATTGCCGAGCCTGGCACAAATGGTATTCCGGTTGCCTTCATCTTCGCAATCGGCAGATCGATGATATCCGCGGAATGCCCAGTACCAACATGCAACGGCGAGAGTGCATGCAGTAGAAATGGTTTGGTCTTCATCCTTGCGTCCTCGTTGGTGTCCAAATACCGGGAATTACTCGGCCGAAACCTTCGTCTGTTCGTTTGCCGGCCGCGCAGAACCACAGTGCTTCTGCATGCTCTTTGGTAAACAGTTCCGCGTCTGCTCGCTCAAAAAAATAAACTGCGCCTGGCGCTACCATGCTTGATGTTGGTTTGGGAAGGCGACGAGCCATGTCCCACCCCGAGACGTGCACCGCTCTTGGTATGAATGCTGCTCTGAGAATCAACTCGAAGTCTAGTCCTAGCAGTCTGCCCCTGTAGGCATTCTCGACGCAGTCAAATGAATCGGGAAGCCAACCTCGTTCGAAGCAGAGTGGAGTTGCTGCTATTAAGCGCAATCCTTGCGTTCCGGATTCGAAACGCTTAAGCAATCTCGCGGGGGGGGTAAACAATTCATTTTCAATGCGTTCCCATCGAACGAGACGACTGTCGCCCCCAAATGTGGAAAACTTACTCGAAGTTATTCTATCCGCATCAGTTGAAGGAATGCTCGTACTAACACCGATCGCCCATTCGGTCTCCGTGTCCATGGTCTCGATCACGTCATGGCAAAAGAGCACGCTCTCTTTAGCGGCGAGTGTTTTAGGATCGATACTCACATGGGCTTGGATTCTTCTCGATAATTCCGGTCTGTCATAGTTCTCATTCTGAGGCTCTTCGCAAAGCCAGTCAATGAACTGTTGTTCTGTCCACCACCTTTGTCTCGGTAGTGGCTTCTCACCGCTAGGCAAGCTGGGCACCCAAAGTGCTTCCCTGATACTGTCATCGTCGCGCCCTAACGTCTGAACCTTTGGCGGTTGGGGGCTTAGCATCGTGATCTTGTTGCTTTCTGTCTCGATTGCATCGTAAGGAGCTGACCAGATGCGATGCTTCATGTGCCAGTCTTCATTATGCTTGCGTCGGAGGATCAAGGACTGGTTGAGAAAAATCTCGGAGGATTTCTCTATCCATTCCGAAGGGCTTAGTGGCCGCTCGAGAATGTCTTCGTATTGGCAACCCCAAGCCGTACGAACCGCACCAAGAATACTCGACGGCCATGGCCAGTCTAATGCGTGCCCTCTGCCAGACTCACTGGTGTACCAACCACGTCCGTCTTTGCAGAATATTCCATCTCTCGGAATTAGTGCCAAAGTGGCGGTCATACTCTTGCCTCCTTCCTCAATCTGGGCGTCGCTGCCGCAATTGTCTGCGCAATCAAAAGTTTGTCCACCCAGCGCAACGCGTCCAAATAACATTCCAAGTAACTTTTCTCTTGATGAATCCGAAGCCCGATTTTCTCAAGATTCATTTCAGCCTCTCCTGAATGGGTCCGGTTTACGCAGCGCTGAATTTCCAGTCGTAACACTCTCGTCCAGAAAGTGCTATCGACGACTTCGGTTTTTCGCGGATCGGGTAAACTCCGCAGAATACTGCCCACCTCATAAATCTTTCGCGAAGACATTTCTTGTGTTAGCGAAACGCTTTGTTGGAATTGCTCGACTGGATCTTCATCCCAAGATGCTCGCCAACAGCGTTGCCCCCCCGATCGTTTGTCAAGGATGATTGCAAGGGCATTCCTTTTCTTGCTTTCGTTCGCAAATCCAACCTTTGCGAGCATTTCAGCATTTCGTCCAAGTTGCAAAAGATCACCCATCGATTCCATGATATGGCCGATGCCGATGCCTACTGATAGTGTGGGGTAGCAGGATGGCGAAAGATCGGTTTCAGTCATGATTGAACTAAATGCTTGTCGTAGCTTCTCCGCACATGCAAGAGCCTCTGGGAGCGAGAGAAATGCTAGGACATCATCACCGCCGGCATATGTCAGTGCGCCATAATGTTCTTGCTCGACTATTGTTCTTGCGGTCGTAGCGAATTTGGCAACACAACGCGAAAACCTTCGATGCTCTTCGGCGGTTTTCAACATCGACAAAGCGATTCCCATCTTGTCGCCGTCCGCCACTAGGCAGGCAACATATGGAAAAGGTTCTGACAGCTGTTCTGAAAGCTTCTTTAATATAGGTCGAATGTGTTTTTGGCCCCACTCCGAGGCATAGCCGTTTGCTCCGCTAGAAAAAACGTTCTTCCAGCGACTCTCGATAAATACCTCAGCATCAAATGGGAATGACAGCCCGCAGGGGATATCCGACCGTACACTTGATACACCCGTATCTGCGCAAGCTTCTTTAACGCGGCGGAGATCATCCGCGCACTCAATCGCTGCCAGTTGTGTCCAAGATGAGAAAGCAATGTTTACCAATGGCACAAACTGATCGGGTTTCCCTCCGGCTCTCTTGATCAATCCAATCGCATCCAGTTCCTCGCCGGTGCCGATGCGTAGCTTCTTTGCCAATTCTGATTTTTTCTCAGCAGAGTTGAGCACGCTTTCTCTGCCGCCATCGAGGCTCGATTTTCTCACTGGGCCTCTTTGGTGTTTGTATGGATCGAAGTCACGCAGGTTCTTCCGTCCCGCTATCGCTGTCTCTAGCATTTCGCGCGCTTCGGTGTACTCGGACATTGGCACCCAGCTTGCATTGAATTCCAAGAGGGAATCCACTTGGTCAGCGCACACAGAGGCAGTGTCTGGCGCTAACAGTGGGTTGCAATCTTTGAGTATTCGGTTAGCAATTTGTTCTCGCCAGAAGCCATACAATTCAGAGCGAGCCTGTCGTGCAACCTGAGCTGGGTCAATTCCATCAGGAATTTCTGCCAGTATTTTATTCGCAATATTGAGAGGAGTTTTTTTGTCGTGACGCCAGGGTGACTCAATACATGGTTCAAGCTCAGGATCGTTGTTTTCCAGTGCGGGGAAGATTAGCCTTGCGCCCATGGTGCTCACGGCTCTGGCCGTTGCTCGGGCGAGCTCGGATAACAAATGGCTTCCGAACCATAAATCGCGCGTGCGCCTGGCCTGGGCAATGAAGTCTTGCACTGGACCGATGGTGATCAATAGAAGATGCGTGGTCATGGCGCTATTACCTTTACCTTTACATGATTTTCTCTGAGCCAGTTAAGGAATGCTGTTCGCATGTTGGGTGCTTTTAGTGCCGCAAATTTCGCTTGATCTCCAGGCTCGAGCAATTTATCAAAAGGTGCGCCCGAACCCGGTTCTATGTTGCCTGACGAATTTGCCAATACCACTTCCCCTGAAGGGTAAGCGCGGTTGAACCACAATACGCATGGCACAAAGCGTCCATTTGCAAGAGGAAGCGCCTTAAAAATTACAGGACTTGCCAGCCGATCGCACGCTTCAGATTTGCCGGACGGTTTCCAATTAATTTGGTAACGCCGTGGCTCGTCCAATGTCCGCTTGCCGTCACGGCTCTGCGTTTGAAACTGTCCATTTATCGGTAATCCGAACGAGGCTCTTGGCCAGACCGGGATACTGTTGTAACGCGGAGTGTGGGCGGTTGTTTTTTTCTTGAGGTGACGAATCTTGTCCGGCTCGGGCCAGTTTGAACGCGATGGTCGCGATTGCGGTGTACCTGGTTCGCGAGCTCTCTGGCCCTCTTGTCCGTATGTGCCCTGCCTAAAATTTTTCAGCCAGTCTAGGGCTTCAATCCAAGCTGTTTCCGGCTGAGCCGATTCTGGGCCCGCGAATAGCGACGCGCTGGATAACGATGGACAGTCGGTCGCTGTGGCGTTAACCGATTGAAAGATATTGAATCCGAATAGACTCTCAAAGGAATCAAGCTCCGCTGTTGAGCGACAATATGAATGTCCGCTTGGCGTCGCCCGGTCGCACTACCCCAAATTAATGAGTGCAGGCTTCTAG
>JAIELX010000078.1 GCA_019752635.1 Candidatus Obscuribacterales bacterium | reverse complement strand
TTTTATCGGTCATGGGGCGAGCTCCTTTTCTAGTGTTTAGCTCGGGCCTTTGACACAAATTATTTTACAGTCTCACCCTGAAGCTTAAGTAGCGCAGGATCTTTGTCTCCGGCTTTTTCCTCCAGTTGCTGTAAGGCTTCATTTACGACTCCTTGATCGGGTTCGTATTCAACGTCGTCGTCTTCTTCCTCAAGGTCTAGAGCTTCTGGTGCTGCATCTTCTGGACGATTTGACATGTTTCCCTCGCGCTAGAGGCCGCCACACATTTCTCTGTACCACAAAGAGTGGCCTCCTATTCTCCTGCGAAGATGTGGCGACAAGGGGCGGTACGCAAGCCATATCGAAATTTCTCAATTGATGGAACTATTTCCTATCCGGCCTGCACCGCCGCTGGCGCTTTGCCTAACACTTTTTGCAGATGTGCTTCCAATGGTGCGAACTTGGCCGGCTGGGAGCGGAATCCGATGTACCAGTCCGGGCGCACTAGATACTGAGCTTCCGAAGCTGCGCCGTAAATCTGGTGTGCCGTCAAGTCCCGATCAAGGTAAACCTTGCCCGGGAACTTCAATGATGCCGGCAGGGTGTCTGCGGCGATGATCAAATGCACGTTGACCAGATCTGCGAATTTCTCATTGACGGTTTTGGCAATCTGTTCCACGTTGCGATAGCCGTCTTCAGTCGGCTTGCCGTCGAACAGAATCAAGTTGTGTTTCGTGCCTCTCAGCGCCTCGTAAAGACGAATTTGATTTCTACTGCCATCAGAAAGCATCACGTCCGGTGCGTGATCGCCCGGTAGTGGCGCGCGTGCAAATTCCATCCAGGCTGGTAACGATGGTCGTTCACTCTCCGCCGCAGGTGTCAGCTGCACATCGTGCATGTCTCGGAATTCCCCGACAATGGGGCTGTTTCTGTAGTTGACTGCCAGCATGGTTCCAACCTTGCGCAACCGCTGAACAAAAACTTCCTGTTGGCTGAGAAAACTCATCATATGGTTGCGAATCTGCTTCGCAACGGGATTGCGGAGAAACGCCAGTTTTGTTGCAATGTCGGTGCCCTTTATGAGCTCTTGTCCGACGGGATGACGTTCTGCTTGATACGATTCGAGCAATGATTCATTTGCTTTGCCTTGTACCACCAGCGCCAGTTTCCATGCCAGGTTCTGCACGTCTTGCATGCCGGTGTTCATACCTTGTCCGCCGACGGGGCTGTGAATGTGTGCGGCATCGCCTCCAACAAATACATGACCGACTTTGTAGGTGGAAACGCTGCGGCGATGAATCTTGAACCATGCCAGCCAATGAGTCGTCAAAAGTTTTACATTGCCCGGACCGCGCTTGTCGACCAAGTCTTGCATGTATTCGACCGTGGGTGTCTCGGTTGTGATGGTTGCAGCATCAATGTTACCCATCGTCCGAAATCTGTGATTGCCCATGGGAAAGAATACGAGTGCGCCTTCTTCATGAAAGAAGGTAGACACTTCGTCCTCAGCAATGCCGGATTGTACGTCGACATCTGCAAGAACGAACTGTTCTTCGTATGCGCTTCCTTCGAAGGGGAGTTTCAGAAGTTTTCTAACGATGCTGTGAGCTCCGTCGCAGCCAACGACCCAGGGGAAAACGGCTTCTTCGAGGGGGCCGTTTAGATGTCTTAGGGATGCAGTGACGTTTCCGTTCACTTCCTCGAGATTGACCAATTCAATTCCACGCTCAACGGTGCCACCCAATGATTTGAAATGCTCGGAAAGAATGCGTTCAATTTCGCATTGCGAAAGCATGAGAATAAATGGATACGGAGAATCGATTTCAGCGGTACTGATTCTGGCCAGCCGGGTCTTGCCGGTGTGCATTGAAAATCCTTCCGCGATGTTTCCTTGCCGGATCATCGTTTCTACAATTCCGATGTTCTCGAACATTTCCAGTGAGCGCGCATGAAGCGCGAGCGCTTTGGATTTGTCTGAGGGCGTCTCTAGTTTGTCGATTAATCGACAAGGGATTCCGTATCGAGATAATTCGATGGCAAGTGTCAAACCTGTCGGGCCTGCGCCGACGACCAGAACGGGAGTATTTACTGACTGCTGGCTCATGGAAACCTCAAGTGAGTAGGCATATAGATTCAAGCGAGCCTATTTTACCTCTCCACTCATGCTGGCACGTGGTCGGTTCTAGAAAGGGGGCCATTTCCTTAGCTCCCGAGCACACTTCGCCTCCCGGGACACTGTTTCGTCTGGATCGCTGCAGAGCCTGCTTACAATCTCTAGAGGAGTTCGACGATTCGCTGCAACAGCACTACGAACAGAGGCCGCTCTATCGCGTGAAAATTCGGTAAGGAGGTCGGCAGCACTAGTGCGCAGCGCCAGGCTGCGTCTCACTTCATCGGCGGGGTCGGATCGAAGCCGGCTCATCGCCGCAGGCGGAGTATTCGGGTTGCAAACTACGGCGCTTCGCACTAAAGGAGCTGAATCTCGCGAGAGCCTATCTAAATCCAAGGGGGTTGTGCTCGGATTGCTAGCAACAGTAGCTCGCACAATGGTCGTAGCGTTTTCTGCCAATCTTGATAGTGTTGGCGGAGCGGTGCTTGCACTGTCGGCTAGCTCGAGATCCATAATTAGCCTCAGTTCTCTTGCCGTGGTTGCAGCGACTTGCGGATCGTTTGCCAGACGAGTTTGGGCGTCATACAAACCGAATGCATGTATGTTTGATTGACCGTAGTTAAGAAGCCTGACTGCTACGGCATTGCGGACTCGCGAAGAACTGTCCGCGCTGAGTGTATTGAGGTCGGCGGAACCGAGATATCTGTTGCTTGCAACAGCTTCGCGCACGAACAAGTCTTGATCAGCGGCCAGTCTGCTCAAGTCTGAAACCTCGGTATTGAGATTGCGTGCGACGGCGCATCGTATCTCAACCGATTGGCTTCTGGCAAGGATTGAGAGTGCTGCTGGCGAAGTACTCCCGCTGGTGGCATCGAGCAAATTGTTTTGGTGTCGCAGCTGTTCACATTCTCGGCTCAATCGCTCCGGACTACCCAGCTGCAACGGACGACTCTGCTGCTGTTCTGCGCCCTCAAGGGGCATGGACATGGACGGCAATTGAACACCTGTGCTGCCTATATAACAGATCGCCTGTTTGATGGCGTTGAACTCGCTGAGTGACTTTTCGAAATCAGTGGTGCCATAAGCGTACTGGAAGAACGGCTCTGGTCGAGTACTTTTCTCAATTGATTCCTCGAAATTAGACATACGAACTCTCCCAATTTAAGTGTCAGGTCATTGGTGCCTCGATGCTTACTGGCGAAGCCCAATCGCAAACTGATTCTAGGTTGAACACGATCGGGCGAAAAGGTGTATTCGACCTCATCAAAATTGACTACGTAAAGATAGAGTGTAGGATCATCAACTGTGGTTAACTTCAACATCAATCCTAGGCTATTGACGAAGGGCAAAATCCTCGTTGCCATTCCGTTAAGGGTCCAACTGCGGGTAATGCCGAACAGCAGACGGCGAAGATTGAACGGTCCCGTGAAATAGTCAATGAAGCCTTAGCTATAGCCAAGCACCTGAGGACTCGGAGCATAAAGGCAAGGGCGGAATCGGATTGGGACTTGTAATCTGTGTCTTTGGAATCCAGGGACTGAGTCCAATTTGCGTATTCTTCGGCAAACATGCCGATCGGATTTGACAAAAAGGCTGTCAATTGAATTCAAAGCTACTTTCCCGTGTACGGGCTTTGGAAATGAAGCTTGTTCAATCCCTTCTCGGCCAGCGCTCGCAGTTCTCCACCAACCGGAGTTATCCTGAGCACGGCGTTGTAATCCGCTACGGCCTGATCGTATTTGCGTTGCATCACGTTGAGCACGGCGCGTGTATAAATCGCTTGCGCGTAACCGGGATTCTTTGCGATGAGCTTGTCTAATATCTCGGCACTTGCCTTGTAATTCCTGGAGTTCATCAAGATGATTGCTTCGCGAATGGGATGATACTCTGCTGCTTTGGGCTCCAGCTTCTTCTCTTCCTTTTTCTCTTCTTTCTTTTCGGCGTCTTTCTTATCCTTGTCTTTGTCGGCGTCAGCTTTTTTGTCGTCAGCTTTCTTCTCTTCGCCGTCCTTCTTTTCCTTGTCGCTGTCCAAGCCGGTAAGAATGCTATCTTTCTTCTCGTCCTTCTTGTCGGTGTCCTTCTTATCCTTGTCTTTTTCCTCGTCCTTCTTGTCGCCGTCCTTCTTGCCGTCCTTATCGCCGTCTTTCTTGTCGCCTTTATCCTTGTCGCCTTCCTTCTTCTCTGCGTCTTTTTTGTCGCCTTCGCCCTCTTTCTTTTCGGATTCGGAAGACTTGGTGGCTGCGGCGGGAGTTACTTTCAGGACTGCGGCAGCTGCAGCTGCCGCTTCTTCTTCAAGTGTCGGCGTTTTGGGCGGTTGATAGGGCGTCCCTGCTTGTCCGGGCTGTTTACCTTGCTGTGAACTGTCATCGCCCAATTGTTTGGGCGTGTTGTCCGGGTACATGATCGTCTTGTTTGGCGAGGGATACTGAGGTTGCTGCACGAACAGTCCCTTCAAAACATTGTCTTTGTTGCCCGAAGGCTCTGTGGTGTCTTTGCCCCAGTCATTGGAGTAGATTGTTCCGGCTTGTCCGGGTTGTCTGCCCGGTACCGAGGAATCGTCTCCGACGTGTTTAGGTACTGCTTCCGGAAACATAATCGTTTTTCCCGGGCTTGGATATTGCGGCTGTTGCTGAAACAACCCCTTGAGCGGATTGTCTTTGTTCTTCGTCTCCGCTTCGGTCGTCTCGTGTTTGCCAAAATCGTTCGAGTAGATGGTGCCACCACCGCCGGTCGGTTGGCGTCCCGGTTGTTTCGAGTCGTCACCCAAATGCGGCGGTATAGTTTCCGGGTTCATAATAGTTGTCCCGGGAGTCGGATATTGTGGCTGTGGAGTGAACAATCCGCGCAGAGCGTTAGGTGCTTCAAGTTCGGCGGCCGTCTTTTCGCTGGTGGTGCCGGTACTGCTTGGAGTTCCTGTGCTGCTGCCGAATCCTCCGGAGCTGTCGGAGCTTCCGAAGCTTCCGAAGCTTGAGCCACCGCCGGAATCCGAACTGCCGAAACTGGAGCCTGAACTGGAACTAGAGCTGGAGCTGGAGTCGGAGCCCGAGTCTTGCGCTCGCGCCGCGCCAGCAGTCAGTAACGCCAGAACAAAAACTGCAACCACTGCTTCCGCACCCTTGCGTTCCAGCAGTCCATTTCTAGAGTTCATCCAGCAGCCCCCGGGCACCCACACTCTCTCAGCCTACCACGATCCGGGGCGGGCATATCGCCTCCCCTACCCGGGGCGCCACGGCGCTTAAAACTTTCTTGTATACTACTGTCTAAAACTTTGTATCGCGAGCGTCAGTGAGGCTGTCAGGCGGGTGCTTTGCAAGAAGGAGGAGGCATTGTCGGCGCTAGCAGACTTGCAACTGAGACGAAGAAAGTCGGAGCCCGTTCAATGTTTCACTTGGGCACCGTCGGTGGTGGCGCTGCCAGCAAGATTCCGGTGCGGTTACCTTTGAGCTTGAATGGGGAAGCGCATCCGCACACTTGTAGAAGAATGTACTTGCACTTGCACGCATGTCAGTAGTACCATCGTCGGGCGTGAGGAACTATCAAGGGTCAAGAACGTCCTCAGGGTTTAATGTGTATCGTACACAGCTTATCCCGTGTCACTAATAGCAGGTTCCGCATGCTTCAGAAAACCGCATCATCAACGGTATTTATTGGCATTAAGAAGACGTCCGGGGCAGCGAAACTCTATTTAGGTGTGGCTTTAGCCATACTGGCGCTCGGTACTGGCGGTTGGTACTTGTGGGAGTCCCAGCTGAAGCCTAAACCGGATTTCCACAAAAACCTGATTACCGTGCGCAAAGGTCCGGCTGAGATAAACGTTGTTGCCACGGGTGCAATGAGACCTTATCGAGAAGTAAAAATTAGTCCAAAGCAAACAGGATTGCTGCGCGCGTTGTATGTGAAACAGGGCGATTTTGTAAAAACTGGTCAGCTCATAGCTCAAATGGACGATAGCAACCTCATCGGCCAGGTTGAGTCGGCCAGAGGTGCTTACCTGGCCAGTCTGGACAATGCGAAGAAACTGGAAACGGGTAATCGTCCGCAAGAAGTTGCGGCAGCAAGGTTTCAGGAGCTTAAGGCCGAAAAGGCCGTTCTGCAAGCGGAGCGCAATATTAGTAGATTAGAAGCGCAGGTCCAGGCGCTATCGGCAACGGTGAGGCGCGACCAGGCGTTCGCCGCCAGACAGACCATGCTCGCTAAAGCCGGCGCCGTGTCAGATCAAGCCAGTATCGATGCGCAAACGGCGGCAGAAGTCAGCAAGGCCCAGCTCGACGCTGCTAAGCGCGATAAGGATCAATCCGAAATGGCCGTGGAGCAGAGTCGGGAAGAACTCAACGCTGTGCGGCAGCAACACAGTTTAATGAAATCCGGGTTCCGGCAAGAAGAGGTTGCCGCTTCCGGACATAATGCCCAGCAAGCGAAGGGGCAGCTTATGCACATTGAGAGCTTGCTTGCTGATACGAAGGTTCGAGCTCCCTTTGATGGCATCGTCACCCAGAAGTATGCAGATATCGGGGCAATCGTGACGCCTACAACATCTGCGGCTACTACATCTGCGACCTCGAGCTCCATAGTTGCTCTTGCAAGCAAGCTTGAAATGGTTGCTCAAGTGTCGGAGTCCAACATTGCCAAGATCAGACCGGGACAAAAGGTTGATATAACCGCAACCTCCTACCCCTCCAAGATTTTCAAAGGAACCGTCACCCAGGTGGCTCCGGCTGCCATTGTTACGCAGAACGTAACGACCTTCGAGGTGCATGTGGACGTAGCCGATCCGGCGCGCGAGTTGCTCAGCGGTATGAATGTCAGCGCAAAATTTGCAGTGGGCAATTTGCCCGACGCCATTATCGTGCCGCAAGTCTGCGTTCTATCGCGTCGCGGGCAAACAGGCGTGTACGTTCCGGACAGAAAAGGCGAGCCCGAGTTTAGACCGGTCAAAACAGGACCAACTTCCGGACGCGACATCGTAATTACAAGCGGTTTGGCCGAAAACGAGAAACTGTTTGAAGGACTCACTCGCGAACAACTGACGCGCGAAGGTTATGGAAATAGAGACCAACAGCGCAGTGGCGCTGGTGGTGGCAGTCCGTTCGGCGCGCTTGGCGGCGGTGGCGGTGGTCGAAGGGGCGGCATGGGCAGGTAGTCAGACGTGAGTTTTCTTGAACAGCTCGCAATTGCCTGGCAAGGACTACTGGGAAATCGTCTGCGAAGCGTCCTGACAGTTCTTGGTATTGTGATTGGTATTGCATCAGTAATAACGCTTTTGGGTATAGGACAAGGCGCTAAGCAAGAAGCCGAGAAACAGGTGCAGGCGCTCGGCGTCAACCTCATTTATATTCGCCCTGGTTCATCCGGAACAGGGGGGATATCTCAGGGGCAAGGAACGGCGCCGACCCTTACTTATGATGACGCACGCTCGATAAAGGAAAACTGTCCCGCCGTTCAAGATTCTGCGCCTCAGTATTCAAGCTCATTTCAGGTGCAGTACAACGAGCAGAACACCATGACGAGTGTTGTAGGGACCGACCCGTCGTACACAAAGATCCGCAATTTCTTTACTGCCCGCGGCCGATTCTTTAGTGAGAGCGATGTCGAGCAGGCGGCTCGAGTCTGCGTTATAGGCGACACCGTGGCCAACAATCTCTTCGGTTCGGAGAACCCGCTGAGAAAGTCCATACTGATTAGGGGCGAACTTTTCGAAGTGATTGGCATCATGGAGCATAAGGGGGTGACCCAGGGCATGGATATGGACGACCAGATCTTCATTCCTCTATCGACCGGATATGCAAGCCTTTTCGGGCTCAATGCGGTGACGGGGCGCTCGGTTCGCAGCATCTTGGTGCAAGCTAAAGATGGTGAGGATATGCAGGCCGAGTTCCAGATCACGAATCTGCTTCGGCTTCGCCACAACGTCCAAACGCCGGACGGTGACGACTTTACGCTAAGGACTCAGAGCGATATCATGCAGACTGCTCAGTCCATCACCGGCGTGTTTTCCTTGCTTCTAGGAGCGACAGCCGGAATCTCGCTGTTGGTCGGTGGTATCGGTATCATGAATATCATGCTTGTTTCGGTTACTGAGCGAACTCGCGAAATTGGTATTCGAAAAGCTATAGGCGCCAAGTACTGGGATATTCTGGCGCAATTTGTCCTTGAGGCTGTAATGATGTCGCTTTGCGGCGGACTGCTCGGAATCGGTCTGGGGATTTCCGGCTCTTATTTGATTAGTAATTTTGCGAACTGGACCACTGTCGTGACACCGGATTCGGTGATCCTTTCATTTGTGGTGTCGCTCTCCATAGGTCTTTTCTTCGGCATCTATCCTGCACGCAAAGCGGCGAAACTAGACCCCATAGTTGCTCTGCGCTCGGACTAAGAAACTGGAATTAAGGCACTGCAATTGCGCTGGTTGTGTCTTTGTGCCGATGAGCGTGCTCCTGTGCCCTCAGACCTATAAAGAATGAATTGCAAATTGAAGCGCTATTTCGAGCCCCAAAATAGCACTTCAAGGAATCGGTTGACATTCGAGCTCCGGCAATAGGCACTGCTAACGAGTGATTTCGGTGGTGCGTGATTGCTTAAGTCGTTGTGCAGGTTTGAACTCGGTTCGGGTGCTCTATCGCTGTGGTTAGCTGTCGCTACTGGTAGCGTTGACCGTTGAAATCGATGAAGCCGCCCATGTGGCGAGGAGTGTCGGTGTGATGGGTCCAGTGCACTACGCCACCTTTTTCATTCCAAATGTATTCGCCCTTGATGGTGACGACGTCGCCGGCCCGAATTGGTACAGGCGGTGCCATCTTCGTGTTGTGGGCCACGAGTACGGTGCTGCCGTTGCTGAGCTGCAACAGAAACCGTTGGTGAGGAATCCCCTGGCGATCGTCGGGAAGAAGCTTGTAAACCGGGGCGGAGAAGAGTACCTCCACTTTATTAGCGTTGTTGGCCTGTGCTTGTAGCAGTTGGTCTTGTCCGACATTCTCGCCGCCGGCTACGGCCGGAACTGATTGTTGTGCCGGAGCGTCGCGCGGCTCTCCGAATTCAGATGGCGTCTTTTGAGATGAGCATGCTGTCCCGAAGACGAAGACGCAGGCCAGCATGGCACTTACATATCCGCCGCGTATCGATTTGGAACGCTCCGGTCTCTTGTATTGTGCGCGCGGCTTGTGGTCAATTGAACGGGCTTTCGGCATGTGTATCTTCTCCTTGAAACCTGTCGAGCTAGGTCTCTCGAGCATTCTCAGGTTGCAACCGTAACAGATCTCCGGATTGTGCGGCACAGGCACGATTGCCGCTCGTCAATAATAGCTGTATCCACGCTTAACGTCCAAAAAAAAGTCCAGCTTTTCCGGTTCTGTGGTATATAAGAGAGGACGTTCCTTTCGTGGAAACCCGGTGTTAGCAATGATGTCCTCGATATACATCACGCAAGAAGTAGTTGAGATATCCAGCCTGGCGGCTATGGGTGCTGAACCTGATTGGCGTGCAATCGCTATTTCCAAGCTTCATCAACATGGACTGACGGTAGTAAATCCTATAGATTGGGCGCTGACTCGGGAAACGGAAAGCGAAATAGGCATTGAGAAACGGGTTCGGCGAGCGCTCGATTTGATAGATCAATGCGATGCTGTTCTCGCCAACCTCAATAAATCAAACTACGGTACTGCAATGGAAATATTCTATGCGCACCGTCAGGGCAAGACTGTTACCGTGGTCGGACAACCGCCGTTTTCGCCGTGGATTCTGCAGCATTCGCAAGCGCGCTTTGAAGACATGAGCCGCGCCATCGGCTTCTTGATAGAAGAAGGCATGCAGCCTGATGTGCTCAACCGTGCTCTGCAATTTGAATCACATCTGCAAGAACGCTCGGAGCAATTTCCGTCCGGCGGGGAGGGCGACTATCAATTCTTCGGCGGCGAAATGCCAATCCTCGTTTTCGCTCCGCATGCCACTAGCTATTTCCGCGAGGGCGATTTCAAAGAAGCTGATGCCTACACGGGCTCGCTCGCTGCATCCGTTAACCGAACCTCGCTTGCGCACGCTTTAGTAAGTTCATATTGCATGGCCGCCGACCCTTGTTGCTACACCGAGACACCAATGATTCGCACTCTGGCCGAGGTGGTGAAGACCGGTCAAATCGGTCTGGTTGTAGCCGTTGTCGGCGCCGCATGGCATGAGTCTCACGCATTTACCATTGAAACTTACGGCACCGAGGGCAGTACCTATGCCACGCTCTTACGAGAGCGATTGTCTGAACTAGATGAAGTTGGGACTTCGCGTGACTCTGATGACGTGCGGGTTCTGCAGCGCTTTATAACCGAACAGCTATCCGTGCCTTCAATAGTCTTGCGCGTCAATAGAAGATTCCGCATGCCTAAGCTACAACCGGAAGCATTTCTCGCACTCAATGCCGCTCTGAGCCGTTTTGTGAGAGAATGCGGTTGGGAAATGCTTAGGAGTGCCAGTTGATGTCGGGCGAAGTCGTCGCCTTTTGTACATGTCCACCCGGCAAGGGTGAAGAACTAGCCAAACACTTGGTTGAAGAGGGATTGGCGGCTTGCGTCAACCTGTTGCCCGAAGTACGCTCCTACTACAAGTGGCAAGGTAATTTTCAAAAAGAAAGCGAAGAGTTGCTTGTCATCAAGACTGCAGAGTGGCTATTCTCGAAGCTTGAGATTAGAATAAAGGAATTGCACCCCTATGAGGTGCCGGAAGTAATATGCATGCCGATAACGAGCGGCTCCGCACCTTACTTAGCATGGCTAAATTCGAGTCTCGTAAAGCCGGATCCCGTCAACCGCTGAATCGATAGTAGGTATCGGAGCGTGCACGAAACAGTCATACATGTGTTTTGGGAGCGTGTCAACAGCACCCCTGAACGCGCAGCAATCCTCCATAAGGTAGATGGTCGCTTCCAGACCGTCTCGTGGAAAGAGTCCGGCGATATAGTTGGCAGTGTCGGCGGCGCCCTCTTGAGCATGGGCGTAACCGGAGGCGACAAGATCGCAATAATGTCCGCCAGTCGAGCTCGGTGGCTTTGGTCCGACATCGGCAACCTCTCTGTCGGCGGCGTGACCGTGCCTATTTATCCGTCACTGAGCGCGCCGGAAGTCGAGTACCTCGTAAATCACAGCGATGCTGTCGGGATCTTTGTCGAGAACGCTCGACAGCTTCGTAAGTTTCACACCTTCGCTTCAATCCCTGCTCACCTGAAGTTCGTTGTTCTGTTCGAGGGTGAGACCGAGTCGCCCCCGCCGGGGCTGGAAGTTCTTACCTGGGCGCAGTTCCTCGCTCGAGGGCGTGAGTTTTTGGACTCGAATCCCGATGCGGTTAAGTCTCGCGTTGCCAATCTAAAATCCAGCGACCTTGCCACCATTGTTTACACTTCGGGCACGACCGGCGTACCGAAGGGGGTCATGATTCCTCATTCAAACATTCAGTTTGTTTGCCGGACGCTGAGCGAGAATGTCGGCTTCTGTTCCGAAGATGTAGCCTTGTCGTTCCTGCCCCTGTCGCACATTTTTGAGCGAATCGGCGGACAGTTCCTTTGTATTCACGATGGGATTTTGATCGCCTTTTCCGAGACAATGGAATCTGTCGCGGAGAACATGGGCGAAGTGCGGCCGACCATAATGAACGCGGTGCCGCGCTTCTACGAGAAAGCATACAATCGTATCCAGTCTCAAATTCGGACAATGCCGGCGCCGCAGCAGTATCTAATTCGGTGGGCCATATCGATCGGCAAGCGTGCTTTGAAGACTCACGAAGGCGAGCGCAATAACGGGAAAACCGACATAGGTAGCCGTATCTATCGAACAGAGCTTCGTGTGGCAGACCGTATTGTGTTCTCGAAGATTCGACAGCGGTTTGGTGGCAGGTTGCGTTTTCTGGTATCGGGGGCGGCGCCACTTTCTCCGGAAGTACATCAGTTCTTCGCCATTCTCGGGCTACCCATTCTCGAAGGCTACGGATTGACCGAAACGACCGCCCCGGTTTGTTGCAACAAACCGGAAGATAATGTTCGCGGTAGCGTAGGAAAGCCGCTCCCCGGTGTCGAGGTCAAGATCGCTTCCGACGGTGAGATTCTTGTGCGCGGTCCCAACGTCTTTTCCGGCTACTACAAAAATGACGACGCGACTCGCGAGGCCATTCGCGACGGATGGTTCCTGACCGGGGACATCGGGGATATCGACGCGTCTGGTTATGTGCGGATCAAAGACCGCAAAAAGGACATCATAATCACTGCCGGTGGCAAACATGTGGCACCGCAAGTAATCGAGAACATGCTGGCCGGACAAGGTCTGGTAAGTCGCATCGTTGTCTACGGCGATCGGCGTAAACATGTCGTCGCGCTTGTTACGCCCAATCTCGATGAGATCAAAAACTTCGCCGCTGCGAACGGATTGCCGGACTGCAGTATCGAGGATCTGGTCGGTCATCCCGCTGTGATTGCGGACGTTCAGACTTTAATCAATGTCGCAAATGCCCGCTTGGCAAGCTTTGAGCAGATTAAACGCTTTGTGATTCTTCCTCATGACTTCACAATTGAGGCTAATGAGTTAACACCAACCCTAAAAATTCGCAGGAAGTTCGTAAGTGAGAAATACCGCGAATTGTTGGATGGCCTGTATAGTCTCGAAGACATCGCCGTGGAAAAGGGACTCGTAAGCTAAAAAGTACTTTACATTACCTTGGCAACGCCGTACAATAAGCGCACTATTTGATGGGGCTGATCTAGCTGGCGCTGGCAATTCAGGAACTCCCGATTCTTACTAACAACACGTCGTGCCCTGAGGGTGATTTTCCATGTTAGAGTCGTTCACTAGAGGCTTTCGAATGATCTGGGCCAGCATCAAGATGGGCTGGCAAGACAAACGCCTCATGATTCCTTCGATCCTCACCGTATTTACGAATGCACTTTTTAGTTGCATCTTTTTTCTCGATGGCATCAAGCAGATGGGTCGCCAAGCTGGTGGAGTCGCAGGCGCGATAACACAGGGCGGTGCCGCTCACGGTGCAGCACACGGACCGGCAGTGGGTGCCAATATGCCGACTCACGGCATGCTTGGTGGCGTACCCAGCGCAGGCAGTGTGGGACAAATGCTCAACTTGAATGGTCGTAGTGATATGAGTGGCGTTGAGTCGTTCAACTTCGACTCGCTTGCAGGCTTGTTCACCACAGACAACATTCTCATTGTCACTTCGCTGATGATGGTATGGTGGCTGACCAACAGAATTATGGAAGGTATCACCAGTGCCCTGGTTTATAGCCATCTGACAGACGGAAAGGGCTCAGGCAAGTTCTCTGAAGCCATCAGTGCCGTCTTCCAAAGCTTACCTGCAATCATCGTCCTCGGTATTGTGACTCTTATCGCTAAGAAGATTGCCGGATTTCTTCGTAAAGGAAACCATGGCGGGTTCCTCGGCGCAGGTTTCAACATGCTGGCCGGTATGGTTGAAGTGTTCTGGACCCTTGCGGGTCACTTGATCCTTCCTGCGATTGTTATAGAAGGATGCTCTTTCTGGGGCGGACTGAAGCGTGCTGACAAAATCGCACAAAGCAGCCTGCTCACTATAGGTGTAGGTGAAGTTGGAGTGGAAGTTATTTGCCGTATCACAACATGGCTGGTATATCTTTCCGGCGGAGCACTGCTTGGCGGCGCTCTCTACACGCAAATCAACTTGCTCTCGCCCCTGGCAATCATGGGCGCCTTGCTTTGGGCAAGCGTGCTGGTTGTTGTGACTGCACTGTCCATCTATATTCGATCTGCGTTCTACACCTGCCTCTATGTATGGGCGTTGGAAGCAGAGTCTGTCGAAGAATCCGAGCGAGTCAAAATCAAGGCACCGGCGCCGTTGGCAGCAGCCCTGGCTTAAGGCTCACTCCAAAAAGTTCGAGAAAAGGCGGCGCAAGCCGCCTTTTCCATTTTGGTGTTGATTTGAATCCTGCGCGATACTCTCTTAAATCTGTCCCCTGTCGCTTGGCATTACAACCATGGCCGCGGTCTAGTTGCCTACAAGGTTGCTAAGCACGTCTGCGATATGTTTGTGGAGTAAGAAATGACCCGTGTCCGGCATGCGAAATGTTTTCGCTTGAGGCAGTCTTTCCGCAAGGTAATCGGCATGCGACACAGGCACCAGATTGTCGTCCGCACCCTGCCACATGTGAAGTGGCGTTTTGATCTCCTCGAGCTCGAATCCCCACGGAAAAGCAATTGCACGATAGTCGTCCGCCGTGCCATCAACGCCCGGTCGCAACGCTTCAAGAAAGTACTCTTTTGCTTCTTCCAGGCTCATTGCTTCAATCACTTGTTTGTCTGAGGGTGCTGCGGCTTCCTTGATGAACGATTTCTTGAGTTCTGCAATCGGAATGAGCTTGGAAAGCTTCAAGAGAATCGGAACCAGTGAAGGTGCGATGTGGCAGCTGTGCACCAATAGTCGATCAACCTGCAGTCCCAGAGAATCAATACTGCCCGGCCATGTCAGTGGCGATACACATCCGGACGTAGCGGCTCTGAGCAACCTATCCGGCATGGCGTAGGCGCAGGCCATCGCATGGGGACCTCCGGCCGACCAGCCAAGCACGTGCGCCTTCTCAATCTTGAGGTGGTCCATCAGCTCGCGAACATCTTTGGGCCAATCGAGAAGAGTTCGGTTGGGATGCCTTTCCGATGAGCCAATGCCGGGGCGGTCGGCTGCGATCAGTCTCACTCCTTGAGCCTTGCAGATTTCCGAAGCAAACAAGATATCAAGCCTTGAACTAAAGCCGCCATGAAAATAAAACACCGGCACACCCAGGGGATCGCCACATTCGGCGTAGCCTAAGTGTCGACCTGATCTTAGCTTGATCCGCCTGTCATGCCAATCGTTGGGAGTTTCCACTTCTAGTTCCCGCTCGCTAAATTCTGCCGGAATAATAGCACCAATGTCGCTTGTAACGGGCGCAACTAATACAACTGGTGTTCTTCCTCTGCAGCAACCGAGCTACCGACAAAGCGCATCTGGAGCACCCTGTCGGTCTCTCCCGCCCGGGCTAGCTCCGCGAGTGCCGCAAGTCTGTCATTAATCGCTGTGGTTTATAATTGCGCGGATAGCAGCACCGGGAAGCAGGATAGAATGGGAAGCGCTAAGCGCGAAACGGTTTGCACGACTGAGCGAAGTGCATACAAACACTGGACGCAGATCAACTTGCGTTATGGCGATACCGACAGGCAAGGTCACATAAACAATGCCGTTTACTGCACGTTGCTCGAAGCCGGCAGAGTTGATTCTCTTTTCATTGGTCTTGAGACAATCGCCGGACCCAATACAGCCTTCGTTATCGCGAAACTATCGCTAGACTACTTGAACGAAATGAATTTCCCCGGAATTGCTGAGGTCGGCACGGGTATGCTGTCGCTGGGAAGAACATCGTTTCGTATGGGGCAGTGTATTTTTAAGGACGGAATTTGTGTTTGCACCGCAGAGTCCGTGATAGTGCTTACCGAGGAGCACACGCATAGACCGATAGCCCTTCCGGATTCCCTAATTGTGAAACTAGACGAGATTAGTTTGTAAGAAGTTGATCGATTTGTTGAAGCGAGTGAGCTGCTCCCAGAGGGATTGATAAGTGTGGTGCATCGATTTTTGGTTCTCGAGGATTGATCCGAATTACGGTTGTCTGGCGCCTGCGACCTAATCTTTCGCTTGTGAATCGAATTGTTGGTATCGCGGTGCCTGCTCCAAGCTCAACCACCACTAGTGGCTGAGGGCAATCAGTAATGAATCGATCAAATCTATTCTGTTGCAAATCGGTTCGGACCGGTAGCCATGACCAGTCATTGAACATCAGAACATTCGGTCTTGCCGGACCCGGACAATGTCGACACCCGGGAATGCTGTACGATCTCATGGTTTCGAAATCAATTTCCAGGTCTTCCTCGTTTTCCCAAATCAAAGGTTTGCAGGGAGCCTGGCACTGCAGGCGGTGAATCGATCCATGCACTTCCAGAATTGATTGCTCATCAAAGCCTGCTTTCTGAAACTGTCCATCCACATTGGAAGTGACCACGAACCATCTCAGATTGAATCGCTGAATCCAGTCCTGCAAGATGCTGAAGCCACTGTGAGGGATGGTTTCACGATAGAGGTTTGTCCGATGACCATAAAAACCCCAGCCGAAACTAGGGTCTTCTGAGAAATGGCGAGGGGTTGCCATCTCCACGAATCGGATTTGCAGTTTTTCGTAGAGAGGATACGCTTGCCAGAATCCGCTATCCCCTCGAAAATCCGGCAAGCCAGAATCGACGCCCATACCTGCTCCAGCGGTTATAACCAGGGAGTGCGCATTCTTTATCGCATCGGCAGCTTTTCGAAAGAGTTCCTCGGATGCGTCATTCTGATTTGGATCGCTGGTCATGCCGAACAGAACCTGCAGATCAATTCATTGAACGAAGAACCGATTTTCCCTGATCGAGAACCGCTTCTATACGTGCTTTGCCGCCGACGTCATCAACGGAAGGTGCGCGATCAATCGGTTCGAAAACTTGGCGATACCAGTCCTCATTCTCTAGATTATCAATCCAGTCTTCGGTGCCGTCCCACTCGCCGTCGTTCAATCCGAGGAGAAAACGCGCGCGGTAAGGGTCAATTCCTTCAACCTCGTACACGGGAACGCGCAAATCTTTGCCTAAGCCGGTATCAAAATGGGCCTTACCACTTGCGTCTATATCGACGTCGCCGAAAATGTCGTATCGTCGTATCAGATTCTGCGCCTCTTCCAGGTAGCTGGCATGAGTGCGAATACCTTTGTCCGTCAACTTGTAAGCGGCTTTCTTGACGTCGATGTCGATGAGACCGTCCTTTTCAAGCTTGCTCAAAATATCTTGCAGCTCCGGTAGATCTTTTGTCACGTCTATTTGAGCACCTTTTGCGACTTGATGTAAAAACATCAGTCGAGCAAGTTCCGGAATCGAGCCCTGCTGCCCTGTCGACGTGCCCGAATCTGAGGGGGCGAAGTTCTCCGACCCGGCAGGTCCTGAAATCACCAGATCGCATCGCCTGTAGACGATATCACCTTTGGTGGCGGCAACAAACGCTCCGGTCATCGGTGCGTCCGGGTCTAAATCTGAGCCGTTCGCTGCGAAACTGACATTGTCGCGAATGAACAATCCCTGGTCGTCTTTGTCGAACACGATGCGCTGAATTGCCAGGAAGTCCTCCACCTGTCCTTCGGCAAGGGTGCCGATCTCTGCGAGTTTTTGTGGATCCGGATTCCCTATAATGTCGAAAACAATATCGATTGCGGGCTGACGCGTTACCGAATCGTCGAGCGAAAAGACGACCATGTGGCGTCCAGAGGCGTCACGTACACTCAGCAAATTTGTCATGAATTATCTCCTGCGACCGCCCCAGCCGCGCGACATTCCGCCGCTTCTTCTCCCGCCCCAGCTGAATGCTGGTTTGGATGAGCTGGACGAGCTGCCTCCCGACCAACTGCGTCTGGATGTTGAGCTGCTACTTTCGCCGACAGAACCGCCACCAAACTTGGTCCTGCTGGTGTAAGCGCCGCTGCTGTTGGTCTTGAATCGTGTATTGGCCGCTTTCTGAGCGCTGTAGTCCGGGGTGGTCCGGAACGTGTCGCGGTGGTCTCGCAGGATGACGGTTCGATCGTACGGCGTGTTGTACCGTCCTCCCCATCCGCCCATGAGGTGCGAAAGAACAAGCATCTGTACTATGGGGCTGTTCAGGATGCTGCCATGACCCTGATAGTACGACTGTCCCTGGTGATCCGACACTTTGTAAGGCAACTGGTTGTCGACTACGTCACCGGTTTGTTCGATAGAAAAGAGCTTCTCTTCTCCGTCCTGATATCCCGGTTCTTTCTTGTTGTCGATAAAACCTGTTATTGCGAGCTTTCCGGTCTTGCGGGTTGCGTCGATCGAGACAACTCCCTCGCCGTCATAAATCTCGTTGACGCGCTTTTCGAATCCGGTCATCCAGGTATTGAAATCTGTTCCTTTTGTATCCCAGAAGGCTTTCTGAACTTCTTCCAAATTGATTTTGGCTTTATCGCCTTCAACTTGCCCTGAAACATAGTGTTGCTCAGTAGAATCAGTCGCTTGTCGCGTAGAACAAGCGGTTAGACCAAACCCGGCGACTCCAATCACCAATAACGAAAGCGCTAAAGATGTAACTTTTGCATGTACTCTCTTCATGGAACTCCTCCGAGTTGCTTCCCAATTCAGGTAGACGTTCTCCGTCGGGTATGCAACCACCAATACTTGTTATTCTAGAGAAATGCTACGACTCCGCCACACTTATTAGAGAACTGGAACCTTGCATTTCATGGACACTAGGCGCCCGATCCAGAGGGCGTGGGTGTTTAGCATTAATTCGGTTTTCGAGCAAATGTGTTTAAGCTGTATTAAAAGTTCTGCAATCGTGCTCTCCGTTTCCGACAAGGCGGTCGGATATCAGGCCGAATCTCGGACTGTGTGAACGACTTTGTTTCCGGGAGAGTTCGTCAGATCCGTCGCCGCGGGTCTGGAAGTTTCACCAACCTGTCACTCGGTTACAATCAATAACTCGTTTAGGAAGTAAATACGACCATGTTTAACGTTTGTCCAGGCTGCGGCGAATATTCAGAAGGCAAGGAAGTCAAAATCGGTGACCCTTCCGTTGCGGTTTGTTCCGAGTGCAATTTTTCGCAACTGTTTTTGGCACTGCCATTGTTCGTTGTGACCGGCGCGAGCGGTTCCGGTAAAACCATGGCTGCGTTGGAGTTAGCGCGAGTCGATCAGCGTTTCGTTGTTCTTGACCAGGATATACTTTGGAATGATGCGATGAGCACTCCAGGTAACGGTTTCCGGTTGTTTCGCAATACTTGGTTGCGAATGGCGAAGAACATTCACCAGTCCGGAAAGTCTGTTGTTCTCTTTGGCAGCGTTTTGCCGGAACAGTATGAGTCTTGTCCTGAGCGCCGTTACTTCAGGGACGTTCACTACCTGACATTGACTTGTGAGCCGGTCAAGCTGGAGGCGAGACTGACTGCACGCCCGAGCTGGCGCAATTCCGGCACGCCGGCGGTGTTACAGCAGATGGTCGAGTTCAATAACTGGCTTAGCAAAAATGCAGCGGAAACTACGCCACCGATGGCGGTGCTCGACACCAGTGCTTGCAGCATCGCCGAAACCGTTGATGGCATTCGGAAGTGGCTTGACAGTTGCCACGAAAACTAAGCTGACGAGTTGTACTATTGCAGGTGACTGTCAAGCGAGAGGGGAGCCCTTCGTGTACGGTTGAGATTGAGTGCTGGTAAGGTGTTGGAACCGTATTGCTTCTTCGACTGTCAATATTGGAGTCGGTTGAAAAGCATCGCAAAGGTTCACTGTGAATATGAGTCAAACAAATGCTACCAGGTGCTTCTTCTTAGGAATGACGCTTCTGACAGTTTCAGCAAGTTCTTCTCTTGCTTCGGCTGAGAGCAATTCCGTGACGGCTCGTCTGACAGTCTTCACTGACTATCAGTGTTCCACGTGTAGACGCTTCGAATCCACGCTTGATCGAGCGCGTGCAAAATACGGGGCATCGTTGTCCGTGGACTTTAAAAACTTTCCGCTTCGCAGGCATAAAAATGCAACGAAGGCCGCTTACGCAGCCGAGTCTTCGGCAAGGCAAGGCAAGTTGAGGCAGATGCAGGACAAGCTCTTCCGTGGACAGGCTGAATGGGCCTATAGCAGCGATCCTTCTGCAAAGTTTGTCGATTATGCTCGGTCACTCAACATGGACGCGGATAAGTTTACCGCAGACATGGATTCCAGTGGCGTGAAGGAGACCGTGGACGCAGACATCAGGATTGGTAAGAGTCTCGGTGTGCACGAAACCCCCACTGTCTTAGCCAGGGGCAAAATCTATGCCGGTTCGGCACTAGCAAATCTGGATGGCATCATTGATGACAGTAAAGAATAGACCGCCGGTATCAATGACATCGCCTCCGAGTCAGACTTTGTCCGAGCGGTCAAGGTGGCTGTTGCCGATAGCGTCCATCGCCGCCATTGGACTTATTGATTCAGCGTACCTGACGTACAAACATTATGCCGGTGGTTTAGTCGGATGCTCGGCTCAAGCCGGATGTGATGATGTACTGAACAGTCCCTTTGCCACCATCGGTGATGTTCCTGTTGCACTGATCGGTGTTTGCTACTACGCGCTGGCGATCGGGCTGGCGTTCTCCGCCGCCTCCGGATCGGCAAAGTCGAAGTTGCTGCTGAAGTCTTTGTCCATTTCGGGCATGGCGGCATCTTGCTACTTCGTGTATCTTCAACTTGCAGTTGTCAATGCAATTTGCGAATACTGCATGTTGTCCTTCGGCGTGACATCAATTTTACTGCTAATGATCTGGCTAGGGCGTAGACCGTTAGGGGGCGACGCGAGGCCGGCGCCTAGAAGCAACTATTTCGTAAAGCTTTGAGCGGACATGTGTACCTGTCCCGATTAAGCGTGTCGGATGCAATAGCCTTTCGAAAGACGCTTTCACTCTTCCTCGCGTTCGATACGTTTTTCATCGCTGCCGGAACTCATCGCGACGCTGGCGGTATTGGGTTACGTTGTTGAATAATCGGGGAACTTCTACATGTAGGTTAGTTGTTTCGAGGGAGACTATTACTAACATGCCTTGGCAGGAACAGATGAAGGCTGCATCTTGGGCTTTCTGGCGGGAGAATGATTGTGGGGCGATGGAAGTGGCCTATCTTGCCGCTATTCGAGAGGCGAATTCACTTTCTGATCAGTCGGAGGCGCTCGTGGAGGAATTGACCCATCTCGGTCAGGATGTATCTGATGAAGCCGAGTATGGGGGCACAAGCGAATACCTTCCGGCTGCAATAACTTTGTGGCAGCGCACGCTTGCCATTGCGGAAAAGATCTATGGTCCAACCGATGCGCGTTGCTTGAATGTTCGAGAACACCTGTCGCATTGCCTGAGTCTTGTGGAAATTGGCGACACTACGGCGGAAGAATTGGAGCCCCTCGAACAAGAAGTTCTGCCGCAAGGTTTTCAACGTGATGAGGTGGCAAGAGCTGTGCAGGGCTTCCTGGCTTCGCAGCAGGCAGTAGACGTACCTTCGCTAAGTGAGTCGGACCGGAGCGATTTGGTTAATGTGATTGTGCGATTGGCGGACCAGGTCAACTGGCGTGAGCGCTTCGCAAGCGCAATGAAGATGCATGGTATTACGAACGAAGAAGTCGAAGAAGAGATCCGAAAGCAGAGGGTATCTTGACGAGCCTGTTATCGTGTTGATATTAGCGCTTGATTGGTGATGAACTCATATGCAGCATCGCTGCTTTGACCGCCTGACGGAAAGCATGACGTGAGTCTTTTCTCAGCACGGCTAGCCAATGATTGCGTACCGGAATTTTTCCGCCGTGTTTGCGCAGATCGTTCAGGACATTACGCAAGAACTCAAAGCGCACAGCGGGCGCTAGACTCATTAATGGCGACTGTTGGAAGAAGAAAAGCAGGCGCCTTGTTATCTGAAATCCTTCGTCGGGATAGTGCGCGTCAGGCGCCGCAAACAAGTGCGCTATATAATCGATTGCACGCTCAGGCATCTGCACATGGCTGGTGAATGGAGCCGACTGCGTGTAGGGCAACTCGGCTTGTTCCAGCGCGCCGATCAGTGCATCGACATCTCTTGGGATTTGTCTGTAAATCGGATCGTTCAACAGGTAGAGGGTGAGTGTGTCAGGATTGCCCAGGGCAGCCAGCCGCTCGGCCAACGCGCATTTGTCGGTAGCAAAGTACAGTGAGTGAGACATTAGAACTATGTCGCAATCAAAACCGGGTGGAACAAAACCTGATATGTGATCTTCGAAAATGTTTCCTTGCGAAATCTTGCCTTCGGGAAACAGCTCTTGAGCTTGTTCGACGAAGCTTGGGTTGATATCCACTGCGACAAATTTTACAGGCTTACCTAACTTGCGCTGGAGCATATCGACAATCTGGCGCGAGAATCGTCCATCTCCGCAGCCAAGATCGAGCACTCCGATGTGCGAGCCCGTGCGCCACCCCCGTGGAACATCTCCACGCAGATGCTCCAGGAAATGCTCAAGCATTTCCAGCGAGCGTTCATGCTGATCGTTCCAACTGTGAAATGAATCAAGCCACTTCGGATACTCAATTTCAGGCATCTCGTACGCGACTGCTTGTTGTTCTTTCTCGTTGTAGATGCTCAGTGCTTCTCTTAGCGCGGAGTCAAAGCTCTCGTGTACTTTCGAGCCCTCAAGCGCGTGCGCAATCATGAGGTTTTCGCTCAGTCCAAAATCTTCCAGCAGCATGCCGTCTGATACGCTGCGGTAACCGATATCTCCCTTCTCCACCTGACCGTAAAATTCTTTCAAGCGTTCGAAGTACATCGGCAGCGGCTCGGCTGTGAAGCCGATGATTGGCTTGCCCATGGCGCGAGCGTGTCCTATTTCGAACGCGGCGCCTACATCCATGGACGGACCGCGAAACGGCTCCACGTTGGCAATGACAATGTCGCTGCGCGCCATCATGTTAATGTTGGCGCGAAAGATGTTACGAGCGAATTCTTCTCGGGTGTCCGCCGGCTCGATGATATCGTCGTTCGGGTAGAGGCACTCGGCACCCAATTCGGTGCAAAGGTCGGCATAACTGCGGTAGACCTCGGCAGCATTGAGCTTGAAGATGTCCGGACCAGCTATGTAGATTACGGGGGGCCTCACGCAGAATCTCCAGAGGGACACAACTGTTTTACACAGGCACGGGGGCATCTAAACAGTAGCCAATACGCAGGGGACTCGACAATCCTACTGTTCGTGCTAGTGCTTCCCGGGCCAGCCTGTAATTACTCAGTGAGGGGCGTAGCCAGTGGAACTCGTCCGACTAAGCGAACAGCATTATAAACCGCGACGGGAAGAGGCATTTATTCGATGAAAGAGGGGAGCCCCCGTTTCGACAACCCGAAATGCTCCGCCAGATTTTCCCGGGAAAATCTGGCGGAGCATTTCGGGTTCAGCGGAGGGGAGGGAGGGGCGAAAATTTCGCGTCCCAATTGAACTCTTGGCATGATTTTTTCGTATACACCTGAAAGCCCCGATTGGAGCCGATGATCATGGATTCGCAATCAACT
>JAIELX010000125.1 GCA_019752635.1 Candidatus Obscuribacterales bacterium | reverse complement strand
AAAGATTATTTGATTGCCTTCTCAAAAGTTATTGACAGGCTATTTGTTCATGGCTATTCAGTTTTCAGGGTTCAAATCTGGCAGGCGCGTTCAGCGCCCACCAACGAAAAGAAATTCTATCAAGCGACCATGCACGTGTCAAATCTCGACAACCTGGATTTCGATATGTTGCGCATGTAGACTTCCCGTTGTGCTGTGTGGGTTGTCAAAATTGCCGCCAGGGATGAGTCTCATCTCTCGCTGTTCCTTCGAGCGGCTTGCCGCGACCCAGCCCGCAGTGCCGCTAACGCCCGATTTGTAATATGCTTGCCTCATCAAAATTTCCTGACCTAAGAACACCTTATATGAATAGCGTCAAAATCCACCTCATACTCGGCGACAAGAACCCTGAATTGATTGCCGCCTGGTCTAAATGGTTCATGGCTGTGCCCGAAATCACCATTCGTGGAGGCAATTTGCTTCTCGCCAAGTCCGATGCTCTTGTCAGCCCTGCCAACAGTTTCGGATTTATGGATGGTGGCATCGACTGGAGTATTAGCGATTTGATGGGGTGGCGAATTCAGCCGATAGTGCAAGAGATGATTCAGCGCAGGTATGCCGGAGAGCTGCCTGTTGGCATGGCAGAGGTTGTCGAAACCGGAAACGATCGCTTCAAATATCTGGTCTGCGCGCCAACAATGAGAACCCCGCGGGCGGTAGCCAACTCAATGAATGCGTACCTTGCGATGCGCGCCGTGCTGCTGGCTGTTCTGCGGCACAATGTCAAAACGCCCGATTCGCGGATCGAAAGCGTTGCTATCCCGGGGCTTTGCACCGGAGTCGGACGTATGCCATATGAGCGCTGCGCGCAACAAATGCGCGCAGCGTACGATCACGTTGCGGGAAACAAGAGCAATCACTATAGATCTCTGGGCGATGCAATTTCGGACGAACGAATGCTAACCGAAGATTGATTATTGAACCGCGACTGAGAAAGTTCGACTAAGGCAGTAACATTCGAGTTTCAACAGAAGGGCGTCCTAATTCAGGGACAGTGGTATCCCATTCTCAAGATGGAATGGGTTCATGGAGTAACGCTTGACCGTTACATTGAGCGCTACCTTAGGGATGGAGTAATGCTCGAAAAGTTGAGGAACTCTTTTGCGGAAATGTATCAGCGGCTGCTGACTGCTGGTGTTGCTCATGGAGACTTGCAGCACGGAAACATATTGGTCACCGCATCCGGTGACCTCAGGCTGGTGGATTATGACGGCATGTTTGTTCCGTCGATGAAAGGCTTGAAGTCGAACGAACTGGGACATCGAAACTATCAGCACCCCGAGCGCAACGCGAGTCATTTTGATGAAACAATCGATACGTTTGCCGCATGGTCTATCTATACGGCCGTTACTGTGGCTGCGCATTTTCCGGACGTGTATGTCAAGTTGAACGGTGGCAATGATTGTTTGCTCTTCCGTCGAAAAGATTACGAAGATGTTTGGAGCTCTCCTGCCTTTGCTGAGATCGATTCGCTGAATCTAACTGATTTGAAGCGCTTGAGTAACGGGATGAAGTGGCTTGCTACATCGCCCTGCGCTAGACAAATTGCAAAGTCTGCGCCGCTGACAGGTGGCAGCATATCCCGTGCTCGTCCTGATGCTAGCTCCGAAGTTGAACAATGGTGGACTGACTATTTGAAGGACAAAGTCCGCCCGTCCGTGCTTTGCAATGTTGAGTCCGAGCTGCAAGAGTCTCGTCGCCATGCTGTTTTGCGGGAGCCCTCGCTTCTTGGAGCTGCGGAGATTGGCCTCTTCTGAATACTTGGCGTCGCATTTTGTTTTCCACTCTACTTTGCTGACCCCGGAATTGTGCGTTTCTTCGTGCCCCTAATATTTTTCGTGACCATGGTGCTGATTTTGCCGCGTCTAAAAGAACTAAGCTTGGTGACTGGCGGTCTGCCAGTGCCAGGCGTAATTGCGAGTAAGGAATTGGCTGAATGGACTGTCTGCGATCCGCAGGATCGGTACAAGATTTTCTATCACTATCCTGTTCGACGTAAGAACGGAAAAATTGTGATCTACGAAAAAATGTGTATGTGCGACAAAGCTTCCTTCGACAAAGTTGCGAAAGGAGAAAGCGTTACAGTATTGCACAACAAACACTTGCCGAGCATAAGCACGGTTTATGTGCTTTGTCGATATAAGGCCAAGTCTTAGGAAGCTATTCCAGTTTTATCTTCAGGGTGCTCTCAAGTTGGAGAAATTGCGTGTTCGTGCACGCAGATTGGCAAAGGCTTCTTCGTCGCTTTGTCCGAGTCCTATCACAACGGTATCTCCGGCTGGATCGATCAAGCTGACCACGATGAAATCGGACCCTTGCCGTTCAAGCCTCCATCCGTTGCGGGTGAGCAGTCGAAGAGAATGATTCTCGTTCGATCGCTTTTCAATACAGTTTTCTTCTCCCTTCTGCACAATGGCCAGGCGCGGTGGATTGCTGTTCGCCAGTGAGGTTGTTTGTTGGTTGGGATGCATTAGATGATAACTCCTTCGTGCAATGGGCGCATCAAATCAGGCGTCATTCGACGCGCGTGATCCTAAATCGCGGCAAACTAACCGACGCGCAGGCCGGTTGTTCTCATCTCATTTACGAAGGGTTTAAAGGTCCCACCGAAATCGCATTTTTGCGAGTAGTTTGAGCTGCCGTTCGCGCACCAGCCGGCTTCTATGTCGCTCTGCAGCAGATCTTGCGACTTGCATTGCGAGCATCAGCTGCAGAATCTTTCGCCAAGTGTTTATAGCTACCGATTGGCAGATCACCAACACGACGGAGGCGAACCAGTTTACGAAATCGGCAAAGAATGCTGAATCCCAGTTGTCCGGCTTCACCGGTGCCACCGGTTCGCGTTTTGCACCAAAACTAAAGTCTTTTAGCGACGTGAAGACCGATACAGGATGCCTGTCTCTGTTTGAATACGCGTCGTTGGGAAATCGCATTGGAGACTGCACAGCTGAGCCAACTCTATCACGGCTTCATTCTATCATCGGCGCTGGATTGCGCTGGCTAACGCGGAAAGGTGGCTGTCTTCGCTAGTAAACAGGACATCGCCGAGATTACGAAATCGATGCATCACGTTTAAGAGCTAGTGTTTGTAGTTCTCTGAACACCGAAGGGCTAAATGTTATTTTTACGATTGCAGAAGTGGTCAACTGCCAGCTGCGTCGCTTCCATGCTTCTGCTGCTTAACTGCTCGGGGAGCTCGCAATTTCATTTTGGAGCAGCCCCAGCCGGTCGACTTCGTCACTTGCTGCGCCGCGTAGAGTTCTTCCATTTCTTTGTTCAGTTGTTTCTTTGCTTGCTCCAGTCTATCCGGATAGAACTTAGTATCACGGCTTCCCTGCTTGTGTTATATGATGGTTGTATTCAGGAGATTCTACATGGCGAATTCACACGTTTTGACTGTTTCCCTCCGGAGTTTCTGGTCTGTGGGTGTGGCGACTTTTTATCTGTCTAACGCGGCCTTAGCTGACAACTCATACGCGGCAAACAACAAAGGCTACACCGGCACTTCTTACGCGCGAAGCAGCAAGGTTCAGAATGCCGGACAGACAATGTATTCCAACAGTCAGGCACGGGCGGCGTCTGGAACGAGTTATGCCAGCGGGGGCGGTTACAGCGGAACATCCTACGCGCGGAGTAGCGCGGGGGTGCCCTCATCGCATATCAATTCCAATTTCAGTCAACTAAGCACCGGTAGTGGTGCCCCTTCCAATCGTGCGAGTATGTTGAGTGTGATGGGGCGCGGCGGTGTGCCGAAACCAACTTTCGTCAGACCTGCGTCTTCGTTCGGCACTGCGGGAGTCAGGCGACCTCAGCCAGGTAAAACTGCATCGGCAGCTCAAACCTCAGCGTCGGGTAAATCGGCCGCGGCTAACGGTAGTTCTCCTGCAAGTCCGAGTGGAATTTCAGTGCTCTCGCGAATGCGTAAGCGTCGGGGGTAGCGGTCGTGATAGTATCACTGGTGAGACCATAATTTGTAGGAAGTGCTGTTACGCAAACAACAGGTCGTCCGGGTCGAGTTTGACTAACGGCGCGAACCTGGTCTTGTCGTTGGCCTTCTCGTAAGCTTCTTCCGGCGAGATCCATTTTTTCGCGAGCAGATCCGCAATGGCATCTTCAATGGTCTGCATTCCCTGTTTCTTTCCTAGCTGCATCGCTGAAGGTAATTGAAAGGTTTTTGCTTCTCGAATAAGGTTGCCCACTGCCGAATTGCATATCAGAATCTCTAGCGCAGCGCATCGGCCTGGTTTGTCCGCTCTCTTCAGTAAGTTTTGTGCGACTACGCATCTTAAACTGGTCGATAGCGTGCTGCGAATTTGATTCTGCTCGTCGGCCGGAAAAACTTCGATGATCCGATCCACGGTTTTGGGGGCGTTGGTTGTGTGAAGAGTTCCGAAGACCAAGTGACCAGTGGCCGCCGCTTCGACGGCGAGTCGAATAGTTTCCAGATCTCTCATTTCTCCGACTAAAATTATGTCGGGGTCTTCTCTCAATGCTCCTTTTAGCGCCGATGAAAAAGATGCCGTATGTAGACCTACTTCCCTGTGATTGACCATGCACCCCTGGCTTTCGTGAACGAACTCGATCGGATCTTCCACCGTAATGATGTGATCGCGCCTGTTCTTGTTGGCATAGTCAATCATCGCCGCTAACGTTGTGGACTTACCGCTACCTGTCGGACCGGTCACCAGGACTAATCCCTTCTTTAGCATTGCGGTTTTCTTAAGAACCGGAGGTAAACCGAGGTCCTCCGCCGTCAATACTTTTGTCGGGATCTGCCGGAAGACTGCAGCACAACCATTCCGCTGGTTGAAAAAGTTGCAGCGGAAACGAGCCATACCGGGCAGTTCGTACCCAAAGTCGACATCACCCGTTCGAGTAAATTGCTCCCACTTTGCCGGGGGAGCAATTTCTTGCAAAAGCTCAGTCAAGTCCGCATGCAGTAACGGAGGCAACTGCTCGATTTGCTCCAGCTCTCCGTGTAAGCGGACCATCGGCGGCTTTCCTGCCGACAGGTGCAGATCGGACGCACCGTGCACGAACATGTACTGAAAAAATGCGTCAATCTTCTTAGATTTGGTCTTGCTCGCCGCAACAGTCATGATACCGCTCTCCAACCTTGGCCACTAGAACACGAATTGGGCAAAGTAATCCCACCCGCCGTATCTATGATGCCCGCTCGATAATTTCATTAAGCGAGCGAATGAAATTTTTTCGAAACGGGCATGATATAGATCCGCCGCGCTCGTGGAGGCATCATGTCGCAATTAGACTCTATTATTTTGCAGCTACAAAAGGTTCTTGCGGAAAAAGGGGGCGAAACCCCGAGTATCCCGAGTTCCGAAAGCACTGATAATGCAGTCGATACAGTTGCGGCTAAACGAGCTTTGTCCAGTTTTCTCTCTCGTGCTCCCGAATCTTTCGAGGGCGTTGAATCCAGCGGATTAAGTGATCCTGCAGTGATTGAAGCTATGCGCAAGTCACTTGTCGCGTTCATCGATTCACCGTTGAGAAATGGTGGCACGGCGCTAATGTCCGGAGTCATCAGCCCCGATCACGTCAAACAGGGTGAGCCGGCAAAGGAGCGAGTCCATGGGCACGCGTCGTCTGATGATGACGCGCCTTCGCTGAACCCGTTCACGCCTGCCCCCGGTAATGAGTTTTCCTGGACCCCGCCTTGCAAAGTCTGTATCGAACGAAAGGCGACGGGGGAGACCGTTAAACCCTCGGACGACGAGGAAGCCAGTCGTCCAGTGAACAACAAGTTTCCGGGAGCGGCGCCTCTGAGGGAGAGCGGTTCTCCTCCTCCCAATGTCTCATCCGGGTACGGCGGGGGAGCATCGACTGCAATAAATTTCGGCGGTGGCAGTGCTTCAGCCCCCGTCAATCCGTCTTCGACTCGGACCGCGACCATAGAGACTGAGCCCCCTGCTCCGGCTGCCCGGGCATCATCCATGTCTCCGGTGCATGCTCTGCTGAATGTTTTTGGCGGACGCTCGAACAAAGCTCAGAAGACCCCCGAGGTTGTGGCGCCAAAGAGAGTCATTCCTTCGTCTGATCCGTCCGGATTGAGATCCGATAAGGTTGAGTCTATTGGTCTATCCGGCGACGATGTTTCGTCCCCGGTGCCCACGACGACGGATGCACAATCACCGGCACCTGCACCGGAATTGGTGGCACCCGCGACAGTCTCGGCATCTTCGACCGTTTCATCGCCAGCAAAGGTTAACAACAACAACAGTGTGCTCTGGTTCAAACACATACAGTCGGTGGAAGCCGCACTTCGCATAAGCGATGTGCACTTTGCCACTGTACTGGTTGCACTTCTGTTTGAGGTCGCTACTGCGGTAGAGGCCCCGCCCAATATTACCGCGCGGTTGAAAACCTTTGAAGCGCGCATTTCAATGGAGTTCAATAAGTTGCAGGAGGCGGAAGAGCATCTGCTGATGACGATTCGCGAACTTGATGAGACGCCCTTTGCCAGCAATGTTACTGCCGCTTGGTGCTGGCACTCGTTGGCCCAATGCTACTACAGGCAGGGCAAACATGATCAGTCTAAGGATGCTCAACAGAAGGCGATAGCTATCGCCACGGCCTCTCTGGGAGCAAAAGATCCCGAGACCATGTTGTTCCATGAACCGATTGGATAGATTACTTGCTGGAACGTGGCGCCGCACTTTCTGCTTTTCTCATTCTCTCTCGAAGCGCTGTGATTGCGCCCACAACAGAAGGAGATCTTTCCTGTAGAGACTCGTATGCCTGCAGAGCCTCCGCGTTCCGTCCTGAAGCATCCAGGACTGATGCGAGTTCCCAAAAAAATTGGCGTCGGTCTGCTTCTATAAAGGGCTGATACTGCGGAGTCTTTCTGATGGACATGTACTGCTCTGCGGCCAGCGAATGGTGCCGATATCGGTTCAGCAACTGGGCCTGACGTCTTTCCAGGACGAATTTATTGGCGGCGCTGATTCTGTGGTTCTCCACGAGAAATTGAAGACCTTCCTTCAGAGTCTCCATCACCTCAGCCTCCGGTATATGGTTCTCCATGGCGACGGATAGCATCCAGCAACATTGAGCTTCTCGTTCAGGGTCTGTTTTGGAGAGCCTATCCAGTTCGCGCACCAGGCGAATAACCTGATTGCCCTCTGCGCAGGAAAAACGTTCATCCGTGTGTGCACGATGTAAACTGTGCCAACCGAGCAGAATGCGATTTAAACTGAACTGACGGTCTTCTGCACGGATTTTCTGCGCCTGTTGTTCCGCTTGCAGCAACTGTGCTTTGGCCTCGGTCTTGTTTGTTTCGCCTTTTAGAATTGCACTCTCAACCAACGCGCGAATCCATTCCGGGTTGATGATACCGTAATTGGTGAATGATGCCAGTGACTCTGCTAGGTATCGGCTAGCCTCTGGCGCGTTCGTTCTCTTGTAACCTCTTGCCATGAGCAAATAATCCTGGCCTAGAAGTTCTTCTTTGTTTTTTGCGGAGCTTTCTTTATCGATACGAATCAACGTCCTGGTGTGCTCGATCAACTGCTTATCCAGGTGGTTCAAGCGTTCATCGCAATGGGTCGCTAGTTCTCGGAACTTTGATCGGAAAACCGTCAAATCTCTTACGGGCATTTGTTCTGCGCAGTCATTAAGAGCCTTTTCTAGACGAGCATCTGCGATTATTCCATGATGCGGATACTTGGAGCTGCATAGTTCAACAAATCGATGGAGTTTCTCTGTTGCGGTCCATTCATCGGTGCTCAAAGCGTCAATAATCGGTCCGGAGAGAAACACGAATTCTTTTTCAGTTAGTTCATTCTTGTGCGCGGCCATACTCAGGATTATGGGAGTAATTAGTGCGCTCTTTTGTTCCGGTCTTACTCTTGGTTCACTTGCAACATAGTTCAACGCTTCTCGCAGGAGTGTCAGCGCCGATTTCCAGCGGTGGGCTTTGATTAGTGTGTCGGCCAGTTCCCTGACGGCGTAGACTGTCTCCGGGAGCAGATATCGACTGTGCTGGCTGTCGGAGGCTTTCAATAGCGCGAGGAGGTTTTGCCACTTTTGGCTGAAATCGGATTTGTCCGACTGCGCAATTACTGTCTCCCCAATTGTGGAACTTTCTATCGGCACGGACGAACTAAGCTGATTGGTCAGGGCAGACGCAAGTGCACTGATCTTGAAGTTTGAGGGACTTTTGAAAGTGCCGCTCTCTGGTTTCGTCGGCATCACGAGCAGACAGGTAATCAGTGCCAGGATAAGTAGCGCAGACACTATAATTAATTGTCTGAATCTCTTAGCCGGTTCGTCCTTCTTCTGCGTCGAAGCGCCGAACGGAATCAGCGAGCATATTTTAGTTTGTGTAGTCGTTTCCTTCTTGTCGAGAATTTTGAGAATATGTTCGCAGCTTTGGAAGCGCAGTGCGGGATCTTTTTGCAATAGTTGCAGCAGGAATCGAGAGGTTGCCGGTGACACGCTTGGTTCGAGCAATGCCGGATCTGGTGGCATTTCCGCGACGTGTTTGAGAAGAACTGCCGTTGATTCTTTGGAACCAAAAGGAGGACTTCCTGTCAAACATTCGTAGAGTATGCATCCCAGAGCGTAGAAGTCTGCGCGAATGGTTGCTTTTTGTCCCATGCACAATTCCGGTGCCATGTAGTGAATGCTTCCAATCATGGCTCCGTCGGAAGTTACTTGGGAATCGTTGATTACGTTCTTGCTGAGCAGTCCGGACAGACCGAAATCCAGCAGTTTCACTTGTGTTTCAGAACCGTTCAGGAGCAAGACGTTGTCCGGCTTCAGATCGCGGTGCACCACGTCTGCTGCTTGAAGGACTCGTAGTGCCGAAACCGTTGAGCGCGCAATCGCAAGTGTCGATTCCTCCGACAATCGTGTTTGCTCATTCAAGCGCGCGCGCAAAGTTTGTCCGGAGAGTAGCTCCATCACCATGTAAAGCAGCCCGTCAGAGGATACATTGACCGAGTAGAGCCTGACCAGTTTGTCTGATTGCAATCCCGAGAGAATCTTTCCTTCCCTCAAGAATCGGCGACGAACTTGAGCATCTGACAGCGTCGAGGGTTTTAGCAGTTTTATTGCTACAGATCGATGCAACGGGGTATCGATGGCTTCGTAAACGATCCCGAAACCACCTTCGCCCAGCTTGCGGACTATCCGAAAGCGCGACTCAAATATTGTATCCGGTTCTAGATCAAGCATAGAGCATTGGCTTTTCTTTTCCGCTGTTCCACGATTTGCCCCTCGGAGGATACATTGAGCGAGTAGAGGCGGTTCAGCGGCATGTCTTGTGCTTCTTAAACGATACCGAATCCGCCCGCACCCAGCTTGCGCACAACGCGAAAGCGAGTTTCGAAAAGCGATTCCGTTGTAGTTCCAACATCTTCGCTGCCGGTCGGCTGTGCACTGTATACATACCCTGAATGCCGGTTCGTGAGCTTTTTTGTCTCGTCCGAGAACTCAACGCTTTCTCAATAGTTCGGGACTATTCTTCACTCATAGTCCGAAGTTCGAAAAGACTCGCAAACAAAAATAAAGTTTCCCCCTCCCTGCCCGAGCAAAGGGCGCGCCACTCTTCGCGGCGCGCCCTTTGCTGATTTGTCCTGTCTGCTTCTGATAAATCCGAAGATGACCGCGCCCCGGATGTTTGTCTGTCCGCTGTGCGGGGTAGACTAACGGAGGAGGCTGGAAATGAGCAAGATACTTTTGATTGAGGACGAAGAACGGTTTGCTCGAATGATCAAATCGTATCTGAAGTCGCGCCTCCTGGATGTGGAATGGGTTTCTAACGGTACCGACGGGCTCGAGTTGCTCCAGACCGAATCTTTTGATGCGGCGATTATTGATTGGAATCTGCCTGGCTTGGAAGGTGTCGACATCATTCACCGTTACCGTGCAAGCGGCGGACAGACGCCGGTGATGATGCTTACCGGTCGTGGCGAGTTGAAGGAGAAGGTTGCCGGGTTCGAATGCGGAGCCGATGATTACCTTACTAAACCATTTCAAGCTGATGAGCTGTATGTGCGTGTAAAGAGCTTGTTGCGCAGACCGAAAGCCATCAAAAGTTCGGAGATTCTGGTTGGCGATTTGCGCATCTTATCCGACAATGCGCAGGTTTTTGTTCGAGGCGAAGCCATAAATCTGACGAAGAAAGAGTTTGCAATACTGGAACTTCTGGCACGCAATAAGGGAAACATTGTCAGCATCGAAGCGTTGGTTAAGAAGGCCTGGCCACCACATGCGGATGTTTCCGTCGAAACTCTGCGATCGCATTTTACACATTTGCGCGTCAAACTGAAAGATTCAGCCAAGAGTTCCGGCTGGGAGATACGCAATGTGTACGGCAGTGGTTATCTGCTGGAAGAGTCGTCGGCCTCTGCTAGCGAGCCCGCCGCCGAGCAGACCGCTCAAGAATAAAGTGAGTCGTTCATCGTGCTCGCGCCGAGGTTGGAAGCAACTTCGCCCGAATGGACTTTATGTTCTCTAGACATTGTTGATCCGGCACTGCGTGCAGTAACTGTTCCTGCTCAAAACTGTGCAACGCCTTCTTCAAGGCTCCGCAACCGAGTTGAGCATTACCCAACATGTAGTAAAACTGAATGCGTTCGCTTGTGTTCTTCTTTTGAAGCTCGGGCGAGTTCTCAATTTCGCTGAGTGTCTTTTCCGCTCTTGCAAAGTCACCGTTCGCCAGTAATAACGCTCCGTAGCTGCAATGTATGTTGGTTCTGGTTGGCTCCGGAGGCGGTTTGATTTTCGACAAGATATCAATGCCCTTCTGCACGTATGGCAAGGCCTTGTTTTGCTGACCGCGGGCGCAAAGCGTGTCGGCTATCATCAAATAGGTGTCCACCTTGTATGCCGAGGGCTTTGGCATGCTCTCAATTAAGATGGTTGCTTGTTCAATTACCTTCTTCGAATCAGCGGTCAGACCTTTGCCAGGTGTTTTTCGATCAATTTGGTACCAGAGATGGCAAATGCCTCGGCGAGCCTCCCGGGCGGTATCTTTGTCAGACACTCGACTTAAAAGCGTCTCTGCTTTACGCAGCATCTTGCGCGCTTCATCTAGGTCGTTTTTATCCTTGCATCGGACCACTCGTTCGAAGATTGTTGCGAATCGACCTAGTGGAACAGCGCTTCCGAGCTCAAACGTCTCGTACGCCTGGTCGGCGTAACGCCGGGAGTCGGCCTCGCTAGTCTCCTTTAGGACTTCGGACATAACTAAATAGTCATAGGCCAACTGTTCCGGATGCGTCTTGATTGTCTCTTTATCGAGACGAATGAGGATGCGAAGGAAATCTATTGCTGAGGGGGACTTATTCAACACGCACGATGAAGCGACTATGAAGAACTGAATGCGGTATGGTATTAGTTGGTGGACCGGCATATTTTGTTGAATCGTCAAAATTGCGGCGATGACTTCCGGGTCCGGTTTTTTCTCCTTCTCAACATTAATAAGTAAGCTGAAAGTCTCAAATAGCGCTTTCAGTTTGAGATCGTCTGCGCCTTCCGCATGCTTGACCGCTTGCAAGTTTGTTTCCTTGATTTGTTGGATGACGCCGGGTTGTATGTTCTTGTGTTCTGACAGTGCAAGTGCTATCACAGTTTCCGCCATCGGATAAAAATCCTTGAAGCTCACCTTCTCCTGATTTGCCAGGCAATGTAGTGTTGCCAGTCCTACATCTAATGCTTGTCGCCACTGTTCTCGCGCCAGCTTGTCCATCAGCTTGATCAGCACCGAGACTGTTTGAGGGTCCAGGGAGTGTTTTGACAGCACCGGCTGGTTACGCAATGTTTGGACCAGCTCGTTCACTCGCCCTTCGAAATTTGCGTTCGGGACGTCGGGCGAAACACGTTTCTCTTGTTCGGCAAGAGACATTCCCAGATTTAACTGGGTAATGGTGCGCGGCGCGTCCAGCACAAGGTTGTTCGCAAGCTTGACTATCTTGTAGTCGGAGACTTCCGGACCGGGCTGTGGGGCACGCGCGCTGAGCCCCATTGTCACTGCCGCTATGGAGGCTACCGACAGCAGCGACAGCGTAATGAGTATTCTTCTGCGCTTTGCTTTTCTCGCAGGGACAGGGGCTGGTTGAAATGGTATCAATGGCGGTGCATCAAGCTCGAGCTTGTCTGTGGATCTTTGCTCTAGAGCTAGTAGCAACTGTTCGCAAGATTGGAAGCGGGACCCGGAATCCTTCTGCAGCAGTCGCAGAAGAATCGTGCAAGTGGAATCTGAAATGGAAGGTTCCAGGCTCTGCGGATGGATTGGCATATTGTTAACATGACCAAAGATGACCTTTGAGGAATCGCTATGCTGGAAAGGTGGACCGCCTGTTAGACATTCGTAGAGAATACAACCTAGCGCGTAGAAGTCGGTTGCGATGGTAATGCTTTCTCCGGCGCAGCATTCCGGTGCCATGTAATGCACACTGCCAATCATCAGTCCTTCTGCGGTGAACTGTGTTTCATCACTGATGTTCCGGTTCAATAGTCCCGATAATCCAAAGTCGAGAAGCTTAATCGGAAACAAGTCGTCACCGGTCAACATGATATTGTCCGGTTTCAGGTCCCGGTGAATTATGTTTGCGCCTGCCAAGACGCTCAGTGCGTGAACCGTAGCGGTTGCAAGGTTCAGCACTTCTTCTTCCGGCAGCTTTGGCGATTCGTTGAGTTTCTCTCGTAATGTCCTGCCGGATATCAACTCCATAACCATGTAGAGAAATCCGTCTTCAGACATGTTTACGGAAAAAAGCTGAACAAGGTCCTTGGCGCGGAGCTTTGACAGAATCTTTCCTTCCCGTAGAAAACGTCGTCTACTTTCTGCGTTGGTCATCGAAGACGGCTTTAAGATCTTTATCGCGACTGATCTCGCTAACGGTTCGTCAACAGCTTCGTAAACTTCACCAAATCCGCCTTCTCCGAGTTTCCGTACAATGCGGAATCGGGTTTCGAATAGCGAATTTAGCACCAAGTCGGGCATCTTGCCATGGTTTTATGAGTGAGTCAACTCTCTATCTACCCGAAGATTGTTTCTGAATAACCGTAGCTGCAATGACAGGCAGTAAACTAGAACTTCAGAACTGCTACCGCGCATGGTGCTTTTCTTGCGACTGTCGCGATGGTCTCACCCAGTACCAAATGGTCTGATACCCGCGGTGTGCCACCGAGAACAATCAGATCGGCTTGCTCGCGGTGGGCTGTCGCCAGAATCGAATCGGCAATACGTGGTGCCAGCTCCGGTGCCGCTCTTCTAAATTCTACGTTCATCGCTGCTGCCAGCTCGGCAAGGCTTTCTGTCACTGCATCCGTAATTCCCATCGTAGGCATTGAGAGCGATGAGGGCTCAAGGTCACTTTCTGTTGTCAGTGCTGCTGCGTTGATGTGAAGGCAGACAACGGACGCACCAAAGGCGGATGCCATGCCGATACCGAGTTCAGCCGCCGTGAGAGATTCTGTTGTACCGCCAACGGGAAGCAGTATCTTCTTTACTGAGAAGCTCGCGTCGGTTGGTCCATCGCTTATGATCAATACCGGTACTCTTGAACCGCGGCACACGTCATCGATTGTTTGACCAAACAAACCCGGACCGTCCGTCGGTTTATCGGTTCCGAGAACAATCAAATCGTACCCGTGCCGGGCTGTTTGCACGACTTCTTGCACCAGATCGTCAGTTTCCGGTACAACTTGTACGAATGAAACTGCGCGTGAATCAACGTGTTTCGAAAGCTTTACCACAGAGTCAGCTTCGGCGCTAACGTGCTCCAGTACTGCTATCTCCATGGTTTGACCACGCCCCAGCGAGTTGAAAAATTTCATTGCTAAAATGGTGCGTCCCTGTCCTCTGCTCAGTACAAGTATTCTGCGAATGTCCCCGAGCATCGTTCGTGCGATGCGTGTTTGTTGCTTATTGTGCAGCAATTCTTCCCCTGATACGGGTATCTTTGAGATTGCCCATCGTAGGCCTGTCGGCGCCAGTGCCGTGCTGATCAACGAGAGGAAAACAATAATTGCCACCATGTCGAGAGTAATGAGACCGAGCGAGTAGCCGAGCATGGAAACTATCAGCCCCATGGAACCGCGTGTGTCTGCTGCTATTCCTGCTGCAATTCCTTCGAAATTGCTCAGTCCGCTCATTTTGCCCGCGATCCAGCATGCCAGCACTTTCGAGCCGATCCCAAGAACGCAGATTATTGCTGCAGTGATAGCGAGTTTTGGTTCAAGCAGGGTGGTCAGATCAACGTAAAGGCAGGAACTAGCAAAGAAGATCGGAGCAAGAACGCCCATCGTCATAGCTTTGATCGGCTTGATTGCCCGTTCGTTCACGACCGGTGCCTGCCAGATCAGAACTCCTACTACGAATGCTCCAAGAACAGTATGCGCTCCAATCAAGTGTGTAATAGCGGCACCGGCCATCAGCAGCACCACCATTCCTGTCAGCAGACTTTCGTCGCTTTTCAATTTCGCATTGATCCATCGCAGCAATGTATAGACTGGACGGCGGCAGATAAACACTAGCGCTATGAAAGCAACCGCGCCGAGCGGAGCTGTCAACAAACGTCCCGGGCCTAAATCATTGCCTGACGCGAGAGCTGCAATCAGGGCGAACAAGAGACAACTCATTAAATCGTGGGATAGAGACGACGCCAGCGCTAATTGTCCGCAGCGACTTTTCAACACTTTCATGTCCATAAGGACTTTTGCGACTACGGGCACCGACGAGACGCAAAAACATGTTCCGAGGAAAACTGCAAATGCCAAACGTTTGTTTTGATCCGCCAACAATTCCGCCGGCATCAAGTAACCGGTTCCAATACCCACGAGCAACGGAATCGCCAGACCGATCCATGTTATGTACAACGCAGGCTTACCCATCTGTTTGATCAGTTGCAAGTCTGTTTCCATTCCTGTCAGCATGATCAAAAACAGGACGCCGATCCACGAAAGTGCTTGCAGCAGCTTCAGTTGTATATCATCTACAGGAAAGAGTGCGGCGGACACGTCAGGCAGAAGTGATCCGAGAACTGTTTGCCCCAGAATTACCCCTGCGAGAATTTGTCCGATGATGGCCGGTTGTCCGAATAGGGCCACTATCTCGCCTAACACCAAAGAGGCTAGTAACAGAATTCCCACCTCCAGGACAAGAAGAAGCACGCGACGGTCGGAGAGCTCGCCGGCATGCTTCTTTTCTGTGGGTTTCTTTTCGAACAAGGGCTTCATTTGAATGATTCTGGGCTTGATTACCCGAAGCCACTCCTGCGCGATGTCTTGCTTGTTCTGCCCGAAAGCGGTCGCATCATCGTCCGTTACGGCCGCAATGACAACAGGTCCGACGCTGATGACAGGTGTGCCGTCCATGCTGGTGCGGACCATGATTGAGTTGGGATCAAGATCGTTCGTTTCAAGAACTTCCTGGATTCTTTCCCTGATTGTCTCTGCACGCGCTGCGGCGGACATCGTGTCGGTGTTCGTGACTGTGAAACTGCCGTGGGGACCGATTTGCACCGGGGCGTATTCGCGTGTTTCCCAAGCGACTGAGCTAGACGTGCACAAGACGAACGATAGAACCAGTGTGAGCAGAATTCTTAGAAACACTAGAAGCCTCTGTGATTAATCGCAATATTCTTTCGCTTCGCTCGCCTCGTGTCAATTTTGCGGGGAGTTGGGAACCTTCTTGTTCAAGTTGTCGTAAAGGAGCCGCAGAAGGAGCCGTCTGCTTGGAAGCCATTGCCAACCTCGAAATTTCAGATGCTTTTTGCCGAAAGTTGCCGCGTGTCAGAAAAATGCAACGAAAACGCCACAAATTTCTAATAATCTATGTTCAGGGAGATCGCGCAAAACTTAGCTTAAGGTTGCGGGTGCATAACCTGCCGACCTGCTGCGACTTGGTGGTTCTTTGCCACTCGATGTCGCGGTTGAGCTTGTATTGACTCGACCGAAAGGTCATTTACCACGAGATAAATCTCGGACAGGAGAAACTGTGTCCACAGAAGACTCATCAGATAGGGGTATTCCCGTTGGCGATGGACAGGCGGACGTGCGCGGTGTGCGCGGAGCCCTAAACTCACAGATTGCCGATTTGTTAACGAATCCGCAGGAGCACAAAGTGCCATGGACATCAGCCAACGCCATTGAACGCATAAACCAGACAAATCAACTTCTGCCTTATATCGATATGACGCAGGCTTTCATGGCGAATCCGGACCCGAACTATAAGAAGGTGCAAACCTACAAAGGAGAAGCACCTGAAGACGGAGCGGCACCCGGCACGGCTCCCGGGCGCCGACGGACTCCAGCTCCACAGACTCGCAGAACCTAATCGAATCGCCGTCAAATTTTGTTGCCGCAGTCAGCACCTACAGGAGGAGGTAATCGATCCAGGTAATCGATCTATTCAAGCGTTTTGCCTTGTCCACGCGAGCCGATTTGTTCGGTTCGCATTAGTAACACCATCGAATTAATAGCGTGCGATAACCGATGCAGAGCTTCAACGCGCTAGCTAGTTTAGCTGCTTCTACGAAATCGGAAATTCGAATTGCGCCGAATGAAAATTCATTCGAGGGCAGCGACGTGCTCGGCAAGATTCAGATTTTGCAAGCCGTCGGAGAAGGTAGCTGCGGACGTGTTTTCAAAGCCTGGCATCGTGAACTGCAAATTCATGTTGCTGTGAAAGTTCTCCATGAGCATCTTGCTGACAGTCCGGAGAAAATCGCTCGATTCAAGAGCGAAGCAAAGTTTGCAAGTACCGTAACTCATCCCTCCATAGTCAAGATTTTTGACTATGGATTTTTGCCGGGAGGGGCTCCGTTTATTGTGATGGAGTACATTCCGGATGGCACTCTTGCCGACTTGATCAGGCTGCCTGAAAGCCGGGACGATCTTCAACTGTTTTACTCCGTATTCATTCAGGTGTGCAACGCGCTTGCTTTTGCTCATTCCAAGGGCGTGCTTCATCGCGACATAAAGCCCGATAACATTCTGGTGTTGCGTAAACCGAGCGGCGAGGCGTTGCCTAAGATTGCCGACTGGGGCATTGCCAAATTGGTGTATTTCAATGAACTCGGACCGAGTCAGACCGCGACCGGGGACATTATGGGTAGCCCTGCTTACATGAGTCCCGAGCAGTGCCTTGGGCAACAAACGGAAGTTGCATCGGATTTGTACTCATTGGGCTGCATCATGTACGAGTGGCTCACCGGCCGTCCGGCTTTTAGCGGGCGAAACGCATTCGACTGCATGCGTATGCATCTGGAAGATACGCCCGAATTAGTTCGGGAGGTGAGAACCGGTGTGCCAGTTGCTTTGGAACGGCTGATCTACAAGTGTTTGCAGAAAGAGCAAAGTGAGCGCCCTGCAAGTGCGACAGCAGTGGGTGACGCCCTTGGGGCCCTATCTCAGGGGCAGCACGCTGTCGCGATGACGTTGCTTTCGCGTTCTACGCCGGACCTGACCAAAGCCAAAACGCAATTTCAGAGCACTATTTTATCGTTTGTTCTGACGCTGTCCGTCCTTGCAATGTTCGCTGTAGCGGGCCTGACTATCACCAGGAACATACCATCCGATATATCCAGCAGTCTCCGTTTCAGTGGACCCGAGGTTCCAATTGCGCAACATCGGCAAGAGTTATCTACCGTTGAGGACGCACCTGCGGTAGCTGTTGATCCACACACAGCATCGCACAAACTAGCGTTGCAAGAAATGGTCAATGATCTTGACTCCGCTGCATTCTACTACGGTGCGGCGGGCGACAAGACTAATGCTGATCGCGCTCTGAGCTGCGCGGCGCAAGCGGTCAACCTGTTCAAAAATGCGAACTTTGAGCGTTCGAATAAGCCTCAACTTCACTTGGTCTGCTTTTCAGAAGGCAAGGAATTTCAGCGATTCGACCCCCGCGGTTCCGCAACCGTGCGTGTGAGTGATACGTCGAGTCCGGTTGTATTGGCATTGTCGTCACGCCAAGAAGTTCACTGGAGCATTACGGTCGATCCGGGAGTCAAACTGCAGAAGATAATTCTGAGCGGTCATCAGAAGAACAAAATTGTTGGTCTGCCTCATGATGTTCCGGTAATTAAGTCGAGTGAGGAAGCCCTGAACTTTGGTTGGATCACTGATGCGATGCGATGTGACAACGACATTCAGCGCTTGCAGCAGGTGGCACAATGTGAGCTGACAACTATTCAGGGTTCGTATCAGGCCGGAGAGAAGACGTGGTTTGTCGGTCCGGAGTCTAGCGATTGGAAGGCTCAACTTGTGATTCGCCAGATGGCCGATTCTTATGCCGGGGCAATGAAGGGCGTGTCGGCGCAGTTTGATCCTAGTTTGAGTGCCGGTTGCGTTCGTTTCAGCATGTTTGAGCTTTCTTCCAAAGGTGAGATGAATAGTCAATTCGGTTCTTTGGTTCTGCCCGCGCAGGCGGAAAGGATCTTCGACGCCGATGTTCGTACTCTGATTGCGGATAAATTTGCGAAGCTGCCCGTGCCTGTAACGTATTCCTACCCCTTGGTTGAGCTTCCTTCGTCCAATCAATTTTTCCTGGCGACCGACAGCAGTGTTGAGGAAGTGGAGCCAGGTACCGGCCGTCTTGCACACGGACCTTTGCCTATTAACATGCAAGCCGACCGCACCAACATCTGTGATGATGGCATGAAAGACGGGCTGTTCCTTATGAATTCGAAGGGGCTCTTTCACGCTTCGACGCTAAATATGGAGTGGGTGAAGCTTGCTTCTCCTCCTCTGCCTTCGGAGGGGGAAAACGAAGTGACGGGTGGTCTTCTCTACTCTGGACGAGATCAAGTTGTTTACACTTTAGTCAGTCGAGCGCCGATTCCATTCTCCGCTGATGGTTACACAGGAATTCGAACGTACTCCAGAGAGGGACGATTGCTTGGAGAAGTTCCGCTACAGCGCCGGATCGGCTCGGAGTACGCCGGCGTGTTTACTGCGATTCAACTGAAATCTTTCGGAAAGTACATGGTAGCGATTTTCTCGACTGCCGATAACATGTTTCCGAGAAATTTGGACCGGCAGCGGTACTACTTGATCGATCCAGCCAATGGGCGGATACTTTTGACTGGCACAGTGAGGTCGGCTAATGGCAGATGATCTGTGCAGCAAGACTTTATTAAGCGAGAGGACCCTGGACTCTGCGGACCTCCTTTCAAGTATTGTTGTGGGCGAAGTCATCGCAGAGCAGTACGAAGTTCTTGCTGAAATTGGTTCCGGCTCATGGGGGGTAGTCTACAAGGCTCGTCAGCGTGAGCTTGATAGGATTGTTGCTATTAAGGTTTTACGACGAGACCTGCTGTCGGACAAGTCTAAGCTGCTTCGATTCAAGCAGGAGGCTCTAGCCGTAAGCAAGCTCTGCCATCGCAATGTATTGCAGGTTGTGGATTATGGCGTTGCCGATCGACAGCAGCCTTATTGCGTCATGGAGTACTTCGAGTCTCAGAGTCTGGATCTATTCGTGCAATGCTGCACCGATGGGGCCGTGCTTAGAGATGTCTTGCTGCAAACGTTAGCCGCCTTAAGCTACGCGCACGGCGAAGGCATCATCCATCGCGATGTCAAGCCCGGAAACATTCTGGTGGCACGAGGTGAAGACGGTGAACTCCTGGTCAAGCTGGTAGATTTCGGTATCGCTCGCCTCTGCGAGAATGAAGACAACGGACTCACCGCAACGGGAGAACTTTTGGGAACGCCTTTGTATATGAGCCCGGAGCAATGCAATGGCGATGAGATTGATCAACGCAGTGATTTGTATTCTCTTGGTTGTGTAATCTACGAAGCTGTTAGCGGGTATGCTCCGTTTCAGGCGAACAATAGCTTCGAGTGTATGTTGAAGCACTTGAGGGAGGCGCCGTCTCTTCTGCGTTATCGCGATGGTCGGCCGGTAGATGGTGCCCTTCAGAATCTGCTCAATAAGGCTCTTTCTAAATCGAAAGAAGACCGATTTGAGTCGGCCGATTCCATGGCTGCTGCACTGGCGGAAACTAAGTTTGAGCTTGTTGTTGGTAACGCGAAGCCGTCGCGAAAACGATCCCATTCTGTTGTGCCTATTATCTGTGCGTTAATTGCATGTCTTGGTTTAGCATTCTTCTGCAAACAATTCTTTGCCCCATCGGCAGTACCGCTTTCGACTACTGCTCCGATCAACGGCGCTGATGGCTACTTGGCGGAAAGTTATACAGAGGAGTTGCGAAGAGAAGTCCGCGACCTGGCGCAATACGCGGCGGACTTGCGCAACTCCGGCAACGAAAAGCGCTCTGCGTTCATCGAGAAGAAATTGTCCGAACTCAAAGCTCTCGAAGGAACAGAAGTCGAGCGGTCCGGACCGGAACTGTGCCTGGTATCAATTCCAGAGGGAAAGCCCACCGAAAAGTTTTCGGATAAGAGCGCCGCGACAGTGCGAGTTTCCGGCACTGGAGCGCCAGTGGACCTTATTCTCTGCGGAGCCTCTATCGCTCACTGGAAACTGGTTGTTTCCAATGGCACCAAGATCCGAAAGGTGTACGTTTGGGGATACGAAACTTGCGATTTTGAGGGATTGCCTGAGGGGGTGCAGACCCGGTTTATCAACGACGACTTAGACGGTGAGGAGGCTCAAGCACCGTACCAGCGAGGCGTTCGTGATGAGCATAAGTTCCGGCGGTACATTCGTCACCTGCTCAACAGGGATATTGATTCGATGTTGTTTGCCGATGATGGAACCGCCGAGTGTCTTGTGGGACCCGGCAATCCTCAGTGGACGGCACGAGTACTACTGTCGAAGATCGTCGCGCTACATGATGAAGCTACCGCATACAACGCTGCTCAAGTTCGGAAGAGACTCAAGAACAAGCAGTTTTGGGCAATGCTCCATCGTCCCGTTGTTTCGCCAGGCTATCGGGGAAACCCGGATGAATTGAGTGGCACACACCAGATCGCTTTATTTGACTTTGAAGGACCGATTAAAGGTACTGCGCTCAAGTCGCCGACAAACGCAACCGCTGTGGCCGGCGATGTCTCCGGACCCGTCTACTATCGCGGTGATTCATTCGTGAAGAGGCTGGATCTCAAAACAAAGCAAGCTACTGTCTTGACTGCGCCACCGCATATTCCGGATCCGTCACAAGCGGAGTTTCTCGCGTTTGATTCTTCAACCGGAAACCTCTACGGTGTTAGCGGTTACATCGAAGCTTACAATGGGCTTTCGAAAAAGTGGAGCGTAAGGGCGGAGTTGGATCTTGAGCCTGACTACCATGCGCACAACGGTGTAGCTTACGATCCCGTGGACAAGTGTTTTTACATCCTCCCTGACCCAATACATCCCTACTACTATCGCTATCTGTACAAGTTTGGGATGGACGGAAAAGTCAAAGGACGAATTCGCCTGTCTCAACCTGTTCGGGGCTCCGATGAGTATGCGTTTCGGCAGCAGCTAATTTATGTAGACGGAGTTCTTGTTTCTATTACGCCACCTTTCTCAACTCGGGAGAGCGAAGCGCAAGCACTGATGTATGTCATTGAACCGCGGACAGGGAAGGTCTTGTACTCGGGAAAAATGCGTGAGCATTAGGTGCCAAAGGAACCCGAAAAAACTCAATTGTTTTTCAACGATTTGGATCTATTCTCCACTCATAAGAACGTTGACCAAATCCCCTGCCCACCCGAAGGGCGCGCTAATCCCCCTGGCGCGCCCTTTATTTCATCTTCAATGCTAATCCTATTGCCTGCTTTTTCAAAAACTTGTTGGTAGCTACTGCGCCGGATTCGCCCCTTCTTTGCTAAATTAGAAACAGCCTTGCTGTTGGTTCGTGGTAGGAAGGAAAAATTATGCTGCATTCGTGGATCTGCGTCTGTATCTTTTTTTCCGGAATTAGCGCTCTTATTTACGAAATTACGTGGCTGCGAGTCATGGGGTTTACCCTCGGAAGTAGCGCTATTGCGACCAGTCTTGCACTGGCTGTGTTTCTCCTGGGGCTGGCACTCGGGGCATATGTCGGTGGGCGATTGGCAGACAAGTACCCGGCAACACCGCTAAGACTTTACGGCGTCGTAGAGCTATCGATTGGCATCAGTGCCGTTGTGCTTACGCCGCTGTTAATGAAATTGCCTGAGATGCTCCTTGCGATGGAGCCGCTGTCCCGAACGGATTTAACAACATCTGCGTTTTTGATTGGCGCAATTAGCTGCATTGTTTTGGTACCACCGACGATGCTTATGGGCGCCACTTTACCCATTGTTCTAAAGCAAGTTTCGTTACATGCTCCTGCGCAGAAGATCTTCGGGCTTATCTATGGACTAAACACGTTGGGCGCTGTTTTCGGTAGCTTGATCGCTGCATTCATCGGGTTCTCGTATCTGGGACTTTCAGGAACCGTGATGCTTGCTGCATTGATCAACGCGGTGATTGGTTTAGCTAATTTGCTACTGCCGCGCAAGGTCTTGGAACAGGCTAGTTCTGCTCCGGAGCCCGCAGGGTCAGCTGATGCTGATACCGTCGGGATTTGCGATCGAAAATACTTTCCCCTGGGCACCATTACGCTGCTGGCATTTTCCTCCGGCTATCTTTCTTTGACCTTAGAGGTTGTCTGGGTTCGAATGTTGCGTTTCTATAATGGTTCATTGACGTATTCCTTCACCGTCATGATCGCTACTTTTCTATTGAGTCTGGCTTTGGGAAGCATCATCTATGAAAAGCTGATCTTTGGAAAGGACAAGACTGTTTCCGATCAAATTCTTCGATTTGTTAGGGTGCAACACCTTGCCGGTATTGCCTGCGCCGGTAGTTTGATTGGGATTCCTATCGTAGGTGTGCTTAAGGGCTATTCGCTGATTCCCGGGGGGATTATCTTCTTTGAGCCTGTGAAGGGACTGGCCGAGTTAGCCATAACCAGTGCCGTTTGCATCGTGGTTCCTGCGACACTCATTGGTATTCTCTTTCCGGTTCTTGGTGCTTTATCCAGCATGGCGCATCAAAAGATGGCATCGCGTGTTGGCGTGGTTTATGCTGCGAACACACTTGGATGTGTTTGCGGGTCGATTTTAACAGGGCTTGTATTTGTGCCGGTCATCGGGTCTTACGACAGCTTTCAACTAGCGTTGTTGTTTGCAATCGTCTGCTCCAGCATAGCCGTGTGGAGCCTTGAGGCCCTCGATAAGAGACGACGCGTACTTATGGCTGTTGTGCCTGTAGTTTTGGCCGCAGCATTCTTTCTGTTCGTCAAGATCCCGTTTTCTTCGTTCATCCATTTCCCTCCTCCGCAAAAACTATTGTTTTACGGGGAGGACACGACCGGCACCGTGTTCGTTGTCGATTATCCCCAAATTGATGCGAAGCAGCTTACCGTCAATGGGTCTTGCCTTGCTACCACCGTTTTGCCCAGTCGTCGATATATGCGCTTGCTTGGGCACTTGCCGATGCTTTTGCATCGCAATCCCAAAAACGTGATGATAGCCTGTTTCGGCACCGGAACCACCTGCGGTGCCGTTGGTGTTCACCCGACTTTAGAATCGTTGCAGATAGTTGAACTTTCGCCTTTGGTCATCAAAAATGCGCGTTTTTTTGCTGACAGTAATCACCGAGTGCTGGAGAATCCCAAGGTGCGGGTTAATCTCGGCGATGCACGTCATTTCTTACTTAAGAGCGACAATGTTTTCGACGTGATTTCGATGGAGCCTCCGCCTCCTGCTGATGCAGGAATGGTAAATCTCTACACCACCGAATTCTACTCGCTGGTAAATAGGCGTTTGTCCAAGGAGGGAATCTTCGGGCAATGGGTTCCGATGCATGAGCAACCGGAAACGGTCTGGAAAATGATGGTGGCCTCGGCGTGTAAAGTCTTTCCTCACGTGACGGTGTGGCTGCCGAATTCTGGTGAGGCATTGTTGATGGCTTCCAAGTCGCCGATCGAATTTGATGCGGATGTTGTCAGGTCACGCATGAAGAATCCGGAGGTTTCAGCAAGCCTTTCCGATGTCGGTATAGACTCAGCTGAAGATTTGCTGGCGTGCAGTGTGTTCGGCGATGAGCCGCTGCGCTCCTACCTGTCGAATTCTCCCGATGTGACCGATGATAGACCGACCTTAGAGTTCTTTCTGCCCTACCTTGGCGAGTTTCTCAGCGATAGGAAATTGTTGTCGTTCAGAAACGATCAAACAGCGATTGTTTTGAAAGGCGAAATCAATCAGAAAGACTACGAAAGAAGTCGCGAGGCTCTTTCCGTCTCTCTGACCGGCAATGGCGACAAGAAGAAGATGTATGCCAAATTGGATGAACTGAAGCCAGGAAACAAATGGTTCGCCTTTTTGAAAAAGTTGGACTCGGAAAAATAGGACACCGAGCTTGGTGCCAAGAAAGCAAAAACGCCAGGCTTGTTTAAGCCTGGCGTTTTTGATCAAGGAGTTAGAGCCCTGAAGACTGAATAGCGCATGATTTGCAAATGCCTGTCGACCTAATCATCCGTGGTCTTTTGAGAATTTTACTTACCACTGGATGCCTCACTGGTCCCGACCTGAAAGATAGTGAGAGAACCCGAAGGTTCAAACACATGGCGGAAGACGACTCAATACACCGAGTATGGTCCTTCCGCTATCTCCCTAGAAAGGAGGTGATCCAGCCGCACCTTCCGGTACGGCTACCTTGTTACGACTTCGTCCCAGTCACCGGCCCTGCCTTAGGCGGCTGCTTCCCATAGGGTTAGCGCACCGACTTCGGGCGTGACCAGCTCCCATGACGTGACGGGCGGTGTGTACAAGGCCCGGGAACGTATTCAACGCCGCGTTCTGATCGGCGTTTACTAGCGATTCCGACTTCACGCAGGCGAGTTGCAGCC
>JAIELX010000102.1 GCA_019752635.1 Candidatus Obscuribacterales bacterium | reverse complement strand
AAGCGACCACATCCACCTCTGGAATTGAATTTCTGAAACATCTGTTTCAATCGCTACGCCTCTTAGTGAATACATACGAATATTCGTCCGGACGAGCACGGGGGGCGGGGGCGTGTCCGATAGCCATCCTGCCTGGTAGATTGCCGGCAGTGGTGTTATAAGAAGGTAGGTATGCAGCACCTTGCACCGGGGAGCAGAATGCGCGGGTCGGGGACAATGGGCAGCCGCGGGAGTACGTCCCGTGGTGAAGAGTCTGAAGAGGACAAGAGAAAGCCTCTACTCCAACGCGTGTACAAACGTGCCAAAGAAACAATAACTGTAATGTCCGGCACCCCTCGCGTGCTTGCCATGGTGTGGAACGCCAACAAAAAGTATTGCGCCGCATTGGTCGTACTGAACGTATTGCTAGGGCTGGCGCCGTTAGCCGAAATGTGGATTACCAAACAACTGGTAGATACCGTAGTCGCTAGTGTAGGCAAGGTGACACCTGGCACTGAGACTATTCAGTTGGTCATGCAGGCCGTGCCTAATGTCATTCCATTGCTGTGCCTGTTCGCCCTTGTTCAACTCCTTGCCGGTTGCATCGAACCTACGGTGCGGTTGGTTCACCAGACTCTGAGCGACATTTTGACTTGCGATATCAATACTCGGATCATGCGCAAGGCCAATAGTTTGGTAGACATTTCCGTGTTCGAGAATCCGAAGTTTTACGACGCGTTGCAACGGGCGCAAAATGAAGCTGGACACAGACCGATGATGATGCTGTTGCAGACGGCTTCGCTGATTCGAAATGGTATCGGTCTGTTTTCCATGGCCGGTGTACTGGTGTTCTTTCAACCGCTTCTTGCTTTTATCGTGTTGTTGTTTTCGCTGCCGCATTTGGTTGTTCAATTCAGACATCAGCGAGAGACGTGGTCGATCCAATCGCAGAAAGTGCCGGAAGTAAGGCGCATGCACTACTTCAGCAAAGTCCTTACAAACAATACCGATGCAAAGGAAGTTCGCATCTTCGGACTCGGCGATTTTTTTCTGAACAGTTACCTGAAAACGTGGAAGGAGTTTCATGAGAATCACACGAAGCTTCGACGCACGCATTGGAAGAGAAACTTTGTTCTTTCTGCGCTGGCTGCAATTGGCAGCGCCGGCTCCTTTGCTTACATTGCTTTGCGCACTTTGTCCGGCAGTATTACGCTCGGTAGTTTTACGATGTACGCAACGGCTGTAAAACAATTGGAAGACTATCTTCAATCAATCATTTGGAGTATGGCCACTCTTTACGAAGGCAATCTCTTCGTCAATCACTTATTCGAATTCATGGATATTGAGCCGGGCATAAAATCTCTGCCCGCAGGAGAGGCACGTTCCATGCCGAATACAATCGCGACAGTCGAATTCAAGAGTGTCGGGTTTATTTATCCGGATGCGGATAAACCTGTGCTTCATGATCTCAGTTTTGTGATAAACCCTGGCGAAACCGTGGCGCTGGTGGGAGAGAACGGAGCTGGAAAAACGACGCTCGTAAAGTTGCTGGCGCGCTTGTACGACCCCACTGGCGGGGACATTCTGATCAATGGTGAGAGTCTTAGCTCTTATGATCTCGACCAGTGGCGGTCGATTATAAGCGTGGTGTTTCAGGACTACGGGCGGTATCACATGAACGCTCGCGAGAATATTGGACTTGGTGATGTGCGGCGAATCGATGATCGTGATGCTGTTCGCAGCGCCGCTGAGCGAAGTGGCGCGCAGCCGGTCATCGACAAGCTGAGTGGTGGTTATGAAACTACGCTAGGTCGCTGGTTCCAATCAGATAATGGTGGTTCTGAACTCTCCGGCGGCGAGTGGCAAAAAATTGCGCTTGCGCGGGCGTTCATGCGCACTGATCTAGAGGAAAGTGTAAAGGGAGATGCAGGTGAAGTAAGTGCCACTGCCCGGACCCTCGGCGCACAGCTGTTGATTCTCGATGAGCCAACGTCCGCTTTGGATGCGCAATCTGAGTATGACGTCTATATGCGATTTCACGAACTTACTCGTGGTAAGTCGACGCTGCTGATCTCTCACCGATTCTCCACGGTCAAAATGGCGGACAAAATTATCGTGCTCGAGCATGGTGGCATTATTGAGCAGGGAAGCCATGATGAGCTCCTGGCGCTAGGCGGCACTTATGCTCGGCTCTTCAAGTTGCAGGCCGACCGCTATCGCGATTAATCGATGAGCGCTTCTTTCACCGAAACTTCGATGCCCTGGCAAATTGAATCGAGAGGGAGGTCGTTCGGGTGCATGCCGAATGGATCCTCCACTTCCTCGGCCAGAGACTCAAGACCAAGCGCAAAGTAGGCGCTTAGTCCAACCAGCCACACTGTGAGGTTGTCGTAGGTGGGCACCAGCACCCAGGGGAGGAACGCCAGATAGAGCGCCTGTCCGATCCATATCATCATTTTGTACGCCAGTGATATCGGCGTTTTGATAATGCGTTCGCATCCCCCGCAAACGTCCATTAGACCCCTGATGTGCGGATCGAGAACCAGCAGGTCCGTATCACTTAATCGTCCAGACTTGTTCCAACTTCTTACTTTTGCGATAACAATTCCAGCTATCGCTAGCGGAATGTGTTTTTTGCGTTCCAGATTTGAACGAAACATTTCCGGGATACTTTCTAGAACAACATTGCCGCGCAAGTGATGGCGCATGGAATTGGCAAATCCGGTTAACAGTTCGGCCAGTAAGTTCGACTCTTGATGGTCGAGATTGGCAAACTCCCTGGACTTTACACTTAAGTTGCGCAAGTCGTTAGTAAGCTGCCCCCAGAGTTTTCTTCCCTCCCACCAACGGTCATAAGCGCTGTTAGTTCGAAACACCATTAACAGGCCCATTATCACGCTGACACTGACAGCAGAGTCGGCATCCAGTACTTTCTTTGCCGGAAAACCATGATCGTCGATCCATTGAACGCCGGCGGCGTACGTGCAAACCAGCGCCAGGATGAGCCAGAATCGCCATCCGCCCGGTGAAATGAGAGCGAGAATGTTTTTCCTAGGCATCCGTTGTTGCAACACTTAGGGCGAGGCTCCGTTTGGTCCGCTTAGGGCGCGCCCCCGTTCATCATTGGCCGTCTGCCCGGAACTGCGAACTAGCGGTGGTGCTGAGGGCGGCATCGTGGCGCTCCCGTTGTTGGCTGAAGGCGCTGGTGGCGGCATTGTTCCGTTCGCCTGCGGGGAAGAAGGCGCCGCACCTTCTGCTACTGGCGCTGGTTTCAACCTTGCCAGATTCTCTTTTACTTGATCGGCGTATTGACCGCCCGGATCAATCGAGAGATATGTTTCAAGCGCAGGAATGGCATCAGACGGGTTGTTTTGCCGGATGTACAGGAGCGCCATCGCATAGTACGCGCTGGAATAACGCGGGTCGATCTCGATTGCTCGTTTGTATTCGGCCAGCGCTCCGGGAAGGTCTTCTTGCCCCATCAGTGCTAAGCCTAGGTTGTAGTGAGCCAGGGTGCTGGTGGGGGTGGTCGCGATTGCAAGTTTATATTCGTTGGCCGCGTCTGGATAAATCTGGCGCGCCAGATAGATGTTACCCACGTTTATGTGCGCTTCGGACATGTAGGGGTTGAGATCCAACGCTTTCTTGTACATCGCCATTGCGCCGTTGGGGTCATTGTTTCTCTGAAGCACTAGTCCCAAGGAGTTGAACGCTTCAGGATCGCGAGGATTTAGTTGTACAATGCGCTGATAGGTTTGAATTGCCGCCTCATTCTTGTTTTGCGAGTCCAGGCAGTCGGCAAGCTCGTTCAGTATCTCCAAGTCGTTGGGATTGAATTCGAGCAACTTGCGGAAGACTCTCTCCGCATCGACGAAATTGTTGTCTGCTTCGTCCAGATTAGCCAGCGCCAGCAATGCCGGCTTGCTCATGGGATTGATGTTTAGTGCCGATTCAATTGCTGAACGAGCACCGGTCGTATCCTTCAACCGGATCAGTGCATTACCCAGTTCAACGAATGACGGGGCGTCATTGGGCTCGAGGCTGAGACCCTGGCGATAATAAATGACTGCTTGATTCAGGTCGTTTCGCAGCAGATAGGTTCGTCCGAGATTCACCAGGGTGGTTCCATCTTCCGGATTGACGGCCAAAACTGCTTTGAACTCGGCTTCGGCGCCATCAAGATCTTTTTGCTGCTGTTTTATGATACCCAGATTGAAATGTGCGTTGGTGTTGTTAGGGTTCAGTGCCAACACCTTCTTATATGCTTCGACGGCACCGTTGAGATCGCCGGACAATTGGTCCGCATACCCTAACCCGTAGGCGCTGTCGGCATCTTTAGGGTTCAATCTTAGCGCTTGTTTGTACTCGCCGATGGCGCCAGTCAGGTCTTTGGTCTTGACCAGTTCTTCGGCCAGGGTGTAACGCCAGTCGCCTCGGTCGCCTTTTAATGCAACTGCCTGTTTGAATGACTTTGCCGCGTCTGTCGTATTGCCAAGCTTGTCGAGCGCTTTGCCCATCATCATGTGAGCGTCTGGAACGCCATTATCTATGGTGAGCGCCTTCTTCAACTCGGCAATGGTTCCGTTGAAATCCTTCAGCGCGAACAAACATGCCGCCAGGTTGTAGTGGAGCGAGAAGTTATTCGGTTCATAAGTAAGGAGTTGCTTGTACTCGCTGCATGCGGTCTGATAATCACCTTTGTCCTGGTAAGCCGACGCCAGCTGCGAGTGGGCTTTCAGATTGTCGGGGTAAGCCTTTACAACCTGCTTCAGTTCGTTTATTGCTCCGTCGAAGTTTCCAGACGTGCGAAGCGCCATCCCAAGGTTAAGTCGCATTAATGGAGTGTCGGGACGTAGTTTGACCGCTTCTGAATACTGACTAATTGCACCGTCCAAATCGCCGCGAGACTGCAGTAACAGCCCGAGACTCTCTCTGGCAAAGGCGTCGTACGGACGAATATCGATAGCACGCTGATATTCAGCGATAGCATCCTCGGTATCACCGTGTTGTTGCAAAGCCGCCGCCAGGCTGAGGTGAATGAGTGGATCGCGGGGCATACTCAGCGCTACTACCTTAAAAGACCTAATCGCACCTTCCAGGTCGCCGACTTTGAAATATCGGACGCCTTCGTAGTACTTCTCGAGTAGGGGCTTCGGCATAGGGCTCCCGGCAAGCGCAGCCGTTCCGCTCAGGAGAGGCACGGACAAGGCTAATGCCACAATCAATCGCTTCAATGTGTTCACTCCTGCGAACAGCAGTACTTACAATCCCTAATTATATGGATGACAAGCCGGATTACAGAAAAACGGCTGTTCCTTATGAGTCGTTTCTTATTGTGCGCCTTATGGAACAGTTACAAAAAATGGGGGCGGGAACTCGGCTTTACGTTGCGCAGGCAAAGGTTTAGCGGGTCAGAAACAGCCTGGAATCGAAATTGTTCTTGGACAGAGTGGCGAATTTTTGATGCAGTTTTTTGGACAGTATGCACATTGTCCGCTTGGGGCGCACGGTGTAGATTTAAAGAAGGTTGAGTGATTGAGATAGCAGAGTTGATTCGCGAACAGTTTGTGTGCGCGTCGCTCTCACCTTGTGTATGTGTATAACAAAAAACAACGCACAAAATAATTTCCTGTAGCAGTCGCAAGTAACGAGCGGCACAAGAGTTTCTCGGTTAAAGCTAGAGGGTCCGGTTTAGGGGACCCTGCGTTATTTCGCGAGTTTTTCGCTACAGCAACCTAGTTTCCTATAACAGAGAAGTGTTCTTGTGCCGGAAGCGCATGGCTTGCGCCGGAATCCTTGTAGGACAGAGCATTTTTCCTCAAAAGAGTTGGTGAATATCATGGCCGTTTATAAGCGGAGAGTACAGCCTAAGAAGTTCGAGCGGACCACTTATGGACCGGAGCATTACGAGAGCATCGCTTCTACTGCTCTAGAAAATTCGATAAACCACTTGAACGCAGCCTATTCCAAGAAGCTTGCCGGTGCAGAAGGCGCAGTCGAGTTTCGCGACCAGGGCGTTTATACGTATGATAATCACGGAAAACGCTATCTGGACTGTCTCGGCGGATACGGTATCTTCAACGTCGGTCATAGACACCCCAGAGTTATCGAAGCTGTTAGAGCACAACTAGACCAAGTCTGTTTGCACAGTCAAGACTTGTTGAATCCCTGGGCCGCTCACCTTGCAAGCCAACTGGCTGCGGTAGCTCCCGGCGATTTGCAATACTCCTTCTTCTGCAACAGCGGAACGGAAGCTGTAGAGGGCGCCATCAAGTTAGCTCGACTGTCCACGGGCAAGACTGAAATCATCAGCACCAAGAACGCTTATCACGGCGTCAGCATGGGTGCGTTGTCCGCTACCGGACGAGACGTGTTCCGCAAACCGTTTGAGCCGTTGCTCAATGGGTTCAAACACGTTCAGTTCGGCGACATCGAAGCATTGGAAGCAGCAATCACAAAAGATACCGCTGCCGTCATCCTGGAACCGATTCAAGGTGAGGGTGGAATCAACGTTCCGCCGGTAGGCTACTTGAGAAAAGTACGCCAGTTGACTCGTAAACACAAAGTGCTCTTGATTTTGGATGAAGTCCAAACAGGTTTGGGAAGAACGGGGCGCATGTTCGCTTGTGAGCATGAAGGCGTAGTGCCCGATATCATGTGTCTGGCGAAGGCTCTTGGCGGCGGAGTAATGCCGATTGGAGCATTCATGGCCAGCAAAAAGATTTGGAAGGCTTTGGAACCGAATCCTTCAATTCATAACTCCACATTCGGTGGCAACCCGTTGGCATGTACCGCAGCGTCAGCGACTCTCGAAGTCTTGATGGAAGAGCACTTACCCGCACGTTCTGCGGTTATGGGCAACTACTTCATGCGCAGGCTGAACGAGTTGAAAGAAAGCTATCCGGAATACGTAGCCGATGTCCGCGGACGCGGTTTGTTGATCGGATTCGAGTTTCAAACTCAGTCTTGCCGCGAGGAAGTTCAAGCGGAACTGTGGCATCGAGGAGTTTTGGTTGCTGGAACGATGAATGCTAACCGCACAATTCGAATCGAGCCACCTCTGATCATTACTGAGTCTCAAATCAACTTCATGGTAGACACGCTGGAAGGCATTTTTGCCGACCGCCGCGCTGCCGAAGCGAAAAAAGCTCGCAAACGGAGCAAAAAGAGAGCATGAATCCTGAAGTAACCAGCTTGCTTACACACAAACTGCGAAAACTGGCGGATGCTCCGCCGGAGCAAGCTGCCGCCCTAATCAGGGAATATTTGGAAGCTGAGCGCAGCCTTAAATCGGAGCGCAAAGACCAAACTGGTATCACCCTTACGCTTCTGCATCATGGCAGAGAACGCCTCAACGTTATCTAGTTGAGAACCGGAGTTTCGAAGAATCATGTTTGCAACACGCCGTTCGCGGCTTCACGCTCGTCGTAGCGTTATCACTTCGCATCGTTTGAAAACTACAACCGTCCGCAAGAAAGCCGATTTGGCTCGTGTCTCCCCGGGAATCTGGCGCTCCGGGCGCTTGAGAAGCAGCGTCGGCTCGATTCGAGTTTGTGCCGAATGTCCCACCAGGCGAACTCGTCTGTAGCGCATTCTGCGGCTTCCGACCAGGTGCAGCGCGAGCTGCGGTGGGCGCCGCAAGAGAACCTCAAGATTTCTTTTCAATCACCAAACAACCGGCAAAACGCCGTCCAGTAGCTGCCACTCAACCTGCAGCTCACCGCGACGGCGTTTCGCCTCATCTTGCCTACTATGCGCCGTCGCAAAGCTGTCTCGCGTCTGAACGCAAGGGTTTTAGGGGGTGGAGCGAAGATCCTGCAACACGTATTCGATACGAAAATTCGCGAAATTCGTATCGAATACGTGTTGGGATGCCACAGGCACCCAAGTAGCAATTCTTTGTGCGAGTAATCGGGGCGATTGATCCTCTTCCCTCTGGAAAACTTAGGATCTCCTGGAACGGCGGCTCTTGTGCTCGGGATTCGTGCTTCCGGTGCCCGATTAACCTGTTCGTTAGAACAACAAGGGCAGCGATTCTCTATTCCAGATAGACTAGTGATATGCGGCCTGGTAGGTCTCACATCACCTGCGAGGTTCCATTAAGCATTGACGACATCTGAATCTCTCACACAAGCCTTGACGCCGCTACTCGATCCCAAGGAGAAACTCACCGCGGTTTTTCAGCAAGACGCCAAATACATGGGCATGTTCGCGCTTGTGAACTGGTGTGCGATACTAATCCCGCTCTTCCTGGGGGCACTGGCTCTGTTGGCTCTTATGCCCGTTGCTATCGGTGCGTCGATTGCTGTCTTTGTCATACTGGTAGCCTTTCTGATATACCGGAATGCCTCAAGGAGCGTCGAGCAACATTTCTATGCGCTGACATCTTACAGAGTTTTGGACGTCTGGTTGGCCGGTCGTGGCGATACGGAAGGTTCGGTCGACAGAAATCGGGTGGCTTGGCTTCCAACCAATTCAATCAGGTCCATCACGGTGGCACGCCCTTCGGGCAATAACCTCGGGACGTTGAAGCTCATCCTTGCCAATGGCAAGAAGAAAGAGCTAGTTGGCATTATCAATGTTTCGAAAGCGCAAGCGCAGCTGCAAAGTGCGAAAAATTTGACGAATAGACCTGGTGTCTAATGGTGGAGAAGCCGCAGCCTGAAGTATCTCGTAGCGATTGAATAGATGCTGTTCGAATATACCGTGCGGACTTATGCTTGTACTCGCCAGCAACAAGCTTGAGGTTCAACAAGTCGAAGAACCTGGCGGATTGCCTGAGGAGGGCGCTTGTCCCTTGTGTGTGATGCGTGAATGCACAATAATAGGCGCGTTGCGTAAATAGAGTCTCGTATGTCACCAAAACCTCCTGACAAAATTCTAAGTGAATGCGGAGTCCTCTGGTTTATTGCTTCTCTGGTGTTCTTGCTGGGCATCATGGGCTCGGCGATGCGAGGGCAGCCGATGGGAGTTTTGATGGCGGCAGGCATGGTTTTTCTTTGCAGCCAACGCTATCGTCGATTTAAGAATGCCGCTTTGCTATTGAAAACAGCACAACCGGAGCCGTGCATCGGGCGGCTCCGGTGCCGCCAGGGTGGCATTGCTGGATTTAGTTGGTGGCTCGACAACGTAGACTCTGACACTCCGTCGACACCGGAGAAGTATCAGATTTCATGTTTTAAGTTTCCTCCAAGCCAGGTGGTTGCTTTGTTTTCGGATTTCAAGGAAGACTACAATTCCATCCTCGTAAAGGGTGCCTCAATTCAGTACTCTGCGGTGCATGAATGTCAAGTCTACAGATCTGCCGATAAGCCTGCTGTCGTCGTTACTCCCGCCGGTCCTCTTCTGCTGGGAGGATACTTCTTTTAATGGGTGTTACGGCTGCGACTATGGCGTCGGTGGTGACCACCATTCTAGAGCCGCAGGAAAAAATTGAAGCAGTGTTTGAGCAAGACGCAGCTTACATAGGCGCATATGTGATGCGAAGGTCCGCGCTTATCATCGTTGGCATGCTTGGTGCATCGATTGCCATGACCTTTGTGGCTCCCGTCTGGATCGGGGCGGCGCTCGGATCGATGGTGCTGCTGTTCACCGGCATACTCTTCGCTGCTGTAAAAGCAAGCGCACGCACTCACTTTTACGTCTTAACCAGTTACAGAGTGATCAACATCTGGTTTGTACCAAGCGCGGACCCGCGTTCATCGTTCGACAAGAACCGCCTGTCGTGGGTATCGGTTGCTTCCATCAATGAAGTCTCCGTCGTCGACACCACTGGTAGTGTCGGTACGTTGCTTCTTCAACTCGAGGAAGGCCGCAAAGACGAGATGCCGGGACTCAAGAATGTAAAGGTTGCTCACACGCAGTTACTGAATGCGATGTCCAGGACCGACCGCCCACTCATATAAATAGCGATGCTTCCTGCGGCATTCTGGTCGCTGAATGGCGCTTCGCTGCGCGGAATCCAAGGAGACCTGATGCTTATCTCATTAAGGAGTGGTTGCGCATGTTGGATCTTACAATGTGCTCATGCCTCATCCTGTTCAGCTCTGGCTCTTGAAGTCTCTGCCGGTCGCATCCGACCGTCCGATCGATTACCGTCCGGAAATCGACGGCTTGCGAGCGATTGCCGTGATGGCAGTAGTACTTTTCCATTTCCAATTAGGCTGCAACGGTGGCTACTTGGGCGTCGATATTTTCTTCGTGATTTCCGGGTATCTGATTTCGCGCAACATATGTAACTCGCTGGAAACAGGATCGTTCACTGTTGGAGGGTTTTTGGAAAGGCGAGTGCGCCGCATTGTGCCTGCTGCTGTCGTTCTCATTTTTACAGTGTTGATCGCTGGCTGGGTCATTCTGTATCCCGCTGAGCTTAGTGAGCTGGGGATCGCAGCCCTGGCGCAATGTATTGGTGTCTCGAATTTTTTCTATTGGTGGAAGACAAAATATTTTTCGGTCACAGCGGAAGAAATGCCACTACTTCATACGTGGTCGCTAAGCCTGGAGGAACAGTTCTACCTGATATTGCCTTTGGTTCTGGTGCCACTCTTTCGTCTCGGAATGATGCGCCGTCGAGCTCTAGTAGTTGCTACTTTGTTGATGCTGATTGCTATGAGTGCCTGCATCCGACTCTTTGGGGATTGGAGTTTCCCGACGTTGGCCTTTTACGGGTTACCTTCTCGTTTGTGGGAATTTCTGTGCGGAGCTTTGATTATTTTCGTGCCGGCTGTGCCTTTGCGGATGAGGCTTTGGCAGGAATGCCTTTCGCTTTGTGGTGTTTGCCTCATCATTGCCGGCTTGCTTCTGTGCGATTTTAACGACTTTGGCGGCGCCTTTTGGATCTGTGGAGGAACGGGGCTATTCATCTGGAGCAACGCGCGGCGGACTATCTGCGGCGCCCTACTCTCAGTGTTTCCAATACGATTGCTAGGGTTGATGTCTTATTCGCTTTATCTGTGGCACTGGCCTTGGATGGCCTTTGGTAAATACAGTTTGATGGGAGTGGTGCCGGATTTCAGTGCGCGCGTCTCAATGCTTTTTGCTTCGCTTCTGTGTGGTTTAGTCTCGTGGAAGTTAGTCGAGCAGCCGTTTCGCCTTAGGCGCTTGGCCGCTGGGGAACGGGAGATGTTCATCGCTTCTGGTGCGGCAGTGGCTGCTTTGATTGTATGCGGTTTGGCGCTCTATATTACGTCAGGCTTTCCGCACCGACTTTCTGCTCGCGCGCTGCAGATAATTGGAGCGCGAAATCAAATCGGTATTATCAATGAATTGACTGCTCAAGATGTTTCGGAAGACAAAGTAACGTCTATTGGAGAACTGAGCGAGGAGCTGTCGCCGCGTGTTTTGGTGTGGGGCGATAGCCATGCAATGGCGATACTACCGGCGGTGGATACGCTGCTGAAGGAGAACGGAATATCCGGCCTTGCGGCAACGCATTCCGGGGTGGCTCCCGTGTTAAACTGGTGCTCTGACAGAGAGCCGAAGAAAGAGGAACAGAAGGCTTTTAATGATGCCGTGTTTGACTACATACGTCGGCAAGGAATTGAGGATGTAGTTCTTAGTTGCTGGTGGGATGGCTACAGTCTTTCCGGCGGCGGAGCGTCTAACTTTCTTCCCTCGCTATGTGATACGGTGCGCCGTCTATCAAATTGCCGAATTCGTACTTGGGTCGTTCTCGATGTGCCCACATATTCGATCGATGTGCCTCGCGCGATTGCATCGAATTTCCCTGAGAGTTACTTCGCTGCACATGGTGGCACACCTGTCGCAAGCAGACCGCAGCAGATTACCCATCCTGATCGAATTGCCGAGCTAAAGGCTGCCGGCGCCAGGATAATTGACCCGCGTCCTCGATTTCTCGATTCACGCAAAAGGAGTTATGTGGTGCGCGCCGGAGGGCACGTGCTCTACCGTGACGATAATCACCTGACTCCCTCAGGGGCAAAAATTATGCTTCTACCATTGCTTCGCGATGAAATCATTCCGGATCGGACCGGCGTCGCGCCCGATCCGCGACCTTAGTTCCGAGGAGCGTTGCGATATGACGTTAGAAGCGGGCTGCGGGGCTCCCCGCTCTGATGGCTTGCGCAGCTTCGCCCAATGTACGGTTGGTCTAAGCTACGTGAATGCGAGGGCGTTTGACTGGATCGGGCTCGAGTTCGCGAAGAATCTCTCGTGTTACCGGGGCGGTTTCACCCTCGCCGAGAAATATGTATTTGAACACGTACCCGAGCGGATTTCCTTCCGTCCAGCCAAAATAAGCATGCGGAATTTTCCCGGTGCGATCGCGTACGGCCATTAGAATTGCAGCAATGGCGTTTGGTGCTGCGGGAGCCTCGCAGCGCAACACCTTGTATCCGTCGACCACTATTCCCTGAACCTCAAGTTTGTCGTCGATAAATTCGGATGCATCCTTCACTATAACTTCAAGAAAAATGAAATCAGCTTCGTTTTTGTTCAACCGATGTAATATTCTGGTGTGTTCTTCCTTCTCGGCATAACTCGCCGTATGTGGTCTGTGAGACAGCAGGTCGACGGCTGTTCCTTTGATCGCGACCTCCGCGATAAATTCCTCTGCTCCCCGGTCAAACTCTATTCTATTAACACGTAGTTCAAGTGAGCGAATGGCGCGAGAAATCAACGAGCTTATCAAAATGGCCAGGATGAATAACGCTGCAATATGCAGACCTTCCGGCCGCTCGACCATGTTCATTATGGATGTGTAGACAAAAACGCAAGTGATCAAAAAGTAGACGAATGTTAATCCGACCGAATGCCTCAGGTAGTTAAGCGTCACAGCCAGCGCGGCAGAGGTCATCAGGACTAGAACACCCGTAGCGTAAGCACCGGCCTGCGCATCGACGTCTGCCTTGAATATAATGGTGACTACAAAAGCAACGGCGGTGAAGAACACGACCAGAGGACGCATGGCCGCTGCCCAGACAGGAGCCATGCCGTATCGTGGAAGGTATCGCGGAACCAAGTTAAGTAGTCCGGCCATAGCCGAAGCACCGGCAAACCATAAAATGAGAATGGAACTGATGTCGTATACGGTGCCCAGCCCGTCTCCCAGGTAACGATGCGCCAGGAAGGAAATCGCTCTGCCGTCCGCCTGCCCGCCGTGCTGGAATGCTGCGTCCGGAATAAGCATGGTCGTTGTGACGCTGCTTACCATTAAGAAGGCGCCCATGATCAGTCCTGCGCATAATAACAACTTTCGGGTGTTGCGAATTCGCCCGGTTGGCTGTTCTTCGGTATCTGTCGGCTCTCCTTTGACCAGCGGCATTACAGCAACGCCAGTTTCGAAGCCGGACATGCCCAGAGCTAGTTTAGGGAAGAGAATAAGCGAAGTGCCCAATACCGTAAGCCAGTTTCCGTGTGATTGTGCGATCAGTTTTTCTTGCCAGTGAGAGAACGCCGAGGGGTCTGCGATTAGTTCGCGCACTCCGGCAAAAAGGGCTACGGCGTTTACCACAAGGTATAGCACCGTCAGGGTGACTGAAACGCTAATGGCTTCCTTGAATCCAGCCAGGAAGATTGCGCCGAGAATGCTTAGCAGGACGAGGGTGACGGCGATACGATCTTGCAGAAAGGCAATTCCTGTTTGAATGACGAATGGATTCTGCACAATATGAGCCGTGGCGTCTGCTGCTGACAACGTTATGGTTATTATGAAATCCGTGGCCGCAAATCCAAGGAGTATCAATACCAGCGTTTTACCGGTCCAACCAGGCAATAGTCTTGCGAGCATGGATATGCTTCCCTGGCCGTGAGGGCTCTTCTTTGCCACCACTCGGTACACGGGGAAAGCGCCGAAAAGCGTCAGTAGAACCAATACCAGTGTCGCGAATGGTGAGAGGATGCCCGCTGCGGCGTAAGCTATTCCCGGCTGATATCCCAGCGTTGAAAAATAATCGACGCCGGTCAAACACATGACGCGCCACCACGGCGACTGGTCGCGAGATTTGTGATCCGAAGAACGTAATCCGTCGAAGAACCAGCGGCGCAGTGGGTTACTCGATTTGTTGTCAGCTTGTTTGTCGTTGCTCATTTACGCATTCTACTACGCGGAGGCGGTCCGGGCTTCGGGCGATTGAGTATTAGGTGAGCACCTGTCAAATCTTGCCAGGGACGCCGGATGCTCGTCCCCACCGGGTCTTCCCTCGATCGCTCGCCTGCCCGCCTAGTCCTTCCTCGGGCGATGGCGCAATGGACAGTGCCCCTTTCCATTAATGAAAAGAGGCACCTTTACTACCATGACATCACTGCTCGAGTTTACTTCGACACTGGTGCTTCCTTGATCGCACTTGTTTCTGAGCCTTGCGTGTCTACAGCCGCCTTCACTTCGGTATTGTGGTCGTATTTGAATCTAACCGACTGGTCGCGCCGGTTTTTCCATGCGCGATTTATAGCCGCGCAGACGATAGCGAAGTAGACCAGGGGCATCAGAAGCACCGGCACTGCGGGTAGAACCATGCACCCGGCAAGCCATACCCCACCTAGAACTAAGTTCCGGATCCGATTTTTGGCGAGGAACGCACCGCGACCGAGCAAGACGACTCCTATTGCATACGTAAGGACGTCGGCAATATTGGCAGCCATGCTAAGGAGTGCTTCTAGATTGGCAAGATTATTTTCTCTCACGGTAGCGGCAGTATTTACGCCCGAGATGACTGTTGCATCCGAACCTTGTGGACCAATACAACCGTTCGAGGCGCCCATTAATGCGGGGGCGGATGTGGCACCCTGCATTGTTTGCGACCCGGTGAAATTGTTCGTACTGCCGGTAGCGGCGGTGCTGTCGAATGCATCCGGTCCGGCGGATTGGACGCCATTGAACGATGCTGAACTGCTGGAATCAAATGAGCCCCCACCGCTAAAGAGATTGGCATCACGTGAACTCGCAAGTAGGTTGTTCACCAGCGAGGTTGCTGGACCACCCGCAGTGAAAGCCGCTGCTGGGCTCGATGCATTTTGCGCGATCGGTGTTGTTTGTTGATTTGCGGTGGTCCGTCCGTTAACAGGTTCTACCGGCACTTCCACTTCTCGCGCTTTATCTTCAGTGGTCTTGCGTGAGCGATCTACTGCGACGAATGACGTAAACTGAGTCATGATGTGGTGTGCCAGCGCAGTATCGATAATTTCTTTCTTGATTTCCGGTTTGGGGTGACCGTTTTGTATTCCCATCCAGTCTTGATGCATCAGGTCGTCAACGCGTGCTCGTGCCCACTGCTGCGCGATGCAGGAGTTATTGATATCGCGGTTCGGCAGAGTAATATCCATCACCTGCTTGTACGGCTTGCCGCTCTGCATGCCCGAAAGGATGACTTTTCCCTTGCCTGCGGTGCGGTAGCGTGCTTCGAAATAGAGGGGCTTTTGTGCCCATACATCAGAGACTGCGCCGGGGTAGATTTCGTTTACATCGAGTCCCTCAAATTGGACTTTCACGTCGGTGAGAACAGGGCTGGAAATGCGTCCATAGAAATCTTTTGCGGCCTTCGCTCCGGACTCCGAAAGCAATACGGTCTCTGCTTCGCCGCCACCGGCATCGGCAACATTATTGATGAGGAATCTGTTGACGCTGTTACCGACTCCGAAGGGAAACCAGCGCGAAGTTTTTCGCAAACTTTTCACCAGATCTATGACTTCCATATCGTTCCCTACGTAACCGTCAGTCATGAAAGTGACTATGCGCAGCCGGTTACGGTCGGCAGGAATGGCGCAAGCCTTCTTGATCGGCTCGACCATGTAGGTGCCACCGTTTGCTTGCAGACCAGTAATGAATTTGTGCGCCTTCGCTTTCATCGCCTCAGTAACCGGCTGCGGTTTCTTGAATAACTCGGTCCAGCCATCGTTGAATGTGATGATTTGGAGGAAGCTGTCTCGGGGACCAAGCTGGTCCAGAACATAATGCATTGTTTCTTTGGACTTTTCGATAGGTGCGCCGCCCATGGAGCCGGAGCAATCCATGAGGAAGATCATTTCGCGTGGTGCGATTTCCTCTCTTGTCACCTTCTTCGGTGGCATGAGCATCATCGTTAGATAGCCGTGGTTACCGTTCTTGTGAGTGAGATATCCGCTTCTAACATCACCACCGGCCGCGTTCCACGTAAGCACGAAGTCGCGATTGGGAATGTCATTTTTCTGTTTCAAAGTCACTACCGAAGACGACCCTGTCAAATTGGCAACATCGATGTCATGCAACCAGGATGAGACATTGCCTATAGGAACGCCTCCGTCAATTGCAACTCGCATTGAGATGTCGTGCCCTGATCGGTTCTTTACCGGTGGATTCAAGCTGTGTACTCCTGCCACAGCAGTGCTTCCCGGTGTGAACCTTTCACCGACCACTGTGGGGAAGATAAATGCATACGATCCATTTTCGAATGGTAATACTTGCGTATAGCTAATAACGACATCCACATCGGCATTGGGTTCGATGTTCGCCACTGATTGCGAAAAGATGTTAGGTCTTACTTGATTCAGCAGTGCCGCCGTATAGCCCTGTTGCGCCGCTTCCTGGTAGATCTCTGCGGCTTTGTCCTTCTCTTCAATCGATCCTTTCACAATGCGATCGCCAATTTTCATGGTCATGTCATCGACTGCGGCATTGTCCGGCAGCGGAAAGGTGTAGAGTGCTTCGATTTTTTCTTTGTTGGCATTGTGAAATTTTTGCGTAACAGTGACGCGCGCCAGGTATCCTGAGACTTTTGCATCAACGTCCGTATGTTGCAGAATGCAGGTGCCAATGGGCTTGCGTTCAGAGTTAAAGGCGAGCAGTTCACCCGACCCTTTCTGAGAGAATCTTCCTATTGCCTCCAACAATGATTTATGGCTAAACGGTTCTGTTTCGGCGAGGAATCGTGCCACCGGTGAGTTGCTTTCCGCCATTGATTTACCTTGCGCGAAAACCGGTGCTACACTGGCAGCCACCGTCAGAGACAGCAGCGCTGTGTAAGCCGCGCGCGAGGGTGTGCGAGTTTTTCGATCACCCTTTACCAACCTGACCATACGGCACCTCCTGCATACTAAAATCGCGAAACTATCCTCCGACGAACCGCCGGACTTCAAGAACAATTAAATGCGTGCGCACCACCACTTGTGGTGCACGCTTAATGTTTCCTACAGCTTCATTATCGCTTGCGATATCGGCAAGCGTAAAGATGACCAAGGTCACCGTAGAGTCACATGAAGGGGATGTCGACGGCCTGGCACCTCGATAACGAACGCCCAGGATTCTTTCCTGAAGCTTTCTCTAAATGCTGATACTTTTTCTGGAAACGATCGACGGGAATTCTTTTGGCGATCTGTTGCATATAACTTTGAACATGATAATCTATGGACACCTAAACGTAGCATGAACGCCTTGGGGCAGACGTGGCTTCTTTAGCAGATTGTGATGAACACATCCTCAACCAAGCGTTCGAGCGACGTGGAGGGGAAGAGAGGTCGTGACCGACCTCCATTTGCGCTTGCTGTGCATCACAGGCCTTCAATCGTTAAAGTCTGAGTTCGCGGTTAGTTCCTGAGGAAGATCACGAAGTGCTCGCACCGCAGACGGTGTGAATTGCAGGCTATGGTCGTTACTCTCAGCAAGAAAGGGAGCGGTGCAAATACAGATGGCGAGCGCCACATACGGGTATGACAACTGCGGGCGGATAACGTCAATTCAATACGACGATAACAGCATGGTCATCTATACTTTTGATTCTTTGGGAAATCGATTAATGACTTATGAAATCGCTGGTGGTGGCGGCGACTGTTGTCCACCGAGGTTCACGCTCTCCCAACAGAACAGCAACTTCACGGCGGAGGACGCCGGCACCTATTACCTCATATCGGGGGGTACCATCACCGTCAGCATGGCGCCCTGCCTGGATATCGGAGAGGGCAACATGATGAAGTTTAAGGTTCTCTCCGGGGAGGCAACGTTGGATTGCGACGGATCCGAGATGTTCAATTTTGCCGATGGAAGTAGTGCGGGCAGTATGGTCTTGCTCCCCACCAGCGGGGTGCTTGAGTTGACGGTAAATACCGCTGGATTCGATGAGACGTAGTTGTAGAGCGGATTTGTGGGGGGGGGACATGCTATGAGTTCTTATGGGAACATGCAATTACGTGGTATCGCCAAAGGTGCCACGACAGCGCAGTCGGTGACAGTCTCCTCGGTAAACGCCGACTCCAATGCGCTTGATGTTTACATACGTGGGGGTGGCGGAGGCGGCGGCACAGTAAGTATAGCACCGGAGACCACTAAGAACACATATATGGCTTGCACTGGTGTCTTTACTCAAGCAACATCCGCCACCGATGTGTTGGTGATTCAAGGATCATCGTCGAAAACAGTCCGCATTTTGCAGATTAGAGTCGAGTCTCAGAATACTACTGGACCTGGAATTCAACGATGGTATCTCATAAAACGCAACACGTCCGGTACGAACTATTCTGGTGGCACCAGTTCTACAGCTACCAATGTGCCGCTTGATGCCGGACCATCGGGTACGCCTACGCCCGCTGGCACCGCAACCATCAAACACTACACAGCAAACCCGACAACGCTTGCCACGTCTATAGGCACCATGGATAGCCGCTACGTCGCAACGCTCACCGCATCCAACTTTACGAGCGATGCCGATGTTCTTTTGTTAGATTACAAACTAACCGGAATGGCAATAACGCTTCGTGGAACGGGCGAATACCTCGCCGTCAACTTTAACGGGGCGTACGCAGTGGGAACCAGTACTCCAAGTTTTACAGTGTTGTGGACTGAAGAGTAGTTCTGAACCGGGCGCTCGGTAAAACTATTCCCGTCGGCGACAATCATTTTCAGCATGATTACAGGAATTCAGCAATGTCGAAACCGCAACCGAGATCAAGAAAAATCAATTCGCGGGCTTGGAGAAGAGACCCGAATCGACCTCGCACTAGACCTGGAGAAGTCAGATCGCTAGGTCGGACGTTTTCTCGAAACACGGAGTCGGCAACCCGCGCATTCTTTGCTGGCGTGCCTGCCCCGCCGTCAATCGTTGAGCTAGCCAGGGCGTTGAAGCACGATGTGGACCTCATCTATGAGTGGGTCTATTCCAATGTCAACTTTCTCCCTTGCTGGGGCTCGAATAAAGGCAGTTTCGGGGCACTGCTGGACCGAGTAGCAGGGGCCATTGATCAATCGGCGTTGATGGTTCAGCTGCTGCTGGAGTCGGGGTATACAGCCGGATTTCTCTATGGAGCAATTCGACTCAACAAGGCGCAAATCGAACAGTTGCTCGGAACTGACGACTCAACCGTCGGTACTACTACGGAAAATATACTTGCTGCATCGCAGATCCCTTTCGAGTGTCTGTATGACGGAGGCGACCTTGTTCACGTCGACATTGAGCATGTTTGGGTGAAGGTCGAAATTGATGAAGTTGAATACGTCTTCGATCCAAGCTTCAAGACGTATTCATACATCACAGGCAGTGTTAATGTGGGCGCCGCTATCGGCTTTGATCTGGAAGCGCTGGAGACTGTCGCCCTTACGGGGGCAACTCCAGGTACTGGTTTCATCGAAGGGTTCAATGTGTCAGGCGTGGAAGGAGAATTTGATACATACTCTGCTGACCTTTTCGACGAAATTAAAACGACAGCCTTCGCCGCAAATTTGGCCGGCGCAATTGGTGGCAGAACTACAGTTCCATTGGCTGGCTCTCCTGTGCGTCAGACAAGTCTTCCTTATCAGATGCCCGGGACTGAGCCGGTCGACTGGGAAGACACGATTCCGACCTCCTTCAGAGCCACACTGGAAGTAATCTTCGATACAATTGCGGAAGTCTTGTTCGCGGATGAGATTTATGGACGTCGACTGACTCTTACTTTCAACGGTTCGAATCAGGGCGTCTTGAGTCTTGATGGAGCGGCCTTAGCAACTGGTACCACGGCGCTCACTCCGGGCGATCCGTATGAAATCAACTTCTCCGTGGTCCATCCATTTGCCGATGACGCTATGGATGAAAATTGGACGCAGATGGTGGTAGCTGGAGGCACCTACCTGATTGCAAACGCCTGGGGACCTTGTTCATCCTCCATGACTGATTATCACAGACAGACCCTTTTGCAGAATATTGCATCAGGCGGCGCTGATGATGACGAAGATGTGTTAGGTGAAGCTCTTTCCGTCTTTTGGTTCATGCGCAGGATTCAGGGGGATCTGATCGAGGCAATCTATGATCAGCTTGGTACCTGCCAGCATTTTTGGTATCACGCGGCCGGAATTGTAGGATACAGCGATACCGAGGCCGCGCCTTACTTTGACGTGGTCGCTGCGGCTTTTGATGTCGTGAGCAGAGAGGGCGATACTGCCATTGAGCAGAGAATCATTACGGCGACCGAATTGCTTGGTAATGGCCTCGAGGCTGGAGTAATTCAGCAAATGCTACCGGTTGCGGGCATAAGCGCGATGCAAATCTTGCGCACTGCAGCCACCCAAAAGATATGGGATGTGACAGCCACAAATTGGACTACGGTAAGTGCCGCGCTAGACCCAAGTTGGGATGATTACAAAGAAATCTTCAAAGATCAGGTAACCGACTTCGGCAGCCGAATTATCGTTCATGAGGACGGCGCCACTGCAATCGATGACTTTGAGGGCGGCGGATGGTTTGAGATAACAGACGCTGGTGTTGTTTATGGATTCACTCAAGGTCAGCTGACTGCGCCAATGGTACGAGCCAGAGCTGCTCGTCCAGTTTTCTGCAACTACGACATGGTTCAGACACACTTCGCCAGTTACAACGGTCCTTTCTTTCCTCTTCCGACGTGCACTGCTAACAATCTGACTACGCGCAAGACAGGCGGCGGAATCTGCAATGCGAAAAACCCCGTAAGAATAGAAGAACTTCCATGGGGCGCACCAGACTGTCCAAACATTAAAATTGAGAAGCGCACACTTACGCCAGGCGCAACTTTCATTCCTGATTCTTCGGACCCCTATCCGGATCCGCCGAACAAGAATTTATGGCAGCACGGTAAGGTTCTGCTTAAGGGGCCGGTCGGGAACGGAGGATCATCGTCGAAGCCCGCCACTCGCGCCCAAACCAATGCACAAGCTGGCAAAAGCGCAGGCAGCCCCAAAACTGGAGATAACGGACCCGGTCGGGCTCCCCGTGGGGGAGATCCAGTTTCGCTTTTCTCGGGTCACTTCGTATATGACAGAAAGGACATAACCGTAGGTAGTGGCAACTTTCCTTATTCTCTTTCCTTCTCTCGGCGCTACAATTCGGGCGATTGCTTGACCGACGGTCCCCTCGGTCTTGGTTGGACGCACAATTTCGAAACCAATCTTGCTGTCGGCTCCGACGGACTCAGAGGCTGCGGTGCTACGTCTCCGAAGGAAGCTGCGGCTGTTATTGCCCACTGCTACGTCATGTTGCAGATTACTGATTTGCCGAACAGCTCGCTCGTGGACTTTCTTATCGCTTCAATGAGCACCATGTGGTTGATGGATAAGCTAACCAACAACGCTGTTGTGGTGAACGATGGCGAAGATACAAGAACTTACATCAAACTTCCCAAGCAGTTGGATAGCATGGAGCCGGCGCCCTATAATCCGCCGCCTGGCTATGCAGACAGGCTCATTGATAATGAAAACGGTACATTCAGCCTGCGCTCTCCACAGTTTTTGACTTGGAACTTCAACGCGGAAGGAAAGCTAGCGACCTATGTAGACCCGGCTGGAGTCACCGTTACCTACGGTTATGACGGTGATGGGCGCATAGAAACCATCACGAATGGGCTGACGAGAACGCTAACGCTTGCGTATGCTCTCAGCGGAAGACTTGAGAGCGTCACCGACGGAACTCGAGATGTAACGTTCACCGTTGATGGCTCCGGAAACTTGACCGCCTTCACTGACGCGGAAACCAACACAATCTCTTACGACTATTCTTCTCCCGGGCTACTAACGGAGCTGTTCTTGCCGGCAAATCCGACGGATGCGTTCATAACCAATGAGTACGACTCGCTGGGAAGAATCACGAGCCAAATTCCTTCGGACAGAGGCACTTCAAACTTCTATTTCGCTGGTTCTCGCGCGGAAGTTGTTGATCCGGATGGATACAGCCAGATCCTGTACTTCAATGCGCTGGGTTCGCTCCTGAGCGAAATCAACGAACTCGGACAAAAAACAATCTACGAGAGGGATGGCTTAAACAGGCAGACGAAAGTCACTTTTCCCGAGGGCAACTCCACCGAATTGGTCCTTGATCCAAACAACAACGTTACTTCGATTACGTCTAAGACAAAGCCCGGGAGCTCGCTCTCAGACATTGTTATTGAATTTGAGTATGCAAACGATTGGAACAAGGTGTCCTTGGCGAGGGACGGCGAGGGAAACGCAACGACATTTGGTTACGATGGCGTGCCCGGAGCCGGGCAGGGCACGTTGCTGACGATAACCCGCCCCGTGATCGACGGCATGACTCCGCAAATTGTATACAATTGGAACGCGCGTGGGCAGGTGCTTACTCGTAGTGAAAAGGTAACGCAGCCACCGGATCCTGCGCCGCCTACTTTTCTTGTCGATAGTTTTGTGTACGATGAATTTTCAGAGGTTTTGCTTGAAACTCATCGAGACCCTGATGGAGAAGATATTGCTGTTTTGCTTGGTCATACCGCTGCCGGCGATGTGAACAGCGTAACCGACCCTCGCGGACATGAGACCACCTTTGAGTTTGACGCGGAGCGCCGATTGACCAAGCGCATCGATACCGCCTCAATAGAGACTCAATGGTTCTACAACGAAAATGGTGAATTGATAACTATCAAACGAAAAATAGCTGAAGAAGAATTTCAAGAATGGACTCAGCAATTCAACGTTATCGGCGATTTGGTGACAATTTCAGATCCGGCCGATAATGAACTCAATTTCCTTCATGACCAGCTGGGCCGTTTGGTTTCAAGGACCGACGCAGAGGGCAGAAAATGGCAATTTGCCCATGATCCAGTGGGAAGGATAATCACAGTCATCGACCCGATGGGCGAAACTTCAGAGGCGCGGACGTTCACAGAAAACGGAAACCTTGCCACCATCACTGATGCCCGCAACAACACCACCGAAATGGAGTTCGATGGGTTTGACCGCCTCAGCAAGCGGATCTATCCGGATGCTGCCTTTGAGCAATTTGGCTACAACCGCAATAGCCAGGTGCTTACAATGCTCACGCGCAAAGGCGACAGCATCACAAACACATTCGATGTCTTAACGCGACTCGCTACGCGAGATCCCGGTGCCCTCCCCATGCAGACCATGGCATATGACCTCACAGACCGACTTTTGAGCGTTAGCACGTCGGCTGTGGAGGGTGATCCTTCATCCGGATTGTTTAGCTTCGGATATGACACAGCAGGGCGCCTGATTTCGCAGAGCAGCCCCACGGGCGAAGATCCGCCTGCCTATCGGGAAGTCTCATATCAACTCGATAAAAACGGCAACCGCGTGAAGCTCATTTGGCCGGATGGGTATTTCGCGTTCTACATTTTCGACGAGTTGAACCGCCTGACAGACATCAAGCTCGATACTGTTGATTCCGAGGATCCTGCGGCAATTCAAATCTCCTACGACAACTTGTCGCGAAGGGTGGGTCTTAGTTACATAAACGGCTGCTCTGCCACCTACGCCTTCGCTGTCAACAATGATTTAACTTCGCTGGAACACGCTTTTGTTGGCAGTTCCGTCACCTTTGCCTACTCTTTCAACAATGTGCACCAAGTTACGGCACAAGATGTTAGCGATGTTGAATTTCTTTGGAAACCAACCGCGCTGGCACTCACAAACTATGCCCCGGCAAACAATCTCAATCAGTACCCAGCTGTTGCTGGAAATGCTTGTAGCTACGACGACAACGGTAATCTAACTTCCGGACCGTTCACGTCTGCCGCTTTTGATGTGATCAATCGCGTCACGCAAATTGTCAGTGGTGGCACAACCAATAACTATTGGAATGATCCTCTGAACCGACAAGCGCAGAAAGAGGTTGATTCAACAAAGTCCGGCTTCCTGTACGATGGCGTGCAATTGATAGCTGAGTACAATTCCGGCGGTAGCCTAGTCAATCGCTACATTCCTGGTGCGGGGCTTGATGAGATACTCGTTCAGATAGCAGATCCATCAGGAACACCAGTAACAACCTATCTCCATCAAGATAGATTGGGTTCTACAGTGGCACAGACAGGTAGCTCGGGCGCTGTTCTGAGTAAGTGCCAGTATTCGCCATTTGGAGAAACTCCAAGTTTGTCTGGCACTGTATTCGGTTTCACTGGACAGAGGTATGACGCTGAGATCAAGCAGTACAATTACAAGTCTAGGCAGTATGCGCCTGGCATTGGACGGTTTCTGCAGCCGGACCCAATTGGTTATCTTGCAGGGGACCTGAATTTATACGGTTATGTTGGAAATGATCCTGCGAATTTGGTTGACCCATTGGGGTTAGATGCGATTCACGCACACGTTTTTGCTTGGATAAACATCCCAGGGACAGGCGCTAAAGTGCCACTTGGGCATGACATACTCCTCATCTCGAATAACAAAGGGGCCGTTACTCTTATTGAGTATGGACGATTTGACCGACGCAATCCAGACAACGGTGTCCTTAAGATTGCGGAAGGATGGGGGCGTGCCAAGACGAATGACGAGGGGCACATTCCCGTGAGCGAAATTCAACGCCTTATGAAGAGACTTACACAGGAACATTCTAATCCCCTTTATCGCAAGTTGACAGACGCCCCTTTTCCTGCGCTGATGACTGACTATTTGAAGAATGCCGACTACGATAAGATGTTAGCTCGGGCACGCGAACTTCAAAAGCAAGGACCGACCAAGTATGGGTGGCTTGGCGCGGGGAAAGATTGCAAGGGTGTTATGCAAGACATAACAGATGCAGGCATGAATGTCTTTCGAAACTGAGACAGAGAAAAGAGACAAACGGGAAAGATGAATAAATCCACCATAATAATGTGCGCCGTATGCGGTTTGTCTTTTGCTTTGGCATGTTACTTTGCTCTTTGCTGGTATGAATCTGAAAGTGCGCATTTCCAAAGGGAGCGCGTCGTTTCTGCCGCGTGGCAACAGCAAAAGTTGCTCAGAGATATTCTCATTGTGCAGTCCGAAAGTTCTACGAAGAGTCAGTTTCTGAAGACCGTGGAGAGTGTGCAAACGAGAACTCCATTCATGAAGGAAGTCCCAGTAGTACAGAAGGAAGATGAGATAAAGTTTTTTGGACTTCAATTTCAGTTCGAAGGCGAAAAATTGCGTAGCATTCAAAGTGAGAATGATCAGTTCTTTGAATAATTTCCCCGATAAGAGAGACTGTAAAATAATTTGTGTCAAAGGCCCGAGCTAAACACTAGAAAAGGAGCTCGCCCCATGACCGATAAAACGT
>JAIELX010000030.1 GCA_019752635.1 Candidatus Obscuribacterales bacterium | reverse complement strand
GTTGGATAGGATTGGTGAGGGGGGACCTCGATGAATAGAGCAGAACTAGTCGATGCCGTAGCAGGTATTACTGGGCAGACCAAACAACAAACGCACGATGCGGTTAACGCAATCCTGCATACCATCACTGGCACACTTTCTAAAGGTGAGCGCGTCATGTTGGTAGGATTCGGCACCTTCGAGCGCAGAAATCGTAAGGCACGTTCCGGAGTAAATCCGCAGAACCCCAGACAAAAGCTAACGATCGCTGCTGCTAAAGTTCCCGCATTCCGCGCAGGACAAGAGCTGAAGAACATCGTTGACGGACGCGCAAAGCTTCCCGCAGCACCTAAGGCCGAAGGCAAAGACACTAAGAAGTCAGCCGCTAAGCCTGCTGCTAAGAAAGCAGCCGCGAAGCCTGTCAAGAAGGCGGCTCCAGCTAAGAAGACTGCTAAGAAGCGCAAATAAGCTTCTAATCGTCGCAATAATGACCGGGCGTCGCAAGACGCCCGGTTTTTTTTCGGGGTCCTACAAGTGCTTTATTAAGTGTACGGGTGCAACATTGCCCCGAAAGCCCGTTTGATATGCTCGAACTCAGGGGTAGGAGGTAATGTATGTTGCGCCTCAATCTACAAGCTGCATGGATAGCAATCTTTACCGGCTTCGTCGGCGGAGCCGTACAAGGTCTGTTCTTCCACAGGGAAGATTGGTTCGGGGGCTACACCTCGTGGCGCCGGCGGTTGATGCGCTTGGGACACATTTCATTCTTCGGTCTGGCGTTCATCAACTTCGCTTTTGTGTTCACGGTGAACTACCTTAAACTGCCTGAACGCACCGCGCCTTCAATCCTTTTTGTGGTGGCATTGTTCACAATGCCTCTGATTTGTTACCTCTCCGCCTGGAATAACTCCATGCGCCACGCCTTCTTCATCCCCGTGGGCAGCTTGCTCGCGGCATCGATTTTATTGCTGGTGGATATACTATGAGAATCGGACTTATCGCAATGAGCGGCATTCGCGTTTGCGATGCAGACCTAAAGGCCTTCGGCTTGAATCTGCCCGGATTGATCGAACGAGGAACAGCAATCGCTTCGCTCCCAAGCCTGGCAATGCTTACCATTGCCGCACTGACGCCGGCCAGGCATCAGGTAAGTTATGTCGAAATTCCGGACCTCAAAACCTGTGGACCGCCAAGGGAAACGTTCGACCTGGTTGCAATTTCCAGCTATTCAGCACAAATTTCCGAGGCGTACGAACTATCAAAATGGTACATCTCGCAAGGAATCCCTTGTGTAATTGGCGGTCCCCATGCCACCTGCTTGCCCGAGGAAACCGCGCGATATTGTACCGCTGTCGCAATTGGAGAAGCGGAACCGATTTGGCCTCAAATCCTTCAAGATGCGGAAAAGCGCCAACTGAAGAAATTCTACGGCAACAGGTTCAACGATTTCGATTTGAAGCATTCACCGATTCCAGCTTTTGATTTGCTCGAACCGGACAAGTACAATCGCATCACTATACAAACAAGTCGCGGCTGCCCGCACCGGTGCGAGTTCTGCGCCGCATCAGTTTTATTGAGCAAAAAGTATCGCCAAAAACCAGTTTCGATGGTGCTCGCGGAAATTGACCGTGTGCAGTCGATTTGGGACCGCCCCTTTATCGAGTTTGCTGATGACAACGGTATGACCGACCGCAGCTATTGGCGAGAGCTCTTGCCCCAAATGAGAAAACGCCAGACCCGCTGGTTTCTGGAAACCGACATTAGCGTCGGACAGGACGCGGATATTCTCAAATTGATGCAAGCAAGCGGATGTCGGCAAGTGCTGGTCGGTCTGGAAAGTCCAGTGGTTCAAGGCATGGATGGACTGGAGCTGAAGCGAAACTGGAAACGCTCAATCTGGCCGACCTACAAGGAATCGGTGCGACGTATTCAAGCACACGGTATTCGCGTGATTGGGGCATTCATTATAGGTTTAGATGGACAAAGTCCGGAAGTTTTCGACCGGGTGCTTGACTTTGTCGACTATCTGGAGCTGTTCGACGTACAAATAACCGTTCAAACGCCGTTTCCAGGTACGCCGCTCTATGAGCGTCTAAAGAACGAAGACCGTTTGCTCGACGCTGATAACTGGGACAAATGCAGTTTGTTCGATGTTAACTTCAAGCCTTCAAACATGAGCGTAGAACAGCTCCGCTCAGGATTTCGCGAGCTAGGCGAAAAGCTCTATAATGAAAGGGCCACCCGTGAACGGCGAGCGAGCTTTCGGAAGTACATGCGCTCCGCCGTGCAGGCACGCGCGAGAGAAACATCAGATGAACATCACTCTTATCAGAGCAATTTTCTACCTCTCCGCGGCGTATGACGGCGCACTGGGAATAGTCTTCATCTTCGCGCCGACCTTCGTTTTCGAATTTTTCAAAGTGCCGCCGCCGAATCATTTGGGTTATGTTTCGTTCCCCGCGGCGCTACTCCTCATTTTCGCCGTTATGTTTCTGGCAATTGCACGCAAGCCTGTTGAGAATCGGATTTTGATTCCTTACGGCATCCTTCTCAAAATCGCATACTGCGGTGTGACCTGCGCCTACTGGTATCTGGGAACTTTGCCATGGATGTGGCAGCCATTTGCCGTTTGCGACTTCATTATGCTAATAACATATCTCTGGGCTTACAACAGGGTCAGTGCCGCCGCGGCAACAGGGAAAAGCGCGTCCGGCGATAGCGTCTGATCAGAGTCCACCGGAGACGAGCATAATTCGAGTTAAACTTGTGGAACTAGAAGCAACAACCTGACACCCTTGGTATTGATTGACTCTCCTTCGAAGGATAGAAACATGGTAGGAACTTCCGCGCTACGTACAATAGTTTCTCGCAATCCTGCTACACGGCAGGTACTCGGCGAAGTGTCCATATCAGGCAAAGAAGACATTCGAAGAACGACGGCGAAGGCTCGGGTAGCATTTGAGACTTGGAAGAACGTTCCGGTGCGAAAGCGTCTGGAAAACGTTGAACAGTTTCGCAAACTGCTGATGAACGAACGCGAAGCCATTGCCGCGCAGATCACTCGCGAGTGTGGGAAGCCGTTTGGCGAAGCGCTCATTTCCGATGTGTTCGGAATTCTTGAAACTTGCACCTGGCTCAAGCGGAAAGCCCCGAAGTTGTTGGGAGGTAAACACAAGACGGAGCTTAATCCCATTTTCTTCGCGGGCAAACGCTCTTACAACCTCCACGAGCCACTAGGAGTGGTGGCAGTTATCTCGCCCTGGAACTATCCATTCTCAATCCCCGCAGCATCCATGTTGATGGCACTGGTAGCTGGCAACGCCGTTGTCTTAAAACCGTCACCGCGCTGTCCATTGGTGGCGGCCTCCATCGTCAGCCTCTTGGTGCGGGCCGGTTTTCCGCCGGACCTGGTCGGTCTGGTGCAAGGTGACAAGGAGGAAGCCGAGGAACTGATTCTCTCAGGAGTCAATCGAGTCATTTTCACAGGGTCTGTTCAGGGCGGCAAAGCGATCATGGAAATCGCTGCGCGCAAGCTTATTCCTGTGACGCTGGAACTGGGTGGAAAACATCCCGCCATTGTTCTGGATGATTCGGACCCGACAAAGATAGCAGGAGCGCTGACGTGGTGCGCATTCACTAATGCGGGCCAGGCCTGTGCCTCAATCGACAGACTCTATCTGCAACGAGCAATTGCCAAGCCTGTATTGACGCAGATTCTCGAAGCGACAAAGAAGCTGCGTCTTGGTGACGGAATGTCGCCGTTGACTGACGTTGGTCCGATCATAGACGAATCACAGATGAAGCGTTTTGAACTTGTGGTTAACGACGCTCTTGCAAAGGGCGCAAAGCTTCTATGCGGCGGAAAGTCACGCACCGACCTGGGCGGGTACTTTTTCGAGCCGGCAATTATCACCGGTGTAAACGCAAGCATGATGCTGGCGAATGAAGAGATTTTCGGGCCTATCCTTCCTGTCACCGTATTTGACACCGTTGAAGAGGCCGTAGCAATGGCCAATGCTTCAGATTTGGGATTGGCTGCATCGATTTGGACAGGGCAGCCTTCGCGCGGTGAAGAGATAGCCAAGTCAGTCGAAGCAGGTATCGTCTGGATTAATGACGGACTGTACTCACACGTCTGCCCCGATGCGCCGTGGGGCGGTATCAAATACAGTGGCTTCGGCAGAGCCCATTCGGCTATCGAGCTGTTGGATTTTGTCAACGTCAAGAATGTGGGCGTCAGCAGGCAGGGCACAAGGGAGTGGCACTTCCCGTACTCTCGCCAATCGCTCGACTACTTATTAGATGGCATGGAACTCTTGCACGGCGAAACGATCCAGTCTAAAGCCGGCGCACTTTCTAGAATAGTGCGCTCCCGCGTGCGCATGTTCCAATAAGACCGGACGCGCTCAGGCAGCAAGGATTGCCCGGTGGCCGGACGCATTAGTCGGAGTTACCGCGGTTGCTGAAAATCTTCTGCGGTGAGCCTTTGCGTCGGAACTTCAGCGCAACCTCGCAGTTCTTGCAGTGCCTGATCGCGCGTTTTCTTACCGGTGCGAATATCGCGCTGCAAAGATAGCGCCAAAGTTAAGATTGCGGGATTGAGCAATCCAAGCTGAATGAGCGCATGCCCGAGAGGGCAGCATTGATTGGTGCTGCAAACAAGACCTCGAGCAAGCCGCTTACGCGTAATAACACCGGAGTCAACCAATAGCTGGCCCAAGCGCGCGCTCCAAGCGGAGTCGTTGGCGAAACCAACAGCTTCAAGTGCAGCCTCGACAGTTATGTCATTCACCACAACTAACTTAATCGCTTCGACGGCACGAACTTGATCAAGCAATCCATCTACCACCAGCGATTGCACATGCACTACGCACCTTAACTGGTGCTTCGATAAGTCCCCAAGTTGCAACAAAGTCTGCCCCAAGGGTTGACCGATAGTTTTGGCGATCTCAAGCCTGTCATCCAATTGCTCAGCAGTAAGAATGCCCGCCATCGTTAGTACATCGCCTATTCTTACTTGCGTGTTCTGATCCGGCATTTCAAGTCACCTTTTCCATCTTTTCTGCTAAAGCTTCTAAACTCCGTCTCAGGGACGACATTGATTGAAACCGTTCCGATGCATCTCGGTGAAGACAATCGGTCACAATTCGTTCAATCTCGGCACTCATCGCAGGATGCTCATCCGCCGGCAGAGAAAACGGAGCGGCGTTCGTATTCATCTGCTTGAAAAAAATCTCGTATGAGGTCAAGCCGACGAAAGGCGGCTGCCCTGTCAAAGTTTCATACATAACGCATGCCATCGAGTAGATATCAGAACGCGCGTCCAACGCCCGTCCCATACAGTGTTCCGGACTCATGTACATTGGGCTGCCGAAGATCTCGCCACTTTTCGTTATGCGCTCGTCAACATCCTCATGCTCTCCCATCAACTTAGCGATACCAAAATCAACTATTTTGACGTAGTCGGCCTCGGTTTCAGCAAGCAACATGATATTGCTAGGCTTGAGATCTCGATGCACGATGCCCTTCCCGTGCGCATGTTCTAACGCCTTACACATTTGAATAAAAATCGGCAACGCACTTTTCAGATTCAGACAATTGTCGGATTTGATTCTCTGGGCCAGATTAGTCCCCTTCAGGTAATCCATCACGAAGAATAGAAATCCTTCTTCCGTGACACCATAATCATGAATTGTGACAACATTAGGATGATTGAGCGAAGCTACGGCTTTGGCTTCCTGTTTGAATCTCGAGATCATGTCGGCATCTTGATGGTGATGCGGCTGCATCATTTTCAGAGCCATCACTTTATCGAGCGCCTTGTGCTTCACCAGGTAGACGAAGCTCATGCCTCCTTCGCCGATAAACGAGACAATTTGATATCGACCACCAATGGTCTTACCTAGAAAAGCGGTTGGTCCCTTGTCCTGCTCCTCAATAAGCGTTTCACTCTTTACACGCCTGATTCTGTGAAGAACCAGGTCGTTAATCGGACCGATTGCAGTTTGTGCGTCCACGGCAATCTTAGCGCGCATAGCTGCCGTAATAACTTCATCGGCGTATTTGCGCAGTTTGCCGATGCCCTCTTCTCTCGAGATCTTTCCACCACGGACATTCTTCTGGATCGAAAGCGCCTTGGCGATTACGTCCGGTCGAACCTTTCCGCTTTGCACCAAAACCTGGCCCAAAGGAAGCGAACTTTGCAGGCTATCAGTCAGCGCTTCAACAAGTTGCAGTTGACTGATCAAATTGGCGCCGATTAGAACTTCGCCGAGCTTGAAAGTTAGGGACTGAATCTGATCGTAACCAACAGACTGAAGGGCCTCTCCCAGCTCCACGCCATTGCGGCAAACAAGCTGCACCGCTTCAAGCCCCTGAACAAGAGTAATAGCGCCATCTGAAATTGAAGACTGAATCTGCAACATGCAAATCAGCTGATAACGGTTAAGATCTTTCGAGCGAAGAAGAATCTGCCCCAGAGGTTGCCCGATGGTACGAGCCATCTCAAGTCGGTCTTCCAGCTGCTCCTCAGTGAGCATACCGGCTTGAACAAGTAATTCACCGACCCTTATCGGGCCACCGTTAGCGGTCATGCCCGCTCCCGCATCCAACTGACGACACGCACACCCTGCCGTAGCGTTATACCCGGAGCGGGGCGACTCAAACCCTCGGATGCAACAGTATCGCGTCCCGGAACCACGATCGGTCCATCAATAGTGCAAAACCCTGGCAAGAGCCGAATAGTCTACTTTTGAGTTATGGCGACCGTCAACCGGAAGCTTGTCCAGGCAAACTATATGACCGATGGAAAACCGAGACGCTAGTTTAGCCAAATTACTCTTTACTGCCTCACGATCCTGCCTTCGGCATTGAACTGCCAGCGTTCGCCTACCACCACCGGTGCTTACAAGAGCAGCGACCTGTACGCCCGGCTCCATGCGGGCAACACTTTCAACCACAAACGGGTACAAGGTTCCATGAGCGCTCAGCACACGCGCGCTGCTTCGTCCCAACAACCAGAGCCTTCCTCTTTCATCAAAAAATCCAGAGTCACCGGTTCGATGCCAAACAGTACCGTTCACCTCAACTTTGGAGACAGCGTCCCCACCACCGTCAAGAAAATAACTCTTCACCACGTGATCACCGGCAACGAGAATTTCACCTGCAGTGAGATCCGGCGCTCTAACTCGCGCGACAGCGGCTTCGGTCATGCGCGATTGCAGATTCGAGTCCTCTGCCAATATCATCGCCTTCACGCCTTTGGCCAACTCACCGACGAGGAGTCCTCGGCCTTGTCTCATCATCTCGTGATCGTGAATGGAAATTCGAGAGACCGGCAGATGCGCAATCGGTTCCGCCTCTGTTGATCCGTAGACTATCTCAAACTCTGCGTTCGGAAAAACCTTCGACGCACCCTCAACCAGATCGCAAAAGACCGGCGCACCACCGGTAAAAATTTTTCGAACCAGGGACAGCGTACAGCCGGTTTCAAGACAATGCTGTACCAACTTCTGCACGAATGCCGGTGATGCCAGCAACTCCGTGCAGTTATACTTCTCAAGTTGCCGCACCACGGGCGACGCCTGAATTGCAGCCGGTCTCTTCAGATTAGCATCGGGAATTACCGATGTCACTCCGTTGGCAATGTTTGCTAACACAAACACAGGCAACGACACCATTTGCACGGAACCTGGCTCAGGCACGGTGCACGAGGTCAACGCCCTGCACTGCGCAGCGAGAAATCGCTGAGTACGCAGAATCGCTTTTGGTTCGCCGGTACTACCACTAGTGAATGAAAGCAGAGCCGGTACATCATCAATCGCCGCCGCAGCCGGGTCACCACCGCTACCCGGGCAAGGTTTCACATCGACGGTGCCCGATGCATCACCGCATGCGGACTCAGCGGAACCACGGGTTCCACCAAGATTAAGGAAATGAGTCAGAGGAAAAAATTGAGCGGTACACAACTGCAGGGGAATATCGTTAAGCTCCGAAGCTATTACTCGCAGAGCATAGCCCTTCGCAGAATAGACAATGGCTTCAGGTTCTACGCTTTTACAGATCTGTGCCAACCTCTTCAAACCAGCCGAAGGATCCGGCAGCGTAACCACTAGTTGCGCGCGAAACGCAGCCAGCAGCAGCACATACAATTCAGCAGAAACCGGCAGGAGGGAAAGTATCTTCTCGCCCTTTTTTAGGCCGAGCGCACGAAACTGAGTTACAGCGGCAGACACTCGCTCATTCAATTGGCGGAATGTGATCACTCGATCTCGACCGAACTGCCGATCAATAATCGCAGACCGTTCAGGTTGGTTGGCGATGTGTACATTCAACAGGTCTACAATGTTCATGTCAAATTCTCTTGTAAAACAAAGCATACTCGCGAACAACTTTTCCATAGCGACTGCAAATATTGAGCGACGCATTCTGCTCGTGCATCAGCGCGTGAATCACCTTTTCATAGCCGAGTTCAGCGGACAGCTGCTCGGCCTGAAGCAGAAGCAGAGAGCCCAGACCGGCAAGTGATTTCCCCGGCAATCGAGCCGCAGTTTTCGCAATGACGGACCGCTTCCCAAGACTTCCATCTAAAACATTCGGAACGAACAACATAAAACCGACGGGGCGTTCCTTGACTTCAGCAACCAGCACAAGCCTAGGGTCGAGTATCGGGATAAGCGGCTTATACATTGCGACAAACTCTGCTGCCCCAATTTCCTGATAAAGGAAATTGGGCGCAAAACTGGCAGTTGAGATTTCGTAGAAGCTCTTCAGCTCCTCATCAACTCGATCGAGGTCAAGACTCCTCACAGTGACACCGCGGCTGTCTAGTCGGTTCCGATAGCGTGCCAGTTCAGCTGGTCGCGAACTTGCGGCGGTACTAGTTGAGAAATACTTGGCCAGAACCGAGAACCCGCTGCTGGCAAACATTGAAGGGTATGTAGATGGATTCTTCGGTTCAAGAAAAAATGGCGCTTCCTCACCAGCATCGGTGACAAGTCTATATTTCTTCCACGTGGAGCCGTCGATCGGACCAATAGCCACATCACACCCCTGCAGTGATAGCCGCCGGCAGGCAAGCAACAATAACCGTGAGCCAGCGGAGGCACTACTGGCCTCAAAGTGGCCGACGTATCCGCTGCGACGCCCATCAACCAACGGCGTGTCGGACCACCACAACGAGCACTGAGCGGAAACAGCCCCGTACTCATCCTGAAGACGCAGGGTAGCATCCGCGCCGTCGAGCAAGGACCCTGCTGCGGGTTCAATGTATTGTGATCTTTTGGAGGTTACGCATTCAACGGGGATCATAGTGCTTACATCTCTCAGGGCTTGGAAGAGCGAGACAGGCTCACAGTGGAGCTTCTACAAATAACAAAGTGCCAGCGGTGATACGCACGCCACGACACCGACCTGTCGTGCCCAACGCGAATTACCGGCTAATTTTTGCCGCTGATCCCCGGGGCGCAGGCAGTAAAAGACGAGCGTGGCAAGTAAAATGATCGGCAAAGCGATGAGAGCCTGCCTCGCCCGCTCCGCACAGAAACCGGAGACGGCCAGGTAAGGAAGAAAGAACACGATCCAACTCATCGCGGCCGTTTGGGCTAAGCGTAGAAAATTATTGAGGAGAAACGAACTCCTGATGAGCTTCTGTAAATGTACTGTTCCAATAATGGCAAAATGAAGTGCGAAGCTAAGTGTGTACGGAAAGAACAATTCAGCATTGTTCGTCAGCCTACTAAGCAAGAGCCAAAGCAAGCCAATCGACGCCACACTCACCACAGCACGCACTGAATGAACTCGAGCCATGGAGTGATACCGCTCCGGCAGGGCCAGTTTGTAGAGCGAAAACACCGTCATTGGTGCCAGCAGCCACTCAACACCACCCACGGCAGTGCTGGCGTAACATGCAAGAGCAGCCCCGATAACGGCGCCATCATGCAAAGTCGTGCGCTTGCGCCAGACCAGTGCGAACATCAAGAGAACCGCTGCAACTATGAACCTCGCAATCAATGCATTCAGGTCCATCGTAACGTAAATGCTTAGCAGGCCAAAGGCGCTTATCGGAATTAGAAAGTTATCGAGTCCTCGCCACGAAATCGCTTCAAACATCATCACCAGACCACCAAGCAAAAGCCCAATCAAAATGATTTTAGCGGGAGCAAACGAAGAGAAAATGAATAACGGCACTGCGGTAGCCAGCAAGGTTGTGACGAAGAAGACAAATGAACCCTCGGCAGACTTGGTGCCATCAGAAGTGGTGAATCTGCGCCTCCCCATAAAAACGCCAACAAGTGCCGAGAGACTATCAGCCAGAGTCAAAATCAAAACGGGAATCACATAGAAAAGCGGCTGGTGTTGCGCCAGAAGAAACAGAACAGCTATAGCAGCGACAAACGAAACTTCGCCGTAAGACTTCCGCTTCACCGCGCACAGTACGCCACCGACTCCGTCCTGAAGTTTGTGAGAGTGCTTGACGAAACTCAACCCGGCACCGGCAATTAACGCCAACAGAACCACTGAAACAGACGACTGAAATACAAACGGAAAGGAAAGCGTTACAAGTCCCATCACTGCGTGTACCAACTTCCGAATAATTTCCGGATGCGGTTGCCTCGCACGTTGATACAAGTACAGTCCGTACATGACTGCGCCGAGGATCAGTAAAACTGCGATTACAGCGCAGATGTCACCAAACATTTCTCCAGCTCCTCTACCCTCAGATCACTATAGAAGAAAGCACGGTCCCCTTTAAATAGGGGGCCAGACACTTGATCAAGTGATCGAATAAACCGTGAAAGTTCGGGCGGACACTGGCGCTGCGTAAGCATGTTCCAGTAGACCAGCCTGGCCCCGGGACGCCCCGCATTTATGACGAGCTCAAGCTGCCGACGATACTCTTCGGGAGCTTGATACTCAAATATGTCGCTCAAGTTGAACCGATCGTAACTACCGCGACTATTGTTGAGAGCATCCTCAACCGAGCCGCACCGCAATTCTAGGCGGTTTATGTTGCGTTTAATAGCATCGAAATTTTCCCGACGCAATGCGTGGGGTAAAGCCTTGCCGTGTTTACCCTTCAAAATCCATTGCAAGTATGAGTTATCGGCAGTCGGAATGTTCTCCAACGCATACGCAGTTCGCTCCAGAATTCTTTCCGCCACTGGTGAAGTAACATATTGAAACTGGAATTCCGTGCGCCCCAAAGCCGCCATCACCCTCTTCGAGAAAAACGCCCTGAACAAAAGCTGCCAGGCCGGAGTATTCCAACGTTTGCGATAGAACTCTTGTTGCTGCGCTATCGTCTTTGCTGCCAACAATTGATTAACTGTCCTTTTGCTATGGACCAACGGCATTACCAAGTTGCGAAAAACAGCGAAGTAATTTTCGAAGCGTCCGGCATGCCCAATTCCGCGGCGAATCGCGTCTCCGTTGGCGTCCCAAAACACACGACTATCTTCGGAAAGGTACTTCCGGCAGCGCCTGTACAATACAACTCGCAAGCTTTGTGCTGCTCGGTCACTCTCATTTTTCGATTGCCGATGCTTCAACGCTTCTTGGAAGTTGAAGGTCTTTTGCGGTGTCGAAATCGATGCTACTTCGGTCGAAAAAAGCCGGTGATATTCTTCCAGTGAAGATACCGAGCCGATTAACACAAGCAACTCGGCGTGCGTGAGGCAGCGAAAACCGGCCATCTTCAATTCCAGACATGCCAGCTGCGCCGGATTCAGATCGATAGCGACAACCTTTGCCGGATTTGCTACCAGCATCGACAAGCTGTTCTCTCCCCCCGACGCGATGGACAGGCAAACATCGCCTGGTTGAATATTCAACGCCGCAAGCATGACATCGGCGTCTTCCCAGCACTGCGCATATCTGATGGCGCTATGCTTGAATTCGTTCGTGCCGGAATTACGCAGAGACATAAGTGCTCTCCTTTCTTTCAACAACTTCGATGTCACCTGTTCGTCCATCAAACTCGATAACGTCTCCATCTTTAAGCAAGTGAGTCGCGTTGCACACCCCGACGATTGCAGGAAGGCCAAGTTCCCGTGACACAATGGCCGAGTGCGACAAAAGGCTGCCATGCTCCACAATCAGTCCCGCAGCTATCGGAAACAACAAAATCCAGCCGGGGTCGGTGCGCCGGGCAACGATAATGTCGCCCTTTTCCAACTTTGCTTGTGCCGGATCTGTAATGACTCTCACTCGTCCAAGCACCCTCCCCGGACTACAGGGTGTGCCAGATAAGCGCGATGACACATCGACAGCCGAGACAACTTCCACCGGCGTTGTCAGCGTCATAACATCAGCGGACAGAGAAGGAATCCCCATGGTCGTTATGCGAACCGGCGGTTCCGCAAGTTCTTGGTAATGCGCAAATTCCGCTTTGCGAATTGCAGCGATGTCACCAAGCTTTGCACACGTAGTGGTGCCTTCTGCGTATGCAAGGACCTCTTCCACTTCCAGGTAGAAGATGTCGCGCTCATCGCCAATGACACCGGCAGCAGCGAGCTTACGTCCAATCGCAAGAAACACTCGCCGCACTCTTCCGAAAACTCTTGTGCGCAAGAATCGCAAATTTTCACGTTGCCGAATTCGCTCTTTGGTCTGGGCGAGCACAAAGTCAAAAAGGACACGGCGGACAGGATTCAGCCCCCCGAGTGACTGATGAGCCGTCGTGCTCTCGGCAAGCTCCGCCGACATCTTATGACTTGCCGTTGCCCCGCTGCGAGCAAGTTGCCCGATCGAACGAAACAACATTTCAGGCGAGTCATTCAGCGTTGGCGTTTCTAGTTTCAACTCCTCTAAGCAGCGATCTCCGAATTGTTCGAGATAGCCGTTGAGCTGTAACGCCAACGCGGGATACTTGTTTATCTCTGCCCGCGCCGCGTCCGGTGTTCCTTGGCACAACAGGCTAACCAGATTTTCGAACGGCGCAGCCAACTGCGCCATGCGAACTATTAGACGAGCAGGCTCGGCGCTAATAATGCCACTTTGGCGTGAGATCAGCTGGTTCTGCAAAGAACCGTCTTTGTCACCAAGCCAAGCGGTGCAGAGCTTACGGAGAACGCCGTAGAAGATCATCGCGAAGAAATCGTTGACGATTGGAGCGTCCCATTTTTTGAGCAACCGACTCTCCAGCAATCGATAGTAAAGACCGAGTTCCAGAACGCTCTTACCGTCGAGCTGCTTTGTATGATTCAGATCAGCGAGCGCTTCATTTACTCGATGCTCAAAGTCTGCAACCGAGCGCCTTAGTGATACCAAATTCAGTGTCAATCTAAATACTGCGGTCAACATTCCAAATGCACCGGGTCGACTGCCCTCAACGTCGGTCTTGATCTGTCGCATCAGGGCTTCAGGAAGCGGTTCCTTCAGGCCCATCATAGTCTCCATGTGGGAAGCATTGCTTCCGAAACCGGGAAGCAACGACAATAACTTAAACCAACTCGGTAAGTTGTAGTACATGCGGCCTCGCACCAGACCCAACATGCAAGGGTAGACATTGGAATACCGATCAATGACGCGAGGTCCGACCCCCATCAACTTAAGGAACTCTCTGTAAACATGCTCATAGGCCTTCTTAGCGAATGTAAAAGTCAGCGGCGTTGTGACACCTGGATAGCTCTCGGAGATATTGCTGCTATCCCAAACATTCATTTCTCGCACTGACAGCGATTTTTGTTGCGGCAGGACCGGGCGCGAAGCCCGGTCCCCCGGAAATGGTGCAGCCTCAGCACCACAAGGGGCAGGTTCGCCCTGAGCTACAGCACCTTCAAAGGGGGCGAGTTTTCTAGAGCAGAGATCGTCATCAACGCACGCGGACGGGGACCGCCCGCATCCGACGGGCATCGGATGCAACGCAGTGATTGGGCGCGCCTGCACGAGATAAATAACGCCATTTGCAATACACCACTCGATGTCCATCGGACGTCCAAAATGAGATTGAACGCGTCGTGCACAGGAAGCTATGGCACTAAGTTCCTCCCGCGAGAGGGAGGCAATAGCGCGATCATTTTCCGTTACGTCAACGAGCCTGGTCCCGTGATTCGACGCAGGATCCAATGCTACTTTCTGCGACTTGAGCGCAAGCCTCTCTCGCAGCACAGTTCCCGCCATATCAACGCTCCAACTATCAGCATCCGCCTGGCCGCCGACAAGGCCTTCGCCCAGTCCATATACGGACTCGACGATGCAAACATTACTGTTGCCCGAGACAGGGTCAACGCTAAATGCCACACCCGCCACGTCCGCGGCAACCATTTTCTGGATAATCACAGCGGGCACACTTAGTACGCCTCCGTTGCCATTTTGCCGATGGTAAACCGCAACTCGCTCGGCAAAGGCAGATCGCCAGACCTCCTTCACGCGCGTCAACAACAACTTGTCGGGCACATGGAGAAAGCTCTCAAACAATCCCGCATAGGACTGTTCGACACCATCCTCCTCAAGCGATGAAGATCGCACCGCATAGTATTGACAGTCTCCAAGTAAGCGAAGCGACTGTTCCAGTTGGTGCTGAATCTGGTCCGATAGCGAAAACGTGTTGAACAAGCTTTCCGTAAGAGACAAGCGAACGGCACTATCGTTCTCAACACAAAGCTGGCGAAAAATCGCACATTCCCTTTCACTGAGACTGGCAGCAAAGGCACTCGGAGATAGGGCAATCCATTCAGGAACGGTGAATCCGGCCTTCGAAAGCTGCACAAGGCTATGACCTTTATTGCCGCAATTCTGCGCGGTTGCACCGCTATCGATACCGACAATAAACATGACTTCTACCCCAATTTTAGAAACGGCGTTAATCCCAAACAGATGTACAGCACAAGCAACCAGGAAGCGGAAACTGTCTCCATCCGCCCCCCGACTCTCGGCAAGGTTCCCTTCACGACTGAATCCGCAACTCGGCGCAGAACGATAAGCATCACAAAGGTTAGCACCGAAACGAGTACAAGGGTTCCGCTGGCAGCAGCAGTCAGAACCGTCAGGACCGCAGCAACGGCCACTGCGGCACTCCATAGAAAAATGGATTGCTTCAGTCCCCACAGAGCAGAGTATGTTTCAACACCTGTCTCTTCTTCTCCACGGCTGCGAATCTTGCGACCAAGCTCCAGGACTATTCCGTTGAAGAAACTGAGTGCAAGAAAGAGAACCAACCCTGCGGGAGCGGGGCGTCCCGCAGGAAGCCAATCGCAGGCGGTGATGTAGGCATCGACTAAAGGCAGAATCACCATATGACTTAACAGATACGCAGCAGGTTTTTTGCGCAACCATTCTCTTGCAAAGAACTCCTTGCTCATCAAAAAGAGATATGACCATGTGCCACTAAGCACCAGCAGTAGTGCCGGACAGAAGAAAGCATTGAAGACAACTTGCAGTAAAGCGCAAGCAACAAAGGCACAGCGAAGCTCCTTCAGGCTGACCAATCCCCGGGGAACAGGCAGGTACGGACGAAACATAGCGTCGTCCTCCTTGTCCTTATGTTCGTCCGCTATGCGCAACATCAGAAACGTAGACAAAGTGGTCATGAAGCAAACAAGAAAAGCCCCAAGATCTGGAAGCGCCACCTGTCCGCGCAAGGACGAAGACAAACTCATTCCGGCAAACGAAAATGCAGCAACCAACAGACCATGCTTATGTAGCGGAAATCGCTCAAACTGGTACTGCCACAAACGTGAAAGAAGCGAATCCTGCGCGGTTTTATCGAGCAGAAGGTCAGCACTGCGGGAGGCGAAGGTTCCTCTGCGGTGCCTTGGCAGCGCGAATTGACCGCTTTCTTGCCCGCATTTGCCGCGGCTTTGCCGTTGCAGCATTGTGTTCATTTCTTCTCGCTCTCCTTACACCGTAATTATCCTTCCGCCCGGGATCAGGTGGAGACGCACAGAGACACTTAAGCAAGTGGACTTGAACCCCCCGTAATTTAGCGGGGCAGTCTTGTCGTTCTAGCTAATAACCGTTCATGGCTGCGCCCAGCCGGGAGAATCCGCCGCGACTGCTTCAACCTGCGAGTTGATTTCCCTTCAGACGACCTTCTACGGTTGAGGTTCCGCCTAACCTAAAATTTCGCAACGAGAATATCCGGACCCGCGAAATCGAGCCCAAAAGTCAGGATAGTTCAAAGTTGTCAATTACGGACTATACATTGAAGCGGAAATGAACGACGTCTCCGTCTTTCATTACGTACTCTTTTCCTTCAAGGCGCAGCAATCCCTTCTCTTTTGCAGTTTTTTCCGAACCAGCCTTGACGTAGTCGTCATAAGAGATAACTTCAGCTTTGATGAAGCCTCGTTCGAAGTCGGTATGTATGATGCCCGCGCACTTGGGCGCAGTAAAGCCGTCAGGGAAAGGCCAGGCACGCACTTCCTTTTCGCCGGCGGTAAAGTAGGTTTTTAGTCCAAGCAAGTCGAACGCGGCCCGGATCAACATGTTAACGCCAGAGTCCTTGACCCCAAGACCTTCCAGATACTCTTGCCTGTCAGCGGCATCTAAAGCGGATAGTTCCGCTTCAATTTGTGCGGAGATAACGACCACCGGTCGCCCCTCTTCTTCACCGCGCGCACGAAGTGCCTGGACATGCGGATTGTTATCCGGATTGGCCAACTCCTCTTCTTTCACATTCGCTGCATACAACATTGGCTTGGTGTAGAGCATTTGAAGCTGCGGCAAAATGTCTCGCTCTTCGTCCGTAAATACCGAAAAGTCGATCGCTTTTACACTTTCAATGAACGGCATCACTTTTTCAAAGATGCTGTGCTCAAGCGCAGCGCGCTTGTCGCCTTGCTTCATTTGTTTCTGCAGGCGCTCCATTCTTTTCGTCACCGAAGCGGAATCAGCCATAGCCAGCTCAAGTTCGATGGTTTCGCTATCTCGCACCGGATTCACGGCGCCATCTACGTGTGTAATGTTCTCATCGTCAAAACAACGGACAACGTGCACAATGGCATCGACTTCACGAATATGCGAAAGAAATTGATTGCCCAATCCCTGCCCCTGGCTCGCACCGCGAACAAGTCCGGCGATGTCGACGAATTCAAAAGCCGCTGGAACTATGGACTGAGGCTTCACCATCGACACTATAGTATCGAGTCGACGATCCGGCACCTTGACTATCCCGTTATTGGGTTCGATTGTGCAAAACGGATAGTTGGCGCAATCCGCCTGATACGAAGAGGTCAACGCATTAAACAACGTTGATTTCCCTACGTTGGGAAGACCGACGATTCCTGCCCTGAGCACAATGAACCTCCTTAAAACCGATAATCGGTTACGGACGAAACGAGACGGCTATTCTGCCGAAAGTGGAGACAATATCTCACTCCGACTCGAAAGACAAGCTGAGCAACCATTCTCGTTACTTTGCGTAGCTTTTTTGGTTTAAAACCCTATAGCTCGACTTCTGACTAGTGCCGTCTGAAGTTCCCATGCTTCCGGCTTGTAATTCAATTTTTCAGCTTTTCGGAAGTCTTGTACGGAGTCTTCCAATTTCCCCAACGATAGTAAAATTTCAGCGCGATGATAATAAGCCGCGCCGTCCGACTCCAATGAAATGCTGCGGTTTACGCAAGCAAGAGCCTCCTGCAGCCGTTTCAAGTTTAACAGCGCCACAGCCTTAGTATCATATGCAGTGGCAAGTGAGGGATCAATCGATAGCGCTCGTTCACAATCGGACAATGCATTGTTTGATTCGCCCATCGCAATCAGCGACCAGGCGCGATTGTTGTAGGTGATCGCTCGTTTAGGATCCACGGCAATCAAGCGATCCAAGTCGGCAATAGCCTTTGCTTCATCGCCAAGATGATGATAAGCAATAGACCGTCCGGCAAGTGCGCCCCGCTCTTCGGGATTGATTGCAAGTACCGATGTGTAATCGTCTACAGCGCTCTGATATCGTTTGGCATCAGCATAAAAGCCCGCTCTTGTTAGATAGTACAGGGGATCGTCGGTCTGCGTGCCGATTGCCTTGTTCATCAGCGAAATGGCGCCGAGGTAGTTCTTGTCCCACTTCGCTATGGTCATAGCCTTCCGGCAATCGGCCAAGCCCACCAGATATGGTGACCCTGTCAAGACGAAGGCTTCTACGCTAAATACTGCAACGGAGAGGGCCGACGCCGCAATGGCGAGAACAGAGTCGATGGAATTCCACCGCCCACTCCAACCACGCTTTGAGTAAACCAGACCGAAAACAACGCCGACAAGCAATCCTGCGACGTGAGCAGCATTATCTATACCCTGAGTAATGAAGCCCAAAGCCAACATGTAGCCAATAAAGATAACTACGAGCCATCGATGCCGTGCAAAAACCAGCTCTTTTCCTTGTGCCGATCCGGACATCAGGAACAGACAACTCACTATGGCAAAAATGATCCCGCTTAATCCGCAGCTCACAAAAGTAGGATCTTGAGTGACCGACGACAGCGATGCCGCAGCGCCGGATGCGAGGACGAGAAGCATGTAGCGCTGCCAACCGATGTTCCTCTCCAGCGCGCACCCCAAGTCCTGAAGCACGTATAAGTTTGTGAGGAGATGCAGAATACCCGCGTGCGCAAACAAACCTGTGGCCAGTCGCCAATACTCACCCATACCGAAGGTGAACGGCATATAGTTAGCGCCCCACCAGAGCAACCGCTCAGGCACGGGCAGTAGAAAAGCGCCGAAATTGCCGTTAACTGTAAAGATTGCCGCAAAGGTGGCAACACTCAAAATAATGAGAACACCGGTTACTGGCTCCGCGGGAGTCCACGTCCACTTCTCAGGCCGTACCGGTTTGTCTTGAAGAATCAGCTCGGGGAGCGTTTGCTGCATAGCACGGATCCCGGCGCCATGGCGCTGAAATGGGTAATTGGGGCATCCCGGCAGCGCCGGAGCCTACTTCCTCTTATGAGATCACATTATTGGTCTAAAAGAGATCTAAGTCCAGCCCAAAAATCGTGATTCTACGAAACCACTTTTCGTTATCTGCGCGCCAGCTCTTCGCAAGCCTACTCGCCTCCTGCATAAGAAGCGACGTTACGCGTCGGCCCGATCTATTCTGCAGGAACAGCCTCAATGTAGCGAACCAGGCACTGACGCATAACTTCCCATTCCTCCGGCAACACTATCTGAAAAAATTCCTGTTGCGCTCGCGTGGCAGCCTTTGAGCCCCGAGTCAGAATTTGACGCCCCAACGGCGTCAGGCGAACAATTTTTTGTCGTCGATCGGTCGTGGACGCTTCACGCACAAGAAGTTTGCGCTGTTCGAGATTATCGATCAGCGCGGTTACAGTCGTGCGGTCAAGAAAGCAACGCTCTGCCACGACACTTTGTGCGGCGGCTTCTTCATCGTGTACAACTCGCAAGATGCCCAATTCAGGGGGAAGCAGACCGACCGGTTTAAGCGCTTCAGTAACCGCATCGCGCAATGTCCGCGCCGCTTTATTCAAAAGAAATCCGGGACTGGACGCCAATGCAGGTGAAAGCATTTTTTTATCGTTAACAGGCATCATTTTACATTAATAGAGTTACCAACCAATTGTCTCTCAAAAGCTTGCACTTAATACCTTTGCAGTCCTACCTGAAGAGGTATTAATGCTGGCGGGTATATAGAATTGACGGATACGGTTCCATTCACCGATGAAGCTGTTGCACAAGGGCCTACTGCTAGTTTCTGTTCCCCTGGCATTCGAGATATTTTTTGCCTTCGGCTTCGGCTCGCTGCTTTGGCGGTCGACGCAACGCCTCCAGGCAGAGATTCACGCAAAAGAGGTCATAGCCAAGATCGAGCGAATACATGTTCTACTCTCTGAATCTTCAATTCTGGTCGCACTCAGACGCGAATCAAAGAGCAACGAATCAGAGAATAGGCTCAACGACATCTGGAAAGATATCGACAAAAACTACCTTGCACTCAGCGACTCGCTTCAAGGGAAGGCTTTCGACCATCCGCTCAAGGGAATTGGACGCCAAATCAGTTTTTTTCGCTACGTCCAAAGAATGGCATGGAATGCAGCACCAACAAGCGGGCCGGAGCCAAGCTCATCGACCGATGAAGCTTCAAATCCGGTCAACACAATGATCTCGACGGCACTCGTAAACCAGATCAAGAAAAGGCATCGTAACGAGAGTACAAGTCCAGTTGATCAACTCATTCGCTTAGAGCTACGAACCGTTCAACAAGGTACGTCCCTGCACAGGGAGATTTCGAACGAGTTTAGATATTTCATGCTCTTCGGGGTTATCGGCGACATTTTACTCGTCGCGCTTCTGGCGCTTTTCTTCGGACAAAGCATCGAGCGAAGACTGCAAAACCTAATGGAGACAACGCGGCGACTTGCCAAAGATGACAATCTTCTCCCCGCCATGCAAGGTGACGATGAGTTCGCCAAGCTTGATGTCTTATTGAACAACACAGCAAGCACCATTATTGAGACGCGGCGTTTTAAACGTCAACTTCTCGGGGTCGTTTGCCACGAAATCAAGGCGCCTTTGAGCGCAGTTCAGATTCTACTTTCTCTAGTCAGTAACGATCGCGCAGAGATACAGCCGAGCGCTCTCAGGCTATTGGAACGAGCATCTAAGAGCTGCAACAGGCTACAGCTAATGGTCGCTGAGTTGCTCGACATGGAATCGATGAATGCCGATAAGGTAAAGCTCAACCGCGTAGAAGCTTCTCCTGACGAAATGATGAACACTGCGGTAGAGATGCTGCGCGCCTTCGCGCAGGACCAACAGGTCACAATAGTGATCGACTGTGATACTCAATCGGTCGCCCTAGTTGATCCCGATCGGATGATTCAAGTTCTAGTCAATTTATTATCAAACGCAATCAAGTTTTCGCCACCCGGATCAACGGTCACAATAACAGCACGACAGACAAGTGACGAGTTGACGTTTGCCGTTATCGATCAGGGACCGGGCATTCCGAAAGACTTGCATGATTCGTTGTTTGAGGTCTTTACGCAAGGCAAGCAATCCGGCTCCTCTAAGATTAAGGGCACAGGAATGGGACTCTCGATTTGCAAAGGAATCGTTGAAGCACATGGTGGCAGAATTGGAATCATTTCCGAAGAAGGCGAAGGCGCAACAATAGAACTTGTAGTCCCGACAACCGCCGCAGTAACTGCAACAAGAACAAAGGCGGATAGTGAAGCACACAGACCGGCAAAACAGGGACTATTCCGTATCCGACATAAAGGACTTGTCCTCATCGGCTTGCCACTTGTAACTCAAATGGTTTTCCTGGGAGCACTGTGCCTGGTCCTTCAAGATGCTAATCTGCAGTTGTCCAAGCAGTCAAAAGCTCGAAAAATTATCTCCGGAATGAAAGCAGTAGTAGAGGATGCCGCAGATTCCGCAATCATTGTAATGCTAGGCCGCGGTCACCCGGAGCAGGAACAGCTGGTGAGGGAGCAAGAAATACGAATTCGTACCAAGCTTGATAATTTGAAAGCTCTGGCCACCGCAGACACTGACAGAACAACGTCAAGCTCGTCGATTGCACAAACGGTGGAGAAAATAACAGAAAGCCACAGAACAATTCTGGAGGAGAGCAAAAAACGCGCTCTCACTCCCACAACAGCCGGTGAGAAATTGGTGAGCGATTACCTCACTAGTTGGAATTCTCTAACAAAAGAGGTCGAAGAGCTTGCAGCAAGAGAAGAGAATCTCGAGGCGACAGACACAAAAGTCCTTAAGGATATTGGAAACAACTTGGGAATCTTGCTTCTTGTCGGTCTAACCGTGAACGTATTGAGCGCGCTCGGATTGACCTGGTTTGTCTCAAAAAACATTGTCCGGCGTATTGATCAGGTGAGGCAAAACGCAGAGCGAATACTACGAAGAGAGCCTCTACTACCGCCTGTTAACGGTTTGGACGAGATTGCACATTTGGATCGGTCCTTTCATGATGCAGCCACGGCAATCAAGCAAGAACAAGAGTTGAAACAAAAGTTGGTTGCAATTGCAAGCCATGAGTTAAGGTCTCCATTGACGGCAATAACGCTGTCGTTGGGTATCTTGTCCAGCGGCGAGTATGGGGAGTTATCCGAAAAAAACGCACAAAGAATTGCCCGGGCCGAGGCAGGCGCAGAGCGCCTCATTGCACTGATCAACGACATTTTGGACATCGAAAAGATGGAGGCGGGGAAGTTCGAACTTGTGAAACAGCGGCTCCAGATTCGTGAAGTGGTTTCCAGAGCGATTGAGTGCATCAGGCCTATCGCGGAGAAGAAGGCAATAACTATTGAGAATGAGGCTCAAGCAGCAGAAGTTGAAGCAGATCCAGAAAGATTGCTGCAAGTATTGATCAACCTGCTGACTAACGCCATCAAGTTTTCCCCTGCAGGACAAACCGTGAGAGCAACCACATGTGCAATCGAACGGGCAGAAGTGATCGTTCGAATCGAGGACCGGGGAAGCGGCATCGACGAGGACATACGGGACCGCATTTTCGAGCAATTCGTCACCAAAGCAGATAGGGACAATCCCGAAGGCACAGGACTAGGCTTGCCAATCTGCAAGGCAATTGTTGAGCAACACGGTGGCTCTATTGGTTGTGAAGCAATCGACGGCGGCGGAACAGCCTTCTGGTTTTCCATTCCGCTCGCAAAAGCGGGCATCGCGGACCAAGCCTCTCCGGCAGAACTACCGCTCGAACAATGACTGAGAAGCTGAGACGCGCGAACCCGGCAATAAAGCTGTCACCAGGATAGATTGAAAAGCTTTGCAGTTTGATAGGCTCCAAATAGAACACTCACTGCAACTAGAACAAACAAGCAAATCTGACAAGGATTGACTGACGCGACTGCCAGTTTAGCGTAGCAATCGTCACACCACGAATCGGTACAAGGGACAGCACCAGGATGATGCCGACTATGCCCCGGTCTGCCGCAAGTTCTGCAAATTCCGCAATGTCCGGGACTTAAGCCCTGAGAGCGAAGAGTATCCGGCTTCGTCTGCCATAGCTCACAGTAACAGTTTGGTCGCTCGTCCATATGCATGATTCCGCAGATACATTGACTGTATGCCCGACAAGCGCATGCCCGTACCATACGCGGCGAAGGCATCAGCAGAACTCATCGACGGTGGCGTTTGGTAGTCCCGTCGAGATTTCTCAACCGTCGCGTTCAAGTCGCGGTTTGCTTGCTGAACTAAAGCACTGCCGAAGGTCATAATCTGAATTGCTCATATGAAGACTTAAAACCAGTCAGATTAGCAAAGACAGAAGTTCGGTGCCTGCGAACCGGGAAGCGCAATGAACTCCTTGAGCACTATACCACTCCAAAGATTCATATATGCATCACAAGTTAGACACAAGAATTGCAAAAGATATGTCAGATTCGTCAGCCCAACGCACCGCAATAGTTACTACCGTCATTAACTCTAAGCAGGCGGATTGTATTGGTAGCCAAAGCCATGCACCGTTTCTATGCATTTATCGAACTTAAAGGCAGACAATGCCTTGCGTATCTTCACAAGGCAGGCTCGCAACGCGACATCGGAACCATCGGATTCGGCCCCCCAAACAGCGGTTCGCACAGCCTCGGCCTTGATCACTTGCCCGGGCCGCTTTACGAAGAACAACAAGACTTCCGACTCTCGCGGTTGTAATTTTGCTTTCTGCTCGCCGCAGCTAATGACACCGGATGCGGGATCGAAGCTAGCCGGTCCTAATCGAATCGAACTCTCGACCAATCCCACAGGCCGTTTCAACAATGCCTTAACGCGCACAAGAAGCTCGCGCAATTGAAATGGTTTCGTCAAGTAGTCGTCAGCACCACCGGCGAAGGCAGCTTCCTTATCTTCGATGTCTCTTCTAGAGGTCAAAAATAAAATTGGTTCTGCCTTGCCCTGGCGCCTGTACGCTTTGCTTACTTCAACTCCGGTATGTCCCGGCATATTCCAATCCAAAATCAGCAAATCAAAGGTTGCTAGCTCGCACAGAGCCATCGCATCAGTCCCGCTGCTTGCAGGCGAGACCTTGTGTCCTTCACTTGTAAGTGCATCAACGACTGCGCTCAGCAAGAGGTCTTCGTTCTCTGCAACCAGAATTGTAGCCATACCCAAACTCTGAAAATCCTCACCCAAACCGTAGCTTGTCACTCATGGCTTTTACTGTCAAGTCTACCCCCCGGTTGATAGTTATGAAGCAGGAGCGCCCGCGACGAAAGGATTTCGGAAGGCTTGCGAGTCAGCGCTGTTTTTCTCGATGCACGAAGTTTGTGAGCGTATCATTGCTCTCAAGAAGAACGTTTGGTTCCAATCATTGAAGTTGCTCAAAGATAATTCTAGCCCGGAATCATCCATGAGAAGAACGAATCGGCCGTCACCCCGTTCCTGATCATTCCTAATCCCCTGGAACAGGCATCAACTCAATGTTCGGTGGTGACACGTACGCCATGATATCAACTCGTCTAATCGGCCCCACCGCCAGGCACCCCAACAGAAGATCTGTAAAGTTCAATTCCTCATGCACGAAAACCATAGTGGCTGCGAACAATTGCAAGTACTTTCGGCTGACCCGTTGATGAACTTCGATAATCGCTTCGACAGTTTTGCCTATTGCGACTTGCTGAAGCACAGACTCGACATCGCAATCATCGGTATTGGGCCGGGTTAGCAACTCGGCTCTGGGATGCTGCTGTCTGGGTGTTTCGATGGTTCGACGGCCAAGAATGAAAGAAAACACTTCTGATGGTGCCTTCACTCCAATCTTGAGCAGGTGGAGTGCAAGGAAGCTGACTTTCTTCAAATTCTCCCACGCGCTTGACTCCTCTATATTGTTGAGCCTGGCCAGTTCGCTACCGCTGACCAATATGCCGTCCGCAGCTAACCACAGCGCCATCGCTAACGCCATCAAGGCCTTAGAATGGTGAAAAAAAGTAGAGGCGGTCACAGATCGCCGATGCTTCCTCTCGCAATATCGCGATCTCAAATTCTCAGAGTAGACAAACTTCTTTGAACCACAGAAACAAGTGTCTCCTTCGCGCTCCCAGAGCATCCTCAAGAATGCTTGCTTACTGCCAAATGTGCGACGAAACTCGGCCAAAGATTCTTCCTTCGATCTCATAACCTGTCCTCCTTCCCAGCTATCCTAAATACGTTAGAAGCGGGAAAAAGGTTCATCGTAAAAGCAGGCATAGCGTTAGATTAACCAGAATTAGTCAGTGGTTAGAGCATTTCATCCTCTTCCTTGCGGGGTCTCACTCCTGAGAGGTCTCATGCACGGTGGCACGCCTAAGGACCTAAGGACCTGGCATGCGCTTCCTGCTCACTCGCTACCATTGCATTCTTCCGATATCGGTTTCTTGCGACGCCCTTACTCGCGGTCCTTGCATTCCTTCGATATCGGTTTCATACGACGCCCTTACTCTCGCCCCTTGCATTCTTCCGATATCGGTTTCATGCGACGCCCTTACTCTCGCCCCTTGCATTCTTCCGATATCGGTTTCATGCGACGCCCTTACTCTCGCCCCTTGCATTC
>JAIELX010000127.1 GCA_019752635.1 Candidatus Obscuribacterales bacterium | reverse complement strand
CAATTCTATGATCTAGCCTCGTCGGCAAGCGGAAGATTTAAACTGTCGTCAGCGGCAAAAAGGCTTGACGTTATACAGATATCCGACGAAAACAAGTAACTTGAAGTCTAGAAACCATTCGAATGTTCAGTTTACGGCTGTTGACCAAGGTCGCACCTTTTACAGATCAAACCATCAGGAGATATTGCATGTCCCGTGTTCTGTTTCTTTGTCCAGGAATTCGCTACAATCGCGCGAAAGCTTGTTTTGTTTTCGGCGACAACTGTTTCTCTCCCGACAAGATCAGTATGGCGATAGCCCATGGGCTTCTGTCCGGGGAAAAGCTGTTCTTCAGATTCAGCCGTTCACGTACGGGTGTTTGCGCTTCTTACGGAGTAAGTTTGAGCGCAAAGTACCAGACCGAAATGCTTGAGTTTGCAGGACAACATGGCTGGTTCTGGGATGAAGTGCGAGAGCATAACTACGCCAGCGATCACCAGTTCAATGGTGATCAGATCACTCCAGGGTTACAGTGGACAAAGGTCTGTCGCATGATGAGCAACGCTGGCAGACTTGAAGAGAAGGCGCGTGCGTGCGTGGGCAGTCCGGACGAATCTTATGCGGCCTTTCTGAACAGGGCTGCAGCCTGCGAACGTAGAAGCGCCGACAAAGTTTTGCAGGATTCAAATCCAACCGCAACTTGCTAAGATCGACATGGACAAAATGAGCACTTCAACGCAACTTCTGCGAGTTGATATCGATATCCAATGCGCTCGCTCCGCGTCGCTCTTTAGCGATCGCAGAGCGGCTCTAGCGAACCAATTTGATGATCCTTTGAGCCATTTGCTGACACGCTGACAAGCAAAACGCTTTTTAACCTCACAAAATAGAGATCTCAAACATGGCAGCCGTGACTACTTACTGTTGTTGTTGCGGATTGAAACGGCTCCAGGATTCACCGTCACGGCGATGCCAAAGCCAACATCGAGAATCTTACGCACCCATATAGTAATGCGGGCGTGAAAGAAAGGCAGCAGAGAAGGGGATGCCTACTCTGCTGCACTTCGGAATCGCTCAAAAGGACAAACTCGCTCGCAGAACGCCCCGATTCGTACGAGCATTTCCGACCTTATTGATGCTGACGGTCGATGCTTTCGGTCCATGAGCGTCGACGCACGCGCTTGCCGTTGCAGAACAAGTCGCGCACGAACGTCAGATGGAAGCAATCAGCGTCGGACCGAACCACCATCCGAGTTCGCAAAATAATCACCCGTCGAGCAGACTCGATGCGGGTTTTCATCTCACCAACGTAGGACGAACATGCCGGATTTTCCTTGCTGGTCTTCCAGACGTTCAATCCGTCCACAACGAACTTGCGGCGCCTCACCGTATAGGTGCAGTGAGACTTTGCAGTAAACGTCGTTTCGCCGGACTTCACGTCGTGGCGAGACGACCGATCATCGGTCAGAGCGATATACTCGCCATCAGGACAATCCAGTTTCCGAGCAATCTGCTTGCTCATGCGCAGTCGCCTCCGACACTGGCCATTAACCACCGGCAGCACAAGAGCAGATTCCTGCCCTGTGTAGACGGTGCTAGTTGACTGGTGCGGGCTCGGCCACGCCATGGGAAACTGAGCGTTACTGACTGCCAACCGAATACGGTGTCCTGGCTTGAATGTCCACGTTGTAAAGTGCAACTCGGTGTCAATTCGGTACTTATCGCCCGGAACAAGATCCGCCGGCGTAAGCCGACCGGCAAGGTGTGCTCCGTTCACCAACTTGCCGGTGACAAGAGCGACGGTGCCATCCGGTGCAACATCTTCCAGGCGAATCGACCACTTGGTACTTGGAGAGTCGCTTGAGACTTCCAACTGAATCTTCGGGAACCCAATGATCTGCGTCGGCTGCCTCAGTACGCCACTATCGTAGACGAGCGATGTCGCATCGTCTGCGCGTTGGTCACCGGTGATATCACCCCACCAGATACCAGCGGCGGTACCACTTCCAGCATCACATGTAAGCAAGTCGGCAGAGCAAGCCTTTGGCCGCGTGGTCAACGAGGCGCCCTCGGACAGATAGAATTTGCGCTTCTTCGCCCGCCCGATTGGCCAATTTTCCAGCCGATACCGGCCGGGCGTGCTGTAATCCTCCGCCGAAGCGCCGCCTGAGCGAACGAAGACGGTCAGGTCTTTTCGCTTGACGGTTTCCCGGTCAATGCCATTGTCACCCCCCGCCAGCCAGTGCTCAAACCAGCGAATAGCGTCATCATGCCATTCGTAGTTAGGTCCGGTGCCTTCATCCGGGCTGGAATGCTCGCACGGGGCGATGTCAGCCTTCACAGGCACGGACAACTTCTCGAGCAATCGAACAACGGTGTCGCGGTAGCCGTCGAGCAGCCCGCCGATGAGATACACCGGAATGTTGATTGCCGAATAGTCTTCCCTGAGCGATTTACGACGCCAGAAATCGCCATCCGTCTGTTGGTTCAGGTACGTGAACAACCACGGCTTTCGATCGAACCGGTCGCTGAAATAGTCGCTGTCGACCGGGTAGTCGGGGGTACGCGGCAGCCCGAGCTCGTGATTGATGAACAAGTGGTAAGGATCGAGGTGAAGAACACCGTCGATGTAGTGCAGGTCGTCCTGATAAAGATCATCCGACGCGTGCATGGCGAGAATCGCCTTGAGCGCGGGCGGGCGTCGCATGGCGACCTGAAGGGAATTGAATCCACTCCAGGACACGCCCCACATCCCGACGCTGCCATTGGAATCCTTCAGCGCAGCGAGCTGGCGAATGATTTCTTCAGCATCATCCAACTCGATATCGGAGTATTCGCGGGGCGGCACTCCACCGGCGGAGCCACCGGTACCGCGAATGTCGACCTTGACGGTGATAAAACCTCGCTGAGCGAAGTACGAGTACGTGGGATAGTCGCCAACGTAGAACGTATCGTCTTTGCGATAGGGAAGCAGTTCCAGTAAAACCGGAAACTTTTGGCCGGCGCGTCGAGCGACGGGCACGTACATTGTCGCAGCTAGCCGAACGCCATCGCGCATGACCAACCACGCAGTCTTGACCTCGAAGCGATAAAGAGGTTTTGCTCCTCTCGCCCGCTTGACATTATTCCGTTTCATGGCTCAGATCCTTCAGCAAATCGAGCATTTCGCCCCAACACCGACAGGCCGTTCGCGAAGTCTCACGGAAGTGAGGTGCGATACAGGCTGCATTGGGCACAGGCGAATAGAAAGTGTTTGGAGATTGCCTAAATAGATGGGAGAAAAGAGTGCATGCAGGCTAGCCGCCTGCCTCACTCGAAAACAAGTGGCAACCAATGAAACACATCATGGCAACAAGATTCGTACCTAGCGAAGTTGCCGCGGCTCATTCAGCTCAACCAACTACAAGCGGAATTCGTACAAAATGTCAGTGTATGTGTCATTCTTAAGCTTTCTCATTCTATAGGTCGAGCATCGACTTATATTTGTTAGCCTGTATACCCTGAAGACCGTCATGAGACGGCACCCCTTTAGCGATAGCGGTGGAGCAATGTTCGATACCCTTACCGATAAACTGCAAGACTCAATAAGAGGCCTGCGCGGAGACAGCAAGCTGACTCCCGAAAACATGGAAGACGCGATCCGCGAAGTGCGCAAGGCGCTTCTGGAGGCCGACGTCAGCCTTAAAGTCGTAAAGCTTTTCATCAGCCGCATCAGGCAGAAAGCACTTGGCGCGGAAGTTTTGCAGGCAGTATCGCCGGGACAGCAGTTTGTCAAAATTGTCTACGACGAACTGGTATCGATTCTCGGCGGCGAAAACGTGCCGATCAAGCTCGCTGGATCGCCGGCAATCGTTATGCTACTTGGACTACAAGGCTCAGGCAAAACGACCGCCTGCGGAAAGTTGGCTCTGAGACTACGAAAGGAAGGACATTCACCTCTTATGGTTGCCTGCGACGTTCAGCGTCCAGCGGCAATCAAACAGCTGCAGACACTTGGCAAGCAAATCAGCATTCCAGTGTTCACTATTCCTGACAGCATGGATGTCCAGGACATCGCCAAGCAAGCTATTAATCATGCCAAGCAAGAGAAACTCGGACCGGTGATCCTTGATACTGCCGGTCGACTTCAAATCGACACGGATCTAATGGCCGAACTTTTGCTGCTGGATCGCACTTTTGAGCCTGCCGAAAAGTTGCTCGTTATTGACGCGATGACGGGACAAGAATCGGTGAATGTCGCAGAGACATTCAACACTCAAATTGGCATTACCGGCGTGTTGCTGGCTAAGGCGGACGGCGATGCACGCGGAGGGGCGGCATTGTCGGTCAAAGAAGCAGCCGGCCAACCAATAAAGTTCATCAGCACCGGCGAAAAGCTCGACAATCTGGACGCATTCTTCCCCGACCGCATGGCAAGCCGCATTCTAGGAATGGGTGATGTTGTGGCACTGGTGGAGAAGGCTCAGGACGCCATCGATGAGCGCGAAGCAGAACGAGTTGCCAACCAAATGATGCAAGGCGAGTTCACTTTGCAAATGTTCCTGGACTCGCAACGCATGATGAAGAAGATGGGTTCGCTCGGCGACATCATGAAACTTCTGGGTGTTGGTGGCATGCTCGGACTCAATTCCGATCAACAAAGCATGCTTGCCGACCACGGCGAAAAAATGCTGGACCTTTATGAGACGGCCATCAACTCTATGACGCCAGACGAGCGCAGAACTCCGGAAATCATCGATTATCGAAGAAAGCGCCGAATAGCAGCTGGATCCGGACTGAAAGAGAATCAAGTCAACCAAATGTTGAACGAATTTGAACAGATGAGAAAAATGTTCTCTCAGTTCAGAGGCATGATGGGAGGTCCCGGTGGAATGCCATTTCCCGGCATGCCCGGAGGCGGAATGCCGGACTGGTCGGAGCTTTCCAAGAACATGGGTCAAGGCGGCGCACCGCGTATGCCACAGAGGCCGCAACAGCCTCCGGGCGGCGGAAGCATTTTCCGCAATAAGAAAAACAAACGGCGATTCTAAGACCGGCGCATTCGATGAGATATAATCTTCGGATATTCAGCGCATGCAGCCGCGCGTTTATCGCGACGGTCAGATTTGGTTCTCTTGGTCCGGACCTAATATAATATTTGGGCGTGGATTTCGGGAATATCAAGGGCAGGACCGGTCGGCGGCTGACAGCAACAATTAGCGGAAGGCTCCCTGCCAATCCGTTTGAGTCATCAGCGAAGGTCCGCTCGACTCACCGATTATCAGGAGGACACAAGAGAGGTTCCAGTGGTTAAAATCAGGCTAAAGAGAGTAGGGTCCAAAAAGGCTCCCCACTACAGAGTAGTAGCAACTGACAGTCGCAACAGACGCGATGGCAGCCCGATTGAGGAACTCGGCTACTACAATCCCAGGTCCAAAGAACTCAAGTTGAATTTGGAAGCGGTTAAGACATGGATCAACAACGGCGCCCAGCCAAGCGAGACGGTGGCCAGCCTTATAAGAAAGGCGGAGGCGGCCGGGGTCGCTTCGTAGGAGGACGCGGCAGCGGTAGAGGGAGAAGCTTTACAGATTCCCCTGCAGCAGAAGACCTCGCCGAGTACGTAATTACAGTACTAGCTCGTGACCCGAATGCGGTACAGATAACCAGGAACCCGGCCGGTTACGGTCGGTCCAGGTTGAGCGTGAACTGCGACCCGGCAGTAACCGGTCGCTTAATTGGCAAAGAAGGACGAACGATTACCGCCCTGCGGCAATTGGTGCGTGCGGTTGCCGGTCGCTACGGAAAACGAGTGGATATCGAAGTAGCCCTGCAGAATGACTGAGCAGGAAGAACGGGCCATGAGGCTTTCGGAGGTCCTCGTTAAGCGAGGCATTATTTCCGATGCTCAAATGGAACTCGCCATGGCAGATCGAGAAATCAACGATCTGCCGCTTGAAGAAGTCTTACTTGCACGCGGCTGGATTCGCGAAGATGTGCTTTATGATGCCGCGCCCTGGTTGCGCGGCTCTGGCGCTTCAACAAAGCCATCCGGAGGAAAGACCGGTAAAACCGGTGCGCACCCGAAGCCGTCCACGTCGAGCAATCAGAATAATCAGCCTCCCGCAGAAAAGCCAGCGCCTGCAAAAGCGGACATAAAAGCACAACAGGCCGGTCCGGCAGGAACCAACGTCAGTCCTTTGCAGAGCGACTACAATGAGAATCGTCGCGCTTACAAAGATCTCTTGCATAACATCATCGGCAAAGAACTAGCCGATTAACGTCTAACATTTGCATGACTTCGCAGATAGCTGATCTTCTTGCGAACGTACTGAGCGTACCTTATGTTCATTCTCAGACCAAGCATTCCATCCAAAAACCCGATGCGTCCGATGTACCGATAGAGAAAGGTCCAGATCGGATGAAAAATTTCGTTAGCCAAACTGGCTTTCCATGGACGAAATCCACTGCGAACAGCTTCTTGCGCAGCCAACTGCGCGTATTTCTCATGCGCAGACTCAAAACCGTTTTCATCGCGATACGCCTTATGCAATAGATGATTTCGTAAAGTGGAAATGCGTCCGTCGACCTGAACCGATTCATGCACAAGCCGATCGTTGAAGCGCCCCCGTCCCGTACGAAACAATCGCAACTGCGCGTCCGGATAAAAGCCCCCGAATCGAAGCGGCTTTTCGCCAATCAGCATTAGTCGCGCAATCTTAAAACCGTCGTACTCCGAATGAAGATTCCCGGACAGCACTTGCTTGATTTCGCGCACCAAGTCCGGTGTCAAAATCTCATCGGCATCCAAGCTCAAAATCCAATCAGACCTAGCCTCGCCGATAGCAAAGTTCTTCTGTGCCGCAAAACCGGGCCAATCATGGTGAATTACTCGGGCACCGCGCGACTGCGCAATTTCCATAGTGCGATCAGTCGAACCGGAGTCTACCAGGACAATTTCGTCGGCTAACTCCGCCACGGCATCAAGCACTTCGCCAATAGTACGCTCTTCATCTTGCGCAATTATAACTACAGAGAGCGAAGGCATCAGAACCGCACTACCGCCGGAATCTAATGACGTTTGCTTGATAATCGATATCGAACTTCCATCCGGCCACAAGATCGGCACCAACTTTCGGATAACGAGAATCCTTTTCGTTGACTTGAATCTGCGCACCGTTCTTATCGACAGGACCGAGCTTCACTCGCTGAACATAAATAAACTTCGAAGCCGGAGGGCGCTCATCAGGCGGTATCCAGCCAGGCTCACCTCTTTGAGGACCTTCCGCTGGACTTCTGAAAGCCTCTTCGGCCTCATCAACTTTTAAGCCCAGAGCTTTAGCAGCCTTAAGGGACATTTGAATGCCTGAGCCTTGTGGATCAAAAATCATCCCTGTACTGCGGCCGTTCACCGACACATCAACAATGACGTCCTTACCTTCACGCTTGAAGTTAACTTGATTACCGGACGCCGCCTGCGCTGTGGCGGCAGACTTTCTCTTCAGGTCGACAAAGTTCGCAGCGGTATCGACATCAACAGTAAATGCGTTCAGGAAACTATTGCCGACTCTCGGAGTGGAACCGACATTATCGTCAACGGTGACAGGGAAATTCTTACGAACAACCCCGCCGATAGAAAGATCGACACGAGCTTGCTTACCTGTAGCCTGCACACCAAGCGCTGCGAGCTGCCCCTTGGTAAATGCGGTATCTTCACCGTGTTGATCAAGAATTACGCGAATACCGCGACTCCCAACCTTTGCATCAACCAGCTTGTCGTCGGCCTGCTTAGAAAAGTAGACACGTGTTTGCAGCTCGCCTTCCACAGTTCCAGTGTCTTGCGAGGCGGCTCCCGAAGCGACGGTGCTGGACGACGACTGCGCAGCCTTGAGCGCTCGCTCGTTCTCCTTCCGTTTGAAGTAACCGGGGTCAATGACCTTCAGAGCAGCCATTGCGTTGTTGCAAGCGGAAGTTCCGGGAAACTTCTGAACCAGGCCGTCGTACTTTTCGGTGGCGTGCTTAAAGTCGCCGGCGTAGTGATATGCCAATGCGGCATAGTAGAGAGGACTCGACTCCCATGGCGTCTCAGATGCCGCCTTTTCAAACGATTTGGCAGCTTCAGCGTACCGCTTCGCCTTATAGAGACTGATGCCTTTATCGAAGTCGGCGCCGGCTATAGCTGGAGAGTGACTACCAATTGCAGCCGCTAACGCGAATGTGGCAGCTAATCCAATAACCGATGGCTCTAGACGGCTACGCCCACTCATCTACATACCTCCCGGCACTAGTCGTTTTCCATTGTGACACGTTACGATTAGATTCGCAGCTCGGTCACTAGTTGAATCTTTTGTGCCTCAGAAGTCCCCAGACAAATCTCCATGGCTTTGGCATCACGGTAAAACCGTTCCAACGGCAAGTCTTCACTCAGTCCGGCAGCCCCCAGCACTTGTATCGCTTCACCGGTTTGCACTTTGGCGACTTTTGACGCAAGTAATTTGCTCATTGCGGCATAAGTAGCGAACTTCTCTGTCTCTTCTTCAAGAGCCCACGCCGCTCTGTGTACCTGCAACTCTGCACCGACGCTCTCGGTGAGCATATCGGCGAGCTTCCATTGAATGCCCTGAAACTGTCCGATGTTCGTTCCAAATTGCTCACGCTTGCGGGCATGTTCAACGGAAAGTTTCAGACAACTCCGCAACAAGCCAATGGCGGCAGCGCTAATCACCACTTTAGCCACATCATTTGCAAACGATGTGATGGTCTCCGCGTTCTTACCTTGACCCAGCTGTGCTTCACAAGACACTTTCACGGCGTTGTACTTAACATCATTTGCACGCGCCGACTTGAGCCCCATGCGACTGCGATTCAACCCGGCCTTGACCGAGCCGTTCTCACCGGTATCGACAAGAAACAGTCCTAACCCGGACTCTGCCTTGGCCAGAACAAGATGAAGCCCCGCCATCTCACCATTTACGACATAGACCTTCTGTCCATCCAGCTCAAAACTGTCACCAGTAGCCTTCGCCTCAGTGCGAACCGCGAATACATCAGTACCCGCTTGCTCCTCAGTGAACGCCAAGGTGCCGAGAACCTCTCCGCGTGCGAGCAAGGGCAAGTAGCGCGACTTCTGCGTGTCGGTGCCAAACTTCTTAAGGACTTCTATGACAGCCTGATGCGATGCAAGGGTAAGGCCTAGCCCAGCCTCATGCTCACCGATCGCTTCAACGAAAAGTACGCTTGCCAGAAAACTCTGCCCTTGTCCGCCGTATTCGCGCGGCACGGAAATGCCCATGTAGCCCTTCTGCCCGAGACTCTGCAAAAACTCGCGCAAGCAGGTTTTGTGCGACGCCAGGTCAGCCGCTATCGGCGCCACGACTTCATTAGCAAAAGTTCCATATTGCTGTTGAAGGGCTTCCTGATTTGGGCTTAAGAAGGTGTTCACGGCGCGAGTCTCCCCTATGGTGCTTGTTCCGGCAGATTTTAGCACTCGGCGGGCAGTGATCGCAGTCCAATTAAGCGATCAAAACGCAGGAAGCCCTGCACCCCCAAAACAACACCGACAGCGGCTTCCAACCCGATTACAAACGTTTACGCGACACCGGTTTGCATCGGAGCCGGCAAAAAAACGCTACTGAAAACCATCAAATCGCAACCTGAAATTGGGCTTAGATCCTTTTATCACCAAAGTAAAGAGATGAAACCGCCCTCTCCTTTGCAACGAACAAGATAGGGTAAACTCTGTTAAGCTCGCTGCCCGACTACAATCTAGAGGCTCTCATGCCATTCTTTAAGACAATTCTAAAAACATTCAACCGCCTTCGCTCAGGCATGAGGGAAAAACAGGATGTCCAGCTGGACGATTACATCCTGGAGCACTTCTTGCTATATCACGGACTGGTCGGCTCAATGCCGGAAAACCAGCGCGATTTCAAGGACGTGCGCGCCGATTTCGTCGAAGCAATCAACCACGGTAGCGCCGAAGAGCTGTCTATCGCGTTGAAAGTATCGCCTCTCTGGTGGGAGGATCGACTGACGAAGATACTGGACGAAGTAGTTGCGGCAAATCACGCCGGTACCGTCAGCTGCTTGATGGCGACTGATCTGCACGATGACGTAGACATCAACAAGTTTCCGCTAAGACACTTGGATTGGCGCGTCAGGGCGAACACGGCTCGGCTGCTGGCACGACTGGAAGCACTAGCTGCGGTGCCCTTCATCGCTCAGGCTTTGGCCGATCCGGCGCCTGAACAAAAGCCGGCATTCTGCCATTTGACACATGCACTAAGTAAGCTACAGACGGAAGAATCAAAGAACGCACTAGCGGCACAGCTCGAGCACGAAGAGCCCTGGTTCCGAGTAGACGCCGCAGGTGCGTTGGCACACTGGCCTCGTCACGCGGTCGCTCACCTTCTGATGGAAGCCATGCTGCAAGACCATTCCCTTACCGACTACATGTCTGTCGCTATCGCGCGGAAGCATTCGCCTTCAACACTTCTCGATCAGCAAGACGAGGACTTAAACGAAGGCGTGGCGGAAATGATCTGCGGGATTTTACGTGCTCTGAGCGGTCCATTTCATTCCGAGCCGGGATTGAGCAAAATGCTTGAAGATGCAGCAGAGCAGCTCAATATCCTTACCGGAATAAAACCAACACCAAGATTGCTCAACGCAACTATTTCGCTGAACAACTGGTTACGTAAACAGACTGCCGTGACCAGAACCGGCACCGCCACAACCAACGTATACACGTTGTACGGGTTGGAAAATGAACAGCACAAGAAATGTGTCCTGCAGTGCATTGAACGAACGGCGAAATCGCAACATTCTAAAGGCGCTCAACAGAGCGAGTTGAGGCACGCGCTCGAACTTGCAGGCAACTGCAACCTTACAGAAGCAATTCCGTTACTCCTGCCTCTGCTGAAAGACGACTTCTCCCTGTTACCTCAAGTTGTCGAATGCTTAGGTAAACTTGGTGCAGCAGATGCAGCAGAACAAATCATCGCGCTACTGGAACGCAAGATTCCGCTCCAGAGCCGCTGGTCAACGGCTCTGAGTAAACATCCCGTGGCGGAAGTCGAGCAAGCAGACACGGTGATGTATTGGACTGCGCTTCAAGCATTGGGATCGATGCCGAAAGAATCAACATTCAAGTTTCTAGCAAGTGCATGCACCGACTACGCACCGGACAAAAGGGAAGTGGCTCTCATGGCTCTTTCCACCGTCTGCACCAAAATGCGCAGCGCTGACCAGACGTCGCAATTCACTGAGATACTCCGAGAACGGCTCACAGATCCGTCGGCGCAAGTTCGTGGCGCAGCACTCAAAGCAATTGCTGAGCACAACCATGTTGCACTGCTGACAGAAAGCATCAAGCTGATTAACTCCGCAGAGGTCTCGCTGCAGCGACAATGCGTGGAAACCATGTCCACACTTGCAAACTCGGGGCATCGACAGGAAGTAGTGCTCGCTGCGAAATCACTCCTGAGCAAAGAGCTCGACGGCGCTCGCCGCGAGCGCATCAATCGCTTACTCCAGTCGTTACAGCCCGTCTAGCAGCATAGTAGAATCACCGAACAACTTGCACTTCACCTGAGACTCTCTTGAAAGACCCGACAGATCAGGAAATAAGCACCGCAAGACTTGCCGTCAACGATGATGAGAAAATCCGTGAGAGCTATGAACCTCTGCGAGTTCTAGGACAGGGCGGAATGGGACGGGTCATACTGGCCAGACATCGCTTCCTTGGTCACTTAGTTGCCATCAAGAAATTGATCATTCCTGAAACCGGGCCCGACTCCCGAAGCTGCTCACGATTTCTAAATGAAGCAAAGGCCGCGAAACGCCTCAAACATCCAAACGTCGTCCAACTGCACGAATTCGGCATAGACACTCAAGGAAGCCCCTATGCAGTTATGGACTACATCGAGGGCGAACCTCTCTCGTCGCTACTACAGCGAGAGGAGACATTATCTGCGGTCAGAGCGGCAGCCCTCTGCAAGCAAGTTGCTGAAGGTTTGGCTCATGCGCACGAACAGGGAGTGGTCCATCGCGACATCAAGCCATCCAACATCATTGTGCAAAGAGCTGGCGCGGAAGAGCGAGCAGTAATTGTCGACTTTGGCATTGCCAAATTGATAACAGCAGCGGAGCAAGAACTCAGCAAGACCGGCGAAATTCTTGGAAGCCCGCTCTACTTCTCTCCCGAACAAGCGCTTGGTCAACAAACCGGTCCGGGTAGCGACATTTACTCGCTGGGCTGCATGATTTTTGAGTGCATACACGGGACCCCGCCATTCGTAAGCGACTCCGCCGTCCAGACAGCAATGATGCACGTTAACGCTAAGACACCAATCGCAACGGACGCCTCTGGAAAAGCCAAAACACCGATCGATCAAGTGATAGAAAGATGCATGCAAAAGGCGCCCGAAGATAGATACGCGAACGCCGCGATTTTGGCCTCGGACCTTAACGCAATTCAGCTCGGAAAGACTCTTACCGACACCCTACTGTATACGTCGAAAACACGTCAAGAGTTCAATGATCGGCGAATCCCGGACAACTTCCAGACTAAGGATTCCTCAACAAGGATTGCCCTCGTATAATGTGCTGCTGAAGGTGAGGAAATCAATGTGAAGAACGCAAATTTTTCCCTGTCTAGATTTCTGCTGATATCGCTTTGCTCGTCACTCGCATCCGGATGCAGCTCCTCCGCTCCTCCAGACAACACGGTCATCACCACGACTTCTTCGGCGGCAACTTCAATACCACCCGCGAACAAAGCCACGACGAATTCGGTGGCAGGCAAAGAAAACTTACCAGCAGACTTTCCCGTGTCACTAGACAAGGGTGCTCGAAAAATTGAGCTAGACGAAATCGAAGAGCACGAGCAAGAATTCGACGTGTTCAGCAGTTTGACCACCTCTGAAGCGGAGTCTTACTACAAATCCGAGTTTCGAAGGATAGGTTGGCAAGTTGGCGATGGCGGGCCGCGAGCACCCTCGTGCGAACGTATTTTCACCGCTACTGATCAAAAGAGATCAGTGGTCGTAATGCTAAGCAAAGATGGAAGCGACTCGAAAGTGCACTTTAACTTTATTGATTCCGATGACGCCGCAGATGGCGCGAAGCCTCCGGCAGAAGCCGGCGCTAGTGGCGACTAACAACAATCACTGACGGCAAATACACCAGAATCATTCCAGATCGCGTTAAGTGATTTAGATAATCGGCATAGTCGTGATCACGAAGTTGCTGGCCGGTGCAAGTGAGCGCTGATAACTCTTCACTGAGCCAAGCAATTGGCGAACGCGTTCTTTGTCGGTCTCACTACTCGGCTTCAGCTCCAGGGCTTGACGCAGTGCACTATCCGCTGAGGATAGCAGTGAGGGGTCTCCCTTATAATTTTGGTACTCGTGGAACAGCACGTATCCGAACGTGTTCCACAGAGCCCAATCATCGGGACGATAGCTGAGGGCGTGGACGCAGCACAATTCAGCGCTGAAGAAATCGCCTAGCGCGCCACATGTGATAGCCATGTTGTGCCATGCTCTTGCGTACTGTGGATACTTTTGAATGGCGCGTGCGTAGCAATCCAAAGCCAATTGGTAGTTACCACTGGTCAAAGCCTGGTTACCCTGCTCGTAATCTACTTTGGCCGCATTGTAATTGTCTTGCGAACCAAATCCGGGAAAGTCAGTCGGATTCGCTGGCATGCCTTTGTTGGCAGCGTTGAAGTCGCGAATGGCATCGCCGTACTTGGACAGATGCATCAGCGCAATTCCACGATCTCTTAGAGTGTCCGCGTCGCCAGGCTTGTCCTTCAGCACGTCGGCATACAAGGATATAGCGGTTTTCAATTCGTCTTCAATCTCCAAACCCCAGTTGAATTCAGGGTCGGGGGATATATTGGTTACAGTGGTCTTTTCACCGACAAATTTATCCACCGCTCGCAGCATGTCGGTGCTATCGAATCTCGTAGCACGGCTGCAATCGGCAATGGCCTCGGCATCTTTTCCCAATTTTTGTTCGCTGCTAGCTCGGGCTAACAGTGCCGGACGAAAGGACGGTTCCAAATTAATAGCTTCCGTAAAGTCCGAAATGGATTTGTCGTGCTGCCCCAAACTCTGATACGCCTCGCCGCGATAGTAGTACGCTTTCGCAGATCCGGGATCTTTAGCTATAGCGTCGGTACAGTCCTTAATTGCGGCATCGAATTTACCCATGCCATAGTAGATGGAACCTCGCAAGAGGAGCGGCTCAGCGGCATCAGGAGCAAGAGTGAATACGACGTTGACCTCTGCCAGCGCCTTGGCATACTCCTTTGATTTCAGCAGGGACCGTCCCTTCAAGAGGTGTGCACTCAAAAATTTCGGATCAATCTTCAGTGCTTCGTCGCAGCTTTTTGTCGCCTCAGGATACATGCCGGATTCAAAATAGACTTCGCCTTTCAACAAACAGGCAACTGCATCTTGCGGCTCCAGGGAAAGCGCTTGATTCAGATCATCCACGGCTTCCTTTCTCAAACCCAACTTCTGATACATCGCGGCACGGTCTTTGTAGCTGGATGCCACAGGCGCCGAGAGGACTCGTTGATTGAGATCGGATAACTGAGAATATTCGCGCCCTGGCACTCCCTGCATCAACACCTGACCACCGGCTATTGCGGATAACTGGCAAATTACGAACAAAACCGCCAACAAAATACAACATCGCATCTTCATACCGGCGCCTCACTTATCCTCAGCCCGAGCATATTGTAGCGACTTCTCTGCAAATGACTAACACCTCAGAGCTTTATTGATGTTGCCTGATGATCCACAAACGGAAAAATCGATCCGTGATGTGAAAAAAGCCCGATTCGCGATCGATTAAATCTCTTTCGAGAAGCGCCTTCGCGGCTCGCTGAGCTGTGGAGGCGGTGCGCAAATCATAACGATCTAAAAAGTGCGCTGCATAGGGCTGGGTATCGGAAGGTTCTCTAGCGATTCCTTCGAGCAAGCGGCGTTGGTTGAGCGGCAATGAATCCCAGATTGCAGAAAATGCATAGTCCTCTCGTTCTAGCACCAGGTCAACCGCCTGAATAATTAGTTCATCCGTAACGGACTCCTCCGTGATTTCCCAGAGGGCATGAGCTAAATGCTGAGTGTAGAACGGATGGCCCTGAGTGTACTGGCATATTTTCAAGACTTGATCGGAACTTATGACTCGCCCCGAAGCTTCGAATCGACTTTTCACAAAGGAAATCCAGTAAGTCGACGAAATCGCTCCTAGCGGATAGTGACCGCCAGCTCGATACAACGGCCGCGATTTGTCCAGGACCATTTTTTTGATCAGGTGTTGGCGGCTGCCAGAAAAAATGTAACCAACATCTTCTTGCATCTGCATAGAGCTACGCAAGCATCTTTCGACGAGATCGCTTTCGTACTCCAAAATTTGCTGAAACTCATCGAACACTATCACTACGTTCTTTTTTGTCGTTTGCTTCATCCGAATGGGAGCTTTCAACACATCTTCCAGATTAGGTTTTGTCGCGACATCTCTGCTCATTCCAAAAGTAACTTGCGGCTTGCCTACATCGTCAAGCGTAATGCTGGGCACCAACCTGGAAAAGAATTGACCAGCGAATTCCAACATCTTTTGGGGCACAGTTGAATAGGCCTCGGTCAAGGACCTTGCGTAAGCAGCAATGAAAGACTCTTCGTTGTCCGTAGACCACAAGTCTATGTACGCCGCTATATAAAGGTCTTTCGGAAGCTGTCCCAGAGCACGCTTAATTAACGACGTTTTGCCTATACGCCTTTCCGCATAGATAAACAGATTGTCCCCGTTTTCCATAGCTCTGAGCAAGTCTGTCAGTTCCTTCTCGCGATTGCAGAAGGAATCTGCGCCAACAATACCGCCATAGTGGAAAGGGTTTCTCATTACGCAATAAGCGTAACGCATCCTGCGTAATACCACAACCTCCTCAAGCAACAAAATTTATGGCATTCTGATAAATCCGGAGGCGTTCGCCAGAGTTACGCACAATGCGTAACGCAAATCGCGTAATGGCACATCACCCGAAGGCTAAGGCTTGCGCCCCCCCTTCTTTGTCGTCATTTCTAAGTTTTCCAGAAACAACCTGCTTGAGGTCGGAGGCATCACGCAGTCAGGTTGCTCCCGAAGAACCAGGCGTCAGTCGATAGTTTGATCGTAAATACGGGAGCGAGCTCACATTGCCAGTGACAGCCCGTTGGTTCCACCGCGCTGTCCCAGCGACGCACCGAGTGCGCGCTTGGCGACTCTGGATCCAGCGGAATAATGGTCTTGCCGGCACAATGAATCTCGGTGCAGACTAAACGACACTTTGCTTGGGCTGAATAGTGCTCGCCGGCTTCGTGCAATGATTGCATAAATTACGCTTTGTTGACTATGAGGCCGGACTTGCGCTTGTAACGATCGAGCAAGTCATCAGCATCTTCTTCGGACGCTGCGCCGTTCTGGTGAATGACGAGAGAGAGCGCGGATTGATAGATATCAATATATATTTCTCGAACCGAGGTTGCGAAGCGAGGCATCGGCGGAATGGCTACAGATCCTTCAGCCCTTTTTCACGGCTCTGACTTCTATTTCGTTTGAGCTCCAAACAACTTGCTTACCGTTGTACATCAAAACTTCACTATAAGGTGGAAGACTACCGAGAAATTCGATATCCCAGCCCTGGTAAAGTCGCGCCAACTCGCTTAACCACTCGTCTTTCTTCAAGCGAGTTTCAACGAAGGTCTCGATCGATTCACCGGTGACATGATCAACGACCTTGCGATCGGTCGAAAAATTGATGAAGTGCATTCCGCCCTCTCGCGTCCATTTCTTAGCGCTCTCAATCAAAGCGACGATACTGTCCTGACTGGAACAATGCTCCAGCGTGCTAATACCAAGCACAAGGTTGAATTCGTTTTCCGGAAAAGAAACTTTCTCAAAATCCTCGTTCACAACAATGATCTTTTCGCTGACATGATGCTGAGTTGCGTACTCGCCCAGTAGATCGGTAGCCGCTTGAATCAGCTCAACGCAGGTAACGCGAGTATCGTCGGGCAAAGCCGCAGCAAGAGCGATCGCGTTTCGCCCCACACCGGCACCTAAATCAAGAACGCGAATGTCCGGTTTGCCGGCAAACCGCTCTATCAGAGCCGGAACACCAACGTCGGGAACTTCCAGCCAGCTACCGCTTTCAAACAACTTATGCTTGGTGTAGTACTGCGTGTGATAAGAAATGGTTTCAGCGCGTGCGCGTGTCAACGTACTCTCTTCCTGCATTCTCATTAGACTCCCATTCCGGCAGCTGCTGTTTCGTTTTTCAGACCCGCTGCCGCCTCATAACTAAAGCCGTCATCTATACCTTCAGCCAAATCCGACTTGTAGAAACCGCTGTACCAACGATCACAGTCCCACTTGTATGTTTGACGCAACAAGCTGAGGTACTGAGTCCAGTCTCGTTTCTTGCCACGAAGTACTTCGCTTATCTTGCTGAATACCGCAGCTTGCTCACTGCGAAACTTCGCGATACCCTCGCTGTCACCTTGCTCGAACCGTTTGAGGCTGCTGGACAAGGGTATAGCTCCCAAGAAACACTCAGCCGGCACGCGCTCTTTGATGAACTCGACGTCGCGTTCATCAGCAACTTTGTTGCCGATCACAAAGAGACGATCGGCATACTGCGGCACCAGCTCCGCATAGTCACGATAGACCTGAATGGACTTCGCCGTCGGTTCAACTACAAACACATTCAAATCAAAAGCAAACGACAGAGAAGTAGAAATATTGTCCGTTCCGGCAATGGTGTCCACAACGACAATATGGCTGTCATCATCAAGCATGTGATGGAACACCGCCATCAGCGACTTGAGTTTTTCATGGAAACAAGTACTGCTCACATCGTTTCGCTCGTAACCGCCAACAGTGAGAAGACCGACATTACCCGATATCAGTGAGTAGTTTCTTACCAAAGCATCGTCCGCCGTCGGTCGCACAAAACGCGATTTCATCGACGGCGGAATAGTCGCAATCATCGGGCGATCACCTATGTCTACCCGCGCCCCCCTGAGGTAACTCATGATCTCATCAAATGACTTGGCCAGTTCAACTCTGTCGCCTACAAATCCAAGCGAGTCCTTCAAGTGTGAGTTCAGGTCCGCGTCCACCGCCAGTACGAACGGATAGAGCTTGGCTGCATACTCAACAAACCCGGCAGTCGTTGTTGTTTTGCCCGCGCCGCCTTTGCCGTGAAACGCAATTCTCATTATGGTGTGACCTCAAAAGATTGGATCGCAGATGGAACGAGATTCTACACGGTCGGGACCTGTAATCTGCCTTACCTGCGCTGCTAGCTTCCCAATTTTTAATAGCTCTGAGGGTAGCAATGGTTGTCACGGCAGGTCATCTTGTGACGGTACGGGCGACGTGCACTCGGCGCACAGGCGACAAGTCGGTAGCGCCTCGCTCACCGGGTGCATCAGGGCATCGAATGTTCAGCCAGACGGAATCTGCCAGACGAACTTGTGTGTTTTTGTTGCACGCCGACCTAAAACAGATGACTCACAAAATGAAAATGGTTATCATTCCGTTCTGCCCAACAACTCCCAACCCGCACCATTGGGTGCCTATTTCCCCGAATCGACCGCGAGGCAGCCGCTCTTGACAGTTCAATTGGCAAAGTCGCCGCTAAAGTTGACCCCGGTCATCAGCGAACCGGTTAGACAGTTTCTTTCGGACAAGACTCTGCTTTTCGACGTCCTTGACGGGCTCGGCAGCCCTCTAAATGTTTTATTTCCAGATAATCTCCGTGCAAATATTCAACAGTTCAAAGACGCCTTCGTTAGAAACGCGGTTAATGGGCGAATATTCTTCGCGCACAAGTGCAACCAGTCGGACAGCCTGATCCGGCAGCTTAGTGTTGAAGAATCAGGTATCGACGTCTCTTCAACAAAAGAACTGCAACATGCACTGGCAAACGGATTCACGGCTGATCGAATCGAAAGTACCGGTCCGAAAGGTTCTGAACTACTTGCACTCAGCATTCAGCACGGCGTGTGGATCAATGTGGATAGCCTCCCTGAGCTAAAGTTGCTGATTGCCATCAAGAAACAACTGAAAACTCACCCGCCGGTCAAAATTCTGCTAAGACTTTCTGGTTTTCGCGCGGACCATTCTCATTTCTTAAATAAAGGCAGCCGATTCGGCGTCCCTCTCCAGGAGCTGGACACAGCGCTGTCTGAGCTTGCAGAAAATCCAGACATTCAACTCTCTGGTTTTTCATTTCACCTTGATACCGTGAGCCTCCTGGAACGAACAATTGCAATTGAAAATTGCATTGAAGTCTTCGACACTGCTATTAACCGAGGGTTCAATCCGAACATTCTCGACATTGGTGGCGGCTACAAAGTGAACTATCTTGCCGATGGCGCCGAATGGAATCGATACACTACGGCATTGAAAGAATCGGCGCTGGGCACCACAGAGCCGATGACCTGGCAGGGAAACTCATTCGGTCTGCATGCAGAGAAAGGCGTGCTCAAAGGAAGTTTCAATAGCTATGCCTACTATGATCAACCGACCGGCGGGCACTTTCTGCACGAGCTGCTCAACCAGAAGCTGCCCAGCCAGGAAAACAGCACAGTTGCCTCGTTTCTACGCGACAACATGATTGAGCTCTGGATTGAACCGGGGCGCGCATTAGTTGACCAGTGCGGAATCACAATCGCCAGCGTTCAGAACATCCATGCTTCGAGCACCGGCGATACTCTGGTAAACCTTTCGATGAAAAGGCAAGACATCTCCTTTCTCGACCAGGAGGTCTTCGTTGATCCCATCGTGGTGAGCCGCAGCTGCTCGTCCGACAAAAAGCCCGCTGAGGTCTTCTTTGCAGGCAACCTGTGCCTGGAGAGCGATTTAATTTACCGCCATAAAACTTGTTTAGACGCATATCCCTCAGCCGGGGATGCGGTTGTTTTTATAAACACGGCCGGATACTTCATGGACTTCAGCGCTACGCAGTCAATAATGCATCCGCTTGCACGCAAGATCGTCGTGAATGAGCAAGGCAAACGAATGCGGTGGTGCCTTGACGAGTGTTACTCGCCGTTTAACAGGGAGTAGTTATTAGAAATGCTAGTCCACAATGCTACTGATTTAATTGGCAATACACCGCTGCTCAAGCTCAGTCCTGAAATTCATGGTCTAACAAACGTGGAGATCTACGCCAAGCTCGAGCTGCTGAATCCTTACGGTTCGGTGAAAGATAAAAGCGCTTGGACTGTCCTCAAGAACGACATCGACAATATCGCCGCAACCGGAAAGACGGTAATAGAATCATCTAGCGGCAATATGGCGAAAGCATTGCAAATTTTGTGTTCAATGCACGGCGTTCCTCTGAAAATCGTCACCAACATAATCAAAGTGCCTGAAGCAAAACAGATTCTGCAACTACTGGGAGCGGAAGTAGACGAGCTGCCCGGTTTATCGGAGTGCCCGGACCCTACAGATCCCAATGATCCGATTGCACACATTGAGCGAATAATCAGCGCCAATCCGGATCAATATTTTCACACCAGCCAGTTTACAAACGAAAAGAACGTCGAAGCTCACTATGAGATGACGGGCAAAGAGATTCTCCAAGATCTGGGGCCCGTCGACTTCTTTTTTGGCGGGCTTGGAACCACGGGCACCACCAGAGGTGCAGGGTCGTTTCTCAAGGAACACAATCCCAACCTCAAAAACATCGGCGTCATTGCTTCCAAGGGACACTTGCTGCCTGGCATTCGCAATGTCGATGAGATGTTTGAAGTTGGATTGTTCCAAAAACACTTCTACGATGACATTGTAGAAATCGGTATAGACGAGTCGATAGACGCAATGTTGACTCTGATCAGACAGGCCGGGGTCCTTAGCGGTCCCACGGGAGGCGGAGGTCTAGCCGCGGCTCTCAAGTACTTGCGTCCACTTGATGCGCAACTTACGACAACTCATCGTGCGGTATTTATTGTTTGCGATCGGGTGGAACTGTACCTGTCCTACTTGCAAAAGCTTCGTCCTGAGTTGTTCGGAATGAAGAAGAAAACCGGAATTGCGACACTCTCATCGGAGCAAATCGAACGCGCTCCGCAAGTTGATACGGACCAAGCCGCCGCCCTTTTAGAGCGCAACGACGTGATTGTAATCGACCTGCGAGGGGCGCTTGCATTTAAAGCCGGGCGTATAGCAGGGGCAATCAATATCGCTCCAGCAAACTTCGAAGCAATGTGCGAGCAAGGAGTGCCCTTCTCCGGCGGAAAGCAGGTGTTGCTGGTTTGTCCCGTAGGTGATCAGTCACGGCGATTTGCTGCCCATCTCTCCAATTCCGGCGTTTCCTGCTTCAGCCTTACGGGCGGAATGACGGCATGGAATGCAGCGGGCAAACCATGCGAACGCAACGCAGCGCGCGCTATGGCAGGTGTACGATGAGCGTGCAAAGTTACTGCCCGGTCAAGCCGATCAGCAATGGACTGCAAATCAAACAGCACTTTCCGGTGTTTGACAGCGCGCCTGAAGACGTCTTCTTTGATAACGCCAGCACAACACAAAAGCCCCAATCTGTTATTGACGTCTTCCAGCGCTTCTATAGCGCTGAATGCTCCAACGCGGGAAGAGCAGTCTATCCCTCATCATTTCGGGCAGCCCAAAGCATTGAACAAGCGCGCAGAGATGTGGCGCGATTTATCAACGCAGACGTGAATGAAATTGCTTTCACTGCTGGCGCTACCGATAGCCTCAATGCTGTGGCGTGGAGCTGGGGTCTTTCAAATCTCAAGGACGGTGACGAGATCCTCTACTGCCCGCAAGATCACAGTTCTGCCGTGCTTCCGTGGCAAAATTTGCAAGCAATAATGGCGTCTCTCGGCAGAACCATTAGACTCATTCCATTTTCGATTCACGCTGTAGGCGACTACGACTTCCAATCCATTAAACAAGCACTGAGCGATAGAACAAGGTTAATCGCCCTCTCACACATTCATCATGTGTTTGGCGTTGATATGGAGATCGGCGAGATTAGAAACATAGTGGGTCCGCATGTAAAGATCAGCCTGGATGCAAGCCAGAGCATAGGACATACAACTGTAGACGTTCAAAAACTAGACGCAGATTTTTTGAGCTTCTCGGGTCATAAAATGTTTGCCGGTAACGGCGTAGGTATCTTGTATGCCAAGGCCAAGCATCATGAGCGCTTGACACCATTTCGCTCCGGCGGAAGATCCGAACCAGTAGTAGCCGGGGCGACTGGACAATCTCGCGCTGAATTTATCGACAAAATCGAAAGCGGCACAGCCAACATCCCTGCTATTTCCTCGCTATCGGCTGCAATTCAATTCATCGACCGCATCGGTTTGCCAGAAATAGAAACTCACGTCTCGTTTCTAACAAGCCAGTTGATCCTGCAACTGTCCACGCTTAACGGAATTGTTTTTGCACCGGGACCTGTTACCTGCGGCTGTCCCGGAGGGTTCGGCATCCTCTCATTTCGCTTCGAACAAGCAGAAAGCCTGGACATCGCTAGCGCCCTCGCGTACGAAAAAATCTATGTGCGCTCCGGTTTGCATTGCCGCGCAGATCACACCAATAGCGACGACTTCATTCGGGTCAGCATGCATGCCTATAACACGGTGGACGATATCCAAATCATGACCGAAAGCCTGCGAGGCATACTCTCGTGATACTCCTGAGATCTGAGGACGAACGATGACTTCCACGCTACCGCTAGAACCAGCGGCGTTACAATATGAGCTTGTTTCCCCGCCAAAACCGAAGCCGAAATCGCATGAAATCAAAGCGGCGCAGGCTCGATTTTACGGTGCACTTGCAACCGGATTCGATGAGTTCAATGCGAAAAGTACACGTGGGCTCTACTTCAAATCGATCGATACTGAAATAGCAGCGCAGTTGAAACAACAGCAAATTGCAGGCAGATTGCTTTCAGTAGGAGCCGGCACCGGTTTTAGAGAAGTCCGCATCCGCGAATTAAGTGGATTGAACTTACGCATTACGTGCGTGGATATCAGTGCTGAAATGTGTGACGAGGCATCGCGCAGAGGACTGGATGCAATCTGTTCAACCCTAATGGATGCCGAACTTCCTGCGAACACTTTCGATGCGTGCATTTTCTTAAACGCTTTCGAAGTGCTTACAGATTGCACAGAAAGATTGGACTACTTTTGCAAGATCAATAGATGCTTGAAGCCCGGATCTCCATTTTTTGTTGATGCAATGGACATTGAGGACCAGAACGATTCTTGGGCAGTGCTTGTCAAACAACAGTTTGAAGTGGAGAAACTAAGTGACTTCGGTTACGACCTTGGTGATTGCTTTAGCAGAAGAACCGATCAAGAAGAGATCGTTTTCGCACACTATTCTAACCAAGCAGAAATGGAGAGCTTGTTCGCAGACTCAGAGTTTCTGATTTCCAACCTGCGGTATTTTTCAGAAGAAACGGGCGGCGCTTGCGAAGCGCGCCAGGGAAACATGTTCTACACCGCTAAGAAGAACTAAAGAAGTAGATCGTCGTACTACAATTATCGAGGAGATAACCGTGAGAATAGCTTTTCTGGGCAAAGGCGGCGCAGGCAAAACTACAACGACAGCAAGCTTTGTCGAGTACCTGTCCAACCGTATGGACCTTGTCATAGCAATTGACGCCGACGTAAACGTTCATCTGCAAAACTCACTGAGAATCGATGGAAGTCCCAAAGAACTTGGTGAGCACTTTGACACCATTGCAAATACTCTGAAGGGAACTCGCAGCGACCTCAACGAAAGACCAATGATTTCGTCCACGCCCCCCTCATTGAAGTCCAACTTCATTAGACCGTCGGTAAGTGATCCATTCATTCAAGAATATGGAGTCAAGCGCGACAATATCGTTCTACTGACCGTTGGACCATACACAAAAGACGACGTAGGCGGAAACTGCTACCATTCCAAACTGAGTTCGTACACGGCGATATTGCACCACATGCTCGACTCGGAGAAGGACGTAATTGTGGCGGACACGACGGCAGGGACCGATAATGTCGCTACGTCGCTCAACCTTGCCTACGACATCAATGTGTTCGTAGTAGAACCAACGCTCAAGTCAATAAGCGTCTATCAAGATTTCATTCGCCTTGTACCTCACTTGGAAGACAGAGTGTACGTATTGGCAAACAAGGTCGACGGAGAAGAAGATATGAACTTCCTCCGCGCCCACATAGAGTCGAAGAAATTGCTAGGAGCAATTCCGTTCTCGAAGAACCTGAAACGATTCGAACAAGGGGATCGCGAGGCGATAGACGAATTCCATCAGGAACAAGCAGCGGTGTTCGATAAGCTTTATACAATCTTGTGCGAACGCAAACGCGATTGGGTCGACTATCTCAATTTGCTTCGTGGTGCGCACGAAAAGGTTTGCACTGATTGGTATAACGACTACTACAGTACTGATTTGGGCACCGGCTACGATCCAGATTTTACTTATGAAAAGGTCATCGCCGAGGCGCCCCTCAAACCACCAGCAGAGCCCGCACTGGTATAAAGTTCGGATGACGAGTTCAGGACAATCCTCTGATGCTCCAGCAGGGTCAGGGTCCCGCATGACTGTAGGGATCAGTTCTTTCGGGTCCTGGATGATTGGTGTCGGCACCATGATAGGCTCGATGGCGTGGCTCATTTATCAGCCGATGCTGGCGCGCTCCGGTACCTTGCCTACAATTTGCGCCTGGACCTGTGGAGCCCTGTTTACGCTGCCTCTGGCATTCGTCTTGGCTGAGCTTTCCTCAATGTTTCCGTCAGCCGGTGGTCCATACGTTTACAAATACGTAGCCCTTAAGCGACTGTTTCCCGGCATCGGCGAGCTACTAGGATTTACGACCGGATGGCTGTACTGGATTGCTTTGGTTGCCGGCTTTGCTTGCATGGCGAACGGTTTTGCAGCTCTGCTCGGATCAGCCTTCTGGCCGGTTGCCGGGTCCGCGCCAGTCTGGTTCGGCTCAGCAGCGATTGTGGCGCTGCTGCTCTCGGCAACACTGCTAAACCAGCAAAACGTAAAAGAGCTCTCAAAACTCAATATTATGTTTACAGGTTTAAAACTCGGCATGGCTGTTGCGTTTGTAGTACTTGTGCTTACGTCTAAAAATGTGAATCTGGCAAATGTTGTAGCCCCGTCCATATACTCGAACAGTGCGGGCTTCGCTGAAAACGTAATGAAAGTGCTTGTTTTATCAATCACCGCTTTTGCCGGCATTGAGCTCGTAGGCTGCACTTCCTCCGAAACGGTCACCCCCACCCGTAGCGTGCCTAAGGCCATACTCTTGACACTACTCACAGTGGCATTCATTTACATCTCAATCTGCGTGTCAATCTGCGCGGTAGCACCTGCCAGTTTGAGCAGCGCTACCGCAGCCTTCCAAGGCACCTGCCCGGCGGTAGCCGGCCTGATTGGCGGGTCCATTTGGGGCGCTGTGTTCACGACAGGTGTTCTGTGCTCAATCATTACGTGCACGGTTACTGCGCTGATGGCGCTCGCTCGCATAAGCTACTCCATGGCAGACACAAAGCTTTTTCCTGCTAAGTTTGCTCGGCTGGATAGTAAGGACGCAGTCCCGAAGGATGCCCTGTGGTTCCAATTTTGGAGCATAGGTGCGGTCAGCGTAGGAGCTAACATCATCGCCACTATGGTTCCTAGTTTCGATCCCTACACGTTTCTGGGTGAAGTGTTCGGTTTTCTGTACTCCTTTCTGGCCGTTCTGTTCGGGGTTTGCCTGATCAGCCTGCGATATACGGATCCAGAGCGTTCCAGGCCATTTCGAATAGGAAAGGATGGCAACGGTCTTGCGTGGCTACTTGCAACAATTACTACAGCAGTCTACGGCTTCATCGCGTTCGGCTGCGCACAACCGGTTCATCAATTGACCGCTATAGTTCTGGTTTTCTGCGGTTTGCCGATTTATTGGCTGTATCGTCGACCGGCGTCGTCGCTTGAGGCCCCTCCATTGGTAGCGCCCGAATACGAAGGTTCAACCGTTGAGTAATACGTATGATGCAATAGTAGTCGGGTTGGGCGCAATGGGTTCAGCCTCCGCCTATCAGCTAGCCAAACGAGGGCTAAGCGTTCTCGGACTAGACCAATATGCACCACCGCATTCGAATGGCTCCACTCACGGTGCCAGCAGGATCATGAGACTGGCGATCGGTGAAGGGGAGCACTATACCCCACTATCGAAACGGTCCTATGAGCTGTTCCGCGAGATCGAACAAAAAACCGACACAAACTTGCTCAATGTAACCGGCATGCTGACTATCTCTGCCATCGACAAAGCTACCATCCAGACAGAAGGCGAGTTCTTCGACAAAACGGTTGCAGCGGCTAAGAAATACGGCATCCGCCACGATGTTTTATCCGCAAATGAAATACGAACATACTATCCTCAATTCGCCGTTAGCGACACCGAGAGAGGATACTTCGAATATGAAGCCGGGTATCTAAAGCCGGAGGATTGCATCCGAGCACAACTCCAACTGGCCGTGGACAATGGCTGCAGCATCAATACCAACGAACGAGTCAACAACATAACAAGCACCGCCCGCGGTACCCTCGTCACGACGTCAGCAAACACCTATTGCGCAGACCAAATAGTCCTCTCCGCCGGGCCCTGGCTTCCCGAGCTACTCGAACCGCAGTATGAAAGTCTATTCCAACCATTCCGACTCGTTCAATACTGGTTCGACATCCAGGAAGTCTACAATGAGTTTACACCTGAAAAGTTTCCGATCTTCTTCTGGCAACTACCGGGAATCGACGAGTGGACTTATGGTTTTCCAGCCTTGAACGGACCAAAAGGCGGATTCTCGCTGGGTGTACCGGATCGAAGCCCGACCACAACGCCAGACTCAATTGCTCGATCGATTAGCTCGCAAGAAATAGAAGCAGTCTATAGAGAATATGTTTCGCGGTGTTTTCCGAAAGCGAGCAAGCACTGCGTCAAGACCAGCACGTGCCTTTATACTGCGACTCCGGACTGCGAGTTCGTTATCGACAGACTTCCTCACGCGCCGGGAATAATTATCTGCTCGCCCTGCTCCGGACACGGCTTCAAACACTCCGCAGCGATCGGTGAAAGCGTAGCGGAATTGGTTGCCACGGGAAGCAGCACCATCGACCTTAGCGCGTTTTCGCTGAGCAGACTCATCGCAAATCATTAGCCCGGCTCAAGAACACTAGCCCTTGGTTGTATGGGGTTGGGAGTATGTATTCACTAAGAGGCGTAGCGATTGAAACAGATGTTTCAGAAATTCAATTCCAGAGGTGGATGTGGTCGCTT
>JAIELX010000137.1 GCA_019752635.1 Candidatus Obscuribacterales bacterium | reverse complement strand
AGCATATATGTATGCGTTATCGCCAATCAGAATTGAGCCGGTAGTCTGGCCGTTGAATACGACGTTTGCACCGTGAGCATCAACTTTGATTCCCGCGGCAGCACCACTGGTAGTGAAACCATTAGCGCCGTAGAAAATATTGTTGGGCGCTATTACTGTTGGCGTAACTCCCGCAGGCGCGGTGCCCGGAACTGGCACTACAGGCGGATTGCCCGAGGAGAAGGTGACACCGGGACCACCGGCGAAGCCGCCCCCGCTGACGGTAACGCCAGAAGAAACTTCAATCACACCGGATGCGGAAATGTTGTTGTTTTGGAAAAGTAAAGGATTTCCGGCCGACACGTTCTGCGCAATGTAGATTCCCCCGAATGCGGGATTCACGACAACAAACGACGCGCTTCCCGCGGTCGACGAAAAAGCACCGTCAATGTGAATGTTTCCATTGGCAGACAGATAGAAGTCATGCCCTATCGTCGATTGCCCCAGGCTGACAAAGTTTGAAATATTGTTGAGGTAGGCGGAACCAGCGTTAACCACCAGGCTTCCCCTGGTCAAATCAGACAAAATATTGAGCTGTATCGGACTGGTGCTGCTTCCCACAGCGGTCTGGCTTGTTAGCAGGATTGTACCTGCGCTTAGTACATTTTGAGGACCCGTCATTGGCTGAGTCTGGGAAATTCCGGAACCACCATTGATCGAAATGGTTCCATCGGGAGCGAATGCCGTAATGCCCGGCATGCTGTAGGTGTTGGAGAGCAGACCTGTGGTGATTCTGTTGTTGGCAGTGTCCAGACCCGTTATGAACTGCACTTCGGAAACACCACCGCCAGAAATGGCAACGGTTTCGCCGACTATGTAACCAGCGGTGCTTGCAACCTGAAAAACGGCGTTGGCCGAACTAACAAATGGCTCGGTCAAATGCGATAAAGCAACTTGATTGACCACAACAGTATTAGTCATGTTATCAACGCTGCTCACAACCGCTTGCTCAGTTTGTGCGAACACCGTTATCTTCGGACTGGTCGTGTAAGTGAAGTTGACGGCGGCCAGCGTGATCGTGTTTTGCATGCTCACGGTATCAACGGCGGTGACCATTTGATTCTCCGCAATGCTGCCTAGACCGCCAGTTACCGGTCCCGAAATAGAAACAGTCTGACCGACAGCAAATCCGACGGCGGAAGAAACAGGAACAACAACGTTCGTACCGTTGGTGAGGAACGGTCCAGCTGTAGGATAAGCCGCAATAGTCGAGGTCTGAGGATTCTCAATCAGAACAGTCTGCCCCGGACTAAAGCCAACAGCCGACTGTAGGGGAATGGAAGTGACAGAGACGCTCGGGGCCACCAGATAATTGTTAACAAGCATGGAGGTAATTGTGATCTGGTTGCCTGTTACACCACCTGGAGCAATGGTGACGGTCTCACCGAGACCTGCAAATGACACCGTTGGTGGTGCAGTATAAGGAGTAAAAGCACCGGTAGTAATCTGAGCAGCACCATTGGTCCCTGTAGGACTTCCCGGCGTATCAAGCGCCGTGATAGTGACAGTCTGATTGCCGCCACCGGCACCGGACAACGAAATCGTCTGTCCAACAGCCAGACCCAACGTAGATGTAACAAGAATGGTCCCCGAAGTGGACGCTGGCTGCGTCGCTGTCAACAGAACAGGCCCGTTCGAGATATAGATTTGATCGCCGGGCTGAAAACTGAGCACATTGTCGACGGTGATGACGGTCGTTCCCGCAGTAAGTGGTGTGGTTGCCAGAGTAGACAACGCTGCGGTCGCTGGAGAAAAGCCATAGCCCACATCGTTGGTTGCCTGCTGAAATACTTGAAACGACGAAACGGTCGGCGCACTATCGTAAGTGTTGTTCAGTTTTCCGACCGTAATGGATGTGTTCGCCGTAACCGAGTTGATGGTCTGCGTCTCTGAGGTCGGAACACCACCCACGGTTCCGCTGATCGTCACAGCTTGAGTGGAACCGAAGCCTTGCGTGCTAGCGACGTTGATGACCACGTTAGTACCGGCAACTGGAACGGCACCGGCTATCTGTTGGAACAAGGCACCGCCGCTAACATCAAGGGAACCTACGGTTATCTTTCCTTGCGGGGCGTTCAGTGTTATGAAGCCGCCAGGACCAGCGATGTTGGTCTGCCCCACGGCCGTGGGATCACCCAGCAAGTTCGCCACATCGGCATTCACGGTAATAGCGCCGGAAGCAACTTGAATGTCACTGACATTGTTTTTGACAGTTACCGTCCCGCCATTCCACCCATTGGCAGAAAGCAGGGTCAACGGGCTGCCCGCGGTACCTACCGTGAACGGAGTTCCCGCCCCCGTGCTGTTCGTGATGAAGATGGATCCGGCAAAACCGGAACGGAACTTGCCTGAGCCTGCGCCGGCATTTGCGGTGAGAGCGCCGGTGATAGACACTGGTCCAGTGACCGCCTCCAGCGTGATTGTGCCACCGTCGCCTGCAAATGATGAGGCCGTAGCAGACGGGGCGTTAAGGGATATGGCACCGGCATTGACGGTTATGCCGGAAGGATTAGAGACATAGATGACTCCTGCATTGCCCGCGCCGGCATCACCAGTAGCGCCACTGGCGCTCAGCGCCGGACCGGCCTTCCCGGACACTCCGATGCCATTTTGACCAGCCGTAGGCTGGGTGCTCATTCCGATGATGAAAGGCGACGAAGAATTGGTATTCAAGATTGTGACGCTGCCACCAAAACCTCCAAAGTTGGCGGGTGTGCCATCGACCAGAATGCCGCCAGCAATGCCTATATTGCCGCTGCCAGACAGAAACACGGTGCCGCCAGTGCCACCAGTCGGGGCTCCACCGGCTTTGGTTCCCGTCGCGGTGACACTGAGTAGACCAGTGCCGGCGAAGAAGCCTCCTCCCGAGTTGGTCACAGAGACCGTGCCACCACTATAACCAGTCGCGACTAGTCCCTGAGCACCGCCACCGGTAGGAGCAGCAGTTACGGAGAAACCTGCGGCATTACCAGCGGTGACGGGACTATTGGTCGTGATGATGATTGAACCACCAATACCATCGTTGTAAACTTCCGGCACGCCACTGCCCAGACCGGCACCGCCGCTGGCATTCAACGTGGTCTGAAATAGAACAGGTCCATTGGCGGCGGTCAGGGTGATCGAGCCGCCATCTCCGGGAGTATTGCCTAACGTAGCATTAGCCGCCTGCGCCGCAATCGAGAACGTGGTCGAACCATCCATCAAGATACCGCCCGTACCGGTATTAGTGATAGTGATCGATCCACCGCTACCTGTCGGCAAGAAGTTAATGAAACCGGAAGATCCAGTCGGAGTTACAACTCCGACGCCAGTGTTACCAACCGCGGTGAGATTGCCGATGATGCCGTTAGTGACGGTACCGGCAGTCGAAGTGATGGTGAACGCGGCACCACTGGCGCCACCAGTGGTCTGTATGACAATAGCACCACCGTTGCCGGAGGGCTGGGTAGCGCTCATGCTGCCACCGCTGGCATCAAGATTGCCCACACTGAGCACGGTGGTGCCGAAAAGTCCAATACCTCCGCCATTGCCAGCCTGATACAAAGTGTTCAGGGCGCCAGAGTTAACCGATGTTGCAGGAGCCGCAGCTACTAGAAGTCCACCAGTCATGGACTGATTAATAATGATGCCACCACCTGCATTGTTCACATAGACAACACCGCCGCTGCCTTGGGTCGGAGTTGCACCTACGGCAGCCAAGTTCCCACTGGCGCTGAGTACACCGGTGATACCATTTGTTCCGACAGTTCCGCCGATGGTGAAAGTCGCAGCGCCGTTGTTCAGCGTGATGCCGATGATACCACCATCGCCTCCTGCGTACCCCACAGCACCGACTACAGTGCTCGCAGCGCCATCAGCTCGCAGGTCACCGGTAACCAGCAAGTTGCCTTTAGTTGAGAAGTTGTAGGTTGCGCCCTTGCCGCTGGCGAAAAGGGTGTTGTAGGAGCCACCCATAAGATTGGACGTGCCGGTGTTAACAAACGAGTTACTGCCCGGTTGAGGATTCGCGTTTAAGTTTGCGGCAGTAATATTGATGTTGGCGGCGGAGTGAAGTGTGACCTTGCCCCCATTTCCAACAGCAACTTGTGCCAAGGTCGTCGGTTGTATGGTATTAGCAGAGCCAACGTCGCCCTGCGCAGAGATATCGAAGCTGTTTGGTCCAACAACTATGTCCAGCCCCGTGCCGGAAGTCCCGGTGCTCTGTATCGTCACAGAACCGCCGTTGCCGCCTGAGAACCGAGGGGAGGGGGCGGCGGTGATTAGACCTCCACCGGTGGCATCAACATTGATTTTGACAATGCCACCATTGAACGCAAATGACGCCCCCGTGATGCTGACGGAACCGCCATCGGCTCCGTTCAGCGTTTGCACGTTCGGTGTGCCGGCCTTCGATTCAATCATGACGCCGGTACCGAAGCTAATCTGGCCGAAAGCATCAAGGATAATCGATGAGGACGCAAGACCACCAAGCCCGCCGGCCGGGTTGGGATTGGCTCCTGCCGGCAACGCATTGTTCTGGTTGCTTATGTTGCCCAGTACATTGATAGTTCCACCGGTCACCGCGGATATGGTAGTGGTGAGAGTCTGCCCCTGTCCAAATTTGAACGACTGGGAACCGCCAACGGCCGTCAAATTGTTGACGACAATTGCCCCGGTCGTCGTGGATGTTGAAGGAGCTAACACGGCGCCTAAGCCCGAGCTGTCCGTGTATGACATGTTGACTGTCTGCGGAGCAGCTGCTGCCACCGTGATGTTACCGGCGCCACCGTAACTAGATACGCCTCCATTGGAGGTGTCGATATTACCAGTGGTGATAGTACCGGCCGTTGCTGTCGATAAAAGAACAACATTTCCGTTGAAGCTTGGATAAGTAATCGAAGCCCCACCGGGATTCTGCTGCGGCGTGGGCGGGTTGCTGCCCGCGGTGGTGAGGCTGAACTTGCCGGAAGGAAGCGTAATGTTGCCAGGATTGGTAGCACCAGTTTGAGCGAAGATGCTGACGTTGCCACCGGTGTAACCGAACTGCCCGCTGCCCGGGCTGGCGTTGGTAGTGAATGTTGTCAGAGCATTCGCACCGCCGCCGGTCAAATCGATGTTGCCGCCGCTGGTGCTCGGTCCTGTTACATTGACCGCAAGCGTGTCAACAACCTCTATCTCGGTTTTACCCTTGGTGAAAATAGCCTGGTACAGATTGGGAGCGGCGGCGAACTGCGCACCGGCGAAGAGAACGACATTGGATCCATTGCTGTCAGCTACAGAACCGGACGTGTCAATTGATGCCGTGGCGCTACCAGTGGTTATATTGCCACCGGCCAGAACACCAAGCAAGCCACCGGCAATTATCCCCCCAAGCGCATTGACAGCGGTGATCCCTTCGGTCTTTATCGCACCAGTCAGAGTCACATTCCCGCCGGCGACGATGGTGATCGGACTCTGGCTCGTATTTATATCCTGAACGCTCACGTTGCCGTTGGTTATTGCGTTGACCGACAGAGGCGAGGCCGGATTGATCGCGTTGACCACAATAAAGGGATTGCCGGACAGGACGGGCGCACCGGTCAAAATTGCCACTTCGCCACCATTGCTGGCAGTGGACCCTGACGCGCCTTTGGTGTCAATGAGACCGGTCGCAGAGACGGACGTGCCTCCGATCAAAACGGCGTTGCCGTTGGCAGCCCCTTTGCCGCCACTGGTGGCCACCCCAGCAACGCTAACGGCTCCGGTGCCGGCAAGAACAACAGATGCTCCGTTGACACCGACAGCGGTTGTGTTCGCAGCAACGGAGCCTGTAAGATTGATACCGCCATTGGCAATTGCTGTTACGGGAGCTCCATTGGTTGAGATAGAAGTACCGCTCACAGAGCCGGTTAGCATAGCACCGGAATCAAAGGTACCAATATTGACCGAAGGCACAACGGAAAATGTCACAGTCGAAGTTTGCATAGTAGACTGCGCCGTGAGTAGAACCACCTGCCCGCCGGCGGCGGCGGCCGTCCCGGCGGTAGTAACAGCACCGGTTAGGGAGATGCCACCGCCCATGATCAGGACGCCGCCGTTAAGCCCGCCACCATTGGCAGTAGTATCAATGGCTCCGGACGTTACAGTTCCGGCAGCACCAATGTTGACAGACCCGCCGACAACCGCTGGTGCGGAAGTGGTGATGCCATTGGTCACCGTGATGTTTCCGCCGGAGACCAAATCAACCGAACCACCTTGAGTCGTAATTTGATTTATTGTGAGCGACCCGGAAGAGACCGCGCCGGTCGAAATTTGTGAAGTTGGAGTGATGAGATTATTGGTGATCTGGAACAGTCCGGTATTGGCTGCCACATTACCGGCGAAAACCTGAATGGAAGTGCCCCCGCTTGTATCAATCAGTCCGGCAGACGAGGCACCAGTGCCTCCAGCAAACAGCGTGACACCAGCGCCAGAAGTCTTGACCCCTTGCGCGTTGATTCCGCCGCCACCAACAAGAGTGACCAGGGCTCCCGTCGCCGATGCAAGGCTTATATCGCCAGTGACGGTTAGCAGTCCCCCTGTTACCAAAGTGACAGGCGATCCCTGGGCCGTAATCTTTCCAGTGGTCACCGGCGCCGAAATAGTGGAAGTGGAACTTAGCAGGCCGCCCGATGCAACTCCGCCCGGTATGTTCGTCAGCAGGAAAGGCGTTATGGTAGGCGTGGCGGCTACCGCCGTGACATAACCACCCCCCGGGGCTACGCCGCTAATGTTGATGTCGCCTGCGCTCAGCTTACCTCCGGCAGCAGAGCCAACCAATATTACTTTGCCGTCACCGCCGGCACCACCGGAGACGTCAATATTGCCTACAGTCACAGAACCGCCGGTGATAGTGACCGGGCCGGTGCTCGCTCCACTTGTCTTGGTGTTTATGCTGCCTATGTTGACAGTGCCTTGCGAGATTACGCTCACGGTTGGAGTATTGCCAGTGAGAGTGCCCGCGGTAATCCCCGCATTGGAGTATGCATTGACGCTGATACCGGCTGTCCCGGGAACACCTCCGTCGGTAACGTTGAAAGGTGTCCCGGAAAACGTCGGATTACTTGCTGCGATCAAAAAGATACTGCCTGAATTTGGCGCCGCTGCTGCCGTCGTATTGATGTCGCCAACATTGATACCAGTACCGCTTGTAGCTCCGGAAATCAAAATGACGGGTCCGCCGCCTCCTGCAGTCGGGGCAGTCGAATCGATCGTGTAGGGAGTCGTCGTGTTGACCAGATTGATGGTACCGGGGTTAGCACTGCCCCCGCCGGCCACCATGACAATGGTCCCCCCTGCATTTTTGCCCCCCGCGGAAGTCAGCTGCGTGACGTTGCTAAGGTCTATGTTCCCGCCGGTGGTATTGAACCCGTTGATGGTAAGCTGAGTCGTAGTGTCGTTGCTGCCTGAGCTTGCGCCATTGGAAGTGAAATCAACGCCAGCACCAATAAAAATATTGCCGCCGGTGGTTGTCCCGGAGGTGCTGATCGAGATAGGCGTTGGGGCCTTGGAAGCGGTCACATTGCCGCTGGCAATGATCGCAAGCGGATTGCCGGAGGTGCTAATGTTTCCCATCAGGCTCACGTCGCCACTGGTATTGAAAAACGTAGGATCACCAACGATGTTCAGCGACCCTAACTGCAAATTCTGAGTAGCGGCTTCGACGTGTGCGGCACCGGCGTCGACATTAACAAGAGCGGTGATATCGTTGACACTGAGCCTGGCGGTGCCGGTACCGCTAAAGATACTTAGCTGCTCAGCGACGATGTCTCCGCCAATTAGTGAGAAATCGAACTTATCGACGAACGAAGCGTCACGAATATTGATGTTGCCAAGGCTGGCAAGAAGCTGCCCTCCAAGGTTGTTCATGACGATATTGCTTTGAAGAATCTGCGAAGCAACGTTTATGTTGCCGTTCATCGCATTGATGATGCCGGCATTTACTATGTTGTTTATGTTGCCCGACCCGGCCATCATGTTGATGGTATTCATCGCTTGCATCACAGGCAGCGCACCGGTGGCACCAGCAGGCAAGGCGTTAATTATGCTGCCACCAGCGCTCAGATTCAGGTTAGCGGCGCTGATGATCTGACCGGCGTTGATGATATCCATCGCGGCGATCAACGACAGATTGACGGGCATCGCGGGAGTGATACCGAGCGACGCGGGGAGCAAAGTGCTGATAATTGCGCCTTGATTGTTGAAAATATTGGCAGCATTGATCACAGCAGTCGCCGCGCTGGGAGCCGCATAGAACGCACCGCTGTTATTAAAATTGCCGGCAAGATTCAAAGACGCAGCGGTCTGTATCGCTGTGACGCCGGCAGGTATGACCAAGCTTCCTGTCGGGTTGACCGTGCCCGCGATGGACAGAGTGCCACCGATCGCCGCACCGGCCGCAGACAATACGATAGTCTGCGAACCGGAAAGCACCTGCTGTAGCGCCACGTGTTCACCGGCGGTGAGCATGGTTCCAGGGGAAACAGATTGAGCAACTCCGTTGACAATGATTTCTCCGGCATGAGAAGCGGCAATGTTCCGGTCGGCCGAACTCAAATCGAGATGCTCAGGATCGGCTTTCGAAGCGTATGGCAAGACCAGATTCAGTCCAGAGACAGCACAGGTCGCCACCACTAGGACTTTGCTTAAATTCGAATGCCTTGTAAATGCCATAGTACCGTTTCCCTCCCAGGAAAATCGCACAGAGCAGAATTGAATACTCTCTTGAGTTGTGAACGAGCAATCGGTAGCTCACCCAGTGTGATGACAATACAGAGTCAGCACTAATGGTTTGCTCAAAAATTCGCGCAGCTGAAAGATGGACTAGATCGGTCCAAGATATTTAACTTCTATGGTGCCGCCGAACTGCTGAACTCCTGTGACAGCCGGTGCGCGGTTGAATCCGCAGCCATTGTTCGGAGCCAAGCCGTTCTTGGCTGCGCAGATCTGCGCAGGCACGTATGGGGTTAGCGCAGTGCCTGCAGTGCACGGCGGAGCCGGGTCCGGGTAACGATTGCATTGGGTAGCGCCGTAAGGGTAGACACCCGGTCGGGCATAACCAGTCGACGGGTCAACACAGTTGTCGTCTTTTCTCAGCGCCAAATTGACAAAGGAGTTTCCGAAAGTGGTGGCAGTGCGAAAAGTCTTGATACCACCTTGAGCGGCCGCAAGACCGGCGGTCCAGAAAGGTCCGTTGGCCGGCGGAGTAACAGTAATGAGAAGCTTGCAATTGGCACCGTTAACACATGAAATGTCAATGGCTTCGTTCAGAGGGACAGGCGTTGTGCCGACGACTTTAACGCCGCCAGCTGTACCAGGCAGATTCAACGTCGCTTCAAACGCATTCGACCCATTGGGAAGATTAACACCGGGAACCTTTGCAGTGTTGAATCCAGGTCCGGGAGTAGTATTCGGGAAAGCGGTTTGCGCAACCGGTCCGAAATCCGGACAGCTATTGCCAATTTGTCCGAAGCCGAACAGAGTGCCCTGCAGGCATGAGCTCACTTGCTTCGTAATCGGATTCAACCCGACATTCAACAACTGCAGCTTCTGCCCTCTCTTCAAGATGAACCAACCTTGGCTCGGGTTGCCAAACTGCGTGAGCGTTCCTTGAACTCCTGTGGCGATGTCCAACACTCTCAAATTGGCGGTTGTTCCTGTAGGACAACCATCGCCCTGGATGCAAGGGAACACGCATGGGGTAGCGGGGACTGTAGCCATTACCACGACATCTTGGTTCGATGCGTTATAAAAAATCAAATTGGTTGCGCCGGGTCTCACCACCTGTGCCACGGAGGGCAAACACAGCGACACGAAGGCGTACAACGTAAGAACTAAGACCGTCCAAATCCTGGTTTTCATAAAGCGGATCCCCGAGCAACAAGCCGCCTCAGTTTATCCAAATTATGTCTACAAGATACGTCGGTTTAAAGGAAGTTTATCGAGGCGATTCCATTGCACGGGTGGCTGTTCAAACCGTTGGCATTCGCCGGTTAGAAGGGTTTCAGGTTACAACCTCTAGTAATTTCAATATGTAACCTTCCCCTGCTATCCGCCTACTGTAAACTGAGCGATGCGCGGCAACCACAATTTTAATGGAGGCGAGGTCTACCGAATGTCACAAATACGAGTCGGCAAATCAGCTCTCGCATCGATCACACTACTCGGCATGATGCTCGTCGCCGGTTCGGCAAGAGCCGACGACTTGTCCGACTCCTTGCAGGCTCCGGCGGACCTTGCGCGGAAAGGCGATATGCCAGCCGCACTCGCCACTGCCCAAACCTATTCCACTACGCACCCGAACGACCCTTACGGGCAGCTTGCGCTATCCTATCACTCGTGGCAGATGGGCGACACGGAGGGAGCCTTCAGGGCAGGCGAACGAGCGGTCGATGCGCTTCCATCGGCGTCACTTCCGTTGATCAATTTAGCTCGTATGTCGGAAGCACTTGGCGGTCAGAACAAAGCTATCACTCTCTATGAAAAGCTCATCAAAATCGCGCCGCAAGATCCGGCAGGATACGCCGGGCTTATTCGTTGCTACCTGACGCTGGAAAACAGGCCAAAAGCACTGACACTGCTACAGGATATGCTCACAAGAAACGACAACGACCTTGATTGGAACCTGCAGTTATCCGAAATCGCGCTGCAATCCAACGAACCACAATTGGCAGTTGAAGGGGCGAACAGAGCTCTAAAGTGCGCAACCAATCGCGAGCAGGAATCGAGCGCAAAGGTCCGTTTGCTATCAGCACTGCAGCTGACTGCCGAGCCAAATACGAGCGCCTCATTGATCGAAGACGTTTTCGCGCAATGCTCGCCGCAGGAAGTGGAGCTCTACGTGCGAGCGGCCGCGAAGTCAACCAAAGCAACGCAGCCGCACAGCGCGGAACTAATCTTGCAAGCGGCGCTGAAAAATCTCACAAAACCGGAGCACGCAGAGGGACTCTACAAACTCGGGCGGGTGTTCCAGGACAAGGCAAGTTATGTTTCATTCGAAACGAACAAGTACAACCGATGGCAACAACTAGCTCAACAAGCATATCAATCGGCGATAGAGCTGGACAACATGCAGTCTCGCTACCATGTCGCTCTTGCAAGCACGCTCGGCCAACAAAAGAAGTATCCGCAGATGAAAGATGAACTGCAGAAAGCGTCAAGACTCGAGCCCTTCAACGCATTGATTACACACCTGCTTGATTCGGCAGACCGGGAGCAGCAGTTCTGCGCCACAAAAATCCGCTTCAAAACCAGAGGCATAAACTGCACGTGCCACTTCTCCAAGATCGAAACGGAGCTTTACAAGAACAAAGAGGTAGCGTTCGCTTTCATCTCGCGAACGGAACCTTACGAAGGAGTGATGCTACTAAGCAAGAGCAATTGCAGCGCAGAAGAACTATTCGGCAAGTGCAAGGAGAGCCTCACCGGCGGACCAGCAACCAAGCTTTACAGCGATTTCGGCTTCGATACAATTGCCAAGCAGAGTATCACGGGAGCGGAAGAAGCTGTGCGCATAGCGCAGGATGCAGCCGTCGGAGATCCTCTTGCATTCTACAATCTAACTCCCATTCCCCGGCCAATCATGCCATCGATCGAAGAGAAGAGATCGCTTTCTCTGAAGTAAGCAAACAAACCATCAGCGCTCGACCTGAGCAACAGCTCGCCTGACAAAGGTGATCGGCGACGTTTTTGTTGCGCAGAACTTGAATGATGGCTGATTGCCGTAGAGCCGATGCACAAGAATCGGGCAAATCTCAACTTCGGTAGAAAGTGTCGCCGAGCCGCATACAACGCGAGCCCCTTCTTCACTCTCTCCGGTAAAAGTCTCCACGCTCAGCTTGCCCGAGTCTTTTTTTAAATCAAGCACCACTGGAGCTACGAGCCTGAACCCCCGAATCAGCCCCGGAGACTGCGTCTCTGAGCCAACAACCATGCGAGCACGCTTGTCGGCGTCTTCAGGTGCACCACATGCCGCCGAACGCACGGCATTTGCACAAACGGTGTCGTTCATCTGCACCGCAACAAAAATGACAAACAGGTCCAGCAGCACGAGCGCTACCGGAATCAGGCATACAATTCCGAACAACACTTCCAGCAGAGCCTGCGCATCACGGCTTCGTGTTCTCACGGTCGGGGCACCTCTAGTCGAGCGAACAGAGCGCACCGTTTGCGGCTCCGACGGAAAAGATCTTGACGGAAGTTCGCTGATTGCCGTTCAAGTCAGCCGCTAACACCGATGAGATTCGAACGGCGTTAGGCAAATGCGAAAACTTGGAGACAGAAGCCTTCCCTCGCTCATATATAACCCCGAAGGGCACGAAGACTTCTGTATTGACATTGCGGGTAGCGGCGCTGACACCTTCAACACAAGCGGGAAGTCCGGACAGCATGAAGTCCAGGTCGCCATCCTCACCCGGGAGCTTTGCATTCACACCAGCGCGAAAAAGCATCGATCCTTTTTGCAAAAAACCCCTTTGCATATCGTGCTCAAGCAGTTCTTCGTGCAATCGAGCGGCAGGAACATTACTTTCAACACCATCGACTCTTCCGGCCTCGATGCGTTCAATGACACTGGCATTGGTTGTCACCCCGGCAAGAGTCCAACCTCCTTGCTGAGCGATCTTGTTCTGGCGCTCCGCTGACAAACACAATTCTCGACAGATCTGTTCGATTTGGTTTTTCCTCTCCAATTCAATGAGACTATGTCCGTCGCGCGCCTCTACGACAAACTTGTCACACAGGGGAGCCAAGAATGAAAGATCTCTCTGAGCACACGCATTCAAGTGCTGGCGACTATTAAATATCAGCTCTCTTGAGCGAGCCTCCATCTCATTAATTTGGCTGATGCGATCATTGCTGTTCATAGCTCCCGCCATGTCAATCACGAGCGAATCAGAACTTTGTTGGCAGCGATCACATTGGAACAACAAATTGTGCAAAGTGAAGCACAGCATGAAAACTGAGACAATCAACAGAATTGTGATTGAAGTCAGTATGAGCATACTGCCACTTGACGTGCGGCGATAAATGATGCTAGCTTGCTTCATTCGTTGCTCAACCTCGTGAACACTTGCATGCGATGAAAGTTTATCACCAGAATAAGCGCTATTGGCGACCAGGTCGAAAATTTGCAGCCCCCGCAAGAAAAGAGCGAGGGAGCCAGATTGTTGAGTTCGGCGCATCCATCGGCATTTTTTTCGCATGCATACTTTTGCCATTGCTGGACTTCGGCATTATTCCCGTTCGCTGGTTGATGGCTCGCGAGCTGATAACCAAAGCAACCAGGCAAATCTCCTACTGTGAGACCTTCAGCCAGGCTTTAGCGAAACCAAAATTAGACGGTGCGCTAGTTGATGATCTCCGGCGCCTCGGGGGCGTCGAAGTAGATCATCTGTCCGTGACTTTGAAGATATCGAGAATTCCGAAGAATGCCGGAGACTCGGTAGAGAGTATAACGGTCCGTGCACCACATGAGATACCACAAGAATGGTTACCCAACGGGAGCAAGGCTCCTTGCACATACACCATCGGGCTTGAGGCAGGTCTCATGATGTCTCCGGCTCTGGTTTTTCAGGCAGGATCTTTACCAATGCCCGGTGTCAATGCCCCAATTTTGTTCAAGATAAATGCCATGCGCGAATGGGAGCACTCGGGTCGTGATCCGGTAACAGGAAAGTTTTTCATTAACGAGTAAACCAGAAGTGAAGAATAGAAAGAAAACTGGTCTTAGTAAACGTGTATTGGTCATGGTCATCTTGCTGGCTGGAGTCTTCTTACAGCCTGCGGCAGTAATGTCGTCCGTGCTCGACATCCCAAGAACCGACCTGGATCGACAGTACGACTGGTCGATTTTTCTGGAATCCCTCGAGGTGACGAACTACCTCAACTACAAAGGTTCAAAACTTCATCCGCTCACTAAGGTCAGAATCTTCATTCAGAAGTCTCCCAGAGGAAACACCGAAAGAGAAGACACCGAACCCTTCGTGTATGAAGACTTCTGGTATTACAACGGAAGGTGTATCGGCATGCACCGAAAACACAAAATGGGACTGCCAAAAGATTCGAGCGGGGTGATTGTATTACGAAAATGCGCGGACAAATCGAATCAAGCCGTAGCAGCTACTAATGCCGCGCTGCGAGTACTGGTAGATCTGCAACTTGCTCAAGTAAGCACAAACCTCCTTATGGTGTCGCCCGAGAACTACGAAGAGATCGCAGCTGCACTTAGCGAATTTGGGTTTTTTCGCGGCATCATCCCCAGCAGCGGAAAGCAACTAGGACTAGACCTCCGCTCATATCCGCACGGCAGGGAAGAGCGTTTTTATCTTTTGCCGCGTTAAGCGGAACACAAAACAGACTGCTGAGACACCATTCAGTCGCTTGTATCCGCAATTGCAAAAGAAAACTTACAAGTTTCAATTTCAATAATGATATTTCTCTCCTGAGCGCGCGCCAATGGTAACATTTCGGCTCATGTAGATTAATCCGCATCGATTTTGCGGTGCGCGTAGCCTTCAAGTTGGGAGATTTTTGACAGATGACTGCAACCACAGCCGAGCCGAAGCTCACAAGCTACGATGAGGTTCCATACCCTCGTCAGGCGTTTCCGCAAACACACCCGGATCGCCTTGCCACTATTGCGACGCTATTTGGTCTCAAGCCGCAAGCAATTGACAATTGCCGGGTCTTGGAACTGGCATGTGCTTGCGGTGACAACATCATACCGATGGCATGTACGTTCCCCCAGTCACAGTTCGTCGGTGTCGACCTGTCGTCCCGGGAACTTGCCGAAGGGCAAAAGCTCATAGACTCGCTGGGTCTGAAGAACATCGAGCTCAAGCACCTTGACATAATGCATATTAGCGAAGACCTGGGCAAATTCGACTACATCATCGCCCACGGCATTTTTTCCTGGGGTAGCGAAGAGCTGCAAGACCGACTGCTGGAGATTTGCAGAAAGCATTTGAATCCCAACGGCGTCGCCTACATCAGCTACAACACCTATCCGGGTTGGCACTATCGCGGCATGATTCGCGACATGATGCTCTATCACACCAAAGAATTGAAACAACCGGCAGAACGCGCGCAACAAGCGCGAGCTCTTCTAGACTTCCTTGCCAATAACGTTCCGACAGAGAATAGCGCGTACGGCATCATGCTGCAGTCTGAAGTACAACTGCTCCGTCAAATGACCGATTCTTACTTCCTGCATGATCACCTGGAAGAAATGAACAAGCCTGTTTATTTCCATCAGTTTATCGAGCGAGCGAACAATCACCAACTGCAGTTCCTGGGCGAGGCCGACTTCGCCACCATGATCACCAGCAACTTCTCCAAAGAAGTAAACGAAACCATTGCACGTATCTCGGGCGATATCATTCGCACGGAACAGTACATGGACTTCGTTCGCAATCGCACATTCAGACAAACGTTGCTGGTGCATGCAGAAACGCCCGTACGCCGAGCGCTCGGACCGCTTTCCGTCATGCCCTTCAACGTCGGCTCGCGAGCCAAGACCTCGAACGACGGTTCAAATGATGGATTACCCATCATAAACACCACCGACCCGATGCTCAAAGCCGCATTCGATTACTTGGCAGAAGTCTGGCCCGCAACAGTCAAATTCGGCGATCTGGTCAAAGTTGCGCGCGAGCGTTCCAACACCAATGGACCCAATGACGCAGAGTTGCTTGCAGGCTCGATTTTGTCAGCGTACGCCAGCGGGGTCTGCGTTTTGCGAACCCAGCAAGACACATTCATCACGCGCGTGACGGAAAAGCCGCAAGTCAGTCACCTTGTGCGCGAGCAAGCCAAGATTCAAGAGCGTGTCAACAACCAAGTTCACGACGCTATTCAATTAGACGTCGTTTCGCGGCACTTCATCCAACTGTTGGATGGAACACGTGACAAGGATCAACTGCTTGAAGAAATGGTGAAGCTGGTGAAAGACGATGTCATTCGCGTTCATCAAGATGGAACCTTGCTGCAAGATGGCGAGCAGCTACGTGGCGCATTGCGACAATCTATTGACTTCATGCTCAATGCGTTTGCAAAATCCGCACTGCTCGTAGGCTAATCCCTAATAAATGATTGATTGAATTCGGTCGGACGCTCTCTGGAACTCCGGAGTCTAAGTCGTCTGACCGAATTCGCATTCTATATGGACGCGATAGTATCCTCTGCGACCGTACTCCAAGGAGAATACAATGACAACGACTGTTAGTCCCATTCGTCAAGGACTTCATACGGTAACCCCACATCTGACCATCAGCGACAGCAAGAAAGCAATCGAGTTTTACAAGAAAGCTTTCAACGCTGAAGAAAAAAATATAAGTGAAATGCCTGACGGCAAAGTAATCCATGCTGAGATCAAGATTGGCGATTCATACATTTTCTTGCATGATGAGTTTCCGGAAATGGGAGCATTGGGACCGACTGCTCGGGGTGGATCTTCCGCATCGATGTGCATCTCCGTAACCGACGTCGATAAGTCTTTCAAACAAGCAACCGATGCTGGTTGCACGGTAATGATGCCGTTGGCCAATCAGTTCTGGGGCGATCGTTACGGCGCAGTCGTCGATCCTTTCGGTCATGTATGGGAACTGTGCACACACATCGAAGACGTTTCTCCCGAAGAGATGCAAAAGCGCATGTTGGCAATGAAAGACCAAATGGACAACTGCGCTAAGTAAGCGAATCAAAAAGCTGCTTGCAACATAGTGAATCAGCGCGGGTGTGACTCAATCGCACTCGCGTTTTTTTGGCGCTCTGCACCGAAACCGAAGAGCACACCCTAACTACATAGCGACTTCGTTAGTGGCGTGCCAAGGCCCGGGGAGTGCACGCGCAACGAGTGCGCCCTTACCGGGAGCAAGTCAGTCATCGGCTCCGCGCAGGGTGCCCTGGACTCTATCGAGCAGCTTGTCTCGGCTCTCTTCTAGTTCAGGGGAAAGCTCGCCAGCCTCAGGCTTGTGCCGTTCGATCTTAGCCCTCATCAGAGAGTTATACTCCGCGAGCAAATCTGCATTGCCAGGGGCGCCGGCAAAGCGTCGCTTTAGCTCCCGCTGAGCTTGGCGCAATCCATCGCTGGCCATGTCGAATTCGCCGTGATGTTCCAACCACTGCCCGAGCGTTTCGATCATGCGCACAACATCAATGAAGTCACGTTCGCTCCACCCGCTGGATCGGTCCAGTGAATGAACCAAGGCCCCGAAAGTATGCTTGGCACCAGTCCGTCCGGTATTCTCCATCCCAAAGCCGAGCCCCATCGTGCTATCGCCTAATGCTGCCCTCAGTTTCTCAAAATAAATTTTTGCTTCAGCAAAGTTATGAGCATCAATTGCAGCCAGCGCATGTGAAGAAAGCAACCGACATTGCACCGCTGGTGGTGCAGCGACTGCAATCTTGTCAGCACGAGAAGCTAAAGATTCCGCAAGAGTCCTCAAGGCGAGCCGCTTTGCAGAGTCGGACTCGAGCCGGACCTGTACAAGGCAGCGGTCGAACGCAAGGATCAAATCTGCGGTCTGCATACTAATTGGACTTTTGCAAAATTGAGCTAACTCCAACTTGCGATCTAATACTGCTAATCCCTTTTCAAACTCACCGCAATCCCAATACTCCGACTGCAAGGCGTGGAGTTCTTGCTGGAGAATACTGGCTGCTGCTCCAAGATCCTGATGCAACCGCCTGGCCATATCAAGCCTATGTTGCGCCCTCTCAACGGAAGCCTCGCGCTCGAGCAGCAGCCGACGATGATCGGCGGGAGAACTTCGCTCCCCTCTCCCTGCAGTTGAAGGCATCGGCAGACTACCCTTTCGCCATAAGCCCAACGCAGCAATTCCAAGCACGAGAGCAGCAACTGTGATTGCGCAAAACACAACGAGTCTCAAACGACCTGCGGGCTCCAGAAAAGCTGCTGTCAATTCCTTAGAGCGACCGGCGCGAACAAGTTCGATATCGGAACGAAATGATGCCATGGACTGATAGCGATCATCCGGTAATTTCGCCATAGACTTTTGCAGCACTGCATCAAGCCCCTGCGGAAACTTCTTACTCTTCAAGACTTTCGACAAGAGCGGTAACGGCTGGTTCACATGCTGGTGCACAATTCCGATCGGGTTATCCGCAGAAAATGGTGGACTGCCGGTAAGCATTTCAAAAGCCACACAACCAAGCGAATATATGTCCGAACGATGATCGGCTTTCTGTCCACGACACTGCTCAGGACTCATGGTGTAAACACTGCCAATCAGGATCCCTGTCTGCGTCAGATGTTGGCTCTCTGCGGAGTCGCGTCCGATAAGTTTTGCAAGCCCGAAATCAACAACTTTCACACTGTTGAATGAGCCTCTAAGAAGCATGATGTTGGTAGGCTTTAGATCTCGATGAACAATGTTTCGACTATGCGCATACTCCATCGCATTACAGACTTGAATGATCACTTCCAAAGCATGCTCAGGCGAAACCGGCGCACGGTCAAGCAGGTTTCGCAGCGAGCTCCCTTCCAAAAACTCCATTGCGATGTACGGAAATGCCAATTCAGGATCTGTCCGGTTCGGTCGCCAAATTCCAAAGCGATAACACCTCAGGATGTTAGCGTGGGACAGCTCAGCAAGTAGGCGTCCCTCACGTTCGAAACGAAGCCGACTGTCTTCATCACCCAACAGTTCGGCGTGCAAGCACTTGAGCGCAATCTTTCGTTCAAGTCCAATCTCAGTCGCACTGAAGATTGTGCCCATGCCCCCTTCATTAACAAGCGCTTCGATTCGATAGCGGCCGTCAACAACGGTACCGATGGTCAAGGTTCTACTCATGGCTGCCGTGCTCGCAGAACCGTCTACGCTTCACACCACCGCCAGAATCACCTCGCACCCGCGAAATCCCTTTCTCGGACGCACTGAATATAAAGCCCGTGCCACCATCGTTAATGCGATCGATGATTGGAGATCGACCGTCAAAGATATCGCCAGCGAGAAGTTTGATCAGCATATGCCTGCATTATGCCCGGTAATATCAGAGAAGAAAGCAAAATCGACAAAAGCTCGCTTAAATATGCTGAGAGGAACTTTTCCGCGTCGAGCCCGATGCCGGGAGCCCCAAGGGTCAGGCTACAAACTCGCGTCGCGAGCCCCGAACATTAGAGCCTGCTTATGACTTAGCCGGTGCTCCCGAAAGTTTACATTTGCAACGCGACGCAGGATGCCCGGAACAAGGACCTGACAGCAGTTCCTGAATTCGTGCCAACATCGAACACTCCAGTTGAGCGTTATAATCGGCACGGACACCGTGCTGGAGACCTTGCTGATGAAGGTAGTCGCCCCAATCGATGGTGAAGGAAACTCACAAGCAGCTATTGATGCGCTTATGGGAATGAATTGGCGCACCGGCACCCAAATCAAACTGTTGCGCATTGTCTCGCCAGCTGACTCCGGGGCAGCTGACCAAGAAGGTCTCTCTGCCAGCGCCCTTGTGGAGGCAAACGCAGCAGCCAAGGACGCTCTTCAAGGGATAACCACCGAGCTTCGACAACTATTGCCGGAATGCGACATCAGCAGTGAGGTCTATCCGGGAGATCCCAAAACTCTCATTCTCGGTGTTGCCACCGATTGGTCTGCGGATTTAATCGTTATGGGCTCCAGAGGGAACACCGGTCTAGGGCTTCTTCTACACGGAAGCGTATCGCAAGAAGTACTCAATCACTCACCCTGTCCCGTGCTGATCATCAAGACGGATGTAGCGCATGAACACAATATTCAAACCGGCTTCAAAAACGTTTTGCTCACGATAGACGATTCTGCCTATGGACGCGCAGCGTTGGACTGGGTGAAGAAATTGAACTGGCCTGCCGAAGCTAGAGTCACAGTTGTTACGGTGGTCGAAGCACTGCCGGCCAACTACAAGTACGAGCAGAATCCTGTTAAAGCTTCGCGAGTTCTGAAACAACATGACCTGGTTGAGCGAGCCGCAAATACTGAGCTCCACAGCATGGCGCAAGAGCTTACCACCGCCTTCGACATTTCTCGAATTTTCGTACACGTAGAAGAAGGCGATCCAGCGGAACGCATTACCTACCTTGCCAAGGCATGGAACACGGATCTCGTCGTAATGGGCTCGCATGGACGAGGCGGTCTTACGAAGCTGGTACTGGGTAGCGTCTCTCAGTCCGTTTCGGTGCAAGCACCGTGCGCGGTGGCAGTAGTTCGCGGACTCGTTAAAGGCGGCATAGCAAGCAAGCTGCAGCGAACAGGAATGTTCAAAAAGCTGGCGGTCAATCAAGCAGACCTACCGCCAGAGCCTACGTTACTAGAGAAGCTAGATCGCGCCGAAAGCCCTGGTCGAGTTTTCTTCAGCGGCTACTCGCGGGACTAGGCATTACACCAATCAAAGTAGAAACGACACGAGAACGGCTAAACATCAGGTCTAGCCGTTCCCGTGCTTGCGCACCAGTGGCAGACTACTTAGCAGTCGCCTTCTCTTTTTGCATGTCCTTCATCTGCTCTTGCATCTTTTTTGGAAATGAGCTCGTGTCGAAGAACGCTTCGTTCAGGATCACCTGCTCGCCTTCGACGATATTCAGCTCAGCCATGCGAAGGCGAAAATCGCTCTTTGTGGCCTCATCTTTGCCAACCATGTCCCAAATTCGAACGATTTTATTGCCGTCGACAATGTAAATCTCGTTTTCGCTTTGACACTCCATCGGACACTGCGCGAGACATTCTTTGGCTCCTTCGAAGCCCTGTATCACCATTCCACCGGGCATTGTTCCCTTGTAGTCTTTGTGCAACAGTGTCCGCAAAGATTCAATGTCTTTGGTTTCCCAAGCTTGGTATGCGCGTTTCACAACATCTAATGCAGTACTCATATGCGTAGCTCCTTCTCTCTTTTTCAACTATAGTCCATTTGGTTTGATCTCTTACTTCGCTGCAACTGGTCCTTAAAGAACTTGCGTTGCAATCTCGTCAAATTTATTCAACGCTGCGCTCCATCCCATTGTGTGTCCTTCAACAGTAATGGGCAGCGAGAAATTAGTGTGTCTGACGGTTATCTCGGTGGTGCTTCCATTCGAAACAAAGTCAACCGAAACAAGAGTGTTTTGCGCGGGATACTCTTGCGATGTATTCGACCATGAATACACCAGTCTTTTGTTCGGCACTACTTCTTTGTAGGTGCCACTCACGACGGCAACTTCGCCGTCATTACAATGCATTTCGTATCTGTACTCGCCGCCGACTCGCAAATCCTGTACTACGCGAACATCAGAGACCTTTCCGCAGCCAAACCATTTGGAGATGTGAGCAGGCTCAACCCAGGCCTTATACACTCGCTCCACAGGTGCCTTAACGGACTTCTTCACTTCCAGAGTCAGAGGTTCCGGTTTTGTTGCCGTGCTCATTTTCTTCTCCCAATGACGATACGTATTGTTCAAATGATTCCAATTGAGTTTGCCAAAATCGACTGTACGCTGTTATCCAATTGTTAGCTTCAGACATCGGTTCTCCGCATAACTTTAGATAGTGAACTCGGCCTTTCTTTTCTCGCTTGACCAGATTGGCGTTCTCCAGGAGCTTGAGATGTTTTGATATAGCAGGCAACGACATCTTGAACGGTTCAGCCAACTCCAACACGGAACAGGCGCCCTTGGCGGCAAGGTTCCCTATTATTGCTCTGCGCGTCGGATCGGATAGCGCGAAGAAAGTGCGATCCAGCTGTTCGGAATAATGCTTAACCATCAGGACTCAACACCTCGCTTTGCGTATCTATTTTTCAGCGATGAGCTTGATGTTCGCCAAACCTGTCTCGAACTCTTTTCCTATCGTAGCGTCGATGTCGAAAAAGGTTTGCATCACTTTGCACATGTACGGATTCGGACCATGCATGGCCCAGGTCACTTTGGTTGCATCACCGACAGGTTCCAAATTGAACTCGGCCATGTTACGCGCCTCGAACGGCTTAATAAAGTCCAGCTTCATTGTCACCTTGTTTGGAGTCGCCTCGGTAATCTCCATCCGCCCTTGTCCGGCTTTTTCATTGCCCTGCCACTCGTAGACAGCGCCGGCGCCGCTCGCGGCACCAGTGTACTTGCGCTTCATTGCCGGATCAGTTTTTTCGAAAGGAGACCAATCGACGCCCTTATGAAGATCACTGACAAGAGGAAGTATTTTTTCAGCAGGTGCGTTCACTTGTACACTTCGTTCTACGCGAAACTCATCCGGTCGAAACGCGGCAACCGTCAATATCCCGACGACAAGGATCACAGCAATAATCCCCGACACTAACGCAATCTTCTTGATCATGTTTCTAGCGGCCCCGATTGTTATGCAATTGATTGAAGTGTGTTTCGAAAAGAGTGGTTTTCAACAGACAAATGGCGCAAGCACCTACTGAACTCAGCAGTTGAAGCCACGCTTAACCATATCGTTAAATGTAGCATGAGCAAACAAGAAATGATCACCCGATTAGACTATTTTGAGAAGAACCGAACCGAGTAATTTTCGGCGCAGCTGGATACACGCATCCGGACTCTCAATGTAGTCATCAATCCGACTGCCGACGGCACCTGAGATCTGCAACGGCATTTTGCGCACCAGGCACTTCACAATTGTGCAGTGTTACGGTGTTTAGCAACACAGAGTTCTTATGCATTTGGACACATTGGGAAGCTGTAGTGATTGGAATAGAGTAGTCGAGCAACGCAGCTATTCGGTTCGGAATACTGTGAGACATTCAACTGGTAGCGGTAGGGGACCAGTGTTTATCTCGACTTCACATGAAGAGAGGAACACTACCAATGAGTGAAAGAGAAACACAACAGATCAAGGAAACTCAAGAAACAACTTCTGCAGCGGAGAGTGCGGGAGCAGCAGCAGAAGCAGCGAATCAACTTAGCGAACGAATCGCCAAGAGCGGTGGCGATTCGTCACTTTCAAATGTATTGCGCAACAGCATCGAGAACTTCGGCTTGCTCAGCGAAAAGGAACGCAAAGAAGCCATTACAAACATCGGAAACGGTCTAGAATCGATGGTTGTGGGTGATATCCCTCAACTTCGTAAACGACTGGAAGAACTGGGCATTTCCACCAAGGAACTGGACGATAAAGAAGCCAAGTTAAAAGAGAAAGTTGAAGCGGCAAAACCTGTCCAAGAAGCTATCTTAAAAGGCGACGTTAAAGCGCTGCAAAAGATGGTGGCAGCAATGAAGCCCGAACAGCTCACCGAAGTCACTGAGCTGATTCAGAAACACTTCGATCAAGCGGGCCTTGGAATTGAGGTCGACTTTACCGAAGGCAAACTCATTCTTTCCGGAACTAAGTCTGACAGAGCCATCCTCATCTCGAAGGACAAACTTGATGTTATCGGTGTGAAGCCAGATGGTAGTTATGACTTCGACAAGCACTTCCGTCGCGAGAATCCGGCGGCAGAGTTGAAACAACTTGCAGACAGCGCACTAACACGCCATATGTTCCCCAGACAGTATTGGGAGAAGAAGATAATACTTCCGGACGTTATCCTCGAAGGCGCTCGCAATCCCAGTTCATCATCCTCCTCAATTCCTAATACCCTTAAGAATTCACGAAGATAATCGACCTGGTCGAAGACCCGCAACCACGGGTCTTCGACCGCCCATTTTCGAACTTAACTTGCAGCTTCCGGTGTCGACACCGCCCGGTCTTGTATAATCCGGCTGGATTGAAGAGGATTGAACAATGGAAGTTCACCTGGTCGACGGTACTTTTGAGCTGTTCCGACATTTCTTTGCGGTGCCACGGACGACAGACGCGAAGGGGCAGGAAATCGGCGCGGTACGTGGTGTGCTTAGCTCCGTACTCTCGATGCTCGAGAAAGGTGCAACCCGTGTTGGTGTCGCAACGGACCATGTGATCGAATCATTTCGCAACGAGTTATACCCTGATTATAAAACCGGTGAGGGCATAGTGCCGGAGCTGTTTTCTCAGTTTCCGATACTTGAAACCGGATTATCGGAAATGGGAGTAAAGGTCTGGCCGATGGTTGAATTCGAGGCGGATGATGCGCTGGCATCGGCCGCCCACAAGGCCGCGCTAGATCCGCGCATCGACAAGGTAATAATCTGCACACCGGATAAAGACCTAAGTCAATGCGTTGTTGGCGATAGAGTGATTCAGCTCGATCGGATGCGAAACATTTTCCGAGACGAGGCAGCGGTCATCACCAAATTCGGTGTCGCACCACAATCGATACCAGACTATCTTGCATTGGTCGGTGATAGCGCTGACGGCTTTCCCGGATTAAAAGGATGGGGCGCAAAGGCGACAGCATCAGTGCTTTCACGCTACCCTCACTTGGAAGACATACCGAAGAATGCAAGTGAATGGGATTCATCCGTTCGGGGCGCGCAAAAACTTGCCGATACCCTGAGCGAATCATGGAACGATGCACTGCTATTTCGTAAGCTTGCCACACTGAGGATCGATGCACCGGTGTTCGACGACGTGGACGAATTGCGGTGGCGGGGTCCGAGTCCAGGCTTCGAACAACTTTGCACTCGCCTCAAAGCTCCGGACCTGTTTCGCAGGGCCGCCGCGGCCGCAGCAAAGCGCGCAGAGATAGCCTAAGCAGTAGACGGATGCCCGACTAAACCCGGGCACCCGCCCTCCACGATAGGACCACTCAGGCGACTATTGAGCGACCGGAGTCACTACAGGCTTGGTCCCCTTCTGCCAATCGACAGTGTAATCACCCTTGTTTTGCGTATCTATCGATGTGGTGGCACCCTGCCCCTTGGCATAGCTCGTGGTGCCATCATAGCCATACTGCTGCCCGGCGGGATTTGTGTAGTTCATTCCGCTGTTTCGTGTGCCGGTACCGGTTTGCGCATTGTACATATTGTTGGAATAACCGGCGCCACTTCCGCCATTAGGACCGGTGCCACTGAAGTTTTGCGCGCGGAACGCACCAACACCTCTTTTGTATCCGGCAGCACCGTTGGTTTGCAAAGCACCACCATTTGGTCCCGCGTAAGAACCTGCTCTAGCCGAGAAGCCTGCATTTTGTCCGAATATACGAGTACCGGCACGACCACCATACTGCCCCTGCGAGGCGTAGGCACCAGCCGTGCCGCGGCTGCCTCGAGCGAATAAACGATCGGCGTTAGCCCCACTACTGATTCCAAAATTGAGGAGCGCCGCACCAATGAGCGCGGCTACAAACAAATTGCTATTTCTCACGTTGTTCTCCAGTGTCTTGAGATGAGTCGACTATTCACGGTCGCCCAATCAAGCGACAGCGTCGCTCTACCCTTGTATCTACGAATACACCGGGGGTCTCAAAAAAGTTTCGCCGACTAACCTGAGATTTTTCTGCGGTCCAAGAACTATTGCTCGGCGCTCATCCGGTCGATCTCGTCCTTGGCCGTTTTTAAATCGGCACCAGTGGACTCGCGCCAGAGCTTAATGGCCTCGATCCTCATGCCGGCGCGAACGAGTTCCTTTGCCCTGGACCTTGCCAAACCAATATCCGCTGGAACCTCAGCAACACTTTCGCCCGGCATTGCGTCAATCAGCGCTTTCGCTTCCGCCAAACCCAGCCCTGTTTCCGAGCGAAGCTGCTTAATCGCCTCAATTTTGCGATTCGCAGCCACGAGCCTTTGAACTTCAGCAGACAGTGGCAATTCAGGAGGAAGCGCTCTGGTTAACTGAGCAGAAATCACAGGGGACGACTCCTGGACTGCAGACTCGAACGCCACCGGCCTGTCAGCAGGCCGCTGGTTGGGATTACCAAGGATAGGCGCGGTCTGATCTTTGAACATCACAACTGCAGTAACAATGATGCCTACCACAAGAACGCCCGAGCAAACCAGAACAAAAAGAGTGGTTGTGTCCATCGCCGCCTCAACTTCCAAGCCCTCTATTATTTCACCCAACGCCATTGCTTCGATCAAATCTCGCCAGCCCGGTTAGCGGAACGACGATTTACGTTATCGTTGAGTAATGTCCGAAGCTTCCCTATAATAGCCAGGTTATCAATGTGTGAGCCATAATCTTGGAGACCGTGAAGCCAAGTAGCGACAATCGAATTCCGCCGACGTTACTGCAACCGACAGAAACGGTGCTGTGGACAGGACGACCAAATCCGATCAGATTTGCGTTGATCTCGTTGCCGACCTTGCCTGACGTATTCATTGCATTCGCATTAATCAGCATCGGCGCGTTCATGATTTTCCACCTGGAGCACTACATGGTGCTGCCAATCGTCGTCGAAATGTTTGCGTTTCTGTTGATTGTTGCGGGGCACGTACAAATTTTATTCGCTCCCGCAGTTGGGTATTTCACTGCAAGGGGAATGCTCTATGCATTAACAGATCAGCGGCTTCTAATAATCAATGCCTTGAACGGTAGAATCAATCAACAATTCGGACACTGCGATCTCACACTACCAGAAACAGTTGTCACCGCGGACGGTTGCGTTTACTTCGCAAACGGTCCGATTGAAACACCCGACGGCAGGCGCCGACAGCTAGGATTCGAACATGTCCCCGATGCAGAAAGGGTCGCAAAATTGATTGACAAGCATTTTCGCCAAGGCGCAGCAAAAGAATCCTAAGCATCCACAAATTAGATACCATTTGCACAAGAACGCAGCTAAACGGAAGGACCACAAGAATGATCGAAGCACTGCACTGGTTAAAATCAACACCTGAGGCGCTGATCGCCGAAAACCGCTTTGGTTCCGCGGACGAAGCGGCTCTATTTATCACGCGATTGTATGAAGCCGGAGCACTCGAAGTTTCAATCGACGAGGAGAAGCTCATCCGTGATAACTATGTGGACAGCTTTGTAGTGACCCTTCCAGCAGACCGCGGCATGAGAGAAGCACTCTTTGACATTTATCGCGAAGAGCAAGAAGAGTTCGGCGAAGTTTTCGGCGGAGACCCGGATGAGGAAGAATCAGTCCCCGACGAAGATGAACTATCGGATGACGAAGATTTCGGCGATGACATGCTCCAGGACCGAGCCCAACTAACGCTCACTTTCGCTTGGGAGTGAGTGAACGTAAGACAACTTTGTTGAATCAGCCGTCCTCAGGCAAACTTGAGGCGGACCTTGTCGTCACGCGCCGTCCGCGCAAATAATGTGACAGGTGATTTTCCCCGTCTTGATGGTACCAACGCCCTCTGCACCGGTTTGATGGCATTAACAACCTCAAACTACCACCGTCTTGATGGCACCAACGCCCTCGGCACCGGTTTGATGGCATTAACAACCTCAAACTAACCCCGCCTTGATGGCACCAACGCCCTCGGCACCGGTTTGATGGCAGAAACAACCTCAAACTAACCCCGTCTTGATGG
>JAIELX010000075.1 GCA_019752635.1 Candidatus Obscuribacterales bacterium | reverse complement strand
TCACGTCATGGCGATCGCATTTTTGTTGTGGCCGGCTCTTGTCCTGAGAAGGATTATCCGCAGTGGAAGCGGGTGTTCGGCGAAGCCGCCGTCTCGTTTTGTCCTGTCACTACTGTCAAGTAGTGCGTTTGTCTTTTAGTGTCGCGCAAAAGTTTGTATCCTACGTTTACCTTCTATCGTGAGGCATTTATGAAATTGAATAATCTTGCGGCAGTCGCCTGCGCTTTCTTGTTTTGCGGTATCGCGCTGGCTGCTTGCGGAAACGGGACAACCGTCGTGTCCTCCGATGGAAAGTCGAGCACTACGGTCGATTCGAATGGAGCGGTGATTAAAGGAACTAGCGGGGACGCTTCCTACACCATGAATACTGGCTCTACCGCCGTGTATCCGGCCACCTTCCAGTTGCCTCAGTATCCGGGTTCGACGGTGAATCTGACTCTTGATTCTAAGCTGAGTCAGAGCAATAACAGCGGTGAAGTCAGCGATAGCGTGATGCTTATCACTCCCGATTCGTCTAACAAGGTCATGGAATTTTACAAGGCCTGGATGGAGAGCAACGGCTGGAAGGTCGTCAATCAGGTGGACATGGGCAGCGGTAATGGCGCCCTCACCGGGACGAAGGATACAAAAACCGCTAATGCCATGATAATGTCGACTCCTAAGGGAAGCGGAGTTGAGACCAGTGTTACCTTGACGGTGCAAGGCAAGTAGTCGGGGCGCAGCTGCATTGTGATGCAGCGTGCCAACATTACATAGTTCTGACCGCGCGGCGGAAATTTTCTGCAACAATAAGCACGTTATCCGGCGCGTAGTTACTATGTGGAAGCCTGTTTCGAAAACCTCGAGTGACTCGGACTCGTGCGCGAGACTCAATGTCAAGCTGCGCTTGGTTACTGCGGCACTGCTGAGTTTCTACTGGTTGTTCGGGCTGCGTTGCGAGTCTGCAGAATCGTTGCCTCCGCCCGAGCAAAAGTTGCCGGAGCAGACTAGTCCGACCGGCGGAATGACCACTCCACCGGTCTTGCGCGGACCTGTTGAGCAGGCGATGCCGACGCCGCAGCCGTTGAAGGGGCCGCCACAGGCGGCTACCGAGCAAGCTAAGGAACAACTCGATCAGATCGTGGAAGAAACGATCAAGAGCGCCGGCGCCATGTTCCAGGACCCGGAGAAAGTGTTCGTAAAGGCGCCGTTGCTGACCGCCCTGATCCGGCTGGATGATCGCTTGTCGCCTTATCAGCTCGATTCAACGGGGACCGGCAGTCGCGCCGTCAATCTGCATGACATGGTCAACGCCGCGATAACTGGCAACTTGACCATCCGTATATCGCAGCAGCAGAGCGAGTCGGCGAAGTGGCTTTATTACGGCAGTGTCGGCGGCTTCTTGCCGAACTTGAACAATGAGTTCAGCTATCAGGCGATTGATGGACAATACATCAGTCCGGCCGGATTGGCATTGCCGATCAAGAACTACTACATAAACATGCCAGCTGCGTTTCAGTGGTATCTGTATAAGGGCGGCGGTCCGCGCTACACGTTTTTGCAGAACAAGCATAACTACAAAGCATCTCAGTACGCGCTCAAGGGGGATACCAACGATGTTTTGTTGGAGACCGCAAAGCTTTACTACAAGCTGGTTCTGGAAGACGCGGAGTTGCAAATTCGCGTTAAATCAGTCGAGACTGGAAGTGCTTTGTATTTGATCAATCAAGACTTGTTTGCCAACGGAGTAAATACGATGTTGGAAGTCTTGCAAGCCAAGACTCAGCTCTCACGCGATAAACAGCAGTTGATCAAGAAACAGGTTTCTCGTCGTCAAAGTGCAATTCATCTGGCGCGAGCTGTTAATTTGGATGAAGGTGTCGACCTGACGTTGCTGGACAGGCAGATTGCCAAAACCAGACTTGTGGATAAGAACCTCATGATTGGTGACCTGTTGAAGATCGCCATCGATAACCGACCGGAGCTGAAAAAATATACAGAACTGCGATTGGCCGCAAAGGATGCCATTCAAGTTGCGAAAGCGCCATTGTTACCTCAAGTGTCATTTACGGCAACAACAGTGGGTACGTTTGCTCGAATCAGACCTTTAACCAGCACTTCATCGCAGCAGCAACAGACCTCGTTAAGCACATCCGGCGGGGCTTCGGTTTCGGGAGGCGTTTCGAGCGGCGCCAGTTTGCCTTTGGCCACAAGCGGTAGTGGTAGCTCGGGCACTCATCCGGCGGGGCGGTCATTGTTCCTGGTCGGTCTGGATGTGCAGTGGAACATTGGAGGGTTGGGCGTCACTAGTGTCGGAAACGTACAGTCGGCACGGGCAACTGCGCGCAAGATTCAATTGGAGTTCAACGACGAGTTGAACAAAATTTACGCGCAAGTGCGAGACACTTACCTGTCTAGTATGAGTGCCGAGAGCTTGATAGTAGAGACTACCGATGCTGTCAACTCTTCCGCTGAGCAGCTACGAGTGGCTAAAGATCGGCTGGAGAACGGCGTTGGCACTAATCTCGATGTCATAAATGCGCAACGCGATTACACGTCTGCATTGATCGACAAAGCCAACGCGATCATTCAGTTCAATACGGCACAAGCACAATTACTTCATGATATTGGTCGAATTTCGGCAGGCACGCTATTGGCTTCAACGCCTCTGAGACAGTAACGGGAGGGTTTTGGCCACTGCGATGCTGAATCAACAGCAATTTATGTTTCATTCCGGGCGGGCACTATTTATGGTGTCATCGTTCGATTCGCGGGAGTAGGTAGACTGTGTGGATTGTAGAGCTAGCTCTGCGAAAACCGCATACATTCATCGTTATGGCTATCACAATAGTCATTTTCGGTTTGATATCGATTACCCGCATGGCGATCGATATCTTTCCGCCGATTAACATTCCCATTGTCAGTGTTGCCTGGACTTACAACGGAATGTCGCCGTTCTTCATGGAGAACTTGATTACAACGGTGACCGAGCGAGCGTTGACGTCCACTATCAACGGCATCCAACGAATGGAGTCTGTGACGCTTAGCGGAATGAGCGTCATAAAACTCTATCTCAAGAAGGGCACTCCGGTCGGGGAAGACGTTTCGCAAGCCACCTCCGTGTGTACCGCCATCCTCAGGCAGTTGCCTCGCGGCATCAATCCTCCTTTTGTCACAGCTACCAGTGCTACCGATGTTCCGGTGCTGCAGCTGGGCATACAAAGCGACACGTTGTCGGAATCGCAACTTTTTGACATAGCAAACAACCTTGTTCGCAGTCAACTGGCTACGGTGCAAGGAGCGAAGATCCCGTTTCCTTATGGGGGAAAGTACCGGCAGGTCGTTGTAGACCTTGATCCCAAAGCTCTCTTCTCCTACGGAGTCTCGGCAAGCGACATCGTAAACGTGTTGAAGAATCAAAACGTGATCGGACCCAGCGGTACCGCAAAAATGGGTGAGCGCGAGTATGTCGTTGTGCTGAATAACATCCAAAGTAAGATTGAAGATCTGAATAATGTACCGGTAAAGACCGATAGTAGCGGCAATGCCGGTAAGAACGGGGCCGTGGTTTTTCTTCGTGATGTGGCGAATGTGCATGATGGCTATCAAGCGCAGACAAACATAGTCAATATCAATGGTAAGCGTTCCGTGTTGTTCAATGTACTGAAGAATGGCGATGCATCTACGTTGACGGTAGTGGGTAGGCTGAAGGCGGCTTTGCCTCGACTGCGAAATTTGGTTCCGCCCGAATGTCAGATCAATGTTCTGACCGATCAATCAATCTTTGTGCGTGAGTGCGTGGAGGAAGTAATCAGGGAGGCTGCGACCGCTGCCGGGCTGACGGCTATAATGATTCTTGCGCTTTTGGGCAGCTGGCGCAGCACACTTATTGTTGCTACTTCCATTCCGCTGGCGATACTCAGTGCCTTAATCGGCATGGCCTGCTTTGGCCAAACTATCAATTCCATGACGCTCGGTGGACTGGCGTTGGCTGTTGGTATGTTGGTTGACGACGCCACTGTGGAAATTGAGAACGTTCACCGAAACATGGCTATGGGCAAAGACATTGAGACTGCAATTCTCGATGGTGCGAAGCAAGTAGCAATGCCGGCGCTGGTGTCGACGTTTTCAATCTGCATAGTTTTCGTTCCACTGTTGTTCTTGACGGAGCCCTCGCGCTCGCTTTTTGTTCCGCTGGGGCTGGCGGTTACATGTGCAATGCTGGCTTCATACGGACTGTCGCGAACCCTGGTTCCGCTTATGTCCAAAGCATTGCTCGGAAAGGAGCACCACGGACCAGACTCGGTGCCGAAGAAACAGCTGCACGGTATCCAGGGCTTTTTTACTTCGATTCATTTGTTCATCGATAGGCACTTTGAGGGTGCGCGTGAACATTACAAGGGCGCACTGACTTGGGCACTGAATACGCCCAAAGTAGCAGTCGCAATGTTTCTCGGATTGTACGCTTTGTCGTTTTGCCTTCTGCCGTTTATTGGCTACGATTACTTCCCGGCTATTGACGCAGGTCAAGTAAGGTTGCACATTTCTGCTCCCGCAGGTACGAGGGTGGAAGAGACTGAGCGTATCTTCAGCAGAATAGAAGGAGCAATTCGCAAAACTATTCCTGCTAGCGAGGTGGAGAGCATTATCGATAACATTGGATTGCCCGTGAGCGGACTGAACTACGCTTTGTCCGACAGCCAGACTGTTAGCGAGGCCGATGGAGAAATACTGCTGTCATTGAATGATACACGTAAATATTCCACACAGGAGTATCAGCGGATCTTGCGTGACATGATCAAGAATCAGTTTCCGGAGGTGCGCCTCTACTTTCAGCCGGCAGACATAGTAACGCAGATTTTGAACGCTGGATTGCCCGCTCCTATAGATATCAAAATAATCGGTCTAAATCGGGAAAAGAACTATGAAATAGCAAAGGACCTCAAAAATCAGGTAGAGAAAATTTCCGGTGCTGTCGACGTCTGTATCCATCAGGTGGCGCACGCCCCTTACATCAAGTGGGAGGTCGACCGCACCAGGGCGCTCGAAATGGGAGTGACGCAGAAGGATATTTCCAATTCGTTTCTAGTGAATCTCAGTTCAAGTTTTCAGACCAATCCGAATTTCTGGCTCGACCCGAAAACTCGCATTAACTACAATCTGTCGGTGCAGACGCCGCAAAGAGAAATAGCGAGTTTGGATGATTTGCGGTTCATGTCCATTACTCCTTCCGTCAAGAGGCAACCGGTGGAACAGCCTCCGGTGTTGACCAATGTCGCCAATTTTACGCGCTCGGTAACACCCGCCGTGGTTAATCACGTGTCGGTTTTGCCGGTCTACGACATATATGTTTCCTGCCAATCTCGTGATTTGGGAAGTCTCTCCGAGGATCTACACAAGATTACCGATCCGCTGCAAAAGAAACTGCCGCACGGCACTTTCTTGCGTGTTGCCGGACAAGTTCTAAGCATGGAATTCGCATTCATTGCGCTGCTTGCCGGGTTGGTCTTTGCGATCATTCTTGTCTATTTATTGTTGGTGGTCAATTTTCAATCATGGACAGATCCACTCATCATTTTGATGGCTGTTCCGGGGGCGCTGTCCGGCATCATGTGGAGTCTTTTCGTCACCCAGACCACATTCACCATTCCGGCGCTAATGGGCGCCATTATGACCATAGGAGTGGCTTCGGCGAATAGTATTCTAATGGTGACATTCGCAAAAGAGCAGCTCGCCGAGGGGTTTGATTCGTACAACGCGGCACTGAATGCTGGCTATCAGCGTTTTCGTCCTGTAATCATGACCGCCACCGCGATGATTATAGGGATGATTCCGATGGCGATTGGCTCAGGCGAAGGTGGTTCGCAAAATGCACCTATTGGTCGAGCTGTCATCGGCGGACTGGCAGTGGCTACGTTCTCGACACTTTTTTTCGTGCCTCTGATTTTCAGCTTGAGCAGACGCCGCAAAGCGGCGCATAAGGAGTAGCTATGTGGATTGTGGAACTAGCGCTGCGCCGACCCCACACCTTCATAGTGATGGCTATTTCGATCGCGATTTTCGGCGTGATGTCGATGGTCCAGATGGCTGTGGACATATTCCCGGTAATCGATGTGCCGATTGTAAGTTGCGTTTGGACTTACACGGGAATGTCGCCCTACTATGTCGAAAACCTTGTTACGACGGTGACTGAACAATGGCTCACGTCAACAGTTAACGGCATTGAGCATATGGAGTCGCAAAGCGTTAGCGGTCTGAGCATTATCAAAGTCTATCTGCACAAAGGTTCTGATATCGGTGAAGCTGTAGCCATGGTTACTTCGGTAGGCAACGCCGTGATCAACTATTTGCCACCCGGCATAACGCCTCCATTCGTAACTGTTTCAAGTGCTACCGATGTGCCTGTTTTGCAACTGCAAATCGGTAGCAAAACAATGTCGGAAGCGGAGCTTTTCGATGTTGCCAATAACTTCGTAAGAAACCAGCTTGCCACCATTCAGGGTGCGACGATTCCATTTCCGTACGGCGGGAAATACCGGTCGGTAATGATCGATCTTGATCCGCAGGCTCTCATCGCCAACGGTTTGTCAGCGTATGAAGTAGTTTCGGCCGTGAACTCGCAGAGCATTATCGCGCCCAGTGGCACGGCGAAGATAGGCAGTTATGAATACATCATGACTCTCAACAACACACCAAGCGTCCTGGACAATTTGAATGGACTGCCAATCAAATCTCAGAAGGGTGCCGTCGTATTTTTGAAAGACGTTGCGCACGTCAGAGACGGTTATCAACCTCAGTTGAACATTGTGAATGAAGATGGACGCAGGGCTGTCTTATTCAATATCCTGAAAAATGGCGACGCTTCAACACTTTCGGTTGTTAATCAAATCAAGGAAAAATTACCGCGAATGCAGCAAGTGGTACCACCTGCCTGCAAGATTTCCATTCTGACGGACCAGTCTATATTCGTGAAAGAGTGTGTTAGCGAGGTTGTTCGTGAAGCGATCACTGCTGCCGGGCTAACAGCGCTGATGATGCTGGCTTTGCTTGGAAGTTGGCGAAGCACGTTGATTGTAGCGACTTCGATACCGCTTGCAATGTTTTGTTCAGTTATCGGGTTGCACATTTGCGGTCAGAGCATCAATTCCATGACGCTTGGTGGACTTGCATTGGCAGTAGGTATGCTGGTTGACGATGCTACTGTGGAAATTGAAAACCTTCATCGCAACCTGGATATGGGCAAGCAGATGGAGAATGCAATTTTGGACAGTGCCAGGGAAGTTGCTACTCCGGCACTTGTATCGACCTTCTCCATCTGTATCGTATTTGTTCCGTTGATATTCTTGACAGAGCCTTCTCGTTCATTATTTGTGCCGCTCGGAATGGCTGTCGTTTTTGCCATGCTAGCGTCTTACGGACTTTCGCGTACCATCGTGCCTCTCATGTGCAAAGCGCTGCTTAGCAAAGAGCACGAGCAGAAATCATCCGGCGCAGAGAGGAAAACCAGTGTCTTTGGGCATATCTATCATTTCATCGACGAAAAGTTTGAGGCCGCTCGCAATTCCTACAAGGGTATTTTGCACTGGGCCCTGAGTCATCCGAAAACTGCGGTATCAATGTTCTTAGGGTTCTACGGCGTATCTCTCTTTCTGCTTCCAGCCATCGGAGAGGATTTCTTTCCTGCGATCGATGCCGGTGTGTTGCGTTTGCACGTTAGCGCAAGACCCGGGACGCGTGTTGAAGAGACTGAGCGCATCTTCCACCGAGTGGAGAATGCCATCCGAAAACTGATTCCGAAGGATGAGATTGTCGTGATTACGGACAACATTGGCATGCCGGTGAGCGGCGTCAATTATGCGTTTTCGGATAGTCAGACCATCAGTGAAGCCGACGGCGAAATTGCCGTTGTGCTAACCGAGGATCGACCACATTCGACTGGTTGGTATCAGAAGCAGGTTCGCGCGATGTTGACGCATGATTTCCCTGAAGTCACCTATTACTTCCAGCCTGCGGACATTGTTTCACAGATTCTGAACGCCGGGCTGCCCGCGCCGATCGATATCAGAATTACAGGGCTTGACCCCGATAAGAACTACAAAATAGCGCAAGATATCAAACGTGATGTCGCTAAGATTCCCGGTACTGTTGATGTCTGCTTGCACCAGGTGGTGGATGCGCCGCAGTTCGTGTGGGATGTAGACCGAACCCGGGCCAATCAGATGGGGATCACGCAGCGTGACGTTTCTAATTCGCTTCTCATTTCTCTCAGTTCCAGTTTTCAGGTTGCGCCGAATTTCTGGCTCAATCAGAAGAATGGCGTTAACTACAACTTAGCTGCGCAGACGCCGCAGTACAGAATTTCGAGCTTGGACCAGATGCGTTTGACGGCCATTTCTCCGTCGCAGCAGCAGCAGCTGGCTGGTCAATCGTCATCGTCTTCAACGCAAGGCTCGCAACAAGGAACCGGGCCCGCGCAGCCGGAGCTTCTTATGAACCTGGCGCAACAGCGTCGCACTGGCACTCCGTCCGTGGTCAGTCATTACAACGTACAACCTGCATTTGATGTTTACGCGGCCTGTCAGGATCGCGATCTGGGTGGCGTTGCTCGTGATATCAAAGCGGTTCTGAAGAAGTATGACGGCAAGCTGCCTCGCGGTAGCGTCATTCAAGTGGCGGGACAGGTAGAGAGCATGATCAGCGCTTTTGAAGCACTTCTTGGTGGGCTAGTCTTTGCAGTAGTATTGGTCTACTTGCTTCTGGTCGTAAACTTCCAGTCGTGGTCGGACCCGCTGATCATTCTAATGGCTATTCCTGGAGCCTTCTGCGGCATTCTGTGGAGTTTGTTCGTCACTCAGACTACGTTCAGCATCCCGGCTCTGATGGGCACCATTATGACCATTGGTGTGGCGTCGGCGAACAGTATTCTCATGGTTACATTCGCCAACGAGCAGCGTGCGGAGGGTTATGACGGATTCAACTCTGCATTGAACGCCGGCTATCAACGATTCCGCCCTGTAATAATGACCGCAACAGCCATGATTATCGGTATGATACCGATGGCCATCGGCGCCGGTCAGGGAGGATCGCAGAACGCGCCGATCGGACGAGCTGTAATTGGCGGTCTGACGGTTGCGACCTTTTCGACCCTTCTGTTCGTTCCCCTGATCTTTAGTCTTTTACGAAAGTCAAAAGCAAAATCGGCTCTAAAAGAGCCTAATCACAGTTAGCCGAGAGAAAGAATCATGACTGGTACTGGTGAAGAAGCAGCAGAAAATCGCAAGCAGGGACGAACTCCTATAGCGCTCTTTGTGGGCGTGTTGGTGGCGATTGCCATTGTGTTGTTTGTAGTTGGAGTGTTGCCCCGAATAGAGCGCAAGGGCGAATTGAAGAAGATGCACGACGAGACCGTGGGGGCTGTCCCGGTTGTGCATACTGTGGTGGCCCGTCCGGCGAAGCAGACTGAGTCGGTGATGCTTCCGGGCAACATCGGCGCGATTCAATATACGACCATTTACGCGCGCATAGACGGTTACTTGAAGTCGCGACTCGTGGATATCGGAGATCAGGTTAAGACCGGGCAGTTGCTGGCTGAGATCGATACGCCGACAACTGATCAAAAGTTGGATCAGGCAAAGGCGGATTTGCTCGAGGCGAAAGCTCAAGTAGATGCGGCCGAAGCCAATCTCAAGGAAGCAAAGGCCAAGGAGCTGACCGCTGAAGCGGCGGTCGACAAAGCTAAAGCCAACGTCGAGTACGCCACTATCACGGCAAAACGCTGGCAGGATATGTGCGTTCGAGGCTCGGTCAGTCAGCAAAGCAGAGATGAAAAAGTGCGCTCGCTCGATACGACATCTGCCGAATTGAAAGAACAGCAAGCAAACTTGAATGCGGCCAAAGCCCAGGTTGAATCCGCCGCCGCATCCGTACGGGTCGCAAAGGCTGCTGTGAAGGCGCAGATGGCGAATGTAGCGCGGTTGGTCGCGGAAACGAACTTCAAACGGGTCATCGCGCCCTTTGATGGAGTAATTACGCTGCGTAAGGTCGATCCTGGCGCCTTGATCACAGAAGGCAGTCAAACGAGTACTCTTGAACTGTTTCAGATGGCTAAAATTGATTCTCTGCGAATCTATGTCAATGCACCACAGCGCATCGCTCGTTATCTCAGGGCTGGAATGAAAGCTGATGTCTCTGTTCCCGAGTTTCCCGATCGTCATTTCGTTGGCATTGTTACAAACGTGAGCGGCGCGCTCGATCCGAATACGCGAACGCGACAAACTGAAATCAAAATCGAAAACAAGGACCACGCGTTGCTTCCTGGAATGTACGCGGAAGTGACCATGACCGCGTTGCGAGAAGAGCCTTGGATCCGCGTTCCGGGAACGACTCTAGTCACCGAGACTGATGGCATGTACGTAATAGTGGTGAAAGACGACAAGGTTCACTATCAGAAAATTACGATTGGTCGTGACTTTGGAAACGAAGTCGAAGTTAAGACCGGATTGAGCGGAAGCGAGCATGTTGTTATAAGCCCGTCCGACGACCTTCGCGAAGGCGAATCGGTACAGATGCAACAAGTGCCCGAAGGCACGACGTAGTCGTAGATCCTCGCACTTTCACAGTCGCCAAGCGTGCAAATTGAATTCAAACAAGTTTGTATGCCGCAGCAGAGCCTTGCGCCGGCAAGGAAATTCGTGCGGTTCGCGCGGCTTTCGCTGGGCACGCGGCTTTGTTTGCATAACTCACGTGAAGGGGACCCGGAGCCCGAACCTATGTGATGGCGTTCTTCTGCCGGGATCGTCCCCGAAAGTTATCACACTGAGTTTTTATGCGGCAGACTAGCACAATTGAGGCAGTCAAGCTTGAAAGGCAGGGTGCTTGAACCCTAGGCTGACCTCAGAGTTTTTCATTCGCAGATCCGAGAGCATCCACCACCAAGCCAAGGTTTCGCCCCCTATTTTTGTTCTACATCACAACCGCAGGGCGGCTAGGTGTGGGCTTCTCAATAAGGTTGGCCTTGTGGCGGTTTCTTTTGGCGACGAATGCAGACTCCTTGTCTTTCTCCCCCGACTTTTTCCACCATCAACTTCCAAGGAATTGACTATGAAACTGCAACCTACGCCTGCGCAGGTCGAAGGTCCCTACTTTCTGGCGAACTCGCCTGCGACGACCCCGTTGGATCTCACTGCCGCTGGCGGCAAGGGTGACAAGTTCGAGCTGAGCGGACAGGTCGTTTCGACCGACGGAACGCTCATCAACGGTGCCACCGTGCACGTATGGTTGGCCGACGTTGCCGGCGCGTACGACAACCAGGACGCACAGGGCAATGCGATCGCGCTGCCTCCGGCCAAGCACCGGCTGCGTGGGCGAATCATCACCGGTGCGGACGGCAAGTACACCTTCAAAGCGGTGCGTCCTGGCAACTACCCGCTCAGCCAGAACGGCACTGATTTCCGCCCTGGCCACATCCACGTCAAGGTGGAAGCGAAGGGCTACCGGACGCTGGTGACCCAGCTCTACTTCCAGGACGACGAATACAACTTGCAGGACCTCGACGGCGACGGCTTCTTCAAGCCGGAGCTGTTGATCCACGCCAGCCCGGTCGTTCCGGACGGTAAGTCCGTTCAGAAGGGCGTGTACAACTTCGTACTCGAGAAGTAAGGTCGACTTAACCGTGACAGAATGGGAGCAACGTTCTTGCTTCCATTCTGCCGCGGTTCGGCGTCCCTCTGGTTCTCGGCTCGCCCCGCCTCGCCCTGCGCTTGATGTTTCCAGCTTCCTTCGATCGGTTTTGTCTCGTTTTGAGCAAAGCGTAGTTTGCTAGTTCGCTGTTAGCTCGCCTGTCCGCAAACCGATCCCTGGAGTTTCTCAATGAGCAAACAAGCAAAGTCCGACGTGGAACACCTGACCGACGCAGAGGATCACACCGCCGTGGTGGATTCCTCAAACATTCCGGTGTTGTTGGACTTTTACGCAACGTGGTGCCCTCCTTGTCGCGCCCTTTCGCCACATGTTGAAGCTCTGGCGACCCAGATGAAGGGCAGAATCAAGGTTCTGAAAGTAAACGTAGACGACAACGGCGGTCTGGCATTGAAGTATGGAATCAGTTCCATGCCGACTCTTGTGATTGTGGTGCCAGGCGGTAAGCAAGTCAGGCATGTCGGCATCAAGAATCTTCAGCAGCTGACCATCTGGGTGGAAGACGCCATCAAGTAGTCAAGCCTCTCCTGAAGTGCCGCCGGGTGAGCCAAAAGCTCACCCGGTTTCTGGTCAAGCCTCATTCGCGCCCTTTCGTGTCCGCGCTCGAGCTACTATAAGAGGGCGTAGTCGATTTCAGACTATGGGTTGGCTGAATTCGTACTCTTAATTCTGTTGCGCTACTGTGCTCAGACTACGCGGAACCAGGGCAGCAGGATGCTGTCCGTGTAGTGGTAATGCGCGCGTGGAGGCAGTGTTAGATTGCCGTTCTCGCTAATAGCGCGGTAGAGTCGGGGCTCTGCTCTCACCAATCGCCCGGCTTCGAAACCGGGTTTGTCCACGGCGCAGCAAAGATATTCAGGCACGAAGACGACTGGAATCATTTCGATTGCTCTGCGCTGATGTAACAGAGGGCGAAATTTAGATTCGAACTCTCTTGCTTGCTGAGGGGCGGCCAACAAGTTGCTCAAGTGCTGTAGAGTCTCATGCAAGGTAACAGGCCGATCTTTGAGGCGCAATTGCACGACTGCCTGTTCAATGCGTGCTTGGAACTGTTCGCAGTCGAGCGACCAGACGATGTCTTTGCACCATTGTAGAAGGTTCCAAATCCATGCGCTTGTTAGTCTGTGGTTGCCGTCTGAGACTGTGTTGTATTCGTTAACTACAACCGGTGCGAATCTCTCCTCTCCAAGTCGCAAGAGCTCGTTGAAAACTCGTGGTGTTTCGCAGAGTTCAGTTTGAATGAGGGAGGACAATTGTCTCTGGTGTGCAAGTATCCAGTTGGAGGCGAAGATGCCGCTGAACAGGATGGTATTATCAGCGGGTTGGTGAGTTAGAAAGGTAGCCGCGGCCTCAAGCTCGAACAGCGAGCGGCGAGTATCGTCAACCAATTCCTCTCCTGTGCAATGCTCCTGAAGCCATCTGCCAGCCGTTGCTATTGCCGATTCTGCGTAATCGGCGTCGCGGGGCTCGGCGCACCAGCTCGCATGTATCTTGTTCAGAACGTCATGTACGATTCCGCCAGTGAGTTTGCCCGCCAGTTTCTTGTGTAGTGCCGCCAGTGATGGCGTCGAGAACTTCGAAGTGATAGCTTCGCAGGGCTGGGGATGTGCTTCCACTAGCTCCAAGAGAGGGCGGGAAATATGATTCCATCTCCAGCCAAGGATTGGCTCTATTGGTGTTTTTGTCAGATTCACCTTGCCGTGCTGAAACCAGCCAAGGCGATAGTAATAGTCATATTGGTCTTTGTAGAGGATGCTCCGGTTTATGAAATGGTCGCTTCTTCCAGGCGATGGCAAGACTGCTCCCGGGAAAATCGCAGGGAGGCTTCGAGTTCTGTTTTCTAGCGTTCTGCGTAATGTCGCGGTGAGTCTTCTTTTGAAAACGTCGAGGGTAGATACGGATTCGAATTCGCAGTCGGAGTTATGATCGACTGCAGCGTTGCTCGACACCAGTCTCAGACCTTGCTGCTGTTCGTAGCACTCAGCATTTTTTATCGCGCAAGGTCGCAGAAGCGACGCTGGGGGGCGCGAGTCAGGTAACAGCGACATCAAACCCTCAAGAAGCGATTCGTGACCGACAAGACTGTAGTCAAAAGTGTCCCGCGTGTCCGGGTGATGTAAATGAGATTCCGCTCAGCTCTGCCGTGGATTGGAGGCTTATTAGTAGTTTCTTTGATTCCTTAACGGACCCGGGTATCGAGCCGCACGTTCGATTCCTAATCAGACATTGAAGCGAATGCTAAAAAAGTACGGTGTTCATGAGCGCTGCGAGGTTCGAACGTGAGGCCGGCAACGTGCTCTATAGCCAGGGGCATGGCGGCTTCTCTCAGAGGAATAAAGGAGCTGGCCAATAACCAATAGAACAGGATGTTTCACTTACTCGGGACGGTGAACCAAAATGTCGCGCCTTTTCCTTCCTCGGAGTCGACACCAATGGTTCCGCCGTGCCGTTCTACAAGGGATTTGGCGATTGCCAGACCTAGCCCTTTGCCTTGCTTTTGTGTATCGCTAGCTTGCTTGAGCTGTTCAAATTTTTCGAAAACACGAGATCTATCATCGGACGAAATGCCGGGACCGGTGTCAATAACCTCAAATCGCGAGTCGCTCTCTTTGACTGTTGCGCGTAGTGTTATGACAGAGTTTGCCGGTGCGTACTTGATGGCATTTGACAGCAAATTGACGAGGACTTGAACCAATCGATCACTATCACAAAAGAGCTCCATGCCCTCCGGACATTCAGTGCGAAACTTAATTTCGCGCTTCTCTGCCATTCCTCGCACCGCGTTTATAGATTGTTCGATGATGGTCTCTGCAAAGTTGGTTTGTTGGTGCAGTTCAAACTTTCCAGTTTGAATAAGCTCGGCGTCAAGCAGGTCGTTGGCCAGACGAATGAGGCGCATAATTTCCGAATTGCACTTAGACAGTACTTTTGTCAGTTTAGGACTAACCTCACCGTATCCGTGCTCCAGCGCGAGTAACAGCGTTCCGTGCAGGGACGTAAGGGGGGAGCGCATATCGTGGCTTACCATGTTCAGAATTGAGCGGCGCAATTCTTCGGACTCATTTCGCTCTGTGGCAATTCGTCTAAATTGATCATCGATTTGGGCGATTTCGTCTTCACCGTCGACTGGTGTCAAATCTAGCTCACCGACGGCAAATCGATTGATGTTGGAGTTCAGCTTGTCCAATCGAGCTACTGTACTGCTGGTAAAGGTTAGTGCTAAGAGAATCGCTACTGCTGCGTTTATGAGGACTCCGGCTGCAATTATGATTCGCAGGTATGACCGCTGTGCGGCTGCTTGTGGCTGAAACTCACTAACGATTGGTGAAAACGCTTTGTGTATGGAAGCTGAACCAAGCATCATTTTGTGCAAGTAGGATGTGACTTCCTCCATGAATTCATGTTCGGTGAGAAACTGCGAGTAATGCACTTTTCTGTTTCGACGGTTTTGATGAGCTTCAAGAGTTTGAACCAGGAGCGTTAGCATGTGCTCGGCGTCGTCTGCATATTTGCCAACAATGGCGCGTGCTTTCGGGTCATTATCGCCAAGGCGGCGCAAGTTTGAGATTTTCTTTTGGACACCGACTTTGGCTTCTTCGAAGGCATCTTTGTATTCGCGTGAACCGATTGCCTTCATGGAAGACAGCGCCATAAAAGATAGTCCAATGCTATTTCGCAGTTCGTCTGATTTTGCGATGATTTGCTTTGCGTAGGATTCTTGTGCCGCAGCTTTTTCAAGGCCCAGCAAAACTGCAACAAGCGCGCTGACGAAGATTAGTTGACATACTAACGGCACTCCAATCAGCATTAGACCTTGATGCCGCAACTTCATCGATCTTGCCAACCCCGAGAATATGTTCATGTAGAATTAAATCATGTTCTTACCCAATCGGCGGCGTAGCAACAAGTTTGCGGCAGCAATCCTGCTGGGCTTCTCTCTCGGCGTTGCTTCAGCAACTGCCGCGGAGGGGGCGCAGTGGCGCGATGCCGGCGAGCAGGCTGCGTTCAAGTTTGGTTATAGCGATTTCGCCTCGGCGAGCAAGCTCTATGCTGCGGCAGTGAAGGGCGCAGTTGTGGAGCGTCAGTCTCCGGAAGTGATTGCCAATTTGTTGCTCAATCAGAGTGAGTGCCAAACAAGACTTTTTGATTTCGCAGGAGCGGAGAAATCATTATCGAGTGCCGAACAGCAATACCTTCGAGTACGGCCGGTAAACGAAATGCTGATGGTAAGGCTGTTGCGGCGAAAGGTTTCGCTACTCGAGGCGCGCGACCGGCGGGCGGATGCAATTCGTGTTCAGTCCGAACTGCTTGGCAAGGTCGTTGGTATGTTTGGGGAATCGAGTCGAAATGCATTGGACGAAATGGATCGGTTGGCCAATCTGCAGTGGGGGGCCCATCAGGCGAAGGACGAGCTAGAGAAGTGTTCGTTGTTATGAAGGATGGCGCATACAGGGCGCTGAGCCAAGCGATCCGCGTATGCTCGACAGAATGCTGCGTATTGGCACCGGAATGGTCGACCTTAAGGACTACGGAGCTGCTCTGCCTCGTTTGAAAGGTGCATATGACGATTCTGTGTCGACCAACTTGAATGGACTAGCCGCTGAGTTAGCTGCGCAGTGCTACAGAGCTTATTGTGAGATGGGAAGAGAACACCAAAGAGAGGGCGATAGCTGGTTGTCGAAGGTGCTGCACCAGTGCTCGGTCGCATCACTGCCGGAACAGCAGAAGCGTGCAGTTTCTGCTTTCGCCAGACTGCTGGAAACACGTTTATACTCAAACATGATCAATGAGCAGACAGTCGAGATAATCGAAGCATACTCAAAGCTGGTTGATCGAATTGCTCCGAGTTGTGTGCCTTCAGAGTTGAGTCGGTTTAGAGCGCGGCTTGTGTATCAACGCATCATGTACTTAGTGCGAGCAGGCAAGTTAGCGGATGCTGTTGTTCTTGCGCGGCGCCAATTGCCGGCGTGTGAATATGATACGCCCTGGGAGTTCGATCAGATTCGCGGTGCTCACGTGCTGCTGGCAGATGCGTTCGAGAGCAAGGGGGACCCCGATTCTGCGCTAAAAGAGTATGATTTGCTGTTGCGCCTACAACCGAGAGATCCACTTAGTGTTAGTCGTGATCTTCTCCGACTGTTCAAAACGGACGTTACGGCTCGGCGTGACGCGGTTCTGAACAGGAAGGCAGTTCGAGCCAGTACAAAGCGCACAGTCAATGCCGTCGCCCCATAGTTACTCTACTTTTCTTGCGATTCTATCTCTATTTTGTAGCCATAGCCGCGAGCGGTTTGGATGAGTGAGGGCTGCCCCTCGATGTCGATGCGTTGTCTAAGCCGCTTAATACAGGTCCGCAGTGCGTCGAGCGTTGAGTCCGAATCTGTTTCCCAAACGTGGTTCAACAATTGCTCCGGTGAAAAGTAATGCCCTGGATGTCTCAGGAGGAATTCGACAATAGCAAACTCCTTGGGCAAGAGTTTCACCTTGTGACCATTGCGCACTAGACCGTAATCGCGATAATCCAGCGACAGGCTATTGCCCGCTATTAGAGGCTTTACGACTTCGGACGGACGCCTCAAGAGGGCTCGCACTCGTGCTGCCAGTTCACGTGGTTCGAAGGGTTTTGTCAGGTAATCGTCCACGCCTGCGTCCAATCCCTCTTCTTTGTGGTCCAGGGTCGATTGCCCCGTGAGCATGAGGATTGGAATCTTGCCGCCAGCGTGCCTGTAGGCCTTGCAGATTTCGACTCCGCTCAGTCCTGGTAGTTGCCAATCAAGAATCGCCAGATCGTATTCATAGAATTTTAGCCGGTCCATTCCGTCAGGACCGGTATGCACCGCTTCGGCAATGTGGTGCTCCTTCGTTAGCCAATCGACCACCATTTGGGCAACCGCCAAGTCGTCTTCGATTATGAGAACCTTTGCCATTCGACAATGCGTGTCCTGCGATCCGCCTTTTCCGAATATTCCCGTGCGTGTCAACTATATGTCATCTAGCGTTTGTACCTTGTCGACATTGAAAGCGCGGAGGGCACGCAAAATGGCTGACATCAAGAATCAGATTGATTTTGACAACGACAAAAACGATACCGGCTCGGATCTCAGCCAGTCGGTTTGGGAGCTCATAGAAAATGATGAGCGCGAACAGCTCCCGGTTGCTGATAAGGGATTACGAAAGTGCCCGCCAAAAGAAGATTCAACGAAACCACTGGAATTCGTTCCTATTCCCGGTCTGGATCAAAGACTTGTTCCGAGTTCCGGGAAGAATGACGAGCTTGAACAATTGTCTAACGCAAACAAGGAGCTGCGCACAATTAAATGTCCTCCGGCGGAGCCCGGAGGAGGCAAGTCTGGTGGTCCCGGAGACATACTCGGTGCTGAAGCAAGGCCCCTTCCTCCCGGCTCGCGTCCTACAGAACCCGGACCGGTCGAGCCCCTGCTCGAACGAATTCACGAAAAACCAAATGCGATGAAAGAGCTTGGGTCGCTGAGCAATAGGTCCGGCTCGGCAGAGAACGAGCTCGGAAGGATAGCTGAAAAGCAAAATGCGATGAAGTTGCTTGAGTCTTTGAGCACTAAGGTGGGCGTGGCAGCGACGCTGCTTGAAAGAATTGCTGAAAGGCCAGATGCGATGAAGGTGCTGGAGTCTTTGGGCACAAAGAGTAGCGTGAACTCGCTCACCGAAGACCAGGCGCGGGCTTCTGTGAATCGGGAGGCTGTGATAAAGGCCTTGCGGACGTTTATGACGATTGATAATCGTAGTCCCGTTCCTTCGGTCAAACCGGTTCCGAGCGGACCTGCGGCGCCTTCAGGAGATCACCCTATCGTCGATACACCGCGCCCAAGAGGCCGCTAGACAGTAAAGTTTCCCTCCTCTCTCCAAATCCCTGCCCCGACCCCGGGCAGGGATTTCTCTTACAGTTGGGGACTAAAGTCCCGGGCGAGCGTCGGATGGTGGCACTGCCAGCATCAGGTCCGAGCCTTCCCATTGGCTTTTCAGCACAGGGATCTGGACCTTACCTCGATCGCGCTGCACCTCATCCTCAACGCTTTCTTTCAACGTCTTGAATGCGTCGCCGAGCTTCGTCTTAGCACCTTTTGACCGAAGCGCCGCCATTAAGTGCTTCGTAAACACACTATTAGCGCCAGTTTTAGACTCCCATGATATCTGGTTGGACTCGCTGGAAGAGATCACCAACTGACCTGTTCCTTGTACGACATCATCGATATTTAGATTGCCACCACGATGCAAGCCCTTTCCCTGCGGGCTAACATTACCGCTATAGCATGCATCCAGAACAATCATGACGCGGTCTGAGCGGAGGCGACCCTTAATCAGCCGCATCAAATCCTGCATGGGCAAGCCGGAGGCATATAGACTGTCCGGATCCGTGTCCCAGGTCAGCAGGTAGTTTATACCGCCAAGATCCACGTCGGATGGACTGCCGTGCGTTGACACATAGACCACTACAAGGTCGTCCGGTCGCACCACTCGTGGTAACCATTTGTCGCCAAGTTCGTTGAGAACTTGCGCCCGTGTGGCTTGTGCATCGGTCAAAACGTGAACGTGATCCGCGGCGAAGTTGCACTCTTTTACCAGGAAATTTCCGAAGTCTCGAGCATCGGTTGCCGCGCATTTGAGATCAAGTTCCGGTTTCTGGAATTTGCTTATGCCAATGACCAATGCCCACTTATCTTTGATCGGCCTGTCCTTCGGAGGAGCTGCTTTCGCCGGGACTGCAATGCTTGGCGGAATGGAAGCATTTGAGATGGCTGCAGTCGGAGGCGGCGTCGTGATGTTGCTAACAGATTTAACCGGAGCTGGCTGATTGATCTGATTCAAAGCCACAAGGTTTATGGTCGGATTTGCGGGAGGCGTTGCTGTGGGTTGCCTAAAGCTAGTGGCTACCGGCGGCATACTCGCTGTTACTTCATTACCGGGTTGTCCCCAGCCCTGTTGTGATGGTACTGCCAATGGTGCAGGAGTCGTATCGCTATGGGCCGAGCCGTTAACGGTATCGAAAATACTTCCGCTGCTGCTTCGTGGTTGCGGTTGATCGTAGGGGCTTTGTGGGTGCTGATTCGCAGCAATAAACGGTTGACTTGCACCGGGGACTTTTGTCCAAGTACCGCTGCCATACTGGCCGCTTATCCATACCTGATTGCTCGCAGTGAACCGAATGCTTCCCCTATCGCGCCTTCCTGCGTTAATTCCTGTTTCCGCCGTAAGGGTGTAAGTGCTTCTGTTCGAAAGGTCAATTCTCCCGGTTTCCACAGTGGGACTGTTCAGGCTTCTACGGTAAGTGGCATAGGTACCATCCGGCTGAATGCTGAGGAAAATTTGTATAGAGGGCGGACCCGGTACATTGATTGACCAAACACCTGTAATTCGGTGCAACGGGCCGGAAGACGTTGTGTTCGTTGTCGTTGTGTGGGGATATCGTGAAGCTGGCTGGGCGTTGCGACGTTGCATTTGTTCTTCAACGAAGGCGCGGTGCGCCGCTTCTGCTCGCTGACGCCTCTCCTCGACCTCTTGCGCACGCGGATCAACCTGGTCGCCCGGATAGCGACGCGTATAGTGTCGAACCCGTGCGGCTGTCTGCGCTTCGCAGTCACGAGGGAATTGTGACAAAAGCAATACTTCTGCCAACAGACAAAACCAAATGGTCTGTGAAGTTAATCGCATGATGCGGAGTCGACCAGACGAACCATCTCATTCTACCTGAAATGCTCGTTCCTCTCTTTGGGCTCAGTCGTGCAATTCCCCTGAGGAGAATGATTAGCGATCCGTAATTTCTGTGGCTACTCACTGATGGGAACACTGATTGGCAACGATAGTTTGTAGCCTTGACCGTAGATGGTCTTGATCAACGTTGAGGTACTCTCATCTACCGCCGAAATCTTTGAGCGGATTCTTGCGACGTGAGTTCTTACGGCCCAGACGGAGCTATCGGTTTCCGTGGACCAGACTTTATCCAAGATTGATTCGCCACTGAAAACATGTTCAGGATTCGTAGCTAATAGCTCCAGAATCGCGAATTCTTTGCGCGAGAGTTCGATAGCTTGTCCCTGCACACTTGCTGTTCGTGCATTGCAATCGAGAGTTAGCTCTCCAATTGTGACGACTGTGGGTTTGAAAGAAGCGGGCCGGCGCATCAAGCTTAGAATGCGCGCGTATAGTTCTTCTTGCTCAAATGGTTTAGGGAGATAGTCGTCCGCTCCGGCCTCAAAGCCCGTAATTTTATCGGCGAGTTTCGCTCGTTTGGTCAACATAATTATCGGTGTTTGTCCGCCGAGGCGTCGATACTCTACGCAGACCTCGGTACCATTTTTCTTTGGCAGATCCCAGTCGATTACGGCAGCGCTATACTCTTGGCTGGTAAGCCAGCGCAGTCCTTCCTCGCCATCGCCTGTGAGGTCGACTTCGAATTTTTTCGTTCCCATAAACTGCTTTATGAAGTACGAAAGAACCTGATCGTCTTCAATCAGGAGAATTTTAGGCATACCGCACCTCCGAAGAGGGACGTTCCCGGTGGGTGACGTTTTGAAACGATACTGCTGCGCTACTACTCACGATTTCGGATCGGCATCACCACTTTCGTCAATATCAACAATTGACAAAAAATCGGCTCACATCAATTGAAGGTGTCGATGCAATGGTTGTGAGGGCAAGCGATTACGGCATTCTTTCTACTCGAAACCAGAGTCGGAAAAGAAGTGCAATTGCACTAGCAAACGAGGTATTCGTTGAGACATGCAATCCCGGCATTTTCCCAACGGACTCGTCACTAACAAGCATAAAATGCCCTCTCAGTATTCTGATAATGCAAATCGTTTGCAGAGATGTTAACTCGGTCTGTCGGAATCGATGGCTTACTGAAGGAGATTCAAGTTGTTTGGCGTCATAGCTTTGCTCCTCGTTCTGATCATGACTATTGCGGGCGTTATCGGCTTTCTTTCAGGGTTCCAGCTTCAGGAGATTCAATCTTGGCTCGTGCTTTGCGTGCTCACTATTCTGGGCGTGTTGGCTACACTGGTGTTCTTTCCAGCCTGCCATCACGCGTCTGGTTCGCTAACACCGGGCACTATCGCGACAATGCTCCTCAGCGCTGCCATGTTTACGGGCATTCTGCTGTGCGTGGAGGGTGCATTGATAGCTCGATTGCTCAAGCAATAGTAGTTCGACGTGTACTTCGGTACTAGCTTCGTGCGAGATCCTCTCGAATACAAACTTCAGGAGATTTCAGATGTCTTCCGAACAGATTCGCTCCTTCCTCGTCAGCGTTGGCGTGGATGGCGACAACATCGAGTTGCTGGAACGTGCCGACCTAACAGAATCGACAGTGTTACTGCAACTCCTGCAGGAAGCTAGCGCGGACCACGTCCGGCGATTCATCCGGATTGCACTCGAGATCAAAGCGCGACTGGACGCCAGAGAGACTCGGGCTGATTGAGCCCGTGTTCTGCTGGTTGTTGTGCCGTTGTCACCGGATCGCTAATGCCATAACTACGGATCGACAGCACCCGATGAGATAGTGGCAACAATGCGCAAAATCTTCCTTGTTCGACGCACGGTCCGCCGGCGCAAAGCCGCTCTCACAAGCGAGCTCCGGTAATCTGGAGAGAGAAATGGAAACTTCGGAACCGTTGCAATTGCGTCGGCAATTGAGCTAACTCTTGAAACACATAACCCGACCGACTTGCGAAGAGAACGCCCAAGATATAGAAGCTCAAAATGCGCTCTACAGGCTACCCCGATAAATGCACCGATGTGTACCGGTGGAGCTCATTCAGTTGCTTGCGGCGCTTCAATGCGGCGCAAGAACGGCCTTCGCAGGAAAACACAAACGTGTCGGGACTGGTGACTAGTCTCCGAGTGCGGTGATCGAAACCAACTGTTCTTGAATGCTGTCTCGGCGTTCTTAGAGAAAGGTGGGGAGTAATGATTTTGGCTCAACTGCTGCTGGCGCTCTGGTTCGTGCTCGCTCATTTTGGTGCCACTGTGGCAATCACAGTAAGTGTTCTGGTCTGCTGGCCGCTATGCTCGTTCATGGGCGCAGTGGTCGGAACGACGACAATGAGAGCCGTATTCGGCAGGACCACACCTGGCGAAGCCGATTTCGAGGCCGGGGGTACTATCTTCGGAGGCAGTGTGCGGCCTTCCTCATCGCATGGGCGGTCGCGCATCAACTCGGAGTGCCCTTGTGGGTAGTGGGTACTGCGGCCATCTGTAGCGTCGCTGCCATGGTGTTCTGGTACAGGCTGGTATGCGTGTCATGGACGCCAGAGACACGGCTGCTGTTCGACGTGATCAACTGTAGAAAATGCGGACTCGTCATCTGGAAGGAGTTCGCAGATCACATGGCTGAGCGAAATCAGGAGAGGGAGGAACCTCGGGATCAATAAGGTGTTTCAAACACCGATGAGCGATCAGTCACTATGTTTGAAAGTTGCTTTGGCGCCGCTCTACTGGATGCGTTATCCAGCAGAGCGGCGCCAAAAGCGCTTCGTCAATAGGATTCATGAATGTCCGACTACTACCTGTGCGATGAATGCAAGGAACTTCCAGTCCCTGCCGGTCCTCCCGGAGGATGCACATCATGTGCGAGGACCATATCGACCAAGCCCCGGCATCTGCTCTGTCCGAAGTGTAGCGTGGCAACCACGTTCCCCCGATGCGAGAGGTGTGGCAGGAGCGGTTCAACCGTGAGCGAAGCGGTGGCCGGAAAGATGCCATAAACAAGCGCCATGACAGGAGAATCTTCCATGTATTTCGTGATGTTGAGTCTGGTGACTGTCGCAGTTCTCACAATCATCAGACTTGCGATGGCGTACCTCCGCTGCTATCGCAACCTTCGTCAGTAAACCCTCGTCGACTTGGATGCTGCAATATCTGACTGCTTCCACTCCTGAAGAATTTGAGGGCGTAAGCAATGACAGCGCTTCTCTCCCCGTGGATGTACGTGTCACTGGCTCACTTAGTGGTCATCATCGGTACCTGGCGCATGTACTGGGGCTGCTGGCTGCCCTGGCGCCAGAGCGACTTCGCCACAAAATGCACGACTCGAACAGATCGACAGGATCGAGTTTGTCTCTACGCTGCAGTCTTGATTCTGAGCGTTACACTTCCGTTCGCGATGTATGAGCCGTTCCGCGAGCCCACCGAACAAGAACAGACGCGAGCGGTCTGGAACGGGCCTGAATGGCAGCAGCTTGCTGACGGGGTATTCAAGCTGCCGGCATCCCGAACCAAACGATGTGGCAGAATCGTGGTAGCGAGGGAGGACTTCCCGGTCATACTAGGGCGTTTTGTCGCGAAACACCCGGAGCTCGAAGTCATGAATGTCTCCGCCGTAATGGGGGCGGACGGTAACGGGTCAATGTACGAAGACCACTACATAGTGACGACCAGACCTCGGAAATAGCCCGGACTGGACTCTGCGGTGACGGCCGGGGCGGGGCAAGACAGCTGGAGCGTGCTTTCCCCGCCCGCAGATCAGGTTAGTTCGTTGGTTTGCTTCTCCACGTCTCTGAATTAAGGTGTTTGCTGAAAGACGCAAAGTTTGCTTCATAGTTGTTGCGTACGTTCTATAGGTCACCATGGAGACCTGTAGCGTGAACGTAAATCCCCTGCACACCTATTACAATTGGATTGACGGTCAGGACCTTACGGAGCGGAATCGACGAATTTACAGGCGAAGGGTGTGCGCCTTTGTTGAATTTGTGCAGGCGACCTCCGGACTTGATGCACTTGCGCAATGCGATCAGCTGGTGGCGTCGGCTGAGCAGTACAGGGACCACTTGTTAGCGCTCGAGGGGATGCGACCCAGCTCTGTGAACAGCCAGCTTACTGCCATAGCGCATTTCTGTCGGTGCTTGCACGGGATGCCGGCAGACATAAGGCGTGTCGAGGAGGTCGACGTGCAAATCAAACTTCTCAGCGACGCGCAGAAAGCTCGCTTCGAGAAGGCGATTGCGATGTGCTCCTCTGTTCGAGATCAGGTTCTGGCGCATCTAATACTATCTAGCGGCGTCAGGCTGCGAGAATGTGTTGCGCTAAACGTAGCAGATTTCTTTCCGGAAGAACGACTTCTATTGGCTAGCGCAAGCGCTGCAGATACTGATATGCGAGTGGTCTCGCTTAGTGCGCAGACCTGCGAACTCCTTGTCTCATGGCTGGCAGAGCGCACTCACCTTGTGGTTAGTGCCGAAGAGGCACTGTTTCTTTCGAGGAGAGGATCACGTCTAAGTGGCAAGTCTGTTGATTTTGCTCTTCGAAGAATTGGTATATCGTGCGGTCTTGAAGTTTGCGCACGAACTTTGCGAAATACGTTTTTGTGTCAGTTGGCGCAAGATATGCCCGATCCCGAGCACTTTGCCAGCGCTGCCGGCTACAGTCAGCAGACCTTTGCTGCACGTTACTACGCTCTTTAGATGGTGGTACTACCCTCTCTAACTTGATGCTCGGTGTGATTGTGAATCTTGTTAGCGAGGGTGACGCACTCCACTCGTCCCGGATCGCCCGCACTAAGTTCGCCAGTGGTGGATTTGGTGATGAATCCGGGCTGACTTGCCCCTGTGCCGATCAACAATTCTTGAAAGGACTGCAAATGGCGCGCTACAGATCGAAGGTTTCCCTTGCTCTGAATGGAATATTGTTCGTCTCCATAACGCTGTTGGTTGGGTGCAGTGGCCGCGACGCTGCCCCTAAGGAGCCGGTGCTCCGTGCAACCGCAGTCGTATCACAGTCGCCACGCATCGTCACGTTCTACAATGGAGGGAAGATCACCGACCGCTGGGAGGCAAAGCGCTACACCACTACATCCGACAATGGACTGCTGTTCTTTTACTTGGCAGAAGAGCTCGATCCACATGTTCTTTGTGGCACGTATGTGATAGAGCCCAAGCTCGATGGTGCTTCCGCTGATTCCACCGACCAGGCTGCTGTTCGCCCTAACCCTGAGTACAAGGTCTGTCTTTACAGCGATGACAAACTAGTCCGCACATTTCTCGTGAATAGTTTCAACGTCTCTGAGGATGGAAAGCTCTATCTCTTTCAAGAGGTTGGAGCTGAAGCCATTGTCGTTAATGGAACATTCACCGTTGAACCGGTTGTGCAAGCCGGAGCGACTGTTGAGCCTGCAGTGGCTGTTGTTGCGCTATACAGTGGTGCTCGCCTTGTGCGAAGCTGGAATGCTACCAGATATAGCGCTGCCACTGCGAAGGTGTACCTCTGGATTGCTGGCGCTTCCAAACCAATTGTTGTCTCCGGAAGTTGCATCATCACGCCCAAATCACCGTAAACAGGGACCGTTGCCTTGATGCATCGGAAGGGCGAAAGTACTAACGTCGGTGATGATGGCCGCAAAACTAGGTACGACCCTAACTGATGATTGCAGGCGACGAATTGCCACCGCAGCGAGTCGAGGCTCACACCCCCCCCTGGCGTTCTTGCTATCGAGATTGTGTAGCTGCTCACTGACTGTGGATCGGCAATGCCGATTTCATAAGCTGAAACAATCAACAACGGCGATCGAATCAGAGATCGCGGAAGGAAGTTCCATGCTTGAGTTCATCTCGGTGGTCCTGCTCGTTGGCATCGTCCTGGTAATGCTCAGTCTCAGCACTTCCATCACTGTGAAGTTAATCACGGCGTACTTGCGCTGTGAGAATGAGACCTCGAAATCTGCGCTGCACTGCAGCAACTTCGTGGTTGCGATGACTGCTCCATGGGTAATAGCAGCGATCGGGGCTACGCAAGGATTCCTGCAAGGTCTCTTCGTGCTGGGCGTGTGTGTGGCTGTCATTCTGGCAGTCGGTCCTGTAGGAATAGTCAGCATAAATGCGATCAAGTTCACCTGGCTTGGGATCGAGCTTGCATCCAACAGCGTGGTGAAGGGATGTTTGCGAGTGATCGAACGGCACGATGAGCACACGAAGGACTAAGTGGTGGTTTGAGACCTCTCCATCGATTCGAAAGGACAGTATCAGCTTCGCCGTGGCAAGAACGGCAACTGAGCGCACCGAATATGGTAGCAGCGGTTGTCGCATGAAACGGACAGAAAGGAAGAGACAATGATGACTGAAACGGATGATGTCAGGTATGCCGCCAGCTTCACCGAGCCAAATCGCTGGGAGAACTGGGACGAGGAAGGACTGCAGTACATTGACCAAGGCAGATTCAGAGAGGCGAGAGAGTACTACAAAACGAAAGTGTCGTACTACCAGAATCAAGTAGACAATCGGGGGGTAGCGGCCTCACTGGTCAGGCTTGCCGGCGTTTACAACGAGTGGCAATGCTGGGATGAGGCTGCGCGGTACTACCGCCAAGGCATCAACGTTGCACAAAAGTCTTTCCCTAGCACTGAGATTCACATCGTTCTCAGACGCTACGCCTATTGTCTGCGCAAACTTTCTGAGCGCATAGCTCAGACCCTCTCGATTTCGTGTGGAGAGTGACGCTATGACTCCGCTCGACTTGATCGCAGTGATTCTCGCATGCGTAGGTTTAGCCGCTTTCGTATCGTTAATCACAATTCTCATCGTCGAAATCTTCTTTTGGTGAACCGGGTCAGAACTGAACCGCCAGATTGAATCGACTCCATCAAGGCTGATGAATCATGCTAAATCGCTGATTTGTTGGCGTGTCCCGGGGATTGATTCTGTGAACTAAGTTTCAAGTGGCGTGAAGAGTGCAAGGAGCACAGCACTCTTCACGCCACTGAGGTCAGTATCACCTCCACCACCTGGAAAGGAGTGCCCATGTTCTGGTCAATTCTGTTGCTGGTTTTCGCGTTTCCCTGGTTCCTCAGGTCGTTGATTGCAATTTGGGGCAACGAAGAATCCGTCAGGCTGAGGCATCTTCCTGCTTGGATGATGCTTGCGTTGTATATCCTCTGCGATCGCAGGACTTCATTCAAAGAGCGGCTAACGCCGATGCCTGTCACGCACTCAGTTTGGATTTATCCCGC
>JAIELX010000134.1 GCA_019752635.1 Candidatus Obscuribacterales bacterium | reverse complement strand
GGAGTTGTCTTTCGACAAGCGCGTTTCCGCGCTGAATGGAGGCTCCTCACTTGCGATGCACATCTGCGGCCGCGTTTCGGGAGAGCCAAACGTCCCCGTGGACATCAGGCTCTCCCCGGAATGGAAGCAGTGTTACCCGTCTGGCAACGCTACTTCCGCTGCGTACTTCTGCGGCGATTTCTACCGACGTTCAGTCAGCGTCCCGCTTGGACGTGATTGTTGAACGCGTCTTTCGACCTGTACGCAGCACCGCCGGCGAGGCACCCGGCTTAGCCGTTGGTCGTCGGCGTCGTCGGGGTCTTGCCGTCGAGGCGGTCGCGCTCTTCCTGCGCTTCCTTCTTGCGGCGCAGCTCGTCCAGCTCTTCCTGCGCCGTGTCCTTGTTCAGGTCCTGCCGCGCCTTCGCTTCGGCCAGGATGCGGTCCACCGTTTCGTTCGCCTTGGCCGACTGCGACAGGATGCCGTCGATGGCGTTCGTCATCTCGTCCAGCTCGGTCTGCTTGTTCATCACGTCGGCCAGCGCCAGCTTCGCCTCGTTGCTCTTGATGTTCTTCGAGAGCTTCTCGACGTTCTCACGCGCCTTCTTCAGGCTCGTCGCCGCTTGCTTGGCCGCCGCGTTCGCCAGCGCCAGGTCCGCTTCCTGATCCGTCACCGCCTGCCGCGCCGCCTTCACGTCCAACGCCAGCTTGTCCAGCGTCTCGTTCGACGCCTTCAGCTCCTTCGCGTCGTTGTAGTCCTTCACCGCCTTGTCGACGCCGGCTTGCAGCGCCGTCATCTTGTCCTTCTCGGTCGTCGCCTTGGCAGTGACAGTGACCACACCTTCCTTCTGGGCCTTCAGCACCTTCACGGCAGCGGCAAGCAGCTTCTTCTGCTCTTCCACCGCCTGTTCTCCCTCGTCCTTGGCCTTGTCGCCGGGCGACACCGAATCCTCCACCGCGCCGCCGATATTCACCCGAATCCACCGCGCCACGCCGGACCGGATCTTCGGGAAGAACAACAGCACGCCGCCCACCAGGCCCAGCCCCACCAGCAACAGGGTCGTCAGATCGATCGTCATGTTCTTTTCTCCGTCGTTGTGCCCGGCTTAGCCGAGCGAAGTTGAGAGAGTCATGCCGGCTGCATTCCGCCTATATCGGATGCATCCACCGACAAGCGCACCGCAAGCGGTGCTCCGAGTAACACAGCGTCAGGCGCTGTTCGCCGATTTCTTACCGTCGGCTTAACGGACTTCTCAGTCCGACGCGGCCGCGTGCGCGCAGACGTCATCGCAAGGTCCAACGCTCGGGTCCGACGATTGCTCGCCGTTGAGCAGCGCAACGACTAATCGGTGCGCTAAATGGAGACCCGCGTATCGTTGGCAACGGAGCCGGAGTTGTCTTTCGACAAGCGCGTTTCCGCGCTGAATGGAGGCTCCTCACTTGCGATGCACATCTGCGGCCGCGTTTGACGGGACAGCCGCCGCTGCCCCGCCCGGGTGCGCGAGTCACTCACGCACCCGTCACAGCCTCTTGCACAAGTGACTTAGAAGTCGCCGGTGCCACCACCGGAACGTCCACCGCCACCGAAGTCGATGCCACCGCCCGAGCGGCCGCTGGTGTCGTTGTCACGGTCGCGCTGCTCCCGGTCACGCCGTTCCTGGTCACGCCGTTCCTGGTCGCGACGCTCCTGCTCACGCCGTTCCTGGTCGCGACGCTCCTGCTCACGCCGTTCCTGGTCGCGACGCTCTTGCTCGCGCCGCTCCTGCTCGCGACGCTGACGCTCCTTCTCGGCCTCGATCGCCTGCCACTCGGCGATGGCCTGCGCCACCGCTGCGGCAAGAGCAGCGTCCGCCTTGTTCTCGGCGTCGCTGGCGGACCGGCTTGCACGCGACGCCGCGTCCTTGGCGTTCTCGTAGTCGCGGCTGTGCAGGTAGCCCTGAGCCTGCCCCAACGCCTGCCTCGCGGACGACAGGTCGAGGATGCCCATCAGGCTAATCGCCCGACTGTACCCGCCCCACATGGCGGTTTGGACCCATGTGCGAGCGGAGATACGGCTGATCTCGCTCTCGGCGTTGCGGACGGCGCTACGAGCCTCGCCAGCCAGACGCTGGTCGGTCTCTGCCATCTGCTTCGCTTCGTTCGCGATCGCCTTCTTTTGCTCTGCGGAACGACCGAGCTGCGCCCAGTCCGACTTGGACACCTTGATGGTACGCTCGGCTTCGCTGAGCGCGGCCTCCGCCTCGCTCAGCTTTGCACGCGCCGGCTGACGCGTGTCGTTGTGGTTCACCGCGGTCCGCGCGGCGCTGACAGCGCTGCGCAGCTCGCCCAGGCGGGTCTCGGCGAGGGCGTGTGCCGCCTTCTCCGCGTCGATCTTGCTATCAACGTCCTGGAACTGCTTGAGCAGGGAGTCCGCAGCCGTGCAGGCGGCGGGCCAGTCAGTGACTTGTTTGGCGACATCCTGCTCCTGTCGGCCCAGAGTCGGGACCAACCCGGCGTAGGTCGCGTCGGTCGCCTTCGACGTGGTGTGGCTGTGGGACGCGAGCTTGCCCTTCAGCGTGTCCGCCTGCTGACGAGCCTGGCCGACCACCTTCTTGGCGTAGGCACGCCGCTCGATCAGGTAGGCGAGCTTGGTGTGGATTTCCACCAGCAGGTCGCGTGCCCCCTGAACCTGACCGCCGATGCCCTCCAGCAGCGCCCGGGCAGCGACGTAGCGCTGCTCGAAGAACGCCAGACGCACCTTGGCCAGCTCGCCTTCGGTCTTGTCGATGACGCGCGTGGCGTTGCCGATCTTGCTCTCCTCGCCCGGGAAGTTGGCAGCAAGGAAGTCCGCCTTCAGCGTCTCCAACGCAGTCTCGGCACCCGGCTTGGCGTCGGTGAGACGCTTGAGGTTGTCGCGGACCGGAACGACCTGCTTCTGCACGTAGGCACGCGCAGCCAGAACCTTCTCCACCAGCTTCGTCGCTTCGGCCGCCTTGTCGGTGGCGCTCTTCTTCTCCGTTTCGGAGAGGTCGAGCTTGCCGGCGAGCACTGCCGCGAACGCCGCCGCAAGCCGCTCGTCGGCTTCGGCCAGGATGGTGTCCGGATTGCTGCCGACTTCATTCAGCAACGTGTTAGCCGCAGCGCCGTCGGCCGGCTTGGCGTCCTTCTCGGGGTAGGTGTAGTCCGCCTTCTGACCACGCACTTTCGCGACGTTGTCGTGAGCGGCTTTCACCGTGCTGCGAGTCTGAGCCAGCGATTCCTTGATGCCGATGGCGCGGTCGATCTCCTTGACCAGGTCGTTGGCCGCCTGCTCCACCGCCTCCGAGGCCGTGAACGCCGACATCGGGTCCGACGCCAGGATTTGCAGGAACTTGTCGGTGTCGGTCTTGATCGTACCGAACCGCTCCTCGTAAGGCGCGAACGTCAGCTCGACCGCCGTGAGGCGCGGCTTGCTGTCGTCGATCTTCTTCGTCAAACCGCTGATGTCGTCGCGGTTCTGTTTCGCACCATCGAAGCCCTGCTTGATGGCCTTGAGCCGGTCGTTCGTGTCCTTGAACAACGTGGCCATGGCGTCCATCATCGCGCCAGGATTGTCATAGGTCGTTTCCGCCACCACCGAGCCGAAGAAGTCGCGCTCTTCGATGGGCAGCATATCGCCGGTGATGGTCACCTTGTCGGTTTCCAGCACGGCGTAACCCTTCTTGAGGGCGGCGAGAACGTGTCGTGTGGCCAGGAGAACGGCGGCAGCGATGGCCAGCCCGCCGACGACCACGGCCGCGATCCAGTTGACCAGGAAGAACACCACAGCAGCGATGCCAGCCCCGACCAGGAACGTGCCGGAGACCTTGACGCCCTTGAGAGGCGACATGAAGGTGACCTTGTCCGCCCGCCGAGCGTCGTTGAGCAGCTCGAGCGCCCGCTGGATGTTCGCCGAGAGCTTCGCGTACTTCTCGACCGCCTCGGTGTAGGTCTTGAGCGTCAGCCCGATGAACTTGCTCTTCCAGTCCGTACCGTTGTTCTGAAGGAACCCGAGGTACGATGTGCGGATCTCCAGGTAGTTGGTGTTGGCGTTATCGAACACCCCTTCGCGCGCCGCGATGGAAGCCTTGAGCCGTTTACGCGCCCCGCTGACCATCACCAGGCACACGACAATCAGGATGACCAAGCCGACCGGCACGCCGATGCCCGCGATGCGAGCCGGAAGGACAGCCTTGAAGGCCTCCCACTCTTGCGCGCGACGAGCGTCATCGATCACCTTCTGCTTAGCGCGTTCGGCTTCGGCAATCTCGTTCTGCCGGGCGCGCTCGGCCTCGGCGATCTGCCGCTGACGCTCGCGCTCGGCGTTGGCGACACGGTCCGCTTCCTCTCGCTTGATGCGCGCGAAGTGGTCGGCGACGCCCTGGTTGACGTCCGACGCTACCGCAACCGAGTAGCCGGCAGGATCGTTGGGCAGATACACCGAACGGTTGCTCTGCAGCGGGCCGCTGGAAGCGTTAAACCAGTTAGCGTTCAGCCCGTACTTCTGCAGACGATTGCCACCTTGCCCCGCCATGGATAGCTTGTTCGGGTCGCTCGGCGACCGCACCACCATGACGATGACATAGTCATCCGGCGGGAGCTTGCTCTGGATGGCGGCCACGAACGTGTCCAGCTTCCAGGCACCGAACTTCTGTCCGGTCGTGCTTCCGTTGGGTTCGGTACCCTGTTCGGTCATCACGAAGTAGAACTTCAGGTTATGCGCCTTGCCCGCGTCGATGAGCTTCTGCTCGAGACCGGCGATGGACACCGGGAACCGAGAGTGGTTCTTCAGACCGGGGTCGAGGTACGCATGTTGGTTGGGGTCGAAGTTGGTCGGCACCCAGGTCTCGGCCGCGCTGGCGATCGAGGCGGTCATGCCAAAGAACAGCATGACGAGCGGCACGGCCAGCATCGTCTGCTTGAATCGGTTCAACAGAGACAGCATGTCAGTCCTCCAGTGCATGTAGGTTAACTGAGCAGGAGTTGGCCTTGCGGAAAGCGGTGACACCGCAATTACGTCCGCAAGAGAAACTTGGAACCGCATCTAACCCGCCCGTCTTAACCAAAATCAGCTACTTGCGGCGGCAAGTTGATTCAGAGTCCTTCTGACCAAGCTGGTCGGAGGAATTCTGAATATTGATGCTGAAGATTGATTCGGTTCGGGGCTGGTTTTACTCGGGGTGAAGCGATGCGTATGGATAGGACTTGAACCTATACCAGCGGCTTGCACGGACCAAGCCCTTGTATCGACGAGTTTCACGCGCCGTCTCAAGCCCCGGGGGCACTGCGCCAAAAGTTGTCATGAGGGTCGATCGCCGAAGTCCCCGCAATAACAATGACGAGAGGTAAATATGGGGTACTTTTCGGGCTTATCTTGAGATCCTGAAGAAATCCTATATTTGCTACGATTTAGCTTCCCGACTCTCGTGAGGCTAGCGCAGGAGTTTATTGAATTTCTGTAACGCCCCTACCGCCGATCCCCGGTTGACGCTTGCCCTGCACGCGTAGGGGACTGCGCGGGCGTGCTGCAACCCGGGTGAGACGAATTTAGCTTGCCAGTTATTCGCAACGTTATCAAGCAGCTCACCGCGCACTAAATCAGTCATGGGCTACTCTCACCCACCCCCTCTCTCGAATCGGCCCGCTAGTGAGCCTTAGAGGCACCGCAAATCAATCAATCGATCATGACAGACCGATTGGCGGAAGGATTACGACTGTAAACGGCATCTCGCTAGCCCTTATGACAACTGCGCTAGGATTCAGAATATGTTCACAAACACTGTCGACAGAACAGTTACAGGGGTTCACGGCTGCATCCACCCCCGTTCGGCAGCAGGAGCAACTCCCGTCAGCACCAGCGTTAAGCCGAATTTAGCGCCCGTCCCTTGTTTAGCGGTGCCCGCGATACATAGGTTGTAGTGCTGTTCTTCAATTTACTTCTCCGAGAAAAAACCCCAAGCGTAACTCTTAAATACGGCCAACACGAACTTTCCAAACAATATTCTCCCGACCAGCACGGGATGAATTGAGTTCGCAGTTTCCGTAATCGCTTGGCGCTGACTCAACCAACCGACTCAGCAAAGCAGCTCGGCAGATGCTGTGCTTTTGTGGAGGTGTAGCAAAAATGACACGTTCTGGACTACCGAATCCAATTCGACTGGAGGACGACATGCCCGTCCTGCCTGAGTTCTCTTTCGCAACATCACTCGGCCGCGGTTCAATCGAGGACGTCACCACCGACATCGTCCTGATTCCGATGCTCTACGGCATGTCAGTGCCTCAGAGCTTGCACGCCGACGACAACGGCGTCGGCGCTGTCATCAAAACCGCCATTCACGAACAAGGGTTCGAGGGCAAGCGCGGTACCAGCCTTCCGGTCGAGACCGAGTTAAGTGACTCGCAAGGCGGCAACAACCGCGTGGTTCTCCTTGCCGGTCTGGGCAAACCGCAGTGCTTCGATGCCGATGTGGCCGAGGCCGTTTTCGGCAAACTGATCGACGAGGCCATCGCCCGCGGTGCGACGACGATCACGGTGCCTTTCATCGCCAATCGCATGACCAAGACGTGCCTAAACCTCAAGGGCACGGCTCATCGGCTGAAGCGCGCGGTGGTGCACGCGTTCGCTAAGCTCGACGGTCCGGTGGCACTGAAGGAAATCAAGATCTACTGCAGTCCGCAAGCGAAGGCGCACATCGAGAAGGGTCTCAACGCCCCGGTCGATGACCCGACCGTCGTCGACGACTGTTGCACTCACGGCTGATGCGCGACCCCGACGACATAAATGACCGGAACCGGCGAGACAGGCACCCACCCGCCTTCTCGCCCGGTTCCCTTCTCCCTCTGCCTACTAGATGCCACCGTATCCCATTCCAAGCGCCCGACTCACTGGCACCGCAATGCATCTCGGTTCCTTGCATCCAAATCCACCTCCAACCATCAACACGAATACGATACGAAAATCACAAAAAATCATCACGTATTCGTGTTCTCTCTGCCTCAAATGCCCCCCGCAGCATTGGGCCGACAATGAAGCGGAACTACGTTCCGGTCTTCCCCGAGTAGTACGTGTCTGCTTTGAAAGATTCGTAAGAACCATTGTATGGAGTCTGATCGGGCTCGGGGAACTGCCCCTCGCGCTTCAATCCCTGAGCTTCTTGCTCGCCCAGCAGGTCCACCGCTTTTTGAAACATGGCCTTGGCACGACTACTGTCTTCCGTCCTTCTCGCCGACGACTTCACAGCTCTGAACTCGAGAGCGCTCGCAAGCTTGACCAGAACTTTGCCCTGACGTTTTCTTACCCCCTCAATGGGAAAACGATTGAATGGCTCATTCTCCATCAGATACGTGAAATTCTTAGCCGCGTTCTCTAATGCGGCAATAGCTCGGTCGGGCAGCCCTGCAGTGTAATACGCGTAACCAAGCTGCTCGTCGACTGTGGCAATATAGTAGTCGCTCTTCGGAGAATCCGGCGTGGCTGCGCGTACTTCCGCAAATGCCACAAAAGAAGCCAGCGGGTTTTGAACACCGTGACGATAAACTATCTTCTGTCTTTCAGACACCACAGCATTGCGTTCCCAGCCGAGACCGTCTTCCGCCCGGCAAACATCGGAGTTGATCACGTTGCCAAAAAGGTCATATGCCCGGTGATAAGCGTAGTACGGTTCATCGGTAAAGCCCTCCGACCTTTTCGCATACTCCTCTTTCAGAGAGCGGTCCCCGATATCCTGCGCCAGCGCCGCCAAGTTGATGCACAGTGGATACGCCACGGCCTTCTCCTCGTTGGAGAGGGTAGCCTCCAGACCCTCAACGCCGTCGGCATAAACTTTCCAACCGTCAGCCAACTTGCCCGCATTTAAGTACAGTTTTCCCAGCCTCAAACGCGCTTCCAACGTACTAACCATTGCAGGTGAAGCCGGCACACTGGAAAGGAACTTTTCGAAACAAGCTTGCGCTTGAGCAAAATCATTTCGTTCATAAGCGCTCATCGCTTGGCGATAAAGAGCATTTTCGGCGTATTGATCTTTGTGGACGATAGCACTGAGCGGAGCTACGGAACCCTGTCCATCATTCGATGGCGTGATCGACGCGAGCGACGTGAACAAAGAGAAAAGAAAAAGCAGACCGACAAGAGTAAGGAGCGACCCAATAACGCGCAACAGATTGCGCAGTAAGATGCTGTCCTTTGGCTCGTCCGAGTTTGCACGCACCGACGCCGAATACAGCAGAGTCCCGGCATCCACCTCCTCATTCGCGGCCAGCACCGCCCACCAGACCTCCGGGACCTCGGGCAGATCGTACTGTCCAAAATCAACTGCAAGGTCCAGCGCCGGAACCGTATTCGGTGGCAGCGAGAGCAAGTAACGAATCCAGCGAGAGTAAAGTCGTAACTCTGCCGATTCATGAGTTTCGAGTTCGCGCACTAACGCTGACTTCTCGGGTTGCAGAAAATCTTCTCGTTGCCAAAGCAAACATTCCTTCCCGCGCGCAAGATCGAACAGCGACAAGTCAATTGCCAAACACTTCAATGATACATAAACCACCCAGCTGGAAAAGTTATCCAGATCAGAGTTGAAATCCTCCGCCCTTCGATTGGGATGCTGATAATTCCGATGTCCTAGTTCGCAACATGCCCTGCCCTCTAGCCCTGGAACGAACATACCATCATAATCTACAAGCCTGAACCGATTACCTTCAATTAGAACATTGCCGTGCTGAAGGTCACCGTGCGCAATACCATTTTCCCTCAGGTCCGCGATCATGTGCGCCCAATTCTCCGCCAACTCTGTCAAGCAAGCAGCTTTTGCTGCGACAGAATCGGCCAGACTTCCATCAGTCACAATCCCTTCACCGGCAATCAGATCACTTACAAACGAGTCAAGTGTTTTACCGGAGCACCACTCCATCTTCAGGATCGGATAGGCGGCGTCATGTATTTGAATGCCTTCTTTTTGAAAGTCGAACGGCACAATGAATGGCAAGTTGCAGCGATTCAAATGCTCTTCAATCTTTTCGTAGCGCTCATGCTGGTCGGGTACATCATGAAGGAAGCATCGCACCGCCCAGTCCTTCCCTTGGCACTTCAAGCGGTAAACACTTGCAAACATACCCGACACGGGCCGTGGCATTCCATGGCTGTTGCATTCAGCCTCACCGGTTTGCAGTTCCGCATCCCTTAGGGTAGAGAGCGGCGCCTGGAGCGCTTCGTTGTAATCCTGTGGTGACGGCCACGACCGGAGGCGTACTTTTGTCTGGTGGTAAAAATTCTCCGCCATTGAGTCTTCCAGTTCCTTGGAACTCAGTCCTAGTAGATTGTGCGCTCCGACCTTTTGGTGTTATTCCGCGCCTGAGTAAAGCTTGAGAACGTCTAGCCTATTCAAGTTTGACCGTTTCTACCGTGTCGCGAGGTCCGAACATCAAGATTATCTGTGATGGCGCCCCGCTGGGAATGGGCTCGTCGCGCATCGCCCATAAAGCTATTCCGACGCCGACAGGAGGGCTACCATAGTCCTCATAGGGGGCGAAACTCAACTTTTTGTAGAAGGTAGAGTTGGAAACTGACACAAAATCTTTTCTCGGAAGCCCCTTAAATCGCCATAACAGACTTTGCGCCAACACTGGTCTTATCGGCACACTAGCAGAGTGAATCAGACGGCAAAGCTCCTCAGCACTTACCGGGCGGAAAAGCCAGTACGCCATTAGTACGATACAAAGAACCAGCAAAACTGCAAAGTTACGAATCCACATTTTCACGATTGTCGGGAATCTCTACGTTCAAAAATGTACCCATCTTGTATCCCGCATTTAACAATTGGCTTAGCGGCGTGGTTTGCCTGCGCGGTCTGTTTTGCGTCCTTTCTTGCTCCCGTAGCGCTTTCTCTGCTAATGAAGTTTCGAACGGAAGGTACAAGCCATTTCGGAACCAGGATGATTTCGTGGTCTAAATTAGCGGCAAATCGCGACAGCGAGCTCAATCGCGAATCGCTATCAGGCGACTCTACCCGGGCAATGGCGTTCGGCGACACTTCGCAGCGTCTCGCTAACTCCGCCTGAGAGAGGCTTTGTGCGCGTCTTGCATCAACAAGTTGTTCAACCAGACCAACAGAATGTTCGGGCGAGACTTTCCTGCAATTCGTGCAATCCAACAGGCCGTGCAATTGAAGCGCCGCGGTAGTTTCACTCGAAGAAACAATGCGACGCATTCGCTCGCTCGTCCTGCTATGGCTGAGTATGTTCATGCTTCCCTCCCAGAGGATGGTTTCATCGATAATCGCAAGCTTCTCATGTATATCCACTCTGTCGTTAACATGCAGCCCTAGTCGGTCCATGGACCGCAAGCAGTCCTGAAAAGACCGAATCCTATCCGTTTCGGCATCGGACGGTTTGACCGTACTATTCGTGCGCTGCGGTCGCTGAACGAAAACGCAGATGGAAACATCTCGATGAAGCAACTCCAAAAGAATTGGTTGCAGAATTCTCAGCCGTTTGATCGTCACGAATGGACTTTGAATAATTACCCTTCCTTGCGCCTGACGAAGATCCCGATTGAAAGTGCGCCAAAAGGAATCGGAAGGAAAAACATCGGTGCTTTTGTTCATATGAAACCTCAACAGTGCATCTTGAAGAACTTACCGTCGACTTCTGAAATTGTTTTGAAATTTTCCAAAAAACCGGAAAGGAGGGGATCAACACGAATAAGATACGAAAATCCAGAGAAATCGTATCGAATTCGTGTTGATGGAAAACAGGCATAACACCGGAAGAGATTGCATGACAGAGTCTTTCCGTCTTGTGATAACATATAGTAGACCAGGGAAGAGAGGGGAAAGGCACCGTCCATGGTGCGCTTTCCCGGGTTAGTTGGCGGTACCCGCTAGTTGATCAGCAGTACTCGGCGGCCAGGCGGCGGGCGTCGCGCAAGGCCGGTCCGGGCACGATGCCGGGGCGCTCTTCGCGGCGAACGACGCAGTCGGTCTTGCCGCCGGTGAGGGCCGCGTTGTACCGAGCGTCTTCCTTGTTGTCGTGCGCGCTGAACACGCCGTGCCCGTGCTCCTTGCACGCGGTGACGCAGTGGTGCGTCACGCGGTCGCCGTTCCAGGGCAGCCCCTTGATGGCGGGCAGCTGCAACTGCGCGAGCTGCTGCTCGACCGTCGTGATGCGAGCGTCGATGGCGGTTTCGTTGCCCTCGCGCAACCCGAGGCTGGTCTCGACGAAGTCGCCGAAGTGCTGGAGCTGGAGGTCCCACTCGGACAAGGGCAACGACTGCTGGATTTCGGCCGCGGCGGCCGCCCGAGAGCGAAGCAGGGCGATACGCGCCTGCAACTCGGCCCAGCGAACGGTCGGGTTGGCGACCTGGATGTCGGACGGGGTTTCGTCAGTGGTCATGGTTGAGTCCTTTGTGAATCGACAAAGCGAAGCTCGAGCGGCGGTTTACCGCCGCAAAGAGGGATTCGCCGTTGTCTACGCGTGGAGGCGACGAGGCTTGCCGAGAAGCCGGAGCGCCTACAAAAGATTGATGCGGTTGATCAACAACAATGCAGCCAACACGAGGGAGCGAAGCGCTCCCTCGTGTTGCTGAAACTTCTCTGTTGCCGTTAGTCCCCGACGATGAGCGCCTCCACGAAGGAGGCACCGGCGAGTTTGGCGGCAACGATGCGATGACGTCCGTCCTCGATGTCATATCCGCCGCTGATGTTGGGGCGGAGGATGACACGGAACATTTCACGACCGTCTTCGATAGCAGCTCGCATTTCCTCGATTTGACCGCGGTCCTTGCGCAGGAGTTTCTCCATCATGCGCTTAGGGACGTTGATGTCATCGAGGCTGACGAGGACGGTGTTTTCGTTTTGGTCGTGACGATTGCTGTGCTGCATGGCGACTCCCATTCGGGAGCCCCGAGATAGCCACCGTGGCTATCGTGCGGGTCTCCCTATGGATCGCCAGTCAGAGCATTGTTCATGCATTACCTCCTTTCTTTGTGCCGGGGTGTCAGTGAATCGGGCATCGCGCCGGGGTTTCCAGCCTCGCGGCGCACCTCCTCCTTGCCGTCACACACGTGACGACTAGACAGCCCTTAGTTGCTTCTCGCCGTCGGAATCAAGGCCTCCAGCAAGTCGGGGAGAACCTCCTCCGCCTTGCCGACGATCTTGCGCCTGAAGCAACGCAACCCGAGAGGCACTTCCGGGTTGACGAAGATGGTATCGGCTCCCTTGTAGTAGGGCTTACTCACCAGATCGGACGCAGGCGCGACCGTGTTACTGGTGCCGACGGCGATGAACACGTCCGCGTGACGCGCAGCGTTTTTCGCGGCGCTCCAGACATGCGTCGGCAACGATTCGCCGAACAGCACGATGTCCGGGCGAACCAGGCGACGAGTCCCATCCGCACTGCAATAGGGCGCCCCGTCGGATCGGGTATCCGAATCGACGAACCGCCCGCGATGGCGCTCATCGGAGCAGTGAACAGTGGTGCAGCGGCTGTGCATCAACGAACCATGCAGCTCCAATACGTTGGTGCTGCCGGCCCGCAGATGCAGTCCGTCCACGTTCATAGTCACGATCGTCAGCGTGTCATCGGCACCCAGACGCTTTTCCAGAGCAGCCAATGCGTGATGCGCAGCGTTGGGGCTTGCAGCGTTGATCTCACCGCGCAGCGCGCCCCAGAACTTCCAGAGGTCATCCGGATGAGTGCGCAAGGCGCCGGCATGGGACAGCCTGGACACGGCGGCGTAATTGTATACGCCGGTCGCGCCGCGAAAAGTCTTCAGCCCGGAGGCGACGGACAAGCCGGCCCCGGTCAGAACCACGATCTTCATTGTCGAGTCCCGCCTGGAAGTGTCAGTCGAACAGGAGGCGGAACGAACTCCGCCCTCCTTCCTGCGCGGCTTAGTCGCGAGCCGGCGGCAGCAGGTTGCGCAGCGACTCGGGAAGCGCCGCGTGAATCGCGCTCTCGATGCGCTTCGCGTACACCTGGTACACGACGCCCAGACCGATGACGCCGACGCCCAACCCGATGAGATACAGCGGGAAGAGCGGCGAATCGGCGAACACGGAGAACGTCAGGTAGCCCAGGTAACCGAGCACGCCGAACGAACCGTACACCTGCAGCACACGCCGGCGCAGCAGCACCGACGAGAACAGCAGCCCGATGTTGGCGATGCACCACACGCCCCAAGCAGCGCCGTCGTTCAGGTTGAACAGCCCGCCCGTGCCGTTGCTGAAGAACAATGCGGCAGCCAGCCCGAACCAGAACGCCGCCACGCCGAAGAAGTAGCCCCACATGGCGTAGTCTTGCTTGCTGCGACGATCGATGACGGTGGACGCGATAATCATCAGTGCGCCGAAGCCCACGGTGATCACCTGTTGCGTCTGCACGCCGATGCCGTTGACGCCGGCCGCCAGTCGGACCAGGTCAAGCGTGATCAGCCACGCGCCGGCGGCGACAGGCAACCCGAGGAAGGGGAAGCGCACATAGCGGATCGCCAGCAAGCCGGCGACCACAAGCGCACCTTCCATCAGCAAGTTGCGGATCGGCTCAATATCTCGCTGCATCGAAGCCGACGGCGTCCACATGCCGGCCATGTGCTCGACGCCGAACACCGCCAGCGGTACCATACCGACGGCAAGCGTGATCAGCAAACCACCAGGCGTCTTCAGGTCCGGCTTGCGATTGAACCAGCTGCCGATCGCCAGGAACCCCGCGCCGTAGAGCAGCGAAAGAGTGAGGATGCCACCGCCGCTGAACAATTCGAACGCCTGCAGCAGGAACCAGGCCATCGCGCTAATCACGATGCCGGCACCGGAGTACCAGAGCAACTGTTGCAAGCTGAACCCATTGTCCTTGTTGTCCGGAGCCGGAGCCGGAGCCAGGCGAGAAGCCAGGCCTGACCACAGTCCGTCGACTTGGTCGGCATCAATCAGCCCGCTGCGAGCGGCCCAATCGAGATCGGATCTTTCGATTTGCAGTTTCATTGCAATCATTCCTTCTGTCTGTCTGAGCGGAACCACTTTCCGCGAACCGAGTTTTGAAGTTTTTAAGTGTCCGGTCGCGTTTACCTTGTCAGCCGGCGCGCCTGGCGCGATACTGGCAGTAGAGCACGCCAAGCCGAACCGGGCAGATGAGCCATGCTACGAACAAGTACGCCAGAAACCGGTCCGAGTAGCCGAACCGTCCCTGTTCCGACGGGGCGTTGTCGGATTGCGTGATGACAAAGTCGGCACCTGCCGTCAACCAGAAGGTGACACAGAAGTGAGCACCGAGGAATTGTTGCGCGCCCGGCACGAGCCAGAACACGCAGCCGATGGTCAGCGCACTCAAGACGTATAGAGCCCACCGAACTTGCGGTCGATCCATTCAGGAAATCTCCCGCTTCGCGCCTGACGCGAAGCAGCCTTACTGCGCGATCCCTACGAACGGAATCGCAACCACTGGCAGTATCAGTCAGCTACCTGCCGTGAGTTGCTGTTGGATGCAACGGTTTACCGTCGCAGTATCACAGAGCAAATCCGTAGCCGACCAGCTCATCCTTGAGCTGCTGCACGGACTTAAACTGAATCGCATTCATGCCCACCGCTCGAGCAGCCTCAACATTGGGCGCAAGGTCATCGATGAAGAGACACCGCTCTGCCGCTCTTCCACTGCGACGCAGCACTTCGTGGTAGATGTCCGCCTCCGGCTTGGAGCAGCCGACGCGGTAGCTTAAAATCACCTCGGTGAAGTGCCGGGTGACATTGAAGGTGCTTTCCAGGTAGTCAAAGTGAATCTCGTTGGTGTTGCTCAGCAGGTATAGTGGACGCTGCTCTTTGAGGTTGGTAAGCAGCGCCGCCATTTCTTCATTTTCACAGAACGTCGCGTTCCACAACTGCTTGAACTGTTCAAGCTCAATGGCAGTGCCAAGGTGCTTGTTCAGCTCTGCCAGGAATCCGCTGGTACTGATGCGCCCGCTTTCGTAGCCCAGGGATGAAACTCGATGAAAGCCCTTGCGAAGCTCATCGCGAGTGCGTCCACTGATGCGGCAGAATCCCTCGGAGACAACGTCCCAGTCAAAATCGACAAAGACGTGTCCCATATCAAACACCAGCACTTCCACGTGATTCAGCTCCCGGGAGCGTTGCTGAAGAACTCTTCCATAAAGGTGGCGTTGTGGAAGATCAGGTGCAGGTAGGTACCCCAGATGCGGCGGTCATGGCTGACCAGTCCGTCCACCATCTCGGAACCGGGTGCCCAGTTGACCGGTTTGGCCCAGTGCATGTCGGGCTTCAGCACCACGGGCTGAGGTATGGGCTTCTCGGACTTGCGGTCGCGGATTTCCAGCAGCGGGCTGAAGCCGCTATGTCGTCCCTCGGTGTAGGAAGCGCCCGAACGACCTTCGACCCCGGCGACCTTGGTGCGGGTCCGTCCGGCGAGCAGGTCAGCTTCAGTTTTGCACAGAAGCATCTTCGGACCGAAGTGCGTACTGATGGGCAACAAGCCCATGCCCTTGGAAGACACCAGCGGGCCGTTGGTGCGGTAGGGGTCGTGCAGCGCTTCGCCCATCATCTGGAAGCCCCCGCAGATGCCCATGACGATGCCGCCGCGGGCGAGGTGCCGCCGGATGATGTCAATACCGCCCGACTCCTGCATGAAAATCAGGTCTTTGCCGGTCTCGCGCGAGCCGGGGATGAGAATGACGTCGGCCCCGTCAGGGAAGCGAGCATTGAACTCTTGGGGTGTAACCCGCGCAGCATCGAAGCCGGGGTTTCCGAGGATAGGCTGAAACTCTTCATTGCCACGACAGGGCAATTCGAGTATCGCGATTTTGCGCATAAGCAGGTACCAATCCTTTCTGGTTCCGGAGGTCCGGTGTTGAAACCGGTTTACCCGGTAGGATTAATGGCGGTTATTCGGGAGCTTCCCCGCCGTTTTTCTCGGTATCTACCATCTGCCCGCTGAGCGGGGTCTTCTAGCTTCCCACGGCTATTATGCACGTGTTTTAATCTATTGCAACCCCCGTCCGAAGACGAGCTGCTACAGGGAAGTTAGGGACCCGAGCGACAGACTTGGCAAGTCAAGTCGCGCACAACGCGACCTGATAAGTGTTTTCGGCGACGCCAGTTGCCGGTTTGTTCCCGCAGACGGACGCGAGACAGCTCTTGCCGTCTCGCGCCTTGCTGCATATCAGTGTCACGGGCAGTGGCACGCAGCGCATTCGAACTGCGCTTTAGCACCGCTGTGTTCCGGACACCAGAACGACCAGCACTTGATGCAACCGCCGTTATCGCAGTCGCTCATCACCCATCCAGCCGGCAAGTTCTCTTCGCCGCCCGGTGCGGGCAAGAACCCCTCAGCCTTGCACTCGGCGCAGCAGACGAGCTGACCGATGTCAGTCGCCTCCGCGTTGAGCACCGCGACCTGCCCGAGCAGTTCCAAGCGCTGCCGACGAATCTCACGCAAACGTTCGATGGATTGAACCGACATCACATCTCCTTGTGCCAGGTTAAGTGGTAGTGGATATGGTGCCGGTCCACAACCCGGGTCTTACCCCGGGTTGCGCTTTCCGACACGTGTTTAGCTCAGCACGATGATGATCGGCGAGCGGCCCTTGCTCTTCAGCTTGATGCCGTGGTCGCCGAACGCCTTGACGATGACCGCCTTGTTCGCGCCGTTGTAGAGCTTCTGGTCAGCCGCGATGTACGCGTTGAGCAGGTCCACGAAGGTGACCTTGTGCGAGGGCACCATCGACAGCGCCAGCAGCGAAATGCGACCGAACTGCTCGAAGCCGATGTTGACGTCCCCGGCAGCCTTGACGAGCGCCACCAGCAGGTCGGCCTTCGCCCCACCGGAGATCAACCCGTCATCGTGCACCTCGCCGGTCTTATCGCGAGGGGTGGTAGCGGTGTTCTTCTGGTCACGGATGCCGTTGGGGGCAGCCGCGAACCGGCCGATGACACGCGAGGCAGCCTCGATGTCCGCCACCGTCAGCGTGTGCTTCAGTGTGGTGCCGAACTCAGCTCGCATCATCCACTCTACCAGCAGCTGACCGAGCACGTCTCCCATGCTCTCGTGGATCGCGCCGCCCTCGTCACCAGGCAAGTCGCCACCCGGCGTCTGAATCGCGACGATGTTGTGCCCGGCTTCGTGGAGCGTGACACCGAAGTCGTAGCTGATGTTGCGGTGCAAGCCGCCCTGCGCCAGTCCGCTGCCGACGCCCAAGTGAATCTCATACCCCGTCGGGTCGAAATAGGCGTTATCGCGGACCGTCGGGTCATCGACCCAGATCGGCATCTGCTGCGGCGGCGAGACCATGCCCCACTTCTTCATCAGCTCCATCTGGTAGACGTAGGCGAAGAACGTCACCACGCCGCTGAACTCGGGGTCACCGGGCTTGTAGTTGAAGGTGCCGTCGCCCTTGGCCTTCACGTTCTTCTTGCCGCTGCCCATGTAGATGACGACGTCCTTGTTCTCCAGCGTCTGCGCACCGTCGGGCAAGTTGCGCATGATCACGTCGTGCACCTGCTGAGGCAGGGGCTTGTTCGGATCGGGAATCTGCAGGAACACGCGGCCATTGGTGGTCGGAGCCTGCGGCGGCACATTCGTTCGCGTGCGCGGCTTACGCGGTTTGCGACCGCCGGTGGCAGCGGTGACCGGGTCGGACAGCAATCCGCCTGCGGTGCTGTCGAGCAGACGGCGGCGGGCCGTCGTGCGGATGGTGTTGCCGACGTCGACGATCTCGCCGGTGGTTCCCTTCACCAGGAAGCGAGCCGCGCGGCGCGGTTCGTGCGTGGTGATGGACACCTCGTAGCAAGGGTCGAACTGGTCGCGATGCGACGACATCACCACGCGGCTATTGCGGGTGACGCAGGAAGTGACGCCGATATAGTCGAGGCAGTGCTCGACGGCGGCAGCGTCGCCGATGATGTTGTCCACGGAAGTGGGCTTGCGACCGTGGCGGACGCTGGCGTTGACGCGATAGATCGCGTTGCTGCCGTCGATGAACACCACGAAGTAGCCGTTGCGAACCGGGTATTCTTCGCCTTCGACGGTGAGCTTCTGCAAGAAGGTCACTCGGTGGCCGCCGGGAATGGCGCTAACCGCGGGGGCGAACCACTCGGCGTACTGGAGACCGAACGACTTGACCGCTTCGGCAGACTCCAAGTAGGCGCGAGCGAAGGAGGCCGGGTCGCCGGTCCAGGTGCCGTCGAACAGGCCGGAAACGTCGGTGGCATCGAGTGTTCGAACGCGACCGAAGTTATCGAAAAGAGCTTTGACGCCGGAGACCTCTCCGGCGATGCCTTCCACCGCCCGCACGTAGGGCACTTTGGGATCGAGAGGCGGCGAGTCCTGGTGTTCAATGACCGGGACCAAGTGAACGGAGGTAGAGCGAAGCATGGGATTGTCCTTTCTTCGTCGAGTTTGTTGGTCAACAATGAAGGTAACAGCGCGCTTTTACGGCGTGCATGTGAGGTCACGGCAAGACATCAGCTGTGATGGCAGCAGTCCGTTCAAGCCAGGGAGGGCTCTGTTACGAACGGGCATCAGCACAGCAGGTGTGGGTTTCTGGGTGAACTTGCCTTTTGATCTAAAAGAGAAACGGTGATTCTGACAACTTAGGCCTTATTCAGGCCGGCTTACAACCAGTCTTGGATTAAAACTCGCGAAAGTAAGTGTTTTTCTTATATAGGCGATATTGGCCCGACAAAGTCGCCTAAGAGGAGATTCCGCCAGCTCTTGCCCGGTTTAATCAAGCAATTCTGTTCAACTCGCAAAGCTAGCGTATGGCAAGGTCTTTGTCACAATCCAGCAACTGCAGACACTCATTTATGGGACCCTTTCAAGCGCCGTTTGACAACCTGGCAAAGCTGCGCAAACCCGCCGAAAGAAAAACAGCGTAAGATCCGCACTCACAGCCAACTGTTACAGGATGCCAAGAAGCTTTGAGGCGCGCTCGCATCGGCGCATGGCGCCAAGGGCGGAGCGCATCACTCCATCGTAACTGTCGTCGGCGTGCCACTTGATTCCGTGCCCCCCGCTCCATTAGATTCAGATTACCTTCTTTTCTTCTATCCATAGGCGACATACCCAAAGCACCAACAGACATTCCACCTCATCCCCATCGTCACGGGAACCCGCTTCAGCGGTGGAGATGGAAAACGTTTTCAACTGAGGAGTTGGATTCGCATCTGTCAGGGCGCATCGTCGGTGGAAAACCTCGACCGAAGCAAGTCAGCGAAGGTCCTCTTCCGAGCAGCGGAGTGACTACCAACAGCATCCGCGCTCGCAACGAACTCTAAGGGGAACGCTTTTGATGGAAACGAAACAGAAATCAATTCTCATCGTCGGATCGGCAACTTGTCGGCAAGGAGCCGCCAAGGGCCACGACGGCGACGCATGTCGCGCCAACCTCATGTCGAACGGTGGTGTCTCCTGCATCTTCTGCGGAACATCTGAAGCGCCGGACGACGCCCACCGCACACGTGCCCTCGACGGCCTCGTCGTTGGCGTCTGCGCCGTTCTCGCGCCGTTGAGCACTACCGGGAAGCACGAGTACACTCGCGACTGCCCGGGAGGACACGGCGCCGAGGCCAACGGCTTCGACTTCAAGAACCTCGTGCGGGACACCTACCTGTTCGCAGGCAAGGGCACCGTCACCAGCGCGCGATTGCAGTTCTTCGTCACCGAGTTGCCCTACGCCGCCGCAGCGGACACGGGGTACGGCGTCACGCTCACCGATGCCGACAGAGCAAGGCTGCCGGAGGACGTGCTCAAATCGGTGGCAACGCTTGAGAAGATGGGCTTCTGCCTGCGTGGTCAGGAGACCGCTCTGCACGACGACCCCATCGAGGGCCAGTGGCTGAGCCTCACCCGAGGCACCCTGGTCGGAAAGATGGGCTGCGTTCTCGGATTGAACGTGCGGCTCAAGGGCAAATGGCCAGCCGCTAACTAAGTGAACACGACGGAGCGTGCATCCGCGGCGGGAGACAAGGAGGGGACAAAGCGGCTGACGACCGCACTGTCCCTCTTCTGCCCCGGATGTATGTCGGTTGCCTAGGTTGGCAACCTTCTCCCAAGATTCTTACGAGGGTCAAACTCAACACCGTCACTGAATTTCGTGACGGCTCCTTTCCGTGGGCGCAATTCGCGCTCCCTACTGAAAGCTAAGGAGCCTAAAATGAAACGCCAGCTGTTTAACTATCCCACACTCGGTCCTGCACTCGAAACGGGAGACTACGACGTTCTCTTGCTGGATGCGTGGAAGACACTCTTCCGCGGTCCCTACCCGGAACCGCCGGCAGACACGCAAGAAATCCTGGGTTACAAGTGCCGCTGGACGAACGAGGGTCCAAAGGTCGACGTCAAGGACGTCGACCCGGAATTCCTCCACGTCTGCTTGACCACAAACATCGAAGACCCCTATGACTTCCTGGTCTTCCTGGCTCAACGGTTCGGCCTCAAGCGCCCGACCGATGACCAGCAACGGAAGTTCCATGCGCTCATCGAGTCGGAGAAGATGGGTCTATCCGTCTTCGTCGACGTCGCGCGCGAACTGCCCATCCTGCAAGCTCGCGGCTTGCGAATCGGGCTGCTGTCCAACGTCTGGCCCTTCCCCATCAAGCATCTGCTGCGGGAGACCGGGCTGGAACGGTACTTCGAGCACCTAATCCTGTCATACGAGGTCGGACATGCAAAACCATCACCAGAGATCTTCGCGGTGGCCTGTCAGAAGTTCGGTGTCAGCGCTAAGCGCTGCCTGATGGTGGGCGACAACCCCAAACTCGACATTTACGGTGCACTAAACTTCGGAATGCCGGCGGTTCACATCGACCGGTATCCCAATCAGCCCTGCCCGGAGCGTGTCGAAGGGGTTCCCCTCATCGGCGAACTGCGAGATTTGTACCGAGGGTATGGGGCGACTGAGTAAGTCGCTTGATTCCTTCGCAAAACCATCCCCCCTCGTCGGCGGGACGGTACATCTTCTGCCAGACCAACGAGCGCACATTCTCCTCTGCGAAAGCGGAATGGGTGTGAGCAGGAAGGGTTAGCAAAATGACAAACTTCTTCGAAGACCCGAAGGGATTCCTTCCCGAGTCGGTGTTCGCTTACCTGGACCGCGACAGGACCGCCGCCAAGATCAAGCACGTTCCCCGCGAATTCCGGGTGCGTGAGCCCGTCCCCGGGCGGCGCGGCGAGTACCTGAGCATCGGTCCGGGAACGGATTACCCGGACGACTCGATTAACTACCCCTACGGCAGGTGTCCAACGGGCTTGCCCGCCACGGCGACGCCCTGGTATGGCAACGCGCCGAAGGCATCAGGGGTCAGTGCTGACCGCGTTTCCGCGGCGATTCTCGTGATTCCCGATGTTGACCCGGCCACCGTGGTCAACTCGATCGCCACCAAGCTGGGGCTGGAGCGCAGCCGCATCCAGTACCGCGAAATCCCGAAGCGGGACCGCGGACCGGCCATCGAAGTCGTGATCGAAGGCTTTCACCCGGAGGAGCTGCGCCGGCGACTCTACGGTGACGAGCCGTTCATCCTGACCAAGACGGTCCAGCAAGCCAACCTGGTCGTCTGCGTGCTGGAAGCGCGCAGCGGCTGCAACCTCGAGCGCGCACGCCAGCGGCTCATTCACAAGCTCCGACTCGACCGAAGCCAGACCCACTGGCGCAAGATCGACAAGGGCGACAAGCAGATCGAGTTCCGCGCCGAAATCGATCTGGCCGAGTTCAATCAGCGAGCTCGCGAGCAAGAGTCGTTCACCATCGAGCACATCCGCAGCGCCTTCATGGTGGCGGTGACGCTCGGCAAGGAGCGGCTGCCAACTCTCGGGGCCTGCGACTGGTTGGCGACCGAGCTGACCAAAATCCTCGGTCGTGAGGTGCGCTCGAAGCGCATCAGCAACAGCGGGTTGAAAGACCGCTGGGCCGAAACGGCGCAAACCATCGTCGTCGAGGGCGTGACGGTGGACGAGATCCGCAAGGCGATGACCCGGCTTCCCGCGTACTCACCGGGGCGTGCAGGCTTCACGATCAAGGACCCGCGCCACGCGTACGACCGAGTGTACAAAGGCGACCACGGCGTGAACCGGTTCGAGATCACCGTGCGCATGAACGGCACGGCGCAAGAGATCGACGCCTACCTGGCACCGCGGCTGGAGAAACTGAAGCAGCGCGACATGTGGATTCCCAACGCGTTCGGGCGGCAACGCCTCGGTCGCCGGCAGAATCTGCACGTCATCGGGCGCACCCTGGTGGTTAACGACCACCAGATGCCCGCGCATCAGAACATGCCTCAGTTCGCCAGCGCCGCCGAGGCAGCGTGCTACCGGTTCCTGTTCGAGTCCACGCCCAGCGAGCCTGCCGACGCCGCCGAAGTGCGACGGCAGGCCGAAGGGATGTGGCTGTACCAGTTCCGCGACATGGCGATTCTGTTCGACAAGCACTACCGCCAGTACAACCTCGGCATCGAGAAGAAGATGGCCGAGCGGCTGGCGGACGTGGACAAGTACGAGGGCAGCTTCGAGCGAGTGCTCGATTCCATGTGGGACGAGGTGTCGCTCTTCGTCGCCGCATGGCAGTCCTGGTGGTGGAACCTGGTGCTGTCGAAGAAGATGTACGGCTGGCTCAAGGAGATGGACACGGCCAAGGTTCAGGCCGAGCGGAAGGGGAACGCTCCCTGCCACTGTGGCGGCAACGGCCACACTTGCGACGAAGAGGGCGAGGATACTCGGCGATCGGGTCCGTGCAAGGCCTGCCGCTGCCCGCGCTGCTCCAATCGCGAGCTGAAGTTCAACCCGAGCAAGAAGAGCATCCCCATCTTGATGGCGACTCAGCAGGCGCGCGAGTGGTACGGGCGGCTGCCGTACTGCCGCGAAGGCGTTCGCGAGCTGAGTCGGGCGGACGACGATGTTCGCGAGATGTTCCTGGTGCCGCGCAACCGGCGGGACGGGCAACCGAAGCCCTACGGTCCGTGGCGCAAGGCGTTCATCAAGGTGGAAAACTTCTCCCACTACACCGGCGACGGGACGTGGACGGCGACCTTCGATCTGCGCAGCGGGTCGTACGCCACCACGTTCCTGCTGATGCTGTTCGACCTCATCGACCCCGATGAGCACAAGCGACCGGACGCCAACGGCGGTGACACCGTCAGCGTTAACGACCTGGAAGAAGTGACCGACTGAGACTGACTGAACGGACGGCGGGTTGCACGCTCTGCCGTCCGTTCGTCGGCGCGAGGGCGGAGAAGGAGAGGGGGTGCGAAAGCACCCCTCTCCTTTCTTCGTTTTTTTGGACCCGTATGCTACGTAAGATAGTCGGCTCGCCTATAGTAGGTATGAGCAAAGCAATAGCAACCATTCCTGTTAGACGACACAAAAGGAGCGCCGCATCGGCTCAAGTTTCTCGCCTGAAGCCTCGATTTGAAGTCGTCGAAGAGCGCCAGTGGTTTCGACTTTCTGCCAGTGCTTCCTGCCGCTTGCGCGAGCCCGGCAAACCATCGACCACCTAAGAGTCTGTTCACAATGACTAGAGGCTTGCCCTGCAGATGCTTGCACACGCTTATCTTCGAGAATCACAGACAAAAGCACAGAAGCAACCTGGGTCCCTATCAACCACCAATTTTGCATTGCACGAGCAGCCCACTTTTATATAGTGTGCGTTATCCCTACAGATCCCGAACATAGAGACCCAACACACGCAGCCAGACTTAACAACATGCCATGGCCCGATCCAGCAATATGCAGCTAGGTGCATTCACCGTCCCACGCCTCATTTCCAGAAAGCGCTAACATGCCTTCACTCGCTACCTTCATTCTTTGCGGCTTGCTCCTCGTTGCGTACTTCGTCGGCTGGTTCGCCAGCGCACTTGTCTACACCGACAGCAAGCCCACGAACTTGTCGAAGTCCATTTCTGCGTTGGACTGATCGTAGGATTTACTAGACGGAATGTCAGGAAAGAAAAATCATGAAAGTTGAAATTCAAGACCCCATGAGGGTCAGCCAGCTAATGCGGAGGTTCCCCTCGATCAGGTTCCTGCTCAATGAAGCTGGTTTTGCTTCATATGGCGCGCCGTTACAGACATTGAGCATTACTGTCCAGCGCGCCGGCAGCGACTTGCCATTTTACGAAACACCGACTGCGACCGAGTCGACAGACAACCGCGACGAGCGGCTGCTACACGAACATTTCGACATCTACGAAACGACGGACTCCAAGAATTGCCCACTGACTCGCCTTGACGGAAGATACGAGGAGCCAATCAAAACCGTCGGTGAATTGCTCGGTCAGGACACCGACAAGATTGCGAACCTGTTCCATTTGAGCATGGACCACTGGCGCCATGATAATTCCAAATTTTCGCCACCTGACGCTGGCATCTATCCGGTGAAGACGCATGCACGAGTTACTGTCTATCAGCCGCCTCGCCTGCCCGACGGGTTTGTGACGCTGGTGCGAAACTTCACGCTTCTGGAAGGGGTTGACCGCGCTAGCCTCACACAAGCCTGGGACCTATTGGCGAAGTGCCTGATGACGACATGCCCGGCTGGAATGAAGGTTGAGGCGCTTGTTGAGGAAACGGCTAAGGATGATGTTGTCCGCCAGGTTGTACAAATTCTTCGCCGTGCTGGTATGAAACGTTAACTGACTCGCTTGTCCCGCCCCGTCATTACCGACGGGGCGGAGTCGTTCAATCAAGGCCCGAATAATTCACTATGCCGACCAACAGGTCGGGAAGCGAACGCTGGTCCTTAGTTGACGACAATTACCACAGAAACACATGGTTGAGAGCAGGGAAGAAGAAAAATGGGTAAACGCGCCTCCAGAAAATCAGTTACAGAAACTCGACTGCAGTCACTTGAATTACGCAGCGGGACGATTGCCGACATCCACAAGCTGGTGAAGCAAACGGCTCAGGCAGAGCTTCTGCAAAACGGACTCGACACCGAAACTACAGCGATCGTTGAAGGACACCTCGACCAGGTTCGCAATGCGGATTTTCTCCCGCGGCTTGTCTTTGGCGGTGGACTGAAACAGGGCAGCAGCGCAGACCTGAAGTTTTGGCAAGACTTCAGAAAGGATCTTGGTGCAATAAAGAAACGCATTGATGCCGCAATGGTACTGATTCAAGCTACGAAAGAGCCTGGGTAGGGAGACTCGACCCACGGGCCGATCCACCTGGTGGTTGGACGAATCAAAGATCAGTTCTCGTTGATTGACCTATTTGATCTGACAGCGGCCGAAGATCACGCCAGGCGTGATTAGTGAAAAATTCGTGCGCTCGCAAGTGACACTGCGTGTGCGGTGCCACTTCAACGTCTGGCATCGGATCTGTTTCACCGTTGCCTCAAAAACATCTCCAAAGGACACAATTATGAATGTCTTGGCCTTTTTCATCCTGCTCTTCGAACTCATCAACAGAAGCTGTCGTAAATATGGTCTTAAGTTTGCCGGCATCACCACAATCATCGTCGTTACAACCGGTGGTATCGCAGAGCTTTCCGGTGGCGCCTTCGGAATTGCGGCACTGTATGCTCTTGCTGCATGTATCGGACTCGTGACACTAGTGCTGAGTCTCCTGGCCGCTTGGATCGTAGCGACCGGATTCCGGTAATCCTGGACCAGAAGAACTATGTGCTTTGCACTTTTGTTCTTGCAGCCTGATCGTGTTGATCGGCGGCTCTGTATCACGGTAATTTGTTCTATGCCGGCAGACGACTCTGGTTGTCTGCCGGCTATCGGTGCCTTGTTTGGCAAATCCTTCGGACACTGCCGTCATGCAACTTCGCTGTCTTTCACTAACACGCTTACTTCCTTCGAACTTTGCTGCTTTGGTTTGATTTTTGGTTGACTTGAATCACGACAAGGGATAGTAGCGCCACCCACGACTCTTGAGCTAATCTTGGCTCTTATCCATCAAGGGTATGGAGCTAGCAGCGGTTGGCAAAGCGCTGAACAACAACCGTCTGGCGACTCCGGGGAACAAGGAAATGCTTCAACTTCAAATCAGCCTCAACCCTTCTTCAGAACTCGACCTCCGCTGGCAGCTCTATCATCGAATTCGCCAACTGGTAACGAGCAAAGAGCTGCAACCGGGTCAGCGAATGTCATCCAGCCGCGAGCTGGCAGATCAGTTAAAAGTTTCACGCAAGACCGTAAAAGCAGCCTACCGCCAACTAATCATTGAGGGTTTCCTGGAATCTCGACCGCGTTCAGGCACCTATGTTCCAGCTTCAGTACAAGGCACCAACCTGGCATTGAAGCCCACAAGAAGTGCCGATGCACTACCGCCTTTCGTTAAGCGACTGTCCAACTACGGCAACCGAGTTTCTGCCGAATCGATGTCGTGGACACAAGGATCTAATGCAGCAGACATTAGCTTCTTTAGTTGGCAGCCTGTATTCAATCAGTACCCCCCCGGCAATTGGCAGACAATTCTGCTTGCAGAATTCAATCGATCAACTGCACATTTTAGCGAAGCGGCCGAGCATCCTTTTGGGCTGAGGCGAATGCGAGAGGAGATTGCTCGCTGGGTGCTAAAAAACCGCGAAATTTCTTGCGAGCCAGAACAGGTGGCCGTGATCGCAGGATACGGGCAGGCACTCGATTTGGTCGCCAGAATCCATTGCAGCTCATCGGACGTGGTGGCATTGGAAGATCCGACCTATCCACCTGCGCGCGAATTGTTTCAAACGTACGGGGCGTCAATTCTGTCTGTCCCCGTGGACTTACAGGGGTTACAAGTAGAAAAGCTGGGCAGCAGTCGACGACGTTCAGCGGAGCCCAAAGTGTTGCTAGTAACGCCAGCGCACCAGTTTCCGACAGGAGCCGTTCTGACCATGCAGCGTCGGCTCGATTTGTTAGCCTGGGCGCAGCGGGTCAACTGCCTTGTTCTCGAGGACGACTATGATGCCGAGTTCAACTTTGACGGCCAACCTGCACCTGCGTTGTCGGCTCTATATCACAACGGCACAGCGCTCTATCTCGGCAGTTTCAAGAAACTCTTGCCTCCTCCATTTGCTATTGACTTTATGATTGTCCCGAAGCAACTGGTGTCGGTCTATGCGCACGCTATGAGGCTTTCGGCAGGACAAATCTCGGCGCCTATTCAATCCGCAGTTGCGACCTTCATGTCGCAAGGCGAGTTAGACAAGCAAGTGCGCCGCCTGCGAACCATGTACGGAAAACGCCGGAAAGCATTGCTTGCCGCAATAGTCCGCCATTTAGAGAAGAAAGCCGAAGTTGCAGCAGACAATGTCGGATTGCATGTCATTATCAAAATAATGTCTCGATATGATGACGATGAGCTGACTAAGTGCGCATCGCAAGTAGGTGTCGAACTAATCAGCACCAGATCTTTTCACGCTTTTGATCCCGGTCAAACCGGCGAGTTCGTTCTAGCTTATGCAACGCTCAGCGAAGAAGAGATTGAAGAAGGGATAAAGCGCCTCGCGCAACTGATCAAGTAAAAGTGAACAGTTTATGCTGGCTATCTTTCCGTCCCGAAAATGACGAAAAGACGAAAAGACTTGACACTCGAACCGCCTCATGAAAGGTCCAAAAAAGAAGAAAAAGAACAAGCAAGCTTCGCATGTTAGCGCGAAGCTCGCTTGCTCAAAAGACTCAAAACCAGACTACGAGAGGTCGACCAAACCGGCGTTGCCGAGCAAGGTGCGCACCGCGCCAGCCAACTCACCAGGCTCAACTGCAGCCCGCTGAATGAAATCGAACTCGCGCGCCACCGCCAGTGCTTTGACAAGATTCGTCTCCGCCACCAGACCAGATTTCTGCAGGCTCCGTGCCGTAGCGCTGAAGCCAGCCATGACCGATTCCCACTTCTGGTCGGGACTGAGGGCAAACTCCAGCGCCTCCACTTTGGTCACAGAAGGAGTGACGAGAGTGACGCCACCAGTGGTATCAACCGGAGGCCCCTCCTCCGGATCGCAGCACGGTCCGCATACGACCCGACGCACCGCTTTGAAAAGCCAGTGCTCACGCCGCATCGCTTCCACCGCACCTTCACCGACATCGCAGGCGACGATTGTATCGGGAGCCGCGCCAAGCTGATCGCGCGCAACGGCGACAGGACAACGCCCTTCGTCACAAAGCGCTCCGTCGAGCAAAGAGAAGCCACGATAGCGCACCGCGTCGATCACTCCAGGCACCGCACAGGTTGCGCGAATCGCTAGACCGATCGGCGCAGGCTGATCCCACACCAAGCGCTTGCCGCCTTCTGCCGAGTATTCATAGACGCCCTTGGCCGTGAAGAGAAACTGGCGATAACCAGCGACAGCGACGGTCCAGTAATTCTCCGGCCACTGAGCGGCATAGTGTTCAGCGAGATCCCCCAGCTTTTCCGCGGTCAGCACTCCGCGCTCGGTGCGGCGCTTCCAGGCGCACTCTTTCAAGAAAAACGCCCACCAGATCTGCGCCATGTTGGTGCGCGGAGTGAGCATGCTATTAAAGTCGATTTCGATCACTTTACGAATGATTTCGGCAGG
>JAIELX010000151.1 GCA_019752635.1 Candidatus Obscuribacterales bacterium | reverse complement strand
TGGTTCAGTTTGAGAGCCATGAGTCACAGCCGCATGCTCCGCACAATGAAGCGACCACATCCACCTCTGGAATTGAACTTCTGAAACATCTGTTTCAATCGCTACGCCTCTTAGTGAATACATACCCGATAGTTGGCGCCGTCCGTCGAACAGTCCCGCCTATAACCCGGTATTTGTCTAATTCCGCTTATTTGAACCAGAGTTTCAGACCTTCTTCAATCTGCGTCAACTGTTCCAAGTTACCGGGCGCATAGCCGAGGTCTTTCGCCTTTTTCAACATACGCTGCGCCAAATCAAGGTGCTGAGCAGAGCGGGTCATGTTGCCAGTTTCCATGTCATGCTCACAGAGCGCGTAACGCATCAGTGCACCATCTCGGGCCAACTTAGCGACAAACTCCGGATTCGCAGGTTTCGCAGGCTGAGACGAAACCTGCAAAGCAATTTTGTCCGCCATGTCAGTTAATTCTTGAACGTGTGTCGGTAGAACAACCTTTATCGTTTTGTATGCGTCCTTCAGATCATGAGGACCGTAAATCACACTGAGTTTCTCCTGGACCCGAGTCTTGATGGTCTCATCGATAGCCCTTTTCTCATCTATGTGTTGCCGACTGCCGTTGCGTGCTGAATCGGTTATATGATTGAGAGATCCGTCCAAATATCGATCTGCCAGGTTGTAGTAGCGAGCTGCGTTGCCACCAAGATCAAGCTCGCTTTTGAAGTTGAGCCTCAGCCCGGAATTCTTCAACGCGACAGACTTGCTCTGCGAGTCAGCGTACGCAATTGCCATGGCACCGCAGTATCGCTGTTCGAAGAGGCTCTGCGCCTCGTGGTTCAGTTGGTACCTCAACACCTCAGGACGAGTAGCGGCAATCTGGCTTGCCCTGGAAATCGATTCGTTTAATGTTTCTTTGCTGCGACTGTTCCAATCATTTTGAAAAGCCTTCAGCATCGAAGGCGCAAATGGACTCGGACCTTCATAGAGCGCCGGGGTTTGAGTGAAACTATCAACAACCTTTCCCAACGTGTGAACAGAGACCAAAGCAAGAGTTTTGCGCAGCGGACTCAGTCCCGTACACGCCACTACTGGCGCTACCACCAGGTCGGCCGCACAGCTACCGATATCCGTCGCCTGACCGGCAAAGAAGTGTTTGTCGATTTGGCGATTAATCAGCGTTGCCACACCCACCGCAGCGAGACTGCCAAGCCCATCGCGAGTCAACCTTTTCGTCAGGCCGGTTTGATCCGGAAACTGTGCCCATCGCACCTTATCAGTTCTAAAATACGCCCCGGACCAACCAGCGATACCACTTAGAGCCGGTCCACCGTATTCAACGGTCGTCGGCCAACTAAGTCCGTGAACCGTCTGCTGGTGAACGTCCGCCATCACTGTCGGAATATTTCTCTCGGGATCGAGCATGCCGTATTCCTTTGTCGGCAGCGCTACCGAGCGCCCCCAAGCATTGGAACGCGAATCATCCAGCCATCCTACGTTCGGGAGTGTCGCGTTGTCCTCAAACCTTTGTATCAATTCTTCTACCGGCATACTGCTCTCCTTGCGTAACGTTGGCGTTGTATGTTCTTGCGCGTTCGCCGAACGCCCAGAGCATTTGCTTCTTGGGCGCTTAAAAGTTCTTTGCGAGAAGAGAATACGGTTTTCAAGCACCAGAAGCAAGTCGCTAATCGGCGTATTCTTCAGTGGTGTCTTCCCGTTTCAATTCAAATTGCTTTCAAGAAATCTAGTCGCAACAGCTTTCGTTCAAATACCACCGAAAGAGCGCGCTCTCGGTGGTCCATAGATGCGAGGTATTTTCAAAATGTGGATTTCGCGCCTCATGCACAAGGCGCTATTCGGCGTATTCTTTGGTGAGTGACTCGCGCTTTCACGTGCTTAACAGCTTAACAGCTTGTTTATGATACGCCGCAGTTGTACTGCGTGAGAATCATCGAAACAGCCGGACCGTTCGCAATCAGCCAGCCCTGAAGCAAAAATCTCGGCGATTCTGCGATCATGCATTCGCTTAAGCTCTGTCGCAACTTCATTCGCCACGCAGATGAAATAATCCGAATTGAGATAGGCCACATGCAAGTTGGGCAAGTCCTCAGCAATTTGTTGCACCTCTGTGTGCGTCGGCCTTCGACGAACTGACAAACAACGCATCATAGCTAGAGAACTGCGCGCCTCTTTCGACTTACCCGCTAGTGCCTTCGCTTCGGGACCGGCAACAATTCTCTCCAGCTCCCGCTCGTTTCCGCACAATCGAAGCGACAATAAATAGTTGATGAAAATGCAGTTTTTTCCGGCAATATCCGTTGAATAACGCTCTTTGTAGGCGCCTTCAAAAGCCTGCGCGAAACAATTCGACGCGGCGACGAATTGCCGTCGCTCAAAAAACGCTTCACCCAAAATCACCCAGCAGCGAACCTGCATTAATCGATCTATCGTGGATTTAGGCTTGTTTAAAACCAAATTCTTCTCCAACTTAGAGTCAAGAACTAACGAAGCTCTCCCGGACTGCAGACAACTGTTCAAACGAACCGCGCAAGCAGACAACAGAAGTTTTCGGGGCGAGCCCTCGGCGAAAGACGATGCGAGCTTTCCGCATTCCACCAGCGCATCAGAAACATTTGATGCGGAGGGCGCATAGGTTGCCCAGTCTACAAACGAGTTAACAACATCCGGTGAGTGTACATCCAAATTCGCTCGTTTCAGAACAAACTGCCGATACAAGGCTTGGCGCACCTGCATACTTGCTCCAGGCAACCATTCCGCAGACCACTTGATTAACTTCCACGGTCGACAAAGGGATGGATCATTACTAGCGATTTGAACTTGCACGATGACCGCGTTTACCTAGGAACAAAGTAAACATCACCATTGCTGTCAAATTGAGCACCGCCCTCCATTCGTCGACTTTTCATTTCACCGTTCAGAGCTCTCACCATTTCTCGAGCGGCTTGGGAACCACCTAAGGACGCGGAAAGGTCATTGACCGTGACAACTTCGTTGTCACTCGTTGAACTGTCACTTACTCTGCTGGTCTGAGTCCTTTCCATCTGGCGAATCGGTCCAGCATCTGAATTTCTGGTGCGCACTTCGCGGTCCGTTTCCTTAGCACTTTCCTGTTGTTCCTGCCGTTCCACAACTGATCCAACTGCTGCAGAGCGCGAGCTTATCTCACGCTCTGGTTGCATAATTTCCAGTTGGGGTAAATGCTGCATCGACCCGCGCACACTCCTGTCAGGCAGACCACTACCTTGTTCGGTTCGTAGTTGACAGACTTCCTCATGCAGGCGATCGTACACGGAAGCACGCTCACTGCAATGATGTTCGAAATTAGCTCTTTCCCGATCAATCATGGCAACCTCCCAGACGCACTTAATGCGCTTTTCCTTAAGCGTTAAGCTAGCAAACCAACCTATCCAAGATCCATCCAAACGTCACTCTATAATTCCGAAAGAGAGGTGATGATGACCTCCCTGCGCATTGGCCTGTTTTGTCTTCAATGCATAAAGTAACCCGACAGACCATCCGAGAGTTCGGCTGATCAGCTAAGGACCGAAGGGACACTCATCGAATCCCGTTTTAAAGATCCACTAGACTAAATGAGTGGCAGAATACTGCGGTTCAGACAAAAACACATTGATAAGGTGAGAGGCAAAAATACTGGAGATTGACTTCAGACGCAAGAACCCATTGCTCAGCTCAACAGCGCGCGGATGACTATCGGTTGCGATGATTCTGTTGAACAAACCGGATTGTTGAATCACATCGAGCGAGTCTCCCGGAAAAACCCCATGGGTGACTACGACGGAAAGCGAGCGTGCACCCGCATCTCGGTACGCGCGTCCAGCATTGATCAATGAACCGCCGGTGCGAATCATGTCATCGTAAATGATCACAGCGGCATCTTTGACCGGTCCGTTCACTCCAAGCAAAGTAGTCTTGTCCGCCTCAACACGGCGCTTGAACGCGAACGCCGGCTGCACGCTAAGGTCCCGAGCGAGCGACTCAACCCACTTGGAACGCCCCGCATCAGTACTTCCAATTACAAAATCTTCGACCCCGTCCAACTCGGCCAGCTCCCGAATCGAACGCAGAATCATATCCTTCGCGTACAAATGCACTGTCTGCGCACCAAGTTCGAAATAGTGCGGAATTCCATCCGAGTGCAAATCCAACATGTAAAATCTGTTCGCCAGAGACGCACGCGGAATCGAGGAAAGCAACCTCGCGCGATACTTAGCCTTCACTGCCTCACCGTACTTCACTGCTCGTTCCATCGTCGAGTAACCGAAATAGGGGAGTACCACAACCAGACACAATGCTCCACTGTCAACAATCGCATTGCTCATATCGAACAATTCCATGGTTTCCTCGTCGGACACCGTGCCACCAACCAGGATTACTTCGCGATCGACGACCGGAGTCTCGATACGATGGTAGCGCTCACCGTCCTTGAATGTCTTGCGCTCCGTCAACCCGGCATCAAAGCCGGTGAGCCCGCGAATGTCTTTTGCCAGATACTCGTAGGACGAGGTAGAGAAAACCAAAGGTTTGTCAATCATGAGTCGCGCAATCCTTAATCACCTATTGACTACCGGCGCCGTCAACGCTTCCTTAATATACCTGAGGATAAGCACGCAAGTGTCGGTTGCACCACCCTCGCTAGCCTCAATATTCAATAGACGAGCATCGCAGGTTCTCGCCTCGAAAGCGCCCCGGAAGACTGATAACGGGGATTTCAGCCGATCAGCCTACTTTTGATTCTGCTTCACTATTTAGGCTTTAGTCTTGTTCGAGCCAAAGATGATTGGTAGTTTTGTCGCCACAGATCATTCCCACCTCGGCCTCCGACAGACAACCCACCGAAGAGTCTTCCCCTCCATCAGCTCGAGCATTCACCAAACAGCGACAGAATCGCACGAACCAATCCGGCACATGCAAGACAAAAAGTGACTAGGCGAAAGAAGCACCAAAGAATCGGAATCTACGGAGGAACTTTCGATCCTCCGCACTACGGTCACTTACTGTGCGCCGAGTGGACGCGTGAGTGGTTCGGGTTAGATCGAGTGCTCTTTGTCACAGGCGCATCGCCTCCGAACAAGCCCTCTGGACCGATAGCCGCCGAGGACCGACACGAGATGGTTGTTGCCGCTGTTTCAGATAACCCGTTCTTCGAAGCATCTCGCATTGAATTGGAGATGCATGGCTACACTTACAGCTTGCAGACGGTGAAAGCACTGAGGGAGCGATACGGAGATGAAGTGGAACTCTTCTACATCATCAGCTCCGAATACCTCGATCCTGCCCATTCCTGGTACTTGCCAAAGTGGATGGGCGCTGCGGAACTGTTCAAGCTTTGTCGCTTTCTGATCTTTCCTCGCGACCAGTTGGACATGGAACAATCTCGCGAATGGGCGGCGCTGATTCCGGATGCAAGCATCGACCTCGCATTCGCGCCAAGCCCGCCGCTCTCAAGCACGCTGATCCGAAAACTGGTTGCAGAAGGCCGCTCCATCTGGTACACGACACCATGGGCGGTGCAGCAGCTCATTGCAAAAAACGGACATTATCGCACCGCCGCGACGCCGCCAACAGCACATGAGACACCAAGCTCACCGAAAAGAATAGGGGTTTATGGCGGACAATTCGACCCCATTCACTATGGGCACCTGATTCGGGCAGAGTGGACGCGGCAGCAGTACGGATTAGACAAAGTACTGTTCGTGACCAGCGCCAATCCACCAAACAACAGGAACGCAGCAGCGACGGCAGAAGCACGGCACGAGATGGTCGTTTGTGCAATAGCTGAGAATCCACACTTCGATGCGTCGAGAATGGATCTGGATCGTGGCAGCGTGTCCTACGCGATGTTGAATGTGCAGCAAATCCGCCAGGAATACGGATCTGATTGCGAGATTTCATTGTTGGTCGGTTCAGATTATCTCAACCCGGATAATCGCTGGCATCTGCGCAACTGGTTCCAGGCCGACGAACTCTTCAAGCTGGTGCGCTTCCTGGTCTTCCCTCGTAACATCAAAGACGTGGAAAAGATCAGACACTGGGCGGCGCTTGTCGAGGGTGCATCCATAGAGGTGATGTACGCTCCTGCCGCGCCCGTGACCAGTGAAATGATTCGACACCGAGTTGCAAGCGATCTCTCAATTCGCTACGCGACACCGTGGGTAGTGCAACAGACCATCACAAGACAAAACCTCTACAACACTCGGACGAGCCGCAAGCGCCGACCATAGGTCCATCGCAGCGGTAATCCAACGTATTTTCTCAAACCGAATTCTCATCAACTCGGATCGCTTTGCGTCCGAGAAGGAGACTACGATGACGCTACTTCTCGTTGGCGCCGTCCTCCTCAGCTGGGGAGCAGCGGGCATCTTCGACAAGAAAGCCGTTTCGCATACCGACCACAAATCGGTGTTCGCGGCATTCCAATTGTTTCACCTGCCCCTCACGGCAGTAATGTTCGTCTTGCTCTACGCCGTCTATGGGCAGTGGAGCCTGAACCCGGGAGTATTCTTCTGGGAAGGGCTCAACGCAGTATCCGCGCTGGTCGCGATGTTGACATACTTCTACGCCCTCAGCCGCGCACAAGCAAGCTATATCGTCGGCATTACGGCCGGCTATCCGGTGCTCGGAGCTCTGCTGGCCATCCCGATTCTGGGAGAGGCGTTCTCTGCGTGGGGCTTACTCGGAGCCGGACTGGTCAGCGCGGGCGTGGCAGCCATCGGCTTTTCGCGAGACGAGCAAACGCGATCGCTTTCACGAGCCGAGTCATTGAAGGTCACGGCGGCGATCATCGTTTCAACTGTACTCTGGGCCGTGCTGGGCATCTTTGAAAAGAAGGCTCTGGAGTTCGGTCGACCACTGGAAGCATATACCGTGCTCACCATGTGGAAGTCGCTGCTCGCGATCGGCTACCTCTGCTTCGCGGCAAACACGCTGTCGCTGAACAACGTCAAAACGTGGAAGTTCTCGTGGAGTTCATCGCTTCTGGTCACGCTGGGCAACATCGCATTCATCTTTGCGCTCTCGGCATCTGATGCCGGTTACGTGATTGTGATGACAGCGGCTTACCCGCTGCTGATGTATACCGCGGCCGTTGTCTGGCTCAACGAGCGTGTTATCGGCGTGCGCGTGTTCGGTATCGCCCTTATTGTCGCAGGCTGCGTTCTGTCTGAACTCTGTCGATAGAACTGCCAGATGGAGGGGAAACGAAAGAGGCGCGCCACTTCGCGCCTCGCCCCTTTTTTCGCCCCGCCTACTATGTCTTTTGGTACCAGTAAACAGCAAGCTAGTTACAGAAGAAAACCGTGGAAAATCGCGCACGATGCACATCACCAATTCTAGCCCGGGGCTGTATTAGCCACCGATGCCGACGGCGACAACTCCGGCGACTGGTCGAGCGCGCTTCACAGCGTGAACTCGTCGTTTCTGTTTGCCCAGTGTGGAAGTTGCCCCCAGTCGGTCTGCGCCTTCTTCTCGCTGACGGCGCAAACGCCGACCGCGCACCGCATACAGTGCCCGCGAAGCCCGCTTAGCTTGCCCTAACAATTCCGTGATGATACTGGGAGTTTTCCTATCGAAGTCGATTTGAATCAATGCGGATATCAAAATTCTCAACAGACCAGAACGAGCAGCCAGACAGCGTTGCAGCACAATAGTTTCCGGCGCGCCATCCCCACTCCCCCTCCGGTAGCACGGCCGAGAAGAAACAGAGGGGCGCGCAGAGTACGGATCTAGACACTAACCTAGTTCAACGCTTCGATGCCTATTGCGTCGCAGCCCATCCTCCTACAAGTCTTTGGGTTATTGCAGACCCGCATTAGGTCCCCCTTATGATCAGCTGCTATGATCTCTCAGGTGCGGTTTAAGAGGGCTAATGAAAGTTAAGCGGTGGCTAGGATGTTTAATTGAACCGGTACTGGCTGCGCTGGTTTTAGTGTATCTGTTCGGCGCATCGTCAGTGTTGGCAAAGCGGTCTGAAACAACAAGGACACTGTTGTTTCCGGACAAGTTCTTAGCCGGGCAACTTTATTCACTGCAGTTGTCAGCGCTTCAAGTTGTAAGGAAGCCTCTTCTTCCGGCACGGGGTCCTTGTCACGTTGATGCCAAAGCACCTGTTTTGCTTCAGTTATCTGAAGCCGGCGCAGCTGACCTCTTGTGGCTTAGGAAACTTCCAGCGACATCACTGACCGGGCTTTCGTTAGAATATCTGCCCATCACCGATTCAGCCTTGTCGAATATTCAGCATCTCTCCTCCCTTCGCTTTCTCGACTTAAGCAGAACGGATGTTAGCGATGCCGGTCTGAAGTTTCTGGCACCACTGAGAAGTCTTGAGATTTTGCTCTTGGCAGAAACCAATGTGAAGGGAGCGGGGCTCATTTTCTTGCCACCGGTGAGGAAGTTGAGTTTGACTTGCACAGGAATCAAGGATTCAGCGCTGGCTAATCTGTCACCGGACCTGAATATCGAGCAACTTGAGGTCGGGCAGAACCCTCTGACAGATAAGGGTATGAGCTACCTACTGGCACATAAAAGAATCAGTTCTCTAGTCGCTAACCGAACCGATATAGGTAATGGCGGTGCGGCACTGATTGCCCGGCATTTGCAGCTAAAGTTTCTTTCTCTGGAAGATACCAAAATTACCAATGTAGCAGTGAAATCGCTGAGTTCCTGCTCTGGGCTCGAGCACTTGTATGTTGCACACAATCAAATCACCGACGGCTGCGGCCAATGGCTTTCGCGGTTGAAAAATCTCACGATACTGGACTTAAGCGCTACAGGCATTGAAGGAAAGGATCTAGACCGTTTGCGTAGCTGTAGAAAATTGTCGCAGTTGTTTCTTGCTGAAACCTCTGTTGATGACAGTGCTTTAGAGAAGTTGGGTGTGTTGCCATGCATTTCACATCTTTCTCTTGGGTTCACCAAAATCACCGATGCCAGCGTGCCACTACTTGAGAGGATGAGAACGCTGAAAGAACTCTCCATTCCGCACACGAAAATTACACCAGGTGGTAAGGCCAGACTGCGAAGAACTTTAAGCGGTTGTCGTGTAGTAGGTTAGTGGTTAAAGGAGCTCTGTGACTTATTTATGAAACTCCTGATTGTAGAAGATGATCAAAAGCTTGCTGACACAATTGCTCACTATCTGATCGCTGAAAATCATGTCGTTGATGTGGCTCGCGACGGTAGCTCAGCGCTTGATTATCTGTCGCGATGTACTTACGATCTGTTGGTTCTTGATTGGGAGTTGCCTGGTCCAAGCGGTGTCGATATCTGCCTGCAGTTTCGCCAGAGCGGTGGTCGTGCGCCGGTGCTTTTTTTGACTGGCCGAACCAAGATGGAAGACCTTTCTACTGCCTTTGAGTCTGGTGCCGATGATTACCTGAAGAAACCATTTCAGATACAGGAACTGTTGTTGCGTGTTAATGCTCTCCTTCGGCGAACCGGACAGGTCTCTCTTACTATTGTGAGAAGAGGTTCGCTTGTTCTGGACAGCGATCTGTTTCGGGCATCAAAAGACGGCAAAGAGATTCGGCTTTCGCGATTGGAATTTGAGCTTCTGGAGTTGTTAATGCGCAATGCTGGTAGGTTGTTTAGCCAGGAAGAGCTGCTGGAGACGATCTGGAAAGATCGAACCGATGCATCCGACAATGTCCTGCGCACTTGTATCAAGAACCTGCGACTAAAAATTGACAATCCCGGCGCTACTTCACTGATCCAGAATTTTCACGGGCTGGGCTATAAGTTCATAGAAGACTGAGCCAGAAGCAACTGCCACCCTGCGGGCTGTCCTTAACGCCGATTTCCCCGCCATGACCAAGGACAATCGCGCGGCAGACAGCAAGCCCAAGCCCCAGTCCAGTTCTGTTGCCAGAGGTGTCGATTGATAATCGGTTGAACTTCTCGAAAATGAGTTCTTTGCTTTCATCCGGGATTCCCGGTCCGGAGTCGGTAATGCTGAATGTAGTTTTGTTATCTGCAAAGAGTACAAACTGCCTTCCGACGCCTCAATGGAGCAATGTACGCAGTGCGTGACACAAACGGCTCACAATTCAGTGGGCGCTTGCGCTATGAGCCCCTCGCAATAGCTCTGCCGTTTCTTGTGAGCATATTGTGCCCTCTAGAACGTAGGCGCACGCTTGAGCGTCAACGGACCAGCTTGATAAGCGCTTACAGATTTGAGACGGTTGGATCAATTCAAGTAATTCAATCTTTCGCAGTGATGAGTCTAACCCAGTAACACCAGGGACCCACTTTTCCGTACCCCAGAATCGACGGCTAGTCGTAATTGCGATTCTCGGGCACAGGTGCAGCCAATTCTGAGGGCAGGCGCTTGTGTCACAACTATACTCAGGTCGAAGGAGAAGAAGATGCACAAGATTACGAGCAAGACAAACGGTGGAAAACGAGTTTCCCAGCCCCGGTCGCCAAAGGCAGCAGCAAGTCCGGTGCCCTTTATCAGGCTGCCCGACTACGGGCGACCCGACCAGTGGGTCCAACGCTCTCTGACAAAAAGCTATGACGCGCTGTTGGCGGCAACGATCGCGGGCGAGGAGGCTGCAATCGGGGCTACTCAGGCACGAAGCGAACTCCTTCCTGAATTGTCATCACATGGGGCATCCGTCGTCAGGGCGCGCGCGCTGCGTTACCTGGGATTTGTGGTGATGAAGGAAGAAGAAGAAGCCATTGAGCTGCTGGAAAATTGCATCAATGGATTGAAGGCGGCCTGCCTCGTTGGTCTTGAGCCGAAGTACGTGTTACCCCACCGGCATCGAAGAGCCCTGCGGATCAACTCCCTGGCGGCCCGCGACCTGGTACTGAGAGCGGAAAGAGCCCTGAGCCGGCTTAAAGATGGCGGCGACGATGACTCCGACTTTCTCGCCGACCTGGATGGCCTGCTGAAGAAAGAGTCTGCTGCGGTTCTGGAGTGGCTAAGGTAGAGGTCCGACGTCCGGTCCACTGGTGAGGCATCCGCACTTTGGGCTGCCCACAGCCAGGGGTCAAGGATTGGTGGAAGTTGGCTTCGTAGAGTTACGTAAAGCTCTCAAATTCGCACGCCGGACTACCAAGCACTTATCCAGTTTTAAACCACAATGTGTTGCCGACTTGTCGCTGGCGACTATGTAATTAGGCACTATCTAAAAGCATGATTGGAGAAGGTAATGCGCGCATACTTCGTCTCGTATACTTACACCAGAGCCCCCTCCTTCCCTCGCGTTTTTCAAAGCTGCGTCGTTTTCCTTGACAGCGAGAAGATCGAAAGCAAAGAACAGATTCATTCGCTCGAGTACCAAATTAAGCTCCAGCTCAACGAGCAGTGGAATATCACTAGCTTGACTGTACTCTTCTGGCAGCGACTGCCGGCTTCCGATGGGGTCGCTATGGTGGCTGACCGGGTGTAAATTTCGCAGAGTGCCGACATCGGTTGTCGATGCGCTTTATTGTGGGTAGTCGCTGCGTCCGGCGGCTCCCTAACCTTGTTGCCGATTCACCGTTTGTTGAATCGGTAGCTCGTTTTATCGAGGGGAATAGTTATGGGATGGTTCGTGGCATGTGTTCTGTTGTGCATTCTGGTGTGTGTCTTCCTGAAGATCGTCAGATTTCTTGTCAGCATGTTTCGCTTCTAGCTCCAGAGCGCTACTAATTAAGCCTTTAGCGGTCTGTAGCTGCTTTCCTGAGGGCGGGCGAATCTGTTTGGGGTACCACTGTCGGCACTGCAGTCTGCGCCCGCCCGTTGTCAGGCGGCAAGTAGGTTGCGTCCAGCCGGGGGGTTCTTTTCCATCCAGCGGACAAGTAGCTAACGCACCACTGTCTGCGCTCACGACCAGGTCCGATATCGGACCTGGTCGTGAGCGCACAGATGCACTAAACACAGATGGATTGCGACTTTCGTCGCAATTAGGTAAGTTGTTTAGCCAGGAAGAGCTGCTGGAGACGATCTGGAAAGATCGAGCCGATGCGTCTGACAATGTCCTGCGCACTTCACGGGCTGGGCTATCAGTTCATGGAAGACTGAACCAGAAGCAACTGCCACCCTGAGGGCTGTCCTTAACACCGATTTCCCCACCATGACCAAGGACAATCGCGCGGCAGACAGCAAGCCCAAGCCCCAGTCCAGTTCTGTTGCCCGAGGTGTCGATTGACAACCGGTTGAACTTCTCGAAAATGAGTTCTTTGCTTTCATCAGGGATTCCCGGTCCGGAGTCGGTAATGCTGACTGTAGTTTTGTTATCTGCAAAGATGACTGCGATGATAATTTGAGAGTTCTCAGGAGCTGCCTGAATGGCGTTGATAAGCAGATTTACGAGCACTTGAACAATGCGGTCACGATCACAGTTGATGGTCAATTCTTCCTCTGCGCACACCAGAGTAATGTTCTTGGCCGCGGCTGCATGGTCCACTGAGCGGATAGCCTGCTTAATCAGCACCCAGGAATCGACAGGCTTGCGTTCGATATTGAATCCGGTTGAGTTAATTAGAGAAACGTCGAGTAAATCCTCGGTGAGGCGCACAAGTCGCTGAACCTCTTCGGCTGTGTCTGCCAATTTGGTACTAATTGCAGTATCACCAGAAGCGTTTGCCGCTTCTGTTAAACCGTACAATGACGCCTGCACTACGGTAAGCGGGGTGCGCAGATCGTGCCCTAGCATGGACACGAAATCACTTCTTAACTTTTCGGCTTCGGTTCTTCGTTTGTCTGCTTCCAGTAACTCATCGGCAGCAAGATGCAGAGTTTTGTCGAGCTGGCTGATTTCATCGCTTCCTTGAATGAGCGGCGGCAGAGACTTTCTTGCACTAATGCTTCTGGCATTTTCCATCAGCAAATTTAGCCTGCGCACCATATCGCGACTAATTAAGAAGGCAAACAGCGCCGCAAGCAGCACATTGACTCCGGCAGCCAGCCAGATTAGCTGTTTCAGCAGATCCTTTGTTGCCCGGGAACGTCTGGGTTCTTGAAAGTGTTTCTTGTGCTCAAGTTCTCGTAAGCGATCTGCATCAGTTAAAAGACCGGATGACAGAATCTGCAATTGTTTGTTTAGTCTGTGCGTCTTCATGAACCGCCACGGTGTGCCTCCGGCGCCAGAAGAAGAGCGAGTTTCATCGAGAATTGTCGTTATTTTCGAAACGGTGGCTTTGAGCCGCTGCGCGCATTGCTGTTCTTCTGGATCTTTGCTGGTAAGTCTCTCTATATTCCTTAGCTCGTCTTCGGCAGAAGCCCTGTTTACGGCGTAGCGCTCAAGCGCGTCAGGGTTGTCTGTGAGAACGGAAGCCAGAATGTCTGTACCGGACGAGTATAGATATCTGATCAGATTCTCCACCGAAGAGTTTACGGCATTCCGGCGCACTTCCTGAGCTACCTGTTCTTCGGAAATCTGCAGCAGACTACCCAAGCCGGCAAGGAAAGCCAATTCCAGGATAATAGGTAGCAGAACAAGAAGAAAGATCTTTTGAATTAGGGAGAGCTTTAGAGGAAAGATCAAGATGTCTTTGAAACCGGAGCGGAGCTAGAAGAGATCGAGAAGGCAGCAAAGCTAATTGAACACAGGTGTGAGCGGTTAGCAAACTTGTGTCGACTAGGCTCACAGCTAACTGTGCCAAGTATAAACTGCTTCCGGATACCTCGATGGGCCAATGAACGCAGGGCGCGACAAAAAATGCTCAAAATTCAGTTGTGGCTTTCGCTATTGGCGTCCCGTCGGGTTACTATATAGCCGAGTACCGACGCGTCAGGCACAAGGTTGCCAGACTTTGACAGATTGATCTTTTGTTCAACAACGCCCCCTATCTCCGGCTGCAGTAGTGAAGGAATTGATGCCTTCTGTACCTCTCATCTTTAGATGAGAGAGGGCTGGAACTTCCAGCCCTCTCTCCCGAGCTGTTTACCAATGCCGACGGCTTGGGGTCAAACCTTGGCTAACGCAGTTGTTTTGCAGAACTTGCGCAAAGCCTGCGCCTGCGCTGCCGCGCCATCACTATCATGTGCAATCAATCTGACCTTGGTCTGATTGCCGGCGGCAATTGCAGTTTTCGGATAGCTGGCCCCTAAACATCCGAATGCAAACCTCGGTAAAAATCCCGATCATAGCAAGCCCTGTTCGCAATGCCATCAAGCACAGCACGGGAGCGAATGCCGATGCCAAAAGGCAAAGCGGCACCGTCAGACAAATAGCGACAGAATTGTCGTCTAACAGCAGTTGAATTCCCGCCAAAATTCCAAGGAGGGCGCCCCAAATGGCGCCCATCAGGCTACCGCAGCTCGCTGCGTCCTCAAACGAGGAGAAGTAGGTCGATTCCACTTTGTGCTTCCGCTGCTTGAAATGGAAGTAGGTTGCGGCTAAAACGCCGCCGCAGCAACCTAAGATCGTGCAGACAATTAACGCATAGAGGAAAAGCAGTACGAGAGAGAACATTGGTAGTTTTCCGATCTCTTTAGGCTAAAGGTGAAATTGAAAGGAACAAGCTTTCGGACAGCCCATTGCGAAGCTGAACCACTTTAAACTCAAGCCGTGATACGCCTGGCGGATTCGTTCACAGCGTAAACTCGTCGTTCTTCCTGCGCTTGGCCAGCTCAGCGCGGAAGTCTTTCCCTGTGAGTTTGATCTCACCCGAGCAGGCGAGCAGCTCTTTCATGCGCGACACGATACGCCCGCCCTTGTCCACCTGTGCGATGCGTTCGACGATACCACCCTTCAGCAAGGGGAAGTTGCTCGTCACGATCGCCAGCGCTCGACGCTCATACGTGTCGGTGACGAACTTCATAAACGACGCTAACTCGCCGACGGGATGCAGATCGGATACAGACTGTTTGTCGTGGAACATGTCGTCGATGACGACAACTGGCACGCCATAAGGCGAGTCGCAAGTCTGGTAGTCGAATTCGAAGAGCCCACGGGACAGCACCATGCGCTGTAGCAACTTCGCGTTGCCCGCTTTGACGCGGTTAATGAACGCCTCCAACAGGTGAGTCTTGCCGAAGCCAGGCTTACTCCAGAGGAATAGGACCTTGCCGTTGTCGAACGGGAACTCGTTATTCAGCACATCCGGAGCGCGACCGAGGAGGTGGTCCGCGACGCGCTTCAGCAGATCGACCACCCGCTGTTGTGCCGAGTCGTAGACCTGGAACTCCTCGAATGTTGAACCGGAGCGGACCTCAGCGATCTTGTTGTCATAGTAACCACGCATTGAAGGACCCTCTGAAAGTTGAAAGATGAAAGTTGCCGGCTGTGCCGGCAGACCAGGATGGCGTTGCCACCATCCCCTTGTGCGTCGTGTGTCGCTGCACGGAGTTCGGGCCGCGAGAAGATTGATGTTTGTGACAGCGGCCCGTCGGCAGCGCGGAATCACTACCGAACTGCGCTCTTACCGCATCCAAATGCCCCTGCGGTAATTGGCTGGTGCTTTTCGGGAAGTTCGTCGACAGCAACTCAGTGTAATAAGTTGCTAGTGCGCAAAGGGCTACACCGAACCGGCATGCAACACTATCGCCCAACTAATACAACCGGTACCGAAGGCACGTTCGCGAAACGCCCGATGCCCTCGACCGAGTCGCGGCAACAGCTGAGGTCAACATAGTAATCGCCGTTTGTGTGGCGAGTTACTTTCAGATCCGCGTTTCCTCCGCGATTTGCCGACACTGAAAAGTCGCCTTTCAGCCGGAGTATTCCTTCTTGGTCCCGACTCAGGGCCCACGATTGGGTCCAACCGGATTGACCACGCTCAAGATCGACCAGCGTCTTTCGCCGCAGTTCTTCCGGCAGGATCACTCCGGTTGGACTGGCGATGCCTTGCCATCCGACTACCGGACCGTACTGCTTGTTTTTTGCCGATTGTGACAGGCAGAAATGCCTCAGCCCCTGATTGCGATCGAAGTCAACGAGATAGCCCGATCGAACCCGAGTCACTTTCACACGCACGCTTCCGCCCTCGGTCGAAAACATGTCAGAGTCTTCGTCGATCCAAGCGCGAAAATCCTCGTCCACCATTAGCGCAGTTGAATATGTCCAACCACTTTCGCCGGGGCAAAGGTAGCTGATTTTGCCGCGGCAATAGAAGGGCTCCTTGCTTTTGGGCGAGCAGCCGAAGAGGACACTTCCGATCAAAAGGAAACCCAACGCTTGCAGCAATTTCACGTTCATCGAATATTTCTCCTAGCTAAACAGGAGACCACAATCAAAGAAGCTTGGTCACTTACATCAAAGTCGATCACGCCAGGTCGAGGATGCGGCTTCTGATTTGTTCCAGAAAAACCGAGCTGAGAATTTCGACCAGCTTTCGCTTTTCTTTGCTGCGCCGGCCAAATTGCTGCGAGAGCCAGACAATCACATCTCTACGTTCCGCTGCGGTCCAATGCGCCGAGGGCTTTGGACGAGCGAGGTTGTAAGCCGAGTCGAAGATGCCAGTTCTGTTCTTTTCCAGACAATCCGAGCTGAGACTTTCGACCAGTATTCGCTTTTCTGCGCTGCGCCAGCCAAATTCCTGCTTCAGCCAGGCAATCACATCGTTACGTTCCGCTTCGGTCCACTCTGTCGAAGGGGTTGGACGATCCAGGTTGTAAGTCTGATCGAAGATGTAGTTTCTGATTTGTTCCAGATTAGCCGAGCTGAGACTTTCGACCAGTATTCGCTTTTCTAAACTACGCTGGCCAAATTCCTGCAAGAGCCAGTCAATCACATCGCGACGTTCCGCTCTGGTCCATTGTGTCTTGGGGTTTGGGCGAATCATGCTAGGTCCTTGTAGAGTTGGTGAAATGAGGAGCCGGCTGGGTCAGCTGTTGGTACTCGAAAAACTTCTTCTACAAATCAGCAATTCTCACCATTCCGCATTTCCGGATTATTGGTGGAGCCAGGTTTGGTTGTGGAAATTGTCTGGTGTTGGATTCGCTTTAACGGAGGGAGTTTTGGAGATGCGTCTTCATCTTGACAACAATTGGTGGGCAGTGAAAGTTTCCGGATACTCGGTTCGTGGTTGACTTACGCCTGAATACACACAAAGGGCTCACGATTTCGCATGCGCCCTCGCTACAAAGGCATAGTTGTTGCGCTCACAACACCAGCACCGAGCATAATTAGAAGTACCCGGCTTATCGCGGCCACATCCTATTCAGACCAAGCAGACCATTGCCCGGGCAAGAACAATCAAGACAGCTACGACAATGGCAATCTTTCCGATTTGATGGGTCAGTGGATGTCGGTGGACTTGCACAAACTCAGGTCCACCCCAACACACACCAAACATAAACACAACCACGGCAACAACTGCCGCGATGACGACACTGGTGTGCCAAGTCAATGAGACTGCCGCGACAGCACTGGACGAACACGACGCAAACACCCATGCAAAATCGTCATTTACCCACACGAGGTGCCGCCCGGCAAGCCAGCCCCCAGTCAGAACAGTGACTAAAAGAAGAAAGCCAAGCGCAAACATTGTGATAGCTGACATAGACAAACCTTTCAATTGGAACAGGGTCAAGCACGCAATGAAACTGTTTCGCTGAGTGAACTATCGGGCACCGGACAGTCCGGTTTCCTCAAAGCGCACGCATCAGTAACTGAGAACCAGCCAGCCCTCCTGCCTGGTGCAGGTGCACCAGCGACCAGGTCGAAGCCAACTAAGAATCCTGTCGAAGAAGAGGCCGCTGCGAAGATCGCTCCCACAGTTGAAGTTCGGCAAGGCAAAGTAACGCATTTCATCAAAACTCTCTTCGGCACGCACCCGCAGTGCGGTAAGGAATCACTGCCACCACACGGAGTGCTGTGCCCGCAGATCAGCCTTCCAACCAATCAGCGGCTACGCATATGGCGATCCTCATAATCACAGCTCGCTCGAAACCAGCGCAGCCGTTCCTCCTCCTTGCGAACAAATTCTGTTCCCATCGAACAAAGCTTGCGAGCGGCTTCAAGGACAGGCAAGTGCACACGAGTTGCGATTGCCTCATGCCGCCGCAAAGAAACTCGCGCACTGGCTATGCAGCCCTCAAGGCGAGCGCATTCAGCGCTCAACCTTTTGCAGTCAGCTTGCTCGCCGCGCAATTCTTGTCGAAGGCTGTGAAGATCATCAGGAGCCGCTTGCTTGATTCTAATCATCTGCTCACTCACAGCCCATCGCTTGTCCGTCAGCTCTTGTTTGGCACTTTCCAGAGCTTGCTCCAGAGAATGGAGTTGCTGGGACACAGACCGCCATTGCGGTGACAGCCTGGCCGCAGCAGAGAAAGCACGTCTAGCCCGCTCATAGGCTCCCCAGGCGGTCCCGAATTCCACGTCATCCGGGCAGATATTCGTGAACACCAAAAGATCAAACATGTAGCGATCGAGTTGGTTCTGAAGCTCGACGCGCCTACTTTCCAGACAGACAATTCTCTTTTCCAAAGTGGCAATGACCGCTTTATGCATCTGCTGCCGGCGCTGAAATTCGCCCCGTCGTTTCCCGGGCCAATACAGAGCGTCAGCCCAACCTTTTCGCTTCTCCGAGTCTTGTCGACAATCGGCGATCTCAGTCACGAGCGCCTGTATTTGCTTGCGCAAGAAACAAATGCTCTCATAATGAGGCGACCGACGCTCCTGGAAATTCAGCGCCCTCTGCGCCAACGCGCGCAAGCGCTTGGCTGCTGCGTCAAACCGCTCTTGATCATTACGCGACATAAACGAAATTCCTTCCTGTAAATACAAGAGATGCAACAAGAACTGCTTACGGATCGAACACCACGCGACTGCAATAACTGAGCTTTGCGCTGCGGAACTCGCACTTCATTTCACACCAAGCACTAAGACATCTGAATTGTGGTGTTCCCGATCCTCAAACCACTTCGATTCAGGCAGGCGCATTTCTCTACCTGCAACACTTCCAAGTCACGCGGCAGTTCTGGCAATCCTAAAAGCCTGCCGCAGTCAGTAACCCTCAAAAGCTTCAATGTACCCGGTAGCGACGGCAGTGTCTTCAGAGAGCAATTCTCGACTTCCAGAGTAGTCAACCTGTTCGGTAGCGACAGACTGAAGGATAAGTACGGACTGTTCTGGATCTTCAGATAGACCAACGATGCGGGCAGCGACGGCAAGTATGTGAGCTCAATGCAGTCCTCAAGCACCAAGTCAGTCAACCCATTCGGTAACGTTTTCGGCAACGCCCTCAAGAAAGCACAACTCAGCCAGGTCAATGAGTTCGGCAGCGTTGGTAAATACTTCACGCCGAAGCACTTGATCCGCAGAGACTTCAACGCGCTGGGCAACTCCGGTAATCTAACCAAACCCTGGCAATTCTGAACCTTCAAATAGGTCAAGGTGTCAGGCAGCCGCGGCAGCTCTCGAAGCCCAACACAATTCTCAATCTTCAGATAGGTCAGTGTGTCGGGCAGCCGCGGCAGGCTCGCCAGGTCTGGACTGTCCTCAATCGTTAACTCCGTCAGTTTGGGATTGGCCCAGAGAAATGCCGCCAGCGCGTCGTTCGATCCAACGTACATTAGGACTACTCCTTGAAATAGGTGTTTGTGCGGCCAGCAACAGGCCGCAAGTTTTGGAAAGCAGCCGATCGACATGACCGGCTGCCAGTCTGTTAGCTCTTCGCCGCATCAGCGGTTCATGCGAATTTCCGCACATCGGCCCCCACCGCCACTGCAAAACGTTCCGCAAGGCGCACCATCTTTTCGACCAAGCTGTTATATCCGCGCCGGTAGTTCGCTTCATAGTCCGCGTAAAATGCCTTCGCTCAGAGCATTTGCAGAGTATCAAGATTAAAGCCGAGCCATGTAAGATTGTAGTTGACTCGAGAAGTGTTCACCGCCCCCGCAGAACTCTGCGCCAACGTTTTTCTCTTGTCCGAGACCCTTTTCAAAAGCTCGTCGCGACAATCTTTCACCGCCAAGAGCTATCGATCGCCACTCAAGAAGCCCCAGCCGAACATCCGACCAAGAGTCGATTCTGGGCTAAGCAAAAGTGGGTCGGTGATCTTACCGGGTTGGACTAATCACTGCAAAAGATTGAGTTCCTTGAATTGATCCAACCGTCTCAAATTAGTATGCGCCTATCAAGCTGCCGTTGCACCCAGATATGGTGCGATTGCGATGACATGCTCACAATGAACTCACAATCAGCTTTCCCCATGGTGGTCTAGAGAATTCATGCCAAAATCGCAGCCTTGCGAACCAGGCGTTTTGATTCTACTCTGCCATCCAGTAATACGGCAGAAGCAGCAAGTTGGAGATTCGCCACGAGCACATCATGAATCCCGGCCTTGAAGCGGCCGGTCTAGCTGTTGCTTGCCAGTAAAGCTGAATCCCGGCAAATCCCATCCGTACAAAACAAATCCAGCTGAACCAACAGTGAACAAACATAAAACTGTCTATTGCTTCCCGGCACAGAACCGCCGATGAGTCTCAGCCAGGGCCTCTTTGAGTTGTTTCTGTCGCCCGAAGGCGGCCTCAACACTGGCCGGAGTGGCAAGTTTCTGCTCTATAAAAATGTCGCCAAGCAACCGACTCTTATCCTTCATTTGAATTTCTAAGGCTTCCGCAACCTGCTTTTCGCTAATTCCTAGAAACTTGCCAATCTGAGGGACATGGCGAAAGCGCAAGTCTGAGGCAATCGCCGTAAGCCTGTGGACATCATAAGTTGCAACTGTGGAGGCCTCGACTACGCAGCCCTGCGTCAAGAGAGGGTTCAACCGCTGCAAACTTGCCAGCTCAGTAGCAATTAGTTTGGGAGATATTGCTTCACCTGTAAAGACTGCCCGCTCAGAAATTAGACGAGAGGCCAAGCTTTGTAGAGTATCGCCGGAGGCAGCGGTCGTTGATCTCGGTAAAGCCCAGAGCTTTAGCATATCGCGTTCATAAGCAGCGCTGGCGCTCTCCAACGCGTTCTTGAAAGCCGCTCCTTCTGCTTCCAGCGAAACGTCACTTGCGGCTGTGCGCAAAATATCCGGTAGAGGCTTTCCATTTATGTCACGCAGCAATCCACCATTCACAAGGCTTCGCTCAGTTGTAGAACTCATGATCTTGGCGCCGCTTGAGCGTACTGCTTGGTCTCCTGATACTCTTGCAGCATCGTCAAGGACATTAGCGGCTTTACCGAGAAACCTCGCTCGTGAAAAATATATGATACCGCCTGCAACACCGCAAGCGATGCCAGCCGACAGCACCGGATGTTTTTCAACAAAGTCTTTTGTTGACTCGTAGCATTCAGCCAAGAGACTCTCTCTTGCGCCCTCTTGGGGGTCGGCCGCTGCAGATGAGATAAGCTCCTCACTGCGGGTTAGCACATATTGATCGCCCATGTTTTTGCCCTCGCTGTCTACCTGAATAAAACTGTAATTTCAAGCAAGTCTCATTACAAGAGTATTCTTACGAGCGGAGCGATTTGATTATCGAAAAGCGCTACGCGCCCTACCCCCAAGCGTTTCGCGACACACCCGAGCGCGCACCACTTCCATAATCCACCGCACAAACCACAAATCAGACACAATTGACGAACGCAAATTCGTCAGCGAAGAGCTATTTATGTCCGACTTGTTTCGGTGGCGGGAATTGCCGCAATCACAGGCTCAAGCGGCAACGTGACGCGAAACAAACAACCACCCTCAGCTAAGTTGTATGCAGCGATCTCGCCTGCGTGAGCTTTCACAATCGACTGACAAATGGCAAGCCCCAGGCCGGCTCCTTCACGATTGCCTTCGTTGGCATTAGTAACTCTGTAGAACCTTTCAAAAATGCGCGATAGTGCTGCTTCAGGAATTCCACTACCCTGATCAACTACGTCAAGAAATATTGTCTGATTCTCTCTTCTTGCCACCAGCTTAACTACTGCACCGGACTTTGATGCCTGAATCGCGTTAGAGAGCAGGTTGACGAAAACTTGAATCATACGATCGCGATCTACAAAAGCCTCTTCATCAGAGGGTTCCACTTCAAGTTTTACGCCGCGGCTGTCCGCTAAAGATTGAACTGTACGCACCGAGCGTTCAAATATAGTCCAAACTTGAGTTTGTTCCAAAATCAACTCAAAAGATTCGGTGTCAGCCTTAGCTGCCCATATCAAGTCGTTTGTCAGACTAACTAGTCTTTGAATTTCCTCGGCGCACTGAGCAATGCTTTGTTGCCCCTCCGGGGAAGCTGCATTAACATGCGATTGGGAAAGCGCGCTCAGTGATAGCTGAATGAAGTGCAGCGGATTTTTCAAGTCGTGACCGATCATGGCGACAAATTGCTTTCGAGATTCTTCCAATTCCTTTTGCCGTGCATCACCTTGTTTCAGTTGTTGCGCCGTTTCATGCATGCTCAAATCAAGCTGCGATAACTCATCGCTACCGCCAACTAACGGAAGCAACTCCTGCCTGGAAACCACTCTGGAAGTATTCTCCAACATAACGCTAAGCCGCGAGGTAAGGCTGCGGGTCATAAATACGGCAAGAGAAATGCCTAGCGCCACATTGAATAAAGTAGCAATCCACAGCAATGCTTGAAGCCGATACTTAGTGCGGCCTTTGCTAAACGGTAGGCTCCCTTTTCGCGCTGCTTCGATCTCTTTGAGCTTGGCAATTCGCTCCACCGTGTCTCGTGTCAGTCGCTCGATCTGCCTTGTAAGACGGTGTCCCTTTATAAACATCAGGCCATGCGGACCGTCCAAAACGGCGTCGTGCGATTGTTCAAGAATCTTCAGGGTCGAAGTGCATGACTGTGCCAATTTCTCAACTAAAACACGCTCTTCCGGATCCCCGGCTGTAACATTTGCCAGGGAGGAGAGACACTCAGTGGCTCTGGAAGTGTACCGGCGGAAGCTTTCTTCACCAGCATCCGGACCGAGCGTTGCAATGGTAATTATGTCCGATCCTGCCCCATAAAGTGAGTGTATGAGCTGCTCTACAAGTGTTGAGACTGTGTTCAAGCGGGCTTCTTGTTTGACCTCCATTTCCGCCTGGTGAAACAGCCATAACGCTCCTGACAGAAAAACAATTTCTATACCGATTGGCACAAGGATGAATAGCAGCAACTTTTGCAACAATGACAACCTGACACTGTACTTTGATCTGTTCTTTAGCGCATTGGTGTCAGACATGCTCGATGGTCTCCGCCGGGCGGGAACGTATTGAATATTCAGCCCCGATAATGTTAATCCCTTCAGGGCATTAAATATCGCCGGGGCGATAACCGGAGCAATTTTAGCGATCTTCATGTTGGATAATCTTGATGAGTTACTGATGAAAGAAGTTGAGGACATGCGGCACATACTGCTCGTAGAGGATGACCCGAAACTGCTTGCCACCCTGAACGCTTTGTTGGAGATGGAGTCATACAAGGTGCAGATGGCAGCCGATGGAACTACTGCTGCCGAGCTTGTGAGGTCACAAGATTTCGACTTGCTGATTCTAGACTGGGAGCTTCCAGGCATATCCGGTCTTGACTTGTGCAAACAGTTTCGGGCCCGCGGCGTGCGCACGCCCATTATCTTTGTTACCGCCCGCACTGGTTTGGAGTCACTTGACTTGGCATTTGTCGCCGGGGCTGACGACTATCTTCGAAAACCCTTTCACGTTCGCGAATTGGTGCTGCGCATGGAAGCCTGCTTGAGGAAGGAAGAACGCAACAGCGGGTTTATGCTGAAGTACGGACCGTTCGTTATGGATACGCAGACCCTGACTTTCTTTCGCGACGGGCAGGAGATCCTTTTGACGAAACAGGAATTTTCGCTGATGGAAGAACTTCTTCGCCAGCCAGAACGATTGTTTACGCCAGAGGAGATTTTGGAAGTTGTCTGGCGAAAGTACGAGGACACCACTGAGAACGCCCTGAGAACGGCGATAATGAAACTGCGGCGGAAGATAGATTTACCTGATCGAGATTCCTTCATTCGCACGGTTCACGGTCTGGGATACAAACTTGTTGTCTAGACACACACTGCCAGCGGTGAGCTGTTTGTTGTTTCTGGCAGTGGTGGTACCCGTTGCCAGCGTTGACGCCATCGACCCCACGGGACAGAAGTGCACTTACCGGGTGCTCAGATTTCCCGACAAAGCGGTTGGACAAATTTTTGTCTTTAAAGAATCGCCAACATTGCGCCGTTGGTACCGCTCAGCTGCCGGAACCGTTAAGGTTCCGCTCGGCGAATCCATTCTGATTCAACCTTCACAGGCCGGATGCAAAGATCTTTCCTGGCTCAAGAACATTCCCCCCGGTACTGTCCGAGCTATTGATTTTTCCAAGGTAGATGGTGCAGATGAGCTAGTCCGAGCGATTGCGCATTTGGAAGATCTGACCTCCATCAACTTGAGCGGGGTGCGAATCAGTGATGCAGGTCTTGCTCCGCTTGGCCGGGTCAAACATCTAGACACGCTTAACCTGAGCGAGACTAACATAACAGGAGTTGGACTGAGAAACATTTGTCCCGTGAAACGGCTCTATTTGCAGAGATTGGCATTGTCGGACGACGGTGTTTCCGCCTTGCAAACAGTAGCCGGACTTGAAGACCTGATAATCGGGTGGAATCGATTGAGCAAAAGGCAGATTGCGGCTATCTCTCGACTTAGATCGCTTCATCGCCTGCATGTGCCATATTGCGAGATTGCCGACGATCAGGCTCTAATGCTTTTGAAGAATCTGCGACTGACGCATCTGGATCTTCGCGGGAATCCGGTCCGGCAGATGTTTATGCGCGGTTTGAACGGAACGTCTGATCTGGAATATCTGAATCTCTCGGCAACAAAGATAGAAGACTCTACGCTGTCCGGTCTTGGCTCTTTTCCGAAACTCTCATACCTGCGTGTTGCTGATTGCGCTTTGAGCAGCGGTTCAGCGCGATACCTCAGAAATCTACCTTCGTTGGAGACGCTAGATTATTCCAATACGCACATTGACGATACAGCCCTGCCGCTGATTGCAAAACTGAGTAAACTCAGGTCGCTCTTCCTCATTAACACGAGAATCACTTCAAAAGGGGTCCATGTTCTGCGCGCACTAACCGGGCTGCAAGAGCTAGGTTTGTCTGATACAGAGGTAGATCAGGCCTCATTGGACAGTCTGCGCAAGTCTCTGCCCCACTGCAGAATTACAGGATCGTTGCCATGACGCACCCGAGTCGACGCCACAAATGAGACACAACCGCTGCGCAGTTGATGCACATCGGTGAGCCGTTGTTTCCGAACTGTGGTAGCAACGTGAAAATTCCGATCATTTTAACCTTAAAGCCCTTCCCTGCGTACGGCAACAAAAGTAGGTTGGCAGTAGATTCTCACGTTTCGTTTGTTCGTAACTGGAGCGCAGTTTAGCAGTTAGAGAGAGCGACTTCGATAAATACCCCCCCCCGCAAGAGCGGAACGCCGTTCAAGAACCGAGTTCGCAGTATCTTCGTCTGTGCACCTATTGCTGACTTGTCGCGCTTGTGGGAAAACCACGTGCCCGCACTCCGGGCGGCTTCTTGATGCGCCGGTATGGGGCACACTGGTTTCATCGATTCTTCCTTCTTCAGTTGCAAGAAAACCGCACTAACGCCAGACTCTCTGCCGGGCTGATTTTCCACCAACCGGTGGCCGCACCGCAATGCGTTGCGGCCACTATCTTTGAAAGGTCTCAAATGAAATTGTTTATGTTTCTGACCTGCTTGCTTTCGGCTCTCTTTGGATTGATGGCACTCCTACAGTTTTTCGCAACGTATCTGCGACAGCAGGCATTGTCAATGCGAGTCTCGGACGACACGGACCAAGCGGGCGCCGCGCCAGCCGGAATTGTCGAGGTACCCGTTGAGCAGCTTTCTGAGCGCAACGGTGCCTTCCTTGCGATGTTTTGCCGCGATGTGCGTCCCTACACGGGCTATGATCGCCCGATCGACTGCCCCCAAGATCAATCTTTTGCCTACATTCTGATGCAACTGCGCTGGGATAGCCTTTTTGGTTTCCCGGGCGGCAAAGTAGATCCCGGCGAAACACCACGCCAGGCGTGCCTGCGTGAGGCGAGGGAGGAGGTTGGTGTTAACATTGACGTGGACAAGCTAATCCCTCTTTGCACTCACATGCACGAAGCGGGAAACTTCGCGGCCCATCTTTATGCTCTTGAGGTCGACGCGAAAACGATGCAAGACGCGATCCGTAGCTCGCTGACCGCGCAGGATGCTCTGGCGGAAGTCTCCGGTGTTATCGCGTTACGCGTTAGCTTGCACGGCCACGAACAGGGCAGAGGCATTGCCCACTTCATCAGCCAGGCGCCAATGTCATTTAGCGCCAGACAAGAGGTGCTGCTTATTATCGAGCGGCTCAAGCTGCTAAATGACGAAGAATTGCGCACTGTTCGTGAAACGGTGGCATGAACGATGACTTCCGGTAAGAGCTGATGCGCCGGTCCCCTGATACTCCTGCCAAAAATAGTGCCTGTCTTTTCCAAAGGCCGATGCGAAGCTGCTCTCGACAAAGCGTCCAAAATTGGGCAAGTCTCACTGAAACCCTTCCTCCTTTATCAAAGGAATCTAGCAATGGAAACCATTGTTGTACCGCTTTCAAGAAGAATTCGGTCGTCCGCGGTGCTGTCCGGACTGGTGGGCATTCGCACCATGAGCGAAGTCGACTTCATTAACAAGCATGCCTCCGGCACCTTGCGCAAGGGCCGGGCCAACGGCATGCTCTATCGAGCCATGTACCTGCACGAGAGGTCCGCCCACGAGTTCGGCTACGCGTTCGAATGCATTCCGAGCAGTAGAATCTCCACAGGACCGGTACAAATCGAGGGTGACTGTCATCCGCTTACTGAGTTGGGATGGCACGCTGAGCGAATGATCGCGCGCAGTGTCTTTTCCCAGGACCAGTTCAAAGTAATGTACATCATTGTCGATGACAGTGATGGCAAGCGCCGTGAAGGTGCAGGCATTGTTGTTGCCAAAACGTCTGCCGAATGGGTGCCGAAGAATCATGTCGTCTTCGCCATCGTCACGCAGTGCGTCAATCACGTCTACCAACCCGCCGTCAACCCCTGCTGATCTCACTCGAAAGAAATCAAATGAAGATTTTTGTCCTGGGCCGATCAAAATCCGGCAAAAGCCCATTTGCCGATGCAGTAGCATCCAAACTCGGGCTGCAGCACATCAAAGCCTCGCAGTGGGTGCGACAGCAATTCGTCGCACCCGCGGGAGTGAGCTCCACTCCAGAATTCATTGACGCGATCACAGCATTCTCATTGCTAAGGCTGCGAGAAAATCCGCGCGCCTGCGTTGAATTCATTCGAACGAAGTACGATCTCAACCAGCCCTCAGTCATCGACGGCATCCGCAGTCTACATGACTTCGTGCAACTGTTCGACCCGGCCAGCGACCGGGTTGTATTCCTCGAACGCAAAGACAACGAACTTAAGCCAACCAAATTCGAAGAAGGGTTGCAGCTAATTTCAACCTACGTAAACCAGCTTGTTGAGCTGCAACTGCTCGATTCGTCGCGAGTCGATCGCTATGAGTATCGCCGGTTCGACGAAAGCCCCGACGACAATCCTTGTTCCCTGCGCATTCTTCCTGCGCTAACTCATGTTATCGATCGCTTCCTTGCGCGGCTGCCACCAAAGACGGTATCGACGCCGGCAGCGGTGGTGCAAGCAAACGTACATGCGGATATTCCTGGATTCCGCCTGTTCGTGCGCACTGAATTCCTCTACGACATGGATCCCGCCTTCAAGGGACACCTCACACCGGGATTTGCCTTTGCCTTCTCAAGCTACCCGGGAGAGGTGCCGACTTTCAAGGTGCTGCTCGATGGTGGCTCTGTGTTTTCATACCTGCCTTTGCACGCACTGCAACTTTCTGCAATAGCGCAAGAGCCGCATCTTGGACTGGCGGAGCTTGCTTACCACACTTGCGCGCAGGGTAAGATCGCCGTTTGCAAATTTGCGGAACTGGCAAAAGAACCTTGCAGTTGCTACTTTGCCAAACGGAATTTGTGGCTGTCCTCAACATACCTGTTCACCGTCGACTGGTACGAAGGCAACGATCTGCTTCACTGCCTTTCACTGGCAAACGGGCAACTAGCTATGCTGCCGAATCACAAAGTGAAGTTTGCCAACGGTCCGCGGCATTTTGAGCCGTACCGCAAGCTTCATTCTAAGTGGACTAGAAATACTTAGACCATGCACATAGTGCAGGATAGATCAGCGCATCGGCTTTCATCATCGGGCTATCGCTGACATCCTTCCACAAGTGGCTTGTTCATAGTTCAATGCTTTTTTGAGAGGCACAAAAATGAATCCGAAGACTCGAAACTTCAGAGACTTTCTGCGCGACATAGTTGCGCTCACGTTCCTGGTGGTGACTTCTTCTTTGGTTCTCTTCGCTCCGCTGACGCAGTTGTTCCCCTCATCTCCCAAGCCGCCGGCTCCGGAGCGGGCACAGGAGGAAATCAATTTTTTGCAACTGTCCGAAGCAGTTGACGCTCTGGCAGGCGAATTGCGAGCGATACCACTCACGTCTGCTGAACGCGTTAACGACATTGCTGAGCAGATTGACCTTCCCCAGTTTTGGTAGACAGTGGCCTGGACAAAGTCGCTCTAGGCCACTTTCTTACCTTTTTGCACTTTTTCCTCGGGTGTGAGGTAGTCTAACGTCGAATGAAGCCTCCGTT
>JAIELX010000089.1 GCA_019752635.1 Candidatus Obscuribacterales bacterium | reverse complement strand
GCAATACTGCGCGCGCCATCCATGGTGTAAATGAAAGCATTGTCCAAAATTAAGTCGGCGTGAGTTTGCTCAGCAGCTCGCGCCACGGTGAAGAAGCCAAAACATAGCGCTGCCAATAAGGCGGACAGCAATGGTGGATACTTCATAGGACCTCCGCTCCGTGTGCAATACGTTGTACCATTAGCGTGCGATTGAATTCATGAGTGCTCAGTGGAGGACGTGCGATGCCAAGAGTAAGCGTGGTAGCCAAGCTCACAGCGAAACCCGGTTTAGAAGACCGCGTTGAGAAAGAGCTACTGGATTTGGTCAATAAGACACGCAAAGAGACTGGTTGTATCAACTATGATTTGCATGTGTCACTTGATAATCCGAAAACTTTCGTCTTCTATGAAAATTGGGTCAGCCAGGGATGTTTGGACGATCACTTTCAGACTCCGCATTTGACCAGGCTAGGCGAGCTCCAGTCCGAGCTGTTCGCCTGCCCGCCTGAAATCTCTGTATTGAAAATGGTCAGCGAACCAAAATAGAGTTAGCTTTCCAATGCCAATACTGCCAAGCTCACCATCGAGAATAGTGGAAGTGGAAATGGCTAGTCCTTGAGCCGAAAGACCGGCGAACGCGGTGATGATAGGCTATTACACTTTTAGGACATTCTCTAGCTGCCGGTCGGGCGTAAATCCTGGAAAAATCGAAGCTGTGGTTGCTACGTTCATGTGTCCATGTAAAACGGCGCTCAAAACAGATCTGAAATCGGTAGTGACCGGCAAGTCTCTACCTTCATAAAGGGCTGAATTTGCAAGACCATTCCATTGCCCATAGACTTTTCCACCATTGATTCTGCCGCCAATCAGCCACATCACGTTGCCGTGTCCATGATCTGTGCCCCTGTTGCCGTTTTCATGCGCGGTTCGCCCGAACTCAGACATGACCACAGTAGTGACGTTATCTTGCATATCGCCCAGGCTCTGGTAGAGCTCAGTCAGACCTGCGCCAAGCACTGCCAGTTTGTCTGCTAGCTGTCCAGTGTCGGAGCCCTGGCTGACATGTGTGTCCCAGCCGCCAAAGGTGACGAAGGCCACCTGCATGGTCGGCTCCTTGAGCAAGAACCTGGCCAGCTGCCTGCCAAACCCTGGCGTAGGCGCGGAGGCACCCCTGTTCGCAAGTTCCATTTCAGTTCTGCTGGGCGGTGCCTCTCCTGCCATATCTTTGCTGATTGTCTGTCTGGCGCTGACACCTTCGCGAAAAGTGGCACTGAGCATGGGATCGTCACTATACAAATTGGCAATCAGTTGAGGGACTTCGCGCAGCGCCATGGGACTGTTGTTCCTGCCATTGCCTGTTATTGTCACATTGGCCACCCTATTGCAGCCAGAAAAGATGCGGGGGATGGTCGGACCAAAGTTGATTGCTCTCACTGCGGAATGATTATCCGGCAGCGACAAAAGCAGTCTATCGAGCCAGCCAGTCTGGGCAGACCGCACGCCCGGCTCGCCGCTTTCCATGAAGTCTTGCGCGTCGAAGTGAGATCTGGTTGGATCTGGTGAGCCGCACGCGTGCACAAAAGCCAGATTTTTACTTTTCCACAGACTGATCATCGGTGCCAGGGCAGGATGCAAAGCAAAGTAACCATCGAGGTTGAGTGCTGCACCCGGCTTAATCGCTATAGTCGGTCTGAGCTCGTAATATCTTCTATCTCCTGCCGGTATGACAACGTTCAGTCCATCCACGGCTCCGCGCAAAAGGATCACTAGCAACTTCTTGTTGACTGCCTCGCTGGTGTTCGCTGCCCACAAGTTAAGTGGTGTCACCGATGACAAAGATGCCAGAGCTGTTGCTTTGAGAAATTCTCGTCGATTCATAATTGATCCACCACCGCGAATACTCCATAAATTCCGGACTGCGACCTTTACCTCAATACTTCATAAATTCCGGACTGCTCAGCAGCACTGCGGACTTCATGCCCTCAGGGGCTTTGGCAAATGCCGCCCGGGTCTTAGCTTCCATTCCTTTGCCGATAGCATTCACCACACGTCGTGGATCAGCTGCCCGCCCTCTGGCACCGGCCATCTGTCCCGTGCTCATCTCATTCGCCAGCGTCACTCTTTTTAAGAGACCGTCAGGATTGAGCCAGGCGTCTTTTGTGTTTTTGTAGCCGTCAGGCGTCAGGCAACCGTATATCGGTTGTCCGGTTGAGAGAAGAAATGAAAACAACGGTCTGCCTGGCTCAGTAAGCAGTGCAGATGCCCGCAGTGCTGAGGTCAAGTATCGTTGTGGGCTTTTGAACTTTGCACTGCGGTATTGAGGATCCCAAAATTCATGTCGCTGGAACAAGGTGCGCAGGACCGCTTTGATATCACCACCGGTGCGTTGAAAGGTTTGAGCACAGGCTGCTACGGCAGTTTTTGGGGGATCATCAGCGATGAAATACTGCACCAGTTTGTAGCTGATGTGATTAGCCGTAGCCGGTGAAGAGGCCAAAAGATCGAGGGCCTCTTCGATTTCATGCTCACCACTGCCGGCTATCTTCTTTCCAAGAAATACTTTGCTTGCAGGATCATGCCGCCGGGGATTAAATACATAAGTGATCTGTGTGTCGGCAGACATCTGTCTATAGTCTCGCCTGGATGGAATTCCCAGACCGGTAAGAATACGAGCCAGTGCAATTACATCCTCTTGTGTATAACCAGCCGCAACGCCCAAGGTGTGAAGCTCCATAAGTTCACGGGCGTAATTCTCATTGATACCCGTTCCCTGTGGTTTGGTTTGCTGTCCCTGGTAAAGAGGCTCACCTCCAGGCACACAGTTTTGCCAGTTGTCTAGATAGAACAACATAGCCGGATGGTGCGCAGTCGCCCCTAACAAATCTCTGAATTTCCCCAGGGCGTGCGGACGGATCGCCAAGTCTTCAAAACTACCGGCCCAGACATGGCCAAGTCCTTTATCTTTGCTAACGTTGAAATGGTTAAACCAGAAATCAGTCATCACCTCTTCAAGCTGACGAGGCGAATAAATGGCTCGGACAATATGCTCTCCACTAAAATCATCAACAACCTTGCCGTAATTTTCTCGCACCACCCTCTGAAGCTGCCTCTGGGAGTCAGGATCATTGGAGACTCCTCCTCCAACCATAGCCTGCACAGGCCGCCCGTAAGTGAGGTAAAGCTGGGCAGGGGTCATGGAGAGGTCTTCGTGCGACTGCAGGTAGGCAGAAACCTCGGCAGCCTGCGGCAGCGACGACGGATTGAGTTGCTCCTCAATATAACAAGTGACCCCCATTCCCTTCACCCGTTCCAGATCTCCCGGACGTGGTCCAAATGTCAGTCTGTTCAAAACATGCAGGGATTGCGCATCAGACGACTCAATGCTGTGCTCGATTTGTGGACAGGCAGGTGTTGCAGCAGTGCAACAGATAGTCAGGAAGCATAGAATGATCTGGTTCTTCATAGGCAGTCCCTACCGAAAACGTCCTATCCCTATAAACGTCTGAGAGCTCAAAAAAGTTCAAAGCTGTGATCAGCTTTTGCCAAATTTAATCTTTCAGTCGCAGTCTCTTGGGCGGCAACCGGTTCGCGCTGAGAGTAATTTTTCGCGGGCTGTAGATTCCGGGCGAATCTTGTACTGTCGTAATCAGCATTTTGGCACCGTCGCTCAAAGGTTTACGTCCTTGCCGAATCCCATGAACCGACGTGGATAAAAGTTGGTGCAACGAGCAAAATTCTATAGGTGAAGGTAACAAAAAGCCGGCGCAGTTTCGCGACTCATATTATTAGCGGAGACGGCACAGTAAACGAAAAATTGGCACTTGATGCCGTTGGCAGGTTGAAGCTACCTCCTCTGCCCGACTGGTACCGAGGACAGTTGATTCCATTTAAAGTAGATTTCTCCAAATTACCTGCAGTGGTAAAACCGGCAGATGCTAGCGGCGAGCAGCAAAGTCCGAAGGAAGACAGAAACTATGATTTGCAGGGGGATCACAATTTTCTTGGCTTTACCTTTGGTTCTGGAAGAAACTCAGCCAGTTCTGCCATTAGAGAACCAGGTTCAAATTTCGATAAAGAGATGTATTTGGCCGCGCCAAACATACGGGCCGCGACTCGCACACCTTCGCTGAGATACTTTGCCGTCTCAGGTGGTGCAACACTAAGGAGAACGAAGGGAATTGGCTTTAAATGCGGCTCCCGTTTGCACCACTTGATAAAATCAAAAACGTTGCCACCGTTTTGTAAGTGAACATCGCTGAGGATGAGATTACAATGACCTTCCAGGAGAGCAACCCTGGCCTCCAAGAAATTTTCGACCACAATGACCGTATGACCGGCTTCGTGCAGGCAAGACTTAATCGTGCACGCTTGTTGTGGATCTTCCATGAGGGCGATAACGAGAGCATTCACCCTTCACCTGCTTTGTCTAAGTAGTTACGCCCGGATGCATAAACGAAAGCTCTGGATGTCTTAGAAGCAGCGATCAATCAACAAGTTCGGGTCATCCACAGTATAGGGAAGTGGCGCCTGTGATGCATCATCCCGTCGGATGAGGTTCAGCGGTGAGGAGTAGATGTACAAATCCGAGGATGTAGGTATTTACCGCGATGGTCTCTAGAGACTCTATTCGCACTGCGGCTTGGTAACCTGCCGGTGTCTGCTTAAATTGTGATAGCTGTGAATGCCCATTTACACGTACTGTGCGTCGGGGAGCCAGTCTTCGTAGTATAGAGCGACGAAATTTCGGCGCAGATGGTCAAGGTTCATGTTGAAGACTCCGTCCCGGCGCCCGTCTTCCGGTTCATGCCTGCTGTTTTCCGGTTCGGCATGTGCACCGGCTCCCCAAGGATTCCGCAGTGTGAGCCGACCGACTTTGTCATTCCATGCCAGAACGCTGTAGGCATGTTGAGCGGGAATGCCGTCGACGGTTAGGTCCCGGTCGCCTTTGGCGGATGGGTAGGTCGCCGCCGCTACGGCGCGTTTCTCGCGAAACGATGACGTAAGCGATTTGCTGAGGTCCTCATCGGACAGCTCAGCGAGAAACTGCCATCTTCCCATCTGACCGGTCAAGAGGTCGAAGGACTCGTAAACGTGCTGTGCGGCTTCTGTTGCATCGGCCGGTATGACTGTGTGCTTGTAGCCTTTCGTGTTGTTCAAGTACTGCCCGTAAGCCTTCTCAAGTACTGCCGGCCAGATGCCGTATTGAGTGATTTGCGCGTAGAGTGACAGCTCTACCATGCCTGGTGCTTGCACTGTGATTGGTTCTTCTCTGGCACCGGGAAAAGTTACGGTGAAAGTCTCGTCGTCATGCGCTTTGATTATTCTGGTCACTATCTGCGGATTGGTTGCAACAACCGAGCCCAGAGCTGCAAGGAAGTAGCAATCGCCTACCATGCCTTGTCTTATTGCGTCCGGCACTATGCTTTCCAGAGGCGCGGACATGTTGCTGTATAAGTCTCTCTTCATGCGCGCGACTTCGATCACTCGTTCTCTGACATGCTCCGTGAGACCCAGCAAATGATCGTATCTCTCCGACTCTGCGGCTTCTTCCATGAGCAGCAGTTTTTCGAAAACCAGGAGATCGCCCAGGGTGATGCCGTTTTTGCGTGCAAACCAGCCTTCCTTGTGCAATTCTCTAATGTCGGCAAATCCGGCCTTGAGAACCGCTACCGCCGACGCGAACTCTGCCGTAAGCGCAGGATCAATGACTGCGCCGTCCAATTCGGCGGCTTGCAGTACGTTGTCGTGATTTCGGTCGAGCTGGTGGAACACCGTGTTAAGAATGGCGACGAGTTCTCTACTTTCGTTCAGATGGTCTGTCATGGCGGTTACTCTCGGGTTTTGCGACGGATCCGCTCCGCCTGCCGGGCGTTATAATACTCGGTTTGGCGGCGCGCAGGTAGCGCGTCATTTCCGACGGAATCGCGCGAGCCTATATTCAAATGATCACGGTAAACAACGTAACTAAGGCACATGCCACCAATGTTCTTTTCGAGAATGTCACGGTAACTTTCAACCGGGGTAACAGGTACGGACTGACAGGACCGAACGGTGCCGGTAAGTCGACCTTCATGAAAATTCTGACCGGTGAGTATGAGCCCAGCAATAAGGGCACGGTCTCGCGTCCGCGCAAGGTCGGCGTATTGAGTCAGGACCAATTTGCCTTTGACGATAAACGCATTATTGACACTGTAATCATGGGCAACAAAGCGCTCTGGGCGGCAATGCAAGAGCGGGATGCTTTGTGCGAGAAATCAGAGCATACCGACGCTGAAATAAACCGTCTTACAGAGCTTGAAACCGTCATCGCTGACGAAAACGGATACATGGCCGAGTATGAGGCCGGTGAGATCCTGCAAGGGATCGGCATCACGGAAGACCGTCACAACGAGTTGATGAGCACTCTGCAAACAGACTTCAAGTTTCGGGTATTGTTGGCGCAAGCTCTGTTCGGTGAACCTGACGCGCTGCTGCTCGACGAACCAACTAACCACTTGGATCTGGACACCATTCACTTCCTTGAAGAATTTCTCTGTGATTATCAGGGGTCACTAGTGGTGATATCACACGACCGTCACTTCCTGAATTCAGTGTGTACACACATCGCCGATATCGACTACCAAACAATCATCGTATACACCGGCTGTTACGACGATATGGTTATGCAGAAAATACAAGCGCGATCGCAAATTGAAGCAGCCAATCGCGATAAGGCTAAGAAGATCGCCCAACTGCAAGAGTTTGTTGCGCGCTTCGCCGCCGGTCAACGCGCAAGCCAGGTGCAGTCTCGAAGGAAAGAGATTCAGCGACTGCAGATTACCGACATGAAGCGTTCCAATATTGCCAGACCATTTATTCGCTTCGAACAAGAAAAGCCCGCTGGCAGAGAAACATTGATCGTTAAAGGGCTGACGAAATCTTTTGGCGATAAGGTGTTATTCGAAAATTTCAATCTCGAAATCTTGCGTGGAGAAAGAGTGGCGATCATCGGTGCAAACGGAGTCGGAAAAACTTCGTTGCTGCGTTGTCTGATCGGCGAATTGCCTCCGGACGACGGTACTGTCAAATGGGGCTTCGGCGGCGAGTTTAACTATTATCCCCAAGATCACACTCACGAGATTACGCCCGGAATGACCGCGTTGGATTGGCTCATGAAGTATGAAACAGATGAAGGGCAGCAGCATATCAGAGGGCTGCTCGGACGAATGCTTTTCTCCGGCGATGACGCGCTAAAGCCTACGGAGGGCTTGTCCGGCGGGGAGTGCGCGCGTATGTTGCTTGCACGAATGATGCTAATCAAGAAACCGGTGGTTATTCTGGACGAGCCGACTAATCACCTTGATTTGGAGAGCGTGTCGGCCCTTGCAGAGGGATTGTCGGCATTTCCGGGTAACGTGTTTGTTGTTTCGCACGACAGAGATCTTGTGTCGGAAGTCGCGACGCGAATTCTGGCATTCACCCCGGAAGGACTGATCGACTTCCAGGGACCTTACGACGAATTCATCAAGTCGCACCCGCTGCCGGAGAGAAAAGCCCAAGCCCGCTGGTAATCAGCTTAGGTCCTGGAATGAGATCGCCAGCAGCATCTTCCAACCGGCACTGGACGTGATCTTCGCAATTGCAGTTCGATCTTGTTTACAGGTCCTTCAGCATGTCATCGAGTTGGTCCATGCTTTTGCGATCGATGAACACTTCCATATCCGATTTCACCGGTTTCAGTCCCGGGGGAACCTGAAACATGGCGTCAGGCACATTTACTCTGGCGATGCTTATTGTGTCGACGGCAAGCACGGGGCGTTTACCAGCCTCGGTCACTTCCATGCGCAAAGGAATTCGTTGGCAGTCGGGCACGCCGTAGATTTTGGACACCAAATCCGATACTTGTGGTGGCGTCACAATGTCTTGCGCCACGAATAGTTTCGCTGCGGCTATGGAAGGAATCACTTTGGGTTTACCGTCAGGTCCTCGCAGAGTTCTGCCCGCGACCGGACGGTCGATTGCGAACTCGTAAGCTCTTACGCCGGCAATCTGTGTCGTGCCGCCGCGTTTCCAGTTAGCGCCGTCGAACCGCCCGCCATTGGCTGCCTTCCGTTTCTGAATAGACTGAATCCACTGTGGCAGAGTCGTTTGATAAATGTTACCGGTTTGCGTATTGAACAAAAATACATTCCAGTTCGGGCCCTTGGTAAACATTGAGACGCCGGATTTAGGATCAGATGTGCGCATTCCGGTCGGCGTGATGGTAATCGTCGCCCCAGTGCCCATTGGCGAGCCTTTGGCGGTCTGTCTGATGCTCCAACCCACTTCTGGCGCAGCATAAGCGCTACTGCTCGTCGCTAGCAGGGTGATTGCCGACAACAGCAGTAAAAAGCGCCAGTTTCCCATGTCCGTTCTCCCGCCTTTACCCAACCACAAGCTTTTTTGGAATTTTATCATGTAAGAAGAATGCCCGCCCGATGGCGGGTTCAACCCCGGGGACGCCGGCTCGTGGGGAAATTCCCATTGACCCTAGTCTCGCAAAGCAGTTGAATGTCGCCAATGGGTAAACTGCATTTCCTTTATTGGCGTTCGGAGATGTTCAATGTCTGGTAGCGAAAGAGTTCCTTCCCGAGAAACGGGCGAGTCCTATAACAGTGGCACGGGGTTGCTAGATCCCCGAGTAATGAATGAAGTCTACGGAACACCTCCATTGGCGGCTCCGGAGCTGCCTCAAGACGTGTATCGTCCGACGGGAACGCAGAATCAACCGGTTATTTCCGACACTCAGCCTCTGGCGGGGAACCCTGTTGTCGAAAGACAGAGTGGTGCTCAAGGTTTTGATTGGCGATCTCATTTTCCAGTTCAAGTTGCCGATCAGCAATACGATCCGCGATACAACACGGCCCCTGGTCACGGTCAGGTGTATGACCAGGTTGCCGGTACCTGCGGAGTAAATACTCGCTACCAGCAAGCGCCGCGATATGATGCGCGCTATCAAAATGAAGCCGCCTGGCAAAGCGCCTGCAATGGAGGCGGACAGCGCTTTAATCCGCAACAGCAGTGGCAGCAGCAACAGCGCTATCAACAACAACAATGGGAGCAGCAACAGCGCTACCAACAACAAGCCTGGCAGCAACAACAATGGCAGCAGCAGCACCAGCAACGTCATCCTAACTGGCAGCAGCAGCAGCAGTGGCAGCAGCAACAGCAAGGCTACGGGCAGTGGAATCAGCAACAACAGTATTGGGATCAACAGCAGCGCTACTATGATGAGCAGCGCTACTACGATCAAATCAACTATGGGCAGCGCTATGGTAACGGCGGATGCAATCAAGGCGGCTTCAATGGTCGTCAGCATTACGACAATAACATCGGTCGTCAGCTGACCAACGCAGGCATTCAAATCGGCACAAACTTGCTCTTGAATCAGATTAACGGCGGTCGAGGCGGTTGCTACGGCGGCGGTGGCTACAATGGCGGTTGGAACCAAGGCTACAATGGCGGCTGGAACCAGGGCTACAACAGAGGCTACGGTGGTGGCTTCAACCAAGGGTATCGTGGCAACCAGGCTGCTCAGATAATCAACACAATCCAAGCCTTCACCGGTGGTGGTCGCGGTTATCGCGGCGGATGCAGATAATCGAACTCCCTGACTGCTCATCAACGATGACTAAAATGGCAGCTGGTCTTGACCTGTTGCTAATTCCCTTCGTCCTCGGGCGGATCAGGTGATAGCGTATTTGGTGACTTCACATTCGCACGTGAAGTTGAATGTTGTGTCATACTGCCATTATGCTCGGTATTACGGATTTCTCCGGGTAGTCTTTACACCCCGGCTTGAGACCGCTGCTGTTACCTGTAAATCCTCTGGTGGTTCACCCAAAGAGAGGATTTATGAAGAACGGAGATTCAGATCAGAGTTCTGATGGCAACCCCGGCTATCACTACATAGTTCCATTTGCGCTCAAGATTGGTAGCTCAGCAAATCAGCGCTTGGCGCTGAGCCTGAAAAGTCATCCCCTGGTTTTGGAAAAATTGGCCCGCGAGCTCAAACTGCGGTTGCTTCCTGTTTCACCTGTTGCGCCTGCCGAATCACTGGGGGAGGCGTAACCATGAAGATTACACCGACCACAATTGCAGATTTGAAAGTGTTGTCCATGGAAAGCCAGCTTCTCTTGGCTCATTGTCTGGAAAGGAATAATCGCAGCCTGACATTGTTGGAAACCGATAGGGATTCCTTTGACCTGATAACTGAAGGTTGGTTGATACCAGCTCCGAATTCTGCAGTGGGCGTTATCAGCTACGTGGTGGAGCATCACGTGTGGGGATTGATGCGATCTCTGCGGTCGGAGATTCTGACCAACTCATTTCGTGCCGAGCTGCAAGCCTATCGTAAAGGCAAGAGCGCCGGTTATCCGTGGGTTTGGACTAGCTGACAACCTATTGTCCCTGCAGAAGGAGGACCTCATCCATGATTATCTGTCCCATCGCCATGGCAGTGCATTGCACAGGCTGTCCGCTCGTCAAGTTTTGTCCGGCGAAGACAATTCTTGGTGACTTCGGAAAAGTACCTGACGCAGGCGTTAAGCCTGCGGATGTGCCAAAGGGTGATCAGAACTTGCGGAAAGACGAAATTATCTAGCGCGTCGCGCTCTTTCTGCTCGCTCTTCTCGTTCTGCCACACGTGCGCGATTACGTTCGACCAGCTTTTCGACGCGAGACCTTCGTGCGAAGTAATACATTGCGTCATTTACAGAAGGGGTTAACTGCGGCGTATCAAGCCGCGCCACCAGATTCCAATCTCGCTGCAGCATCTCAAAGAATTGAGTATCTCCCATGATGTCGCAATGCCATGTCTCTCTCTCGGGTAGCCTCGGGGCGCTGTTGCGGTAGTTGCTGTGTGTTATCTCGCCCACATAGATCATACGATTACCTTTGAAATTCTCTAGTGCCTTTGAACCTGCACCGGCACTCGGCCAGGAGAGCAGTAGCGTGTGATCGGGATGCTTCCCCGTCATTGCTGCATCGCCAGTGGCTACTTCTGTCCATGTATTCCTTGCGGCATAACTAGAGCTGCTCCAATTATCGTAAGCATGCACCTCCGCCCCCCGAGCCCGCAACAGTGCGCTCCAATAACCGGTGCCCGCACCAACTTCGACTACCGGACCTAGAGCTTTGATAAAGGCGAGCACCGGCTCTGTGGGTACAGAATGGGCATAGTGGGCGATCAAATAGGAGTGATAGTATCCAGCCCTAGTCGTGGCTGATGCACATGCGGCCTCGTAGCGCGCCAGCAAAGGGTTTGGATGATTCTCAGGAATTTGCAACTGACGCAGACAGGGATGGTCGTAGGCTGGACGTCCCTGGCGGTCTGTCAGTTTCGGCGCTGCTGGTTGTGCCGATGCTGCGTCATGAACGACCGGTGCTTCGTGCGCTGCCGCTACGATAATTTGCTCAGTCGAGCCGAGGCGTCCAACCTCACCCAGACTAAAATGCACTTGCGTCGCAAGACTGGTCTCTGCACCGGGCGTACGTCGTTCCGGGTTTCGAAATGAAGTTCTAAGAGCACCTTCACTGGATGTCCGGCCGTAGACATGTTTTCCTCCGGCAATTGCTCCGCCGATTATGGAGAAGGTATACATTCCTTGGACCGCTTCGGACCAAGTGGCACCGGAACCGCGGTTCAGGCGCGAAGTCAGTTCCGCATTTATTGCTCCAGCAGGAATTCCTGCCGCCATTGTAGTCCCGATTTCACTGCGAAGGACTGATGCGGAAAGACTTCGCTCGAATCCTGCCAGCGATTGCAACTTTGTCGCACATCCGGCCAAAACACCAAATGTTGTTGCTCCGGTTATCGATTGCTTGATCCTGCTAACCAGCAAGTCTTCGTTTTGTATGCAGTGAGCTGCGTCGGTCGGGTGGAGCAATCCCTCGAATAGAGCTCCGGAAACCATTGATTCACCCACTACTCGCCGCATTAATGCGGTCTGATTGACCATGGTGTTTTCTATCTTTCCGAAAGCAAACTCTCCGCATTTGCCCACGCCTTTGTGCAGCAGGAGGAAGGGAACGGTCATGCCGAGCATGGATCCGACTTGTTGCGCATGCCATTTTGTGCTGAGGAACTCTTGCTCCTTAGGTGCATCCATGAAGTTGACCGAAGGGAGAAGATTCGTGCCCGCAATTCTATCCGTTAGCTGCGCAACACCGCTGAGTGGTGCCTGCAGCCCGGCGTAGGCTGCTGAATGCAGGAGTTCAGCTCCCGCATTGCGATCTGCCTTTACTGCCAGTAAATCGCTCTGAGCTAATCTCAGATCCTTCACGTAACTGTCACCTGGTTCGAGGCTCCCTCGACAGAGCCTTTCCTTCTGTAAAGTTTACTGCGCGCGGCCTTCACCAGGCATCCGTGAAATTCCCGGGCATAACGCATTATTGACAGCGATAGTCTCGCGACGCAACTCTTTGTGCGAGTCCACCGGACTGACGTCGCGGAAGCCCCGGGAGAGCGGGCTTCCACGACTTGACTTGCGCGGGCGCTCGTTATCGCGATCCGATCTCCACTGATGGCACCGCTAGAGATGACATTTTCAGTTTTGCTTCGCGATTCCACAGTCGAATCTTTCGGCACGAAGTCAGGAACGAAGTTGCATCTTCCGGAGCTCGGATTGCAACAACACCATCGTCCGGATCTACTCCTGCCTTGGTTAGCAGCGTCCCCGCCGCATCAGTGAAGCCGATTACTTTTAAGTGCGCGAAGGCATCGGATACGAAGTCCTTTGCATTCGAATCTGTTGCCAATTTTGCTGCTCCATCAGGCGTAACTAACAGTGCAACGGCGTCGAAAAGAACAGAGGGACCGCCGTTTAGTCTGATGTCTGCTGCGACGTGCGATCCATCACTTGCATCGACACCTGCTATGGTGGGCGCCACGATTGCTACTTCTGCGCCTTCCCTTGCGGCTGCTTCTCTGACGGAATTCAACAATTTGATGTCGACACCATCCGTGACGAGCACACCGATGCGACGATCTTTGAATGACGAGGGACCGTTTTGCAAAATGCTCAATTTCGGCGACGGGGGAAGGTCCATCTTCGTTGGACGCGCTGCTTTGGCGGCAGGAGGTAAGGGTTGTATGCCCAATCCGGTTGCGACTTTCTGCGCAAGTCCAGCATCAATATTTTCTAGATGTCCGACCATTCGTTCTCTGATTGCGGGTTTCTCTACCTTCGAGAGTTCGAAGGTCAGCGCGTCTGCGATGTGAGTTTGCTCGACCGGCGTCTGGCTTATATAAAATTGTCTTGCTTGGCTGTAGTGATCCGAAAACGACGCCGAACGGGCTCGTACTTTTTGACCGGCTACTACTTCTGCAAAACTTGTAAATCCGGTCGAAGGATTCTCTCGCGGTCCGCCCCATGAGTTCGGTTCGTAGTTGACTCGTCCTTTTGGATTAGCAGTGGTCATGTGTCCATCTTGTTGAAAATTGAACACTGGGCACTTTGGTGCATTGATCGGCAGTTGCGTGAAATTGGGGGAACCGAGTCTTTTGAGTTGCGTGTCCAAATAGGAGAAATTGCGCAGCTGCAACAGCGGGTCGTCTGTGAAATCTATCCCCGGCACGATGTTTTGAGTGCAGAAAGCCACTTGTTCTGTTTCGGCAAAGAAGTTATCTACAGTTTTGTCCAGCACCAGCCGACCTACTTTCTGAACCGGTACAAGTTCTTCCGGTATCAGCTTTGTTGCATCCAGCACGTCGAAATCGAATTTCTTCGCAAACTCTTCGTCAAATAGTTGTACACCCAATTCCCATTCGGGAAAGTGTTTGTCGCGAATTGCGTTCCACAAATCACGTCTGTGAAAATCCGGATCGGCGCCATTAAGCTTTACGGCTTCATTCCACACGACCGACTGCATGCCTTGCTTTGGCTTCCAGTGGAATTTCACAAACGTGCTCTTGCCTTGTCCATTTACGAGTCTGAAGGTATGAACACCGAATCCTTCCATGAAGCGCAGTGATCGAGGAATTGCGCGATCGGACATGACCCACATTATCATGTGCATGGTTTCCGGCGAAAGCGAGATGAAATCCCAGAAATTGTCGTGAGCGCTGGCTGCTTGCGGGAAACCGGTATCGGGTTCTTCTTTTACAGAATGGACGATGTCGGGAAACTTGATACCGTCTTGAATGAAGAAAACAGGAATGTTGTTTCCAACTAAGTCCCAGTTGCCTTTCTTTGTGTAAAATTTAACGGCGAAACCGCGGACGTCCCGAGCCATATCCCCGGAGCCTTTGCTGCCTGCTACGGTGGAGAAGCGCACAAACACTGGAGTGCGCTCGCCGGCACGCTGAAACAAATCTGCAGAAGTTACATCGGAAAGAGATTTGTATGGTTCGAAGTAACCATGTGCCCCGAAGCCACGGGCGTGCACAACACGTTCCGGGATACGCTCGTGATCGAAATGAAACAGTTTCTCGCGTGCATGGAAGTCTTCGATAAGACTCGGTCCGCGCGGTCCTGCTTTCAGCGTGTTTTGATCGTCTGCAACTGGCGTTCCTTGCTGCGTTGTCAGCGTAGGCAGAGATCCGTCGGTGGTTTGATGCGTTTCCCCTCCGGGACCGACCGTCGTTAATGTCTCTCCTGTGGCGGTCGTGCCTTTATCGCTGCGTTCCAGCACATCTTGCGGAGAAGCTACTCGCACGGCATATGCAACCGTGTTTGGTATCATAGATACAGACAGCGCCAAAATTGTCGCGGTTAAACCACACCGTATGTGGTTCCCGCCGAGAAACATTTTCATACCGAGCTGCACCTCATTAACGATCTAAAACAGCGTCTCACGAGCATGAGACTTGGAGATGCCTCTGATTTGTGGTCCCTGCTTCACCGGGGCTTTTCCCGTTCTGGCTTAACGCCACTTAGAATAGTCCGTCGCCGGACTTCAGGCACAACATACTAGCGTCCTGTGCACTTGTGACTGTTTGCTATGGATTTCCCGAGGGGTGAATCGGGAAAGTCAGAGCGGCGCAACTATGCATTCGCTAACCGAGACTGTTGTCAGCAGGCGGGCTGTTTCCTTATCGCCGGAAGGTGCTCATAGGGAGGATTGATTGCCGGTGCTCATCCGAAAGGACCATTCTCAGCAATCATTCCTTCGGCTGATTCGTATCGGACGTCCGCGCGCGGACAATTGCGGTAGTTTTCCATGAGAGGTTGGACTATGCGCACATATGACGCGGGCGACGAGCTACCGAGTGACTATCGGAGTGCTCTGGTCGAGTTACTGTGTTTTCAGGCCGATTCCGAATTTGCCGGGGGCCAAAGAGTCTTGGAGAATCAGCGATTGGCTCCACGTCCGGAAGAAGCGTATCGGATCGCAAAGAAGGCCATGGAAGAATTCGGGCACGCCTGGTATTGCTGGGATATTCTGGCGCCATTGGGAATCGACGTTAATAAGCGAGTGCGGCATTTATTGGAAAACCCGCGCGATCCAGATCCTCGAGTTGTGAAGGTGATTAATGGATTTCGATTTGAGAATTGGACGCCTCTATTTACCGACTGGGTAGATGTTGCCATGTTCTCTACCGTCGTCACCCCTGCGGCTGTTGCATTCTTAGGTCAATACAAGGACTCGTCTTATTTGCCGTGGCGCAAGACGAGCGAAAGAATCTGGCAAGAAGAGAAGGGGCATCTGGCGTTTGGTGTCTGGGCCGCGAAAAGGGTCATTAAGTTCGAGGGTGATGCCGGAAAGGCGAAACTTCAGGCGGCGGTGCCAAAGTTTATGAAGATGGGACTTGGCTTTTCCGGTCGACCGTCCGAGGATAGCGAAAATTTTGCCAAATACTATGAGTATGGCTTGAAGACAAGAACGGCAGAACAGCTTCAGAATGATTATCTCGAAATCGTTAGCACGCGACTTTTGGAGTTGGAACTGGACATGCCGGACGAAGTTGTACCTGATTACGACATGCGGATGGGCTATGCCGGGGCTGCAATCGCAGGTTCCGGTGCGATTTCAGCGAGAACAGTTTAGTGCGGATACGTAAGGTCCAGCATGTCACCGATCCGTCGACGTGCATTAGCTGTGGTGCTTGTGAGTTAGCGTGTTCTCTGCTGGCAATTCAAAACATTGGCGGACGGTTTTGTATCGATGACGATCAGTGCAAAGGATGCGGATTGTGTATTTCTGCTTGCCCCACCGGTGCGGCCGACAGCTATGTGTCGACCGAGCACGTTTTCTCGCCCTTTCAGCAGGCCGAATGGCAAAGTCTGCCGGACCCGGTTAGATTGAGTGGTGAAGAGAGAGTCGAGTAACTTACAAGAGCAATCTTCATCGTCCCGAAGTGAACCGGTCCGCAACGTCGAGCGATAGCTCGTCAATTCGGTGCTTTTCGCAAACGATGCACTTCGTCAGGATCGATTCGCCACATCTTTCCGTCATTTGATCTGGCATAGTTCATCGGCTTAGAGTCCTTCACTGTCCAGCCGTCTGCTAACATGAGGGCGTCGAATGCAGCCACATCTGCCGGTGTAATCCCTCTGGAATCGGCATACTCGAAGGTTTCGATCTGCCTGGACAATCCAATTTGTTCGGTTTTAAATGGTTTCCTCAGGTAGGGACAGTCTGGTCTTGGCTGAGTGGGACCAATCACTACAATCTGCTCCTTGGGCGTCAGCCAGGCCTGTCGGAATGTACCGACCCCGATTGGCGTAGATCCCGCAGGGATTGCCTCGTTTAGAGCGCTGATTTGACCGGGTGTCCATTCTGTCCAAGGCTCCGCATAGTATCCCTGCGATGATTCGATGTCCACGGGAGTTGCCTTTCCGTTCTTGACGAACATGCTGATGCTCGCCGCTGTTTCTGCCGGTGTTGCCTTCAGATCATACAACAGGAAATACTCACTTCCTGATCGATCCGCCCCCATAGATCGGTAGCCCCTGGTCGTTTCTCCGGTGCCCTCGAAATCTTTCAGAATGGCTTTCCCGTCGCTGAGCAGTCGAACTGTGCCGCCACCATTAATGGTGATTTCCTCAGCCGGTTGTTCGACCTCCGGGCGTTTCGTGCCGGGCTCGCGTTCAATCACCGGGAGGCGTTCGATGGAATGCTGGAACGGGCGGACTGCTTCCATTCGAACAGGTGACAACGTCGCTTCTGCAAGTGCTAACGGAGTCCATGTGCGTCCTGGTGCTTCGACTTTCGTAACGATGTCAGTCAGCGCCAAGCCTACTCTGTCTGCAATTCCCGGAGCACCGGCTGCTTGTGCAGCTTGGCTGCGCAGTCGAAGCTGCTGAGAAAGACCCGCTTCGGCAGTGGTCGAAACGAATTGCTTGCCTGCGGCCATTGTGCCGCCCAGCACTGCGAAACAGTAAACAGTCTCTGTCAATTTTACTCTCGAGGGTCCCTTCCCTTCATACAGGCGGGAAGTCAATTCAGCATTTATTAATCCTGCGGGAACGCCGGATAGCATTGTGCTGCCGATTTCGCTGCGTATGAGTGCGGCCCCGAGTCCTCGCTCCGCTTGCATTAGGGATTTGATGCCGATGGAAGCGCCGGTCATGGTACCGAAGGTAATACCGCCAATAAGAGCGTTCTTAGCTCTTGATGCTATAAAGTCGTTCTGTTGATCCCGGGACAGCGGGCGGAGCAACCCGTCGAACAGCATTCCCGTCGCTATCGATTCCTGCACGACTCTGTTCGATAGCAAGGAAGTCGCAGCGTCGCTTTCCAGCTTGCCGAGCAAACGATTGCCGCAGATTCCGACTCCCTTGTGCAGCAGCAGCAGAGGTACAGCCATTCCAGCTATCGTGCCCAGTTGCTGAGCGTGCCACCGACCACTGAACGGTTGTGCCTCGGGGCTTGGAGTCATAAATTCGACTTTCTGCTGTAACTTTGTGTCGAATGCCTTGTCGATAATCTGAGTTACGCCAAGTAGGGGCGATTGCAGTCCACCCCAAACAGCCGATCGTGCAAATTCTTCAGCCCAGGTATCGTTTGGCGAATCGAGGAGATTCGAAGGAGCAAGAGTTAAACTGTTCTTTTCGTTGTTCATCGACTCGCTGATTGTCCCGGCTTATGGAGATCTTAAGCCGCAGCGGTCGCGGTGTCATTGGGGGGATTCCCATGGCCACGGACAGGACGGGGCGATTGGGGGACGGGACCCGCAGTGGGCATCCATGGGGCCGTATGGGACTTCGGGGTGTCGTTCCACATGATGGACAATCGGCGACATTGAGTTCCGTCCGTTATTAACTTTAGGCGACAGTCGGAATTTTTGCTTTCTAGTAGATTTCATTGCTAATTGTTGAATCTGGTTTTGAAATGTACAGGAGTCTGTTGGAAATGCTCATGTTTCGTCCACAATTTCGCCGCCGTTCAATCAAACTCATGTAAATAGTAGTCCCGTGCGCACTGTGCAACCAACAACTCACCACGCATCACAACCAGTCGTGCAACAGACTCTGAAGCAGACTCAGGACGAGTGGCTTTAACGACTGCATCGATTGTGTCAAAAGTAACTAGCTGCGACGTTCCATCCTTCGGTTGATGATTTAAGGTGCTCTACCGTGCGATGATTGCCGCTGCAGTTGCCGAAGCACATTCGAAGGAGTCTTGAATGAGTCCGAAGAGTCTACCGCGCGTTGAGCAAGGAAGAATTCATGGCTATTTTGTCTACGACGTTGGTGAAACCATTGACCTCTCCAAGCTGGTAAATGCCGGTGGCAAAAACTTTGTAAGCGCGCAGTTAGACCTGCGGTCCATGGCGGCGCCCGGTTACATACAATTTCAGGTGCCGCCGTTGGTTTCGACATTGGCGGATATTGAGTTAGCCGGCGCCACTGTCGCTGTGCGCTTGAAGATCTTCGACTATGGCGTCGTGTCGTTGCGTCTGTCCGTAGATTTCTCAGGCAACTTTGATCAGTATCTGGAAGCGACTCGGAAGGTGCGCCACTCGGGCGAGTTCGCTGCTGCTGCTGAAAAACTGCTGCCGACCGTTCTTAAGGATTTGTCCGGTGCGCTGTCTAAGCCGCATGTCCCTATTCTGGAAGACTATTTCATCTTCGAAATCAATACTACCGCACCTGCGATTACGTCCGCTGATTGGTTGAATGAATACAGGAAGGAACTCTCCGCACTCATCACTTGCGAGACGAACGCATTGTCTGTGCTGGAGCAAGAAGAATCTCTGCGAGTACACTTTAGTTATTTTGAGAATGATCTTGTTGTTGTTCAATGGGATTCTGCTGTCGTTATTGACACGAGGGCATTCGCTGATGCTACAGCGGGCATACTGGAATTCGCCAATACGCAGCTCGTTGAGCTTCGAACGTATGATGCACGGCTGGACGCAGAACTAGATGAGATCTATAAGTGGAATGTTGTGCGTACCAGTCAACACGGATTTAGCGGAAGGAAGGAAGCTCTCAAACGAATAGAGCAATTACGGAGCCTTGTCATCGATGTGCGCGAGCTAACTGATCGCAGCAGCAATGCTCTCAAGATAATTGGCGACGCGTTCTATGCTCGGCTGTATCGAAGCGCGTCTTCACGTCTTGGACTGGAGGACTGGCACAAGCAAATGGAAAGCAAGCTGACCTGCATTGATGACGTGTATCAGTTCGCAATCGATCAGTCGCAGCACGCTCGAAGTGAGTTTCTCGAGATCATAATCATTGCACTGATCACTTTCGAAATCTTCCTTAGTCTTTATCGCGGACATTAGGTCTGACTGTGCACCATGTCAGAGCGGAGTCGATGTCCGCATCGATTGGTCTTTCAACGGGATTGGAGGGCGGGCGAAAAAAATTTTTTCTGTCATTAGTTCGGGAGCGACTGCGATGTGTCGATTTAATCGCGAGGCGTGCTACTCAATCTGTTAATTGTGGGAAACTTATACGACTCGGAAACCGGGTTGACAATCTTTGGAGAAATGCAATGGCAATTGTGGATGCTGGAAGCAAGGTGAACGACATAGGGGCATTCGGGAAGGCTCGCTCCACCGTGGCTGGTAATCCCCTGGATCAAGCCGAGCTAAAGAAGATTCACGAGTATTGGCAGGCTTGCTGTTACCTGGCCGCCGGAATGATTTACTTGCAAGGGAATCCGCTGCTTCGCGAACCATTGAAGCCGGAACATATTAAGAACCGACTTCTTGGCCATTGGGGGGCGAGTCCGGGGCTGGCTTTTGCTTACATTCACTTGAACAGGCTGATCAAGAAGCACAATCTGAGCATGATTTTTTTGGCCGGACCGGGACACGGCGCACCTGGTGTACTGGGCCCTGTTTATCTTGAAGGCACATACTCTCAGGTCTACCACGACAAGAGCGAAGATGAGCGCGGCCTCCAAGCGTTCTTCCGGCAGTTTTCGTTTCCGGGCGGCATAGGAAGCCATTGCACGCCGGAAACCCCCGGATCGATTCACGAAGGTGGCGAGCTTGGTTATTCCGTTTCCCATGCTTTTGGCGCCGTTATGGACAACCCGGATCTGATCGCTGCAGTTGTTGTCGGCGATGGAGAGGCTGAAACCGGGCCGCTCGCTACGGCATGGCATTCCAATAAATTTCTGAATCCTGCGCGTGATGGCGCTGTTCTTCCGATTCTGCATTTGAACGGATACAAGATCAACAATCCTACGATCCTGGCACGCCTCGATCACGATGAGCTGGCCGATCTCTTTAGGGGATACGGGTACGAGCCCTACTTCGTTGAAGGAAGTGATCCGGAGACTATGCACCAGGCGATGGCCGCGACTCTTGATCAATGTGTGAAACAGATCCACGAAATTCAAATTGCTGCAAGACAATCTGGAGACTTCAAGCGCCGCCGCTGGCCGATGATTATTCTTCGTAGCCCCAAAGGTTGGACGGGACCTGGCGAAGTTGACGGGCACAAGGTTGAAGGTAGCTGGCGATCACACCAGGTTCCCCTGGCCGGTGTTAAGGAAAACCCGCAGCATTTGGCGCAGTTGGAAGCGTGGCTGAGGAGCTATAAGCCGGAAGCGCTATTCGACAGTCTCGGCAAACTTCGCCCGGACCTTCGCGAGCTTGCGCCGACAGGACCGTACAGAATGAGTGCCAATCCTCACGCCAATGGTGGCATGTTGCACAAGTCTTTGAGGATGCCCGGTTTCAAAGATTACGCAGTCAAGATTGAGAAAGCCGGTACAATCGAAGTTGAGAATACTCGTCCTCTGGGCAAGTTCTTGCGTGACATCATGAAAGCAAATCCGGATACATTCCGCGTGTTTGGTCCCGATGAAACCAGTTCAAACAAACTTGATGATGTTTATGAGGCCAGCAAGAAGTTTTGGATTGCTAACTCATTCCCTGAAGATGAAGACGGCGGGCAGCTCGCGCGCGATGGTCGCGTAATGGAAATGTTGAGCGAGCATACGTTGGAAGGATGGCTTGAAGGGTACTTACTGACAGGGCGTCATGGCTTCTTCTCGACTTACGAAGCGTTTGTTCATGTCATCGACTCAATGTTTAATCAGCACGCAAAGTGGCTTGATATAAGCCGTCACCTCGGATGGCGAGCCGATATTGCATCGTTGAACTTGTTGATTACATCAACAGTTTGGCGACAGGATCATAATGGCTTCACGCACCAGGATCCGGGATTCCTGGATCTGGTCGTGAACAAAAGTTCAAACGTTGTGCGCATTTACCTTCCACCGGATGCGAACTCTCTCTTATCGTGTGCTGACCATTGCCTTCGTAGCACCAATTACATCAATGTGATTGTCTGCGACAAGCAAAAGCATGTGCAGTACATGGACATGGATTTTGCCGTGAAGCACTGTACAAAAGGAATTGGCATTTGGCCTTGGGCAAGCAACGATCATGGTCAGGAACCTGACGTTGTAATCGCCTGTGCCGGCGACGTGGCTACGAAAGAAGCTCTTGCCGCTAATGCGTTGTTGCGCGCTGAATTCCCTGAATTAAAAATTCGCTTTGTCAACGTCGTCGATCTAATGCGACTACAAGCATCAACGGAGCATCCTCATGGAATGACCAACGCTGATTTTGACAGTTTGTTCACTACCGACAAACCAATCATCTTCAATTTTCATGGTTACCCGTGGTTGATTCACCGGTTGACCTATAATCGGACCAACCACGACAACTTGCATGTACGCGGTTACAAGGAAAAAGGTAACATCAATACTCCGCTTGAACTGGCGATCAACAATCAAGTCGATCGATTCAGCCTCGCGATGGATGTGATTGATCGCGTGCCGGCTTTGAAGGTCCGCGGTGCTCACGCCAAGGCCAAGTTCCAAGACTTGCAAATAGAGTGCAAGAACTATGCGCACGAGTACGGCGTAGATAAGCCTGAGTTCGCAACGTGGAAGTGGCCCTTCTAACATCGGCTGCGTACTTATAGTTCATCACTAAGTTTATCCGTGTTTAGACGACCGTAATCTACCTGGAGATTGTTATGTCCAATAATGTAATCGCTGACGTTGTCGTTTCCGATGACGCACAATCGCGGCGCTGGCGAAGTCTGTTTGCCACGGCTCGCATGGCCTATGAAGTAGGGCAGTTCCGGGACGCGGAGTCTTTGCTCGCCAGGGCGCTCGAGGTCGCGAAGGAGCTACCCGAAAGGGAATTTGCCTTGCCCTCCACCGAAATTGGCATCGCAGCTGTATTGCTGGCGGAACACAAACTGAAAGACGCCGAGTCGAGATTAGACAAGGCTCTCAAGTCGTTGGAAGGTCACGCGGATGCACTTCATCGCGAATTGTTCGCCGTTGCGTTGCGCTTCCATGCCCAAATCCTCTGCGAGAAGGGCGACGAGAAAGAAGCTGAGTCCGCGCTCCTACGCTCGATCTCAATTCTGAAAGAGATAGGATGGAGAGGGAATGCGCAAAGGATTTTTTCCCTTTGCGATCTCTGCGGGTTATACACGTTACAAAATCGTCTCGCTGAGACGGAGGCGCACATTGCTGAAGCGATGCTGCTGATGGGACAAGAATTCGAACCGGGCTCACCCGAGTATGTGCGCACCGACATGATCTATACAGTCTTGCGTCCGATGTCGGATTCTGCGCGGCTCGATGCCGTGGGTGAAGGAATCAGACGCATGGAATACAGCTTCGGTGGCAAACATCCGAACATCGAACGCGCGCTGAAGCGGTACATCCATGTTCTGGAAGAGAAGTGTGATACCACAAGGCTAGAGGAAGCGAAGAAGCAACTAGAGCATCGCTAACTTTTGCCTACTATCGAGCGCCGGAATCCTGGAAGTCCTTGGGCTGCAATGTTGTGCGGCGATCTTGTGAAGGACCGTCAACACGAATACGATACGACTTTTATGATTTTTCGTATCGTATTCGTGTTGGCGCCGTTGTTTGGCGCCGCTATAACTTCCTCTGTCGGGAATTCTCAATCATCTGAGTTTCGTCGCCCAGTATCGAGAGCTGCGAGTCGTTTAGACTTGATTCGATTTCGGGAAATAGATGGTGCTCTTCCCATCGAATATGCTCGTCGAGGAGTTGACCAACTTGCACGGCAATTTTTGCTGAATGCGGGTTTTGAAAAAGTTGGTTTACCAGAGCGATGAGCTCAGTGTGTTCATTGTGCAAACGCTCCAAACTGGTGTGGCTAATCGCTAAGCCGCCAAACAACCGGTCTTCGTCGCTGAAGTGCACGGTTACTTCTCTGTGCCATGCCTCGGAGAATGCCTCAACCGTGTTATCGATCACTTCCGGCGTAACGACGGTGCCAAGCTTAATAAGTCTCTGTGCGTGAAAGAGTCCGACCAAATGATCGCGCGAGAATGGTTGTAGTGCGGGATGGCGTTTGAGTCCGGTCATTTCTTTTCCTCTGCGATTGATCCTTTGCTTGATGGTGGTGGCATTTCCGGATCAATTCGACCTGATACGGACCAGCCAAACTTAAGTCCAAGTACGAACCAGGCAAGTGCCAGCACTCCCAAGGCGAAGATCGTATCTCCAACCACACGCAGCCAGCGAAGTGTATCCATGACTCCCGTCTGCAAGAATTCGGCAGAACGGGCATACCACAGTCCGTATTCGACGCTAGCCCAAGTTTGCATCAAACCTATGGGAAGCAAACTTATTATCACCATTAATACCAGACCGATATTGATTGACCAGAAAGCAATGTTTAACCAGGTATCCTTCCAAACATAGCGTGTTCCCAGCCCCTTCAAGCAGAACAGTGTCAGACCGATTGCCAGCATCCCGTACACGCCGAACAACGCGGTGTGTGCGTGCACGGGGGTGGTGTTCAGCCCTTGCATGTAATAAAGAGCAATAGGTGCATTGATCAGGAACCCGAATATGCCTGCTCCAACGAGGTTCCAGAAAGCCACCGCAACAAAAAAGTAAATGGGCCATTTGTAACTGTTCACCCAGGGTTTTGCTTTGCTAAGTGTGAGATTGCCGTAGCCTTCGAATCCAATCAAGGTTAAGGGCACCACTTCCAATGCGCTAAAAGTGGCTCCCCATGCCAAAACGGGCGTAGGCGTTCCCGAGAAATACAAGTGGTGCATTGTACCGATTATGCCACCGGCCAGAAAAATTGATGTGGAAAAAAGTACACTAGCGGTGGCGGTTCTGGTGGCAAGAAGCCCCATACGGGTGAAAATGAACGCAATTACAACTGTGGCGAAAACTTCGAAGAACCCCTCTACCCATAGGTGAACGACCCACCAGCGCCAGTATTCGGCTATGGCAAGGTTGGTATGTTGCCCATACATCAAACCGGCGCCGTAGAAACCGGCAATTGCCAGCGACGATATCAGGAAAAGTGTCAATAGACTCCTGTTTTCTTGCGGTTTCTTGAAAGCGGGCCAAATTGCTCGAGTCATCAAGGCGAGCCACAGGAAGAGCCCGACAAGAAGGAAAATTTGCCAGAATCTTCCGAGGTCGACATATTCGTATCCCTGATGCCCGAACCAAAAGTTGTTGAACAAGCTAAGGTGCTGTTGAACTCCGAGCCACTCACCGGCCATGGATCCGACCACGATGATTAACAGACAAGCGAACAAGAAGTTTACTCCCGTTCGTTGAAACTTTGGTTCCTCGCCCGACACAGCTGGCGCGATGAAGAGGCCGGTTGCAAGCCATGTGGTGGCAATCCAAAAAATTCCCAATTGAGTATGCCATGTGCGAGTAACAGCGTACGGTAGCCAGTCCGCCAGGGGGATACCGTAGAATCCTGATCCTTCAACCCCGTAGTGCGCTGTTATCGCACCGAGACCAACTTGCGCAACTAAAAGCGCACCCGAGATCCAAAAGTATTTCAATGTCGCTTTCATGGAGGGCGTTGGTTTAAGCCCTAAAAGGGGGTCTTCTGCTGGTATGTCGTGGGTCTCAGATAGTTCACGCATGCGCTCGCGAGCGAAGTACCAGGAGAGAGTTCCGATGCCGGCAAGCAGAAACACAAAGCTGAACACGGACCAGACGACGATAGATCCAGTCGGCGCGTTAGCAATTAGAGCTTCTGCGGGCCAGTTGTTTGTGTATGTAATTACATCTCCCGGTCTGTTCGTAGAGCAAGTCCAAGATGCCCAAAAGAAAAATGCAAGCAATTGATTCATCGCGGCAGGATTCTTAATCGCCTTGGGCTGAAGGGCATAAGCATTCCTCAGCTTCGCTTCCGATGGATCACCGGTAAATAAAGCAGTATAGTGCTTGCCGACTGATTCTATTGCTCGCAGCTGAACAGGAGCAATTGTCAGATCTCCGGTCTTGGGATCGTAATTGTTTTTGCGAATTACTAGCTTCAGGCGCTCACGAAGAGCGGCCTGCCGTTCGGGCTCCAGCTCTGAGAAGGACTTCCCGTCTTCTAGTTTGGACCAGTCGTCGAGAATGAATGTTAGTTGTCGGTGCAGGAAATCGGCTGACCAGTCAGGGGCAACATACGCGCCGTGCCCCCATACGCTGCCGACTTGCTGTCCGCCAGTGGACTGCCAGACGTTTTGTCCGTTGCTGATGTCTTCACCGGTGAATACAACCTTTCCTTCCGCGACAACTCGTTGCGGAATGGGCGGTGCCTGCATGTAGATTTCATAACCGAAGTATCCGAGCACCGCGAAGGAGGAAATCATCACGAAGCCAAGCAGGTACCAAAGCTTTCTGTAATTCATATTGTATTGACCGACCATCCACTACGACGCGGAGCTCACTACTTTCGTGAACCGGAGACGTCGGAACCGCATACGCAGCCGCATTCTCTCACAGGTGAGAAATGTTTGCTCCAGTTCTTTCCTTTTGTACTCATCCTTTCTAATGCGTTTCAGCATTAACCAGGTCCTGAAGATCTCTCATCAATTCATCCAAATCGTCGATGTGGCACATGCTGTCGCAGATTGCAAGTTCCGTGTCAAGGATGCTTTCATCGCACTCCAGCGGCACATCAACGCCATGTTTCGCGAAAATCCCAACTGCTTCCGGATAAGAATCGAGAATGTTCTTCACTGTTGTTTCTTGTGTAATCACCATTTTTCTACCGTCCTTTTGTGCCGTGGCTGACGGATGCGTGCGCACCTTCGGCAGCAATAGCTTTTGGAAAGAGAATGCTATTTTCTTTGTGGATATGTATTCGCAGATCTTGATCGAGTTGAGCCAGACCGCCGAGCAATGCAACCCAGCTCGTACAGGCCCCTTCGGGGACGTTGTATCCGTCTGTCAATCGACGTAGTTCCATTAATGCTGCTCCGGCATCATCATGTTCCGACTCCATGCATCGGACCGGGTTAGCAACTGTTACAAACGGCGCATCTGGAACATGTACCCCCTGATCGAGCTGCCTGATAAATGGAAACAGCACTAGCTCCTCTTTAGTAGTGTGTTGATCTATCTCCTGCTTCATGGCTGCGAATACCGCTTCCACTTTGAGGAGACGCGGGTCTTTGTCCCCGTGGACTCTCGCTACCTTAGAGCTTAAAGTCTGTAGCCGCGGAAGTTCACGTTTCAAAAACCGGTGATGGGTTTGTTCGATATGATCCGTCAGCTCAGTCAGACTCGCGGCTAACCAATTAGCATCACCGCTGGTATCGTTCGCCAGCTCGTCACTTTCGAGCAGCAATGCAATTGCTGTATCGACAGTTATAGCCAGATTCTCGCATGCGGCTTCAAGAGTTTGTTTTCCGCCGCAGCAAAAATCTATGCCTAACTTGTCGAAAACTGCGGCTCGCAGCGGTTGCTCCGCAACCAGAATGCCGACTGATTCATGCCTGAAGTTGTTCATGTCACACCTTTCCTTAGGCTGTTTCAGCGCTGTGTTGGCTGCATGCCGGTGTTGCTTTGCTTGCTTCGTAAAGCGGCAAGCTCACGCAAGAACATGACTGGAAGAATTCTTTCTTTGCAGCGCAATCGGGGCATGTCCAGGCTTCCGAGAGATCTTCGAACTTGACTCCTTCGCTTGGACCGGCGGGAATTCCACTGCCTTCATCTAAAATGTAGTTACAAAGGGTGCAGATGTACTTCATGATCTTCTAGCTCCTTATATTGTCGATAACTGGACCTTTATATCCATAATAGCGTATCTTGCCTGTGTGTCAACAGGAAACCCTTGGTGTGTGATATTCTGTATATAAAGGTATTTTTGTTGTTTAGGGTAAAAAAGCGTTCGATGATTTCGCAAACAGCAGAGTATGCGCTCCGAGCTATGGTCTTTCTCGCCATGAGAAATGCTGCTGCTACCGGACAAGAAATAGCGGAAGTAACCAAAGTACCGTCCGGCTACCTAAGCAAAATTATGCAGCAGTTGGTGAAGAGCAAGCTGGTCAATTCGCAGCGCGGCATCGGTGGCGGTTTTGTCCTTGCGCTTGCGCCCGCGCAAATCTCTATTCTCGACGTGATCAACTCGGTTGACCCGATTGAACGAATTCGGTCCTGTCCTCTGGGCATTACAGCGCATGGCTTTAACCTTTGTCCGCTACACAAGCGGCTTTCAGACGCCACGGCTCAGGTCGAGTCCGCCTTTGCTCATTCGACTCTTCAAGAACTGGTTGAGGATTCTAAGAATCCGCTGTGCAAGAGCGTTCCCTTGATCTAGCTGAATTGATGCCTGGCTCATTTGAAGCTCTTTCCCGAAACTTAATATCTTCGGAAGGACTAATTGCAAGAATCGTCCTTTCGGCGGATACGTACTCGGGCTGAAGATTTCGGGCCTGTCCGGGATGTTCGGGCACTTTGGGAACATGTTAAGTCAGCGAACGGGGGACTGCGTAACCGCCTGACCCGCCGGTGCTGCCGATAGCCATCCAACGAAGGCATTTTCGAACAGGCCGACTGGCAGATTCTGCCGGCGCCTGCTTCTGGTACGTTACGCCGATCGGATGACTGTTCTTGCCTCCTGCGACTGATGCCTAACGTGGCTGTGCCCATATACAGTTACAGGGTGGAGCCTCTTGCAGGTGCGAATTGATGGCGAGCGAAAACTGTGTGCTTGATCCGGATTCGAAAGAATCCGGACCGGACCAGATCTATTCGATATTGTCGAGCAGTCCTTCCGGCCTGACCGAACAGCAAGTGCAGGAGCGTTTAACCAAGTATGGTACCAATAGTGTTGCTCGCCTTTCCTCCGCGGCGTCGATAGCGCGCTTTTCTGAGAATTTTACGCACTTGATGGCCGTTCTTCTTTGGGTTAGCGGGGCCCTTGCCTTCATTGCCGGTGTCCCTCAGCTCGGCATCGCAATCTGGTCTGTCAACATCATTAACGGAGTTTTTGGTTTTGTGCAGGAGTACAAGGCCGAACGTGCCTCAGAGGCGCTGATGCAACTGATTCCTCAGACAGCCCATGTGAGGCGAGAAGGAATCGAATTGAGCGTAAATGCTTCAGAACTCGTGCCTGGCGACTTGATCTTTCTAACGGAGGGCGACAGCATTCCGGCGGACTGCCAACTCGTTTCCTCTTTTGCATTTGCGGTGGATGAGTCGATGTTGACCGGGGAATCCCGACCGCTGCGCAAATCGGTGGAGAGCGCTGATTGCAACACGCTTAAGGATGCCAATCTGATTTATGCGGGAACGACAGTTGCTTCCGGAAATGCAAGCGCAATTGTTGTCGCCACCGGCACGCGATCCTGTTTTGGCAAAATTGCATTGCTAACGAGATCGATCGCGGATACTCCGAGCCCTCTGCAAAAGGAGATGGCAAGAGTGACCCGCTCCATTAGTTTGATCGCCACTGCATTTGGTGTGATCTTCTATTGTTTGGCTATTGGAATCGGTCACACAGACCCTATAACCGGTTTCGTTTTTGCGCTAGGCATGATCGTTGCATTTGTACCGGAAGGGATGCTTCCTACCGTCAGTTTGGCGCTGGCGATGGGTGTCGAAAAAATGTCCAAATCCAATGCCTTGATTAAACGTCTTTCGGCGGTGGAAACGCTGGGTTGCACGACGGTAATATGCAC
>JAIELX010000140.1 GCA_019752635.1 Candidatus Obscuribacterales bacterium | reverse complement strand
GTCAACCCGTCAATGCCGCAGGTCAACCCGCCTTCGCCGCAGGTCAACCCGCCGTCGCCGCAGGTCAACCCGCCGGCGCCGCAGGTCAACCCGTCAATGCCGCAGCAGGTCAGCCCGTCAGCGCCACAGGTCAACCCGTCATCAATGCCGCAGGTCAACCCGTCAATGCCGCAGGTCAACCTGTCATCAATGCCGCAGGTCAACCTGCCACCGCCGCAGCAGGTCAACCTGTCATCAATGCCGCAGGTCAACCTGTCATCAATGCCGCAGGTCAACCTGTCATCAATGCCGCAGGTCAACCTGCCACCGCCGCAGCAGGTCAAACCGTCGGCGCCACTGGCATACCGGCAACATCCGCTTCGGGACAGACGGGGTCACCGGTTACCGCAAACGGTCTGCCTATAGCGACCTCCACTGGAGCAACAGTCAGCGCCACCGGTCATCCTGTCAGCGCAACGGGCCAAACTACCAACCCCAGTGGTCAACCGGTCTCATCCACCACGGGACAAGCGGCCAGCTCCACCGGTGAACCGACGCCACCCTCCTCGGGACAGGCAACAAACTCTGCTGGTCAGCCTGTCGCATCTAACACGGCACAATCAACAAACTCCGGTGGTCAACCGATCTCATCCACCACGGGACAACCAGGCAACAGCAATACTACGGACCACGCGCCGACCACAAGCCCCCCCTTGAGCACTTCGGTCCAACCAGCCGCGACTTCTTCTGAACTTAAGGAAGAATTGGAACTACTAGGCTGGACAGCAATGCCGGACGTAACTCCGACTGTAGCCCCCCACATTGAAGCCACCACCACCGCCACTGAAGTTCACAGCTCCAAACCGGATGCCTGGTGGACCCCTCTGCCAATTTTAGATGAACAAGGTCAGTCCGAAAACAATCCGCCCAGCACATCGGCACCGAGCAACGCGCCAGCGAGCCGAGAACCAGACCTGAACGATCATCGAACGGTTCCAGCGGCAACCGAAAATACCGAACATCGAGCGGTTCCAGATCAACCGAATAGTCGGAGACTAACGGAACTTCCCGATGGCAGAACATCAGTTTGGGACATACCGGATCACAGCACATCTCCTCACACCAATAGTTCAGCAGTCTCCACCAATAACGAGCGGTCAGAGTGGGAGGCCGATCCAAACGAGTGGAGCACGCCTGCGACCGCCAACAACAACAACGTAATTGTCGGCACCAATAGCGGTGTCGTCACGGATCCACAGTCACCAAACACAAACGTCCCTCTCACTAACGAGCCGCAATGGTCGGATGTGGTCCTTGGAACAGGAATCGGCAACATATTCGCCGGTGGGCTTGGTTCGTTAGTAGATGGATTGGCAGGGCCTTCCACCACCAATACCAGCAACACAACGAACAACAACGATCATCGCACCGTTCCAGAATCAACGGTCAATGACCATCGCACTGTTCCCGAGCCCACAGTCAACGATCACCGCACAGTCCAGGACCTGCCTGACAATAGAATCATTACCGAACTCCCGGGTGGAAGGACATCGGTTTGGGATATTCCCGACCGCAGCCATGAAACAGCGCCAACCGGCAACAGCTCCAACAATTCCTCAATCTCTGCGTCAGGAACAAGGCCGAATTGGGAGGCAGCCCCGGATGAGTGGGCACCGCCGGCGCCTACGGTAACTGATCACCGCACTGCGCCGCAATCAAACAACAATGACCGCACCGTCCCCGAAACGGTTAATGACCACCGCACGGTGCCGGAAACAACAGTAAACGATCACCGCACAGTTCCAGACCTACCCGATAATAGAACGATTACCGAACTCCCGGGTGGAAGGACGTCGGTTTGGGATATTCCAGACCGCAGCAATGAAACACCAACCGGCAGCAACACCACCAATCACCTTGCCCCGGGCACCAAACCGGAGTGGGAGGCAGACCCCGATGAGTGGGCACCACCGCCTCCAACCCCTGTACACAACCCTAATCAGGGTGACGGAACTCAGGGCAACGGTCCCAAAGATGGCATCGGATGGGGTAATTTGCCGCCCATCGGAAACGTTCCAGATCCGCAGCCGCATTCTGGATGGCCGACGGGTTCACCCCCTGTCGTCGGGCAATGGCCCGACTCTGGCGGAACGGTCCATAATGAGCCGGCCGCTCCAAGTTCTCCCTCCACGTCGCCTCCAGCCCCGCCACAGAGCAGCGCATCAACACATCCTGACACGCCTCCCGCTGCGAACAACAGTAGCGTACCCCCTGTAGCAGATGGCACTGCATCCAGTTCAGGAGCGCCTCAAGAAACTACGACATATCCGTACAACGGCGCAGGACCGACTCCAGGGCCAATTGATTTTACGCCTGGTCGTCCGGACGGAATCTTCGATGCTTCACCCGGCAGGGCAGACCAGATAGCAGCCGAAATGGCGCTGCTTGAGCTGTTGAACGCCATGGCGAACAATGCGAACGCCAACGACGCCAACAAAGGTGCGAAGTCCGGGGAGCCCCCCGTTGGCCCGGCGACACCAAATACGCCACCATCGAACAGGGTCGAAACCATCGACCAGATTTCCGGAGCAGGTCGGCTTCCCCCCGGCGACAACACGCGGCAGCCGGAACTTACAGATGCGCCAGCTGCTGATCATAAGCTCCACTTGCCGGAGAAACTGGCGCCCCTGGAACAAATTCTCAACCAGCTTCCCGGCATTGACAAGATTGCCGACTTATTGAACCTGCAAGAGCAGACTCACAAGCCCGATCAAGATCTGCCGGTGGTAAATCCACTGGCGATAGTCAACGAAATAATGGCGCCAATAATCGACCCGGAAAGGTCAGACCGCACTCACGGCACCGCGCAAAATCCGCTAGCCGAGTCGGCAAATCTCAACGCTCTGGGCGACAAAATTGAAGAGATCATCGCAGGCGGCATTCACAACTCGACGCACTCACACCAAGATGCGACATTGCTCAGCGTCGATCAGCTGGTTGAGGCATTGCGCCATAACGATGGTGGTAGTGCAATCGATCCACAACAACTCATCAACAATGTAATCGACAACACCTTCACTTCCCCCCAAGGACTGGACATTACATCGGGAATGATTGATGAACTGTCTTTGCCAGAAGCAATCAGCAACATGGGCGGTCGAATTGGTCCACATATCCTGAACCAATCTACCGACCCCGACAATGTAATACCTCAAATAGAATATGACCTGGACTCGGCAATGGCAAATGCCCTGCTGGACGCGGAGCAACATCAGACGGATATAGCTTCCGCCATCGACGAGATAATTTATGGCGAACAGCCGCCTGTAGATCTTTACGACAACATGCTCGATGGTAAACTCGAAGAACCTCTGGCAGAAGCCTTTCTTGAGGAGCAAATCGAAAAGGAAAAACGCCGAATTAAAGAGCTCCGCGAGAAGGAAGACGAAGAGCGAAAAGAGCGAGAAGAGCGGCTCCGCGAAGAAGAAGCGAAGCGCTATGCGGCAGCAATGCTCGCGGCTCTTAAGGCTCGCCAAGCTCAAGAGCAAGCCAATCGGATTCGCAGACAGCAAGAGCAAGAGGCCGCCAAGGCCGAGATTCGGCAAAGGTACATCGTTATGCCGGGCGACACATTAGAGTCGATCGCGCAAAAGCGCCTATACAACAAGCGACTGGCGCCGTTGATCTTCGAACTGAACCGCGGCAAAATACCGGTAAAAATCCAGGACGGCAAAAAACTATTGCAGCTTCGTGCCAAAACAGTCCTGCTTCTGCCTTCCACTGCGGATGTAAAACGGTTCCACTCACGCGTCTTCGGCAGAAGCACTGAGAAGTTCGAATACGATCCTGACTGCGTGGAAGAAGCGAAAACGAACACAGGAAGTGCATCCGGATTCCCATTCTTGTCGGACGACACAGTGGCGGCTCCGTTTGTGCCCCGCTCGTTCACAGGACGCAAGACCGACGCGAATGGCAACGTAACAGGCAAATCCAATACCGACCCGCAAGGCGTCCCGTTGCCTTCTGCAACAAAGAAGCGTCGCGACAATGTCGAAGCCATGCTCGGGAAGGTGCAAGAAACGTCGCCGGGCGATGAGGGTCGGATCAAGTATATTTGCCGACTGGGAGACTCACTGCGTTCAATCGCCATCAATCATCCCGCGTTGCGTGATGTCAGTTTATGGCGATTGGTGGCAGAAATCAACGGACTGTCCAGTGAAACAAACGGAAAAGGTGTCCCCGTCGCGGAACTGAAACGAGGAGAGAAGATACTGCTTCCGCTGCCGTCCGAAATCGTGGCCCATCGGCAACTCAAGCGAGCGGAATCCAGCACGAAGAACACGCTGGGACAAATCGTAAGTAAACCGTGCACACACTGTCACCGACTTGCGGTACAAACAGCGACCATCTGCCCCGGTTGCGGCACAACCTTCGAAAGTAGCGGCTCTGATTCGCTCCCCCACGAACACTATGGACCAGTACGCCAACAATCCGTAGCGCACCAGTACGGCTTAAATACAACCGACATTGCCGAAACTGTCGACCCTCCACTTATCGACCTCTCCTCCGACGAAGCGGCCATCGAACGCGCATTAAAAGCAATGCCGTCTCGTTCTCAGCTTCTGGACGTTGCCGATACAGTCGCAACGGGCGAGTTCTCCCCGCTCTCACCGAACAGGCCTCCCGGAAAGATACCGGTTCCGTCCGAAAGACACACAGCGATTCATCCTGTTGACGCAGGCATGCGAAGCGAAGATCGCCACTCCACAGGCGAGCGCACAGGAGCTCGAAATGTCATCACGCAAATTTCCGACGAATGTCGCGTTGTGACCTACGGCAATTTCGATGACTCCGCTGTAGGCTTTAGAACACGGCTAGAGTTCAAGCAACGCGAATTTTGGCTGCCCGTGACTATGTACGAAATCAACGCCGATACAACTTGGCGGCATGAGTATAACCCTGGTGGTTCTCGAAAGACCAGCCGTATTTACCTACCGGCAGTACAGGCGAAACAGCTTGCGATCAACGACCTCGAAAAGAACTGGGAGTCCTACGTCAGGCCTTTCCGCAAACCGGAGTAAATAGAGCGCGCTTATTGGCGCCAGAGATTCACGTTGGCCTGCTTAGTGCAGATCGCATCAAACTCGACTCCCAAAGATTCAAGTTCCTTCTTGTATGGTTCAATGTCTGTCGCTCTGCCCTGCAATTCCGGTGACACCAAACATAGCTTGAAGCCGGCGCCTTTTAACGTGGCGTAGTTTTCTCGCGTTAACGGTAAGCGAGTGAAACAATCCACCCAAACCCATTCAATTTTACCTTCTAACGCAAGCACGGTATCCAAACCTTCGAATTCCGAGAATCGCACGGCAACGCGATGCTCCCCCAGCTTGATGAGGTGCTGAATCATCGGGAAAGAAGAGTCAAGGAAGAAGTAGTTCTCGATCTTGTACTGTTTTAACAGCTCCAATATGCGCAACTCTATGCGTTCGCTTTTGATGTTGAGGATAAGAGTTCCATGACGATAAGCGGCAAAGAATGGCTCAGCATCCTGTCCGTCAATAAACGGATCATGCTGCAAGATAAGCCGGTCGGCACGATCGCGCAAATCAATTTCCGCGCCTAACTCCGTCGGCAATTGTTGCAACACTGCCAAGTCGTTGATTCGATGAGCGATAAAATGAGTCATTCAGGAGATCCTTTAAGCGATTGCTTCAACTTGAAGCTGTAGTCCAACGTTCGTTTTACGAACTTCCATTTCGAAGCCATTCCCGTGTTCCAGGACGACGTGCCATGAAGGCGTTCTGTGAAACTGACATCAAAGCGCACAAGCTGTAAATTCTGCTTAGCGGCTGTGTACAGAGCATAAAGATCCAAAGCAAAATCATCAGGTGGATTGACCCAACGTTCGAAGAAGCTGCGATGGAAGATATTAGGTTGAGCGTTGATGTCCCAGAGCGCGGTGCCCAACCATGCAGACTCGAACAAACTCATTCCGCAGGTAAACACGTTATCCGAAACGGGACGCCCCCGTCGCTGTCCTTTGACGTAAATGTCTGTTCTATTTTTGTGGGCTTCGATGATGTCTAATGCGCGAAAAATATCATTAGGATCTGTTTGCATGTCCGCGTGAGTCCAACCGACGTAATCACTCTTCAACTCTTTCAATCCCTGAACAATTCCGTAGCCATAGCCCTTATTGACAGGCACGCGGCTGGTCCGGGCAAAGCCATATCCGGGCAACAAATTCGCGAGCACTTCCGGTGAGTTATCGGTAGACCCGTTGTCTAGCATAAGCAACTCAACATCATCGCGCTTGCATACCGACTTAAAGCGTTCCAGTGTCAATGGAATGTTTTTCGCTTCGTTGTAACAAGGAACGACTATCGATAACTTCATTCAATGACTCTCGTGATGTTCGTTTTTCTAAATACCCAGAAGCGCTGCCCCAGATAATTCAAGACCGTACTGATTCCTGTTGCGCAGAGAAATGCAATCATAATATGCCTGTCGGTAGCGCCCGGGAGGGACCCTGGCAGACAGTTTAGAATAACACGATTAACAAGGACGTTTATTCCCAACGTCGATAGATAGAGGCATCCGAATTTTACTATTTCTGCATGCGAGCGATGCGGAACTTTGAAAGTCCAAAATTTATTCAGGACATAAGCCACCAGCGTTCCACTGATAAATGAAACAGCTTTAGCCGCCGATGGTGGCAGATACGGCAAGCAGAGCCAGTAGATTGTCGTATCTGTGGCAACAGCACTTGAGCCCGATACAACAAATCGCAGCAATTGCCCCCGGTCAGCCTTAGTCCCTTCACTGCTAGACATTACACCAACGTCCGATCCTTCTCGACACGATAGGGGTGCCACGGACACTGATGAAAAAAGCCCTGCCAATACTGAAACGTCTTGTAGTCATCGGGGGTGCCCCAACAAATGTAGTGGTCCACCTCGAAAACTCGGCAAGAATAACCCAAGTGCGCCAGTTCTCCAATAATGCTGTCCACATAGAACTCGCCGTTTACGCGAATGTTTTTCTCGATTAGGCGTTCATATGCCTCGAGAAAATACCGCACTTTTGCAAAATAAAATGCTCCCACAATCGCATGATCCAATTCAGGTTTCTGCGAGATTGGTTTCTTCACCGAAACGGATTTCACTTCATTGTGCTCATCAACGGCGAGCCAGCCATACATTTCGGGGCGTCGCTTACTGGCCGGATGCCGCCTGAAGCTAAATGCTATTGCATCCACGGAGGGATCGTCGCGGAGAGCTTGAAACTTTTCTTCGTTCCAAAGCATACCGTTGTCGCAAGCGCCGATGAGAAGCGGGCTGTCCAAATCAACGGGCGGATCGGAAGAGGCAAGTCCTGAAACACAGGTCACAGCCTGCCCTTCGGTCACCGCGGGCAAGACCGTTATGCTGCAGTGTTCGAACGCTTTCCTGAGTTCCGGAGAAACTTGATCAACATGATCGTTGAGCATAACAAACAGGTATCTCTCAGAGGCGGGTAAACTTCTCGTTGCTTGAACCACCATCGGCAGCCCATTAATCGGTATCAACGGCTTAGGCGTCTCGTACCCGGCATCCTGGAAGCGAGAGCCTTTTCCTGCGGCCGGTATCAGCGTGACACTGTTTCGTTGTGCGGCGAGACAAGGCTTCTTATCGCTTGCCATATCCCTGAAACAATTAGACCAGTTCTGGTACTCCTCCAGATCTTTAGGCGTGCCCCACTGAAGCATGTGAGGTACTTCGTAGACCGAGACAGGCAGACCATCGTTTACAAGCAAGTTGTAAACCATACTGACGTAGTATTCGCCGTTGACTTGGATATCGGCTTTAATCAACTCGGCAAAATAGTGTTTTACGTAATGCCCTTTTTGAAAGTAATACGTGCCATTGGAAGCGTACTCCTGCATGCGATTTCCCGTAAATGGCTTCTTCTCCTGAATTGCCTGAAGCCATCGATTGTCATCACGAATAAACGCGTAGTTGTCTGTTCCCAACATGTGCGGATGGAATCCACGATATGCAGCAACAGCACCTGCAGCCTTGCGCTCGCGCGTATCTCGCAAGAACTCGGCGTAGTTCCAATCGGAAAAGAAATCACAGTAATTGACTATGACTTCTTCATCGTCAACGATTCTGTCGAACACCTTCGAAACCGCGTAAACAGGTCCTTTGCGGTGAGGCTCGATACTAACAATCTCAGCGTTCGGAACGAGGTCGCGAAGCACGGCGGCAACGGAAGTGGTTTCGAGATGCTCTCGATTACAGATGAAAGTAAACTTGTGCTCCCCTGGAAACATTGAGACAACATATGAAATGATCGGCTTTCCGTCGACTTCAATGAGTGGCTTTGGCAGCACATAACCAGCCTCCTGAAAGCGTTTCCCGACACCGGACATGGGGATAATGACGTGCATGATCGATCCCTTTTGCAAACCTATAGTGATTGTCGATACTTCTCAGCTTCCCACCCAAGTAGAAATGAGACTTCTTCTTGAGGTAGAAATTCAGCGGTTCTACAGCGAGACTTGAGCGTCATAACATGGGCTTTGAGGACTTCTTCAATCTCACGACAGTTCTTTACGTTTTTGCCGACCAGTAGCAACTGACCACAGTGGATGATGACTTTCGGCGGCACACCGAACTGTTGCACATATCTCGTGATCGGCGCAGCATCATCCAACCGATCGAGTTGAAGTCCAGCCGGTCCGCAGTACACTAGCTGATCGGGCCATGCCGGGCCCGCAAGAAAGAGGTCTGAATTGATCGACAACTCGGAAAGTAAGTAGCGATCATCACTAACATAAACACAATGGCACGGTACCGCCGCCTGACGAAACAACGAACTAATCTGATTAGATAGTTTGTAACGTCCTACGGGCAGCCCCGTTGAGGCCGAAACAACTTCGACAACGTTGTCCGTTGCAGCAACAACATCTTCGACCGTTTCTCCGGCTACTATCAATCCATGATTACCCAGAAAAACTACAATGACTTGTCCCTCTCGCGGTTTGCTTTTTAGCTCATGGTAGAGAGACACGGCAAGTGCCGCCCCGGGAGTTTTGTACTCCAGCATGAGTGCTTCGGGAAACAACTCTGCAATGCGCGACTGCCAGCCAGACTGACAAACCATGGCGGTAACGGCCGGCGGGTGAGTGTGCAGAGTGAAAGGTCCTAACAACGCATGCAAAAGCGTCTCAATTGAAGGGCGAGGTTGGGCGGGGCTGGTAGCAGCGCTTACACCTGCAGCGGCCCTGAGGTCCAGCTCGGCAACAGAAAGTCCCGGTGCGGTGGCAACCAGCTCTTCGATTAACGCGGACAAAACGGAATCGGATAGTTCACAAATTCCGCTGCCGACTCGAACTTCGCTAAGCGCCGTCCCCGAAGCCTTAACCCAGAGCGATTCACCCAATTTCCTGAACGAAGCGTTGCCACCACCCGCTTGAACAAGGTCAAAGCGTTCACCGGCATACAAGCACAAGGACACTAGGTCTTGAATAGAATCGCGCCCCGTCATGCTCTCCCTCCGCTCTTCGTAGCTCCCAGCAGTTCAATGAGCTCATCAAATGTGCCGAACTCAACAACGAGATCACGGCCGTCGGTCGCGCTCATCGCCTCCGGGCCAGCCTGACCGCTGTTCAACCAATAGGCCCTGATCCCCATGGACACGGCGCCACGGATGTCCTTTTTGAAGTCATCACCAATCATGTAAGCACTCTCGGCGCAAACGTGCAACTTTGCCAACGCCTTTTCAAAAATGCGAGGGTGCGGTTTTTCAACACCGGCTTCTTCGCTAGTGACAATGGCTTGAAAATATCCATCCAGGTTCAGTTCCTTGAGTTTGCGAAACTGAATGGACGCATTTAAGTCGGTAACGATTGCAATAGGCAAATGCTGGACTGATTCAAGAAACCGCAAAGCTCCCGGTCGCAATACCATACTCTCCAAAAAGGTACTCCAGTAGCGCTCCTCGCACTCAGAGACCACTGATGATGGCCTCAAACCAAGAATCTCCATTGAACGCTGGAAGTAGAGGAAGCGACTGTGAGACGATGCTTGTCCTGCCAACTCCACATGAATTTCCTTGCGCGCTTTTGCAAAGGTTGCTTGCACATCCTCCCTGTCTCGTTCAACCCGCAAGGCAAACAATCTCAACCCGGCATCCATAGCAATCTCGTGCGCTGCATAGTAATCGTACAGAGTATGATCAAGATCAAGCAGGATGCCGTCAGCTGACATAGGCGTCCTCTTTCTCTTTCATCAGCTCAGCCAGCAATACGAGCAGAATCAGCTGCACGAAGCCTCGGTAACCATCTCGCCATTCGACCCGGGTGGATAGAACTTCTTCAGGATTAGCGATAAGTTCGTTGACCAGCCTCTTGAGCAGTTCCGAAGGAACCGGCTCGAACAGCATGATCTCCTGTCTGGACAAATCATTGCTGTAATCCCAGAAGTACCGAACACTGGCGGCGGTCAGCGATTGGACCAAGTCCTCTAAGTGGACGCTTGAACTAAGCGACATTCGCAATCCCATCTGCTTTGTCTCTTCATCCGTAAAGTACTGAATAACCAGATCGGCAAACTCCTTCTGCGGTGCAATGAATTTGGCGACATCGGGCTGCCGTCGTTCTATCTGATCGGTGACCTGTTCAGCAGTATATCCGCGAGCCGCCAGATCTCGTTCAACCTTCCAAGCCACCTGAAGCTGCCGTTCCGGTTCCATGAAAACCTTCAGGTCGATTACCTTTCGCATTTTCGGCAGGTAAAGGGTATGAAGCCCCGAAATGATGATGAAGTCATTCGGAAGAAGCTGCTTCGGTGTAGTTAACTTACCGCTGGTGTGATCATACTCGGGTCGTTTAACCGTCTTCCAGCGCTTGAGGCTAAGAATGGCGTCCGCTTGCCGGTGCAAGAAGTTGGCCTTCGGATCCAAATGCGTAAGTTGCTCCCAGTGCGCATCGCCACGCTCCCACTTGTGGTCGCCATCTCCCTCAACTTCCACCACGCGGTCGAGCAGTAATCCCTTGATGTCACCCAGCAATGTGCTTTTCCCCGAACCGCTATCACCAGCGATGCCGATAACAACGGCACGGTCTCGTTGATAAATCGCATTGCTTCGAACGCCGGCTCGGTAGCACAGCAAGATGTTGGATAGCAAACCAACTTCCAGAAGCGTAAAAACGAATCCCTGCAAGCGTTCCGAATAGAGCTTGAGGTGAATCGGTCTTTCCATGAAAATCAAATCGATATGATCCGGCTTGTCGAAGAAGACAAAGTAGATCACGTACCAGAAGTTCAACCAGATAAAAGGTGCCGCTAACTGGCGATTCTTACGATAGTGTTTTATGAGAAAGAGACACAAGAAGGGCGTCATCCAAACGTACCAGCCGGCCGCCGGCACGATCAGTAAAACGAAAGCCGAGAAAACCATCGCGATAAACGCGTCGAGCAAATCCGTATTGATCTTGTGGTAGAGTGCAAATCGACCATAGGCCAAAAACGTAGCCAGTATTGGTAGATAGATTTTCAAATCGCCGATAGGCAGGAATACCTCGAACACCCGGCTCTGTCGAGGATTGTTGAGAACAAGGTGGTAGAATCCCGGGCTCGCAAAATACGGCGCAGCTATAAGCAAATAAGTCGCAAGTGAAATGACGCCAAAGTTCAGCACTTGTCGGTACTTCTGATTGCGATAAAGGTAGATAGCGATCAGGGGAAACGCAGCCAGCACATGCAGCTTGGTCGACAACGCTAGTCCGTAGAAGAAAAACGCTGGCAACCAATTAGACTTTCGCAAAAAATAAAACGTCGCAAACAGCATCGCTGTCGGAATCAAGTCCAACTGCGAATGCAGATAACACGCATAGAGAATTATCGGCGAAACAAAATAGAACCAGAAGATATGCCTGTGCTTGGACGGAAACATCCGAAGCAGCAATATCACGATGGCGAGATCACTGAGCAGCGTCGGCAATTTGAAAAAGAAGTTGCGTAGCAAAACATCTTGCCAGGCCGACATCAGTTTTAGGGGAAAGCACGCGGCCGACAGCACATACAACATTAGCGGTTGATAAGGGAACTCATCGCCGTGCAAACTTGTTTGATAAAAGTAATCCCAAGGATTGTCGAAATTATTGAGGTAATGTTCGATAAAAGGTAGAAACAACTTGTTTTCGTAATCAGACGAGAACAAAGTCATGAGGACAATTTTGAGAAGCACTACCAGCGCCACTCGGGGCAATATAGCGCGCTCTGTCGATCTCCACAGATGCAACCATTTGTCCGGGAGAGCGACTGGCGAATTTTCCTGCTGTATGTTTGTCCCGGTAGTCATACCTTCCACAAAACTTGAAGCTGTGTCAGATGAACGCCGATCCACTTTCCCCTGCGACCCACCGTGCAAGCTCCACAACGGTCTTGTCGGATCCGCAAAATCACCTTAGATTACCACAGTGTCCCTAAATTAGGCGTTACAATAGGTCGACGAAGGATATGACTAAACAATGGGTCTTGAGCGAAACGCACTAACGGGTTGGATCATAGCGGCTGCGGCTCTGCTCTTATTGAATCTATGTTTCACCCTCAACGATTTTCCATGGCAAATCGATTGCGACTGCGCGATGTATCTGAGGTGCGGGCAACTCCTTCTCGAAGGCAAGTTGCCATATGTCGACTTCGTGGACATAAACCCTCCTCTGATCATGTATTTGAATCTACTTCCCGCCTCGCTGGCAAAGCTAACGTCCTTGCCACTGCTGGTTGCTTTTAAGTGCTTCTTCTGGTGCGTTACTGTGCTTGCATGGTTGACGGCAACCACGATTCTGTCCACGAACAAGAACCACAGTGACGGTCGATTTTTTGGACCTTTTATTCTTTCCGCTGCGCTATTTGATTTAATGTGCGGGCTCTGGGAACAATTCGGGCAGCGCGATCAACTATTCGCCGTCTGGCTCTTTCCCTTCTTTCTGGTTCGCTGGCTTCACAGCAGCGGCCTCAAAGTTGCTTCGCCTCCAAGTATATTGACCGGCTTCTCGATGGGAATTGCAGTCTGCCTCCGTCCTCAGAACTTGCCGGTGCTGGTCCTTTTGGAGTTATTCTGGCTGTGGCGGGCGAAGCGACTGACTGCAATTTTCAATAAGGCGAACATCGTATGCGGTGGCACAATGGTGCTCTATGCAGCGCTGCTGTTCTTGATGCCGGAAAGGGCTAAAGAACGATTCTTTCACGAACTCCTGCCGATGGTGGCAGGAGGGTACGACCTGGCTTACAGCCACGATTTTTCAGCAGCATTCTTTGTACCCTTTCTCACTGGATGCCTTCCACTGCTGGTGCTGGGAGCTATCATCGCAATCCGTCATCGTTCATCACTGACGGTACCGCTACTCATCTGGACAGTCGCGGGTTACCTCACTTATGTAATTCAGAGAAAGTTTTGGTACAACCATTGCCTTTCGATGCTGGCAGGCTCTTGTGCAATTGGTCTGGTTCAACTGCGCGCGGTTATGCCTCTCTGGCTGGCAAAATTTGGCAAGGCAAGTTTCTTCCGTCGCCCCGGTTTTGAGAATACAGTCAGCGTGCTGCTCTGCCTGAGCCTGTTGCTGCCCTCGATATTCATTCGAAAAGTCTACGTCGACACATACACTGGTGAAGATCGAAAATTGATCGCGAAAGAAACCAATCCGACAGATTCGGTTATGTTGCTTTCCTGTGATCTTGCCGATGCCCAGCCCACGCTGCTGCTCTCAAACCGCCAAGATGCGTGTCGCTACTTTTTTCTCTTTCCGCTGCCGATGTTAATCGAATTGGTTAAACGCGCAAAGACAGAAGAAGAGAGCGCGAAGTACCTCGCAGCACAGCAACGTTTTGTCGAAGAACTAAAAGACGATGTGCTCAAAAACAAGCCGAAACTGATTCTCATCGCAGAACCGGCGGAAACGCCCCAGTATTCACCGATGAAATACCTAAAGGCACAAGGCTTCATGGAAACAGCTCTAGCAGACTATGATCAGATAGGTACTTGCAAAGGCCGAGTTGCAACCCTGGTCGCATGGAAGCGCCGGCAATAGTTAGCCGCCACCGCCTTCTCCGCCTTCCTGCTCCTCGTTCTGGAAGTTTTCCAACGCGGTACGCACCTTATGCAACAAGACCAACTGAGCGTCTGTAGACAGCTGCTGATCTTTGATCAAATGCACTGCCAGGCAATATGCAAGGTCGATATCATGCTGCCCGATCATCCGCTCGGTCAGCAATCGACAGAACCAAGCAGCCGAATCGGAAGCTGAGGTATCTTTACGGTTGATGGAAGAGTTGAAGTCGAATTTGATCTTCGGATCGCGGATCACTTCCGAAACTTCGAATCGATACACGCATTTGGCGGTGCACGGTCCGCAAGTAGGGTGAGGACCTTGATCGCGCTTGTGCAGTTCAACGAAATCGTCCCTCCACTCACGCAATACACTTATGTCCAATCGACGGTTAACTTCACTGGGTTGAAAAGCAGGGCGCAACAGATTGAGCCAACGCAGATGCTGCTCACGAACTTGGTCGTAGAACCACCAATTCTCCTCGCCTTTGCGCTCAAAGTAACGCTCTGTGGCCTGGGTCAAAGCGCACCAGGTTATTCCAGTCAGGTTTCCGGAGCGAGCTCTTCCACCGATCACACGCTGAATTTCGTGAATGATTTGGGCTCTGAAGTGGACCAGCTGGGTCAAATCTTTGCAGGTTGAGAGCACGTACCGATTGTAGACCTGACGGAAGATTGTGTCATCAGCCACCATCACGGCTGTATCTAATATTGCCGAGTCGCAGCGATTCAAACAAAATTTGCAGCCCAAGTGCCGATCAAACGTTTGAACAATGTTCAATCCCTTCATGGCTTGTCGCACGACTTCGTCAGACTCTTCCGGCGTATCGGGAGGAGGCACCTCCGCCTCTTTGTCAAAAACGATTGCCAGGTGGAACGGAGTCTCCATTTTTTCGGCATATACAACCGCTCGCCCTTGCCCTAGCGCAGTTACATGCCTCTTCTGGACATCATCCAGGTTCATCGCACCACCCATGGAGTCACGGTCATCGACGGCCACAATTCGGTGCATAATTTTCAAGTTCGTGTTTTTCAGCGCCTCTGGCGCCAGCTTATTGGGAATCTGGTCAGCGATGATGAATCCCTGCCCGTAAGAACGAATTTCAGCAAGCATGTTTGTGAAGAATTCCACCGCTTTTCCCGCCGGGTTGGCGGTGTCTGCGCCGCCTCCGGTAGGGACGTTTTTCAGCAGTCGGTGAGCCTCTTCCACAAGCATGATATGGCTGCATTCCGGTCTCGGGCCTCTTGATTCACGGTACTCGTAGAGAAACACGAGAATCATGCCCATGAGGAAGGATTTTTCGCTATCTTCCGATACCATCTTCAGCTCAATAACGGTTGGCCGGTGAAATAGAATCTCCGGCGGAATCGAGCGACGAGTATTCAACATCTGGCCCTTACCGCCTATGAGCAGCGAGCCGATTCTGGCTTTTAGCGCGGCTTGCACGTCGGGACCGATTCTTTCTGAATATCCAAACGACTCAACTACCGGATCGATGATTTCGAACAAGTCTTTCATGGTCGGGTAGATCTCATTTGGGCAATCGGGATCACCCGGCTGCACGCCTGGTGGCAAGCGTCGGTTCTTGTTCTGAACAAGATCCCAGCCGCGCACGGCATAAATTTGGTTCAGCGCTTTTTCAAGCACCTGCGGCATCGGTGAATACATTTCGAAACTGGCGTTGAACACAGATTTGAGCGCATCCAGGTGGGTCTGGACTTTTACACCCTTCATGATCTCAAACGGATTGAGACGAAAAGGAGAAACTGTTTCGTCTCCCAGAGAGAACGCTTGACCGACACCCACGAACATTTCGTTCATAAGCAACATGTGACGATATTCCGACTTGGCCGGCTCGATTACCATAAAGGGGATCTTGTATCGCCAGAGTTGCCTTAGCAAATAGAACGCAGTGTTGGTTTTGCCACCACCGGTAACTCCACAAATAATGGTGTGTTTTTGCAGCGCATCAACATCTACGAAATACTGGTTGTCGGTGACCATTCCGCGGTCAACCACGTTACCAATGGCAATACATCGATTCCTGTTTTTCGGTTCCGGCGGTGCCAAGCTGAAGTCTGCCGATCTCTTTACTCTAAATCCCGGCATTTCTCTTTTCGGCAAGTGGACAAATGCCGACAACATACGGGAATTGAGCGGCGACAGAAAACGATACGCAGATAAGTTGGAGTAAGTTGTATCCGTCCGTTTATTGCTAAGGAGACCAAACTGCAAAAGATGCGGCTTCAGCCCCTTAACCTGGTGCGTACGCAACGGCGTAGGTCGGCACATTTCGTCCGTAAACGTTGCACGAATCAGAGACTGCAATCGAATGAAAACATCGTTTTTGTTCGCGAAAAAATACACACAAGTTTGCCAGTGGCCGATGGCTGTGCCCAACTGCACCTGTTTCAGAAAAGCGTCTTGAAGCTCCAAGTAATACTTGATTTTGCGTTTTTTCTCAGCGTCCTCGTTTTCCTGCGCATTCTGGATGGCGTTAACTATGTTGAACTCTTCATCAGAAATCAAACGTTGAGGGACAGGCACAGCAAGCACAAGCATGCCGAACTCCAACCCTTGCAGACCATTGGCGATGCGCTCTATCTGCTCGGACTCAAGTGTGTCCCCGCCGGTGCTCTTGAGCGAAGGAACGCCGGTCACGATGCCGACATAGTTAGCCAGAGGAGCCATCATCGCTCGAATGTCATCGGTCGATAGCGGGTGTTCGTAAATGTCCACGCCGTTGTAGACACTGTGCAGAATCGAACGCAAGATGTTGTAGGACATCTTAGCGGAGTCGGTTTCCTCTTCGCCTTCCGGAGCTTGCTGCAGGGACATCCCCATGTAGTAACTAACGCCGGTTTTGCGGCCGATTACGGAAAAGGCGACATTGGCTTTCTGGCTGTTCAGTCCCGTGAGCGCATCTTCCATCAAATACATGCGCTTGGGCAGGGCGTTGGGATCTTGATTATTGCCCTGAGAATTTTGATTCTTCTGCTGCTTCTCCGCTTCTATATCCCAGGAACGAAGAATGCCGTCAACCCGCACAAAAGTCAATCCGGGGACCGGCCAGCTTTGAATTGCCTCCGGCGGCATCGGTTCAGTTTCGAGCGCATCGAGGTCGTATCGACGAAGGTCGGCGATTCGTTCTTCCCAGATATTTCGATTGCCAGGCGCTTGCACCATGTTGCGTTACCATAAGAATTGCGACGGCCCACCGGAGGACCTACCCCTATAATACCCGGCGGACGCAGATAAATGCGCGACGAGCCCCAGCCTGACATCTGTATTTTCGGTATCAAGCCTCCTCGTCGAAATCTGCGCAGTAGAGCAACTCGACCATGTCAGGGTCAACAGAATCAGGCGGAACGTCGTCAACTTGCGGCGCGCGCAACTTGAATACGCCGGCTTCGGAACCGCCTAAGTAGCAGAAGAAGGTTCGCTCTTCCTGTCCGGTAAGCCTGTCTACGCTCAGGCTTTGCTCATCGGATATCAGTTCGAAGGTGGGCGACGAACCGACCGGATTGGCGCGATTGGCCAGCGTGTTGATCTTTGTCTTTCGTCCATCAACGCGAAACATTTGCGGTCCTAACAGCTCAGCGTCCTTTCTCATTAGCGCAAATGTCACGAACAGGCCGATGTTTTTATTGAGAGCCGACTTAAAGTCATCAGGCACGGTTTGCATAGACCGCATGATGGCGGTGATACCAACCTGCAACTGTCGACTATCAGCCGCTATAGACTCGAAGCAGTCCTTGTCGACAAAATCGCCCAGCTCGTCCAGGTATATCGCGCAAGGGAAGGGATTCTTGTTGCGACTGGCGATTATCTGCACGGCGGCTTGTCTGACGCCAGTAACAATTAAACTGCCAAGAATGCCCGAACCTTGTTCAAGCCTTACTCGCGGCACTTTAACCAACACTATCCGCCTTTCGACAAGCACGTCGGTCATGTCTAAACTATTATTGCTTTCGCACAATAGGCGCCTTATTCGAATATCTGCAATTACCGGTTGCAGGCGATTCAAGATCGGCTCGATCCAATTGATCCAATTCTCCGAGCGAGCCAATTTTTTATAGTTTGCCCACGCTTCTAAGAGTGACTCTGCTTGCGGATCTTTCTTGCCGGACTCCAGGGTACGCAAGCACTGATCACGGAAATCATTATCGGAAAGCAAACGCGGAAGATCGGCGAGCGATTTGAGATTCAACCCTAGCAAAATGAGGGCGTTGCGCAAAATATTGGCGGTCTGTTGCGTCCACTGATTTTGCGCACCCGGTGACTCCATGTAGATGCACTTGAATGCGCCGACTATAGCAGACGCCACTTGATTGAGGCTCTCAGAATCTTCAACCAAAAGCGGGTTGAAACCAATGGTAGTTTCAGCCGCGCAAGGGTCTATAACTCTCACTCGGTCAAGCAGCTCGGTTGAGTTGTCTTGAATCGCAATCCAGTTGATCAATCGATCAATAAGCGATCCATCCGAATCGATAACGACGACGGCGCGATCATCGTGCTGAATGTCCTTGCGAATCATCGCTTCAACCAGCCGGCTCTTTCCGTGCCCCGCACCGCCCAACACCAGAATATTTGGATTGCGACTTCGACGAGCAGCGGTCAAATTTAAGTTCCGCGGCAGCCACCACTGAGCCGGGCGCCACTCAGGTCGCGTTCCTAAGGGTAAAGATCCCTTCTGCGGTCTGGCGCCTAATTCGTTCATGATTCTGCAATGCTGCTTCCTATATTGAGAAGGAATGTATTTGTTCTTCTCAATGACATTGAGCAACCCGTTGATCCCAAAAAGTTTGACGGAAGCGAAAAACAGAAATCCGCCAATCGCTACGCCGGCCGCTAACAATAGAGAAGCCTTTTTTGTGATTTCTTCGCTAGAATCCTCCCGTTTGACGATCAGCCGCTCTCGTCTACTGCGAGACAGAAAGACATTCGGTGCTATCGTTGAATGCGATGTAAAAGATGGATCAGCTGATGTTGAAACGGTAGTCGGACCGGTAGCCGTGCTCTCATTCGGCTTGAACTGAACAATGCCGAGACCAATACCAATCAGCAAAAGGGCGACAGAACCGCACAGCGTCACCAAACGAAAAGACGGTCGCTGCCGACTCTTAGAAGCTGGTTTGGCAGTCTCAGACTGAGCATGGCGCCCGAAGTTTTTTGCAGTCTTACCCCTATCTGCTGCGGACGGCATAGCAGGCTCGTCCGGTTCGTTGACATATATGTCCATTACGGGTATCACTTGCGGTGATTGCTCATCATTCGCAACGAAGCGATCTTGCCCGGGCCTATTAGGCGCCGCATCAAAAAAGTCGTCGAACACCGGCGGCGCATTGTTGATCGATACCGGCACCACCGCACGCCCGATGTAACGGGCCGCCATCTGCTCGATGGCTCGATTCGAGATAAGCGCGGTCGCCACCGCCTGCGATACCGCGCTCGGGGCGCTCGCCCGGTACTCATGTGCTACCAGCGCTGAGTTCGCGCCGCAACCTCGACAGAACTTTTCTTCGATTCGCACGAGAAATCCGCATTCACGGCAGATATATTTTTTCAAGACAGCACCGCCAGGTACAAGAATGTACAAGAAGCAATGGGACTATGAAACACGCTCGTCCCGTGTCTGCGCTTTCTTCGCGGCTTAGTAAGATTCTGAGTGAATCGTATTCCTTCGCTTGACAGTTGTCAAATAAAACCGAATGGTCGCACAGCGGCTCTATTCGTCGTCATCATCATCATCATCGTCGTCATCATCATCATCGGACGCGTTGTCTTTGATGTCTTCCTGTCGATTTTCGTACATCTGTTCAATCAGATCGTGATTGATGTCCTTCTCCGGAATATCCTTAAACTCAGGCGCTTTCATATTGAATACACCGGCGACGCTACCTACTCGGTAGAAGAAGTAAGTCCTTTCTTCTTGAGCGACAACGCGGTCGATATTCAATTTCTCTTCGTCCGAAATCAGCTCGAACTGCGGCGACGTATTTACTTTGTTGAAAACGTTTTGAATAGTTTGGTGTTTGACTTTTCGTCCATCTACGCGGAACATCTGCGGTCCGAGCATGTCTCCATCTTTCTTGGTTAGCGAGAATACCGCCATACTGCCGATGTTAGCAATGATCTGGTTGCGATAATCTTCGGGAAGTCCTTGCAATGTTTTCGCGACGCTACACAAGCCGACTTGGAATTTCCTCGTTTCGGTCGTGATTGCATCGAAAGTTTCTTTCTCAATAAAGCTGTCAAACTCATCGAGATAAAGAGCGCAGGGACGCTTCTTATTCCCCTGCTTAGAAAGGGAGAGAGCAGCCTGTTTCACACCTGTGACAATTAAGCTGCCAAGCAAATTACCATTCTGGTCGAGCTGTCCCTGAGGAATCTTGACCAACAGAACCTGCCTCTGTTTGATTACTCTGGCGATGTCGATATCACCCTTCGCCTTCGTCAGTATCGGTCGAATGCGCGGGTCGCCCAACATGGGCTGTACGCGGTTTAGAATCGGCTCAATCCAGTTGATCCACTGATCGGTTCTAGCCAACCGTTTGTAGTTGCCCCATGCGTCAATCAGCGTAGTGTATTCAGTGCGCTCGCCCTTCATGCGCTCAATCTTTTCCAACATCAGATCCCGCTGATCGTTGTCCGACAGCAGCACGGGCAAATCAGTCAGAGTTTTGCCATTAGCCATGAGCAAGATCGAGCAGTTGCGCAAAATATTGGCGGTTTGCTGATTCCACTGACTCTGCGCGCCGGGGGGTTCGGTATAGATCGCCTTGAATCCAAACACGATGGCTGAGGCAGCGTTCTGCAAGTCACCATCTTCGGGAAACTGCAACGGGTTGTAGCACATGTTGTTGCCATCGCGAGTCGGATCGATGACGATGACTCGTTCCGACATTTCTTTGCCTTTCGGATGGGCGGAGATCCACTCCATGATCATATCGACAAGGGAGCCGTCGGAATCAACGACAATAACTGCGCGGTCGGCGGCCTCAATGTCATTCGAAATCATTGTCGCCATCAAGCGACTCTTACCTTTCGATCCCTGTCCGATGATCAATGCATGAGGATTGGTTTCGCGAATGGCAGGGGGCAGTGCAAGTTGTCGCGGCATCCAGAACTGAAGGAAGTTCCACTCACAACGAATACCGATCGGCACTCCGCCCGGCTTGAGCGGACGCCCCATTTCGCGCACCAACTTAAAGTGCTGCGGTTTGAACTGCGAAGGTATGTACTCCTTTTTCGCCAGGATGTTCAGTTTGCCGGACGGTCCAAAGATCCACAGTGAGAGAAACGCGATTAGACCGCCTACTCCTAGAAGTCCAATAGCTATATTGAAGAAAAATCCTTGCGCACTCTTCGGATCCGATGGACCGGGCATCCCGGCATTACCGGATTTCACAGACACGCCCGGTCCGCTCGGTTGTCCGCCTGCGACGGCAGCTTGATCCGAGCCGGGATTGGTTAGCGCAGCTTCCCACTTGCCGGTCAATTCAACAATTTGAGCACGCCAGCTGTAACCTTGACGCTTTTGAAATTTCCAAAGCCCGGAGATATGCATAAAGTACGGGCCTTGAGGATTGACACCGTCAATGACACCCATGTAAACAATCGGCTTACCAAGCGGCTGATTCTGAGGACTGAGGTACTGCTTATTGAGCTGAATCTGCACCTTGCCCTGTTGATTTTGCGATAGCTTGCCGGCGACCTGGAAAGTTGCTTTCGGGTCGTTCCCCCAACCTTCAATGGTATCGCCCTTCTGACTGAGCGACATGATCCCGTTCACTTGAGTACCGTCCGGGTTCATGTAGGCAATTTGCCAGTTTCCCGTGAGGCTGGAGCCTTTCGCGGAAGAGGCACCGCCGACGCCACCACCGGAAACGGCACTCCCCAGACCACCAACTAAACTAGCGACGTTCCCGATTAACACACAAACGGGGAACGCGATAAAAACGACAAGGCAAGCGGCTATTGCAGCCATCTTCTTCGGAAGAGAGAAACCTCCGATGGAGATATTCTTTCCTTCTTCGTCTTCAGCAGGCTCGGACTTTTTCTTGCCACCGGACTTCGTACGAGACGCAGCCAGCGAAGATGATTTAGACTTTGTGCTCTTGCCACCGGAGGCAGAACTACCGCTGTCTTTACTGGCGCTGCCACCGGATTTGCGTCCCTTTTCCTTGTCCGCCCTCTTCTTCTTTCTGGCGGCGGTGTCAGCATCGACTTTATCAAAAGGATCCACTTGAGCAGGAGAACTGTCCGAATCAGACGTAGTCTGAGTTGCGGAGGCTCTGGCCCCGGCTTGGATGGCATTCTGAATGATAGAAGCAGTACCGCCGCCGCCCATCATGTCGGCCATCGCTCCGGATGGAAACATGGAAGGTTCCTGAGCGGGACTGTGGTGCACAATCGGCGCCGTGTTGCGTTCACCCGACATGAATCCGCCGCCAGTCGCAGTGAAGAAATCCATCATTCCCTGTGGCTGTGGTTGAGGTTGGAACGCCACAGGTTCGGGCGCCACCGGCTGTGGTGCCACGGCTATCGGGGTCGGCGAGAACGGCGGTGCGGAATCAGGCAAGAAACCTGTTGGCGCAACAGTGCCCGCGGGAGGCGGCGCCTCCGGGAAAGCGCCCGACGGCAACGTTGCGGCGACCGCGACGGACGGAGCAATTGCAGACGAAACCGGCTGCGATTCAGATCCAGCAGGAATGAATTCAGGCGTTGAAGCTCGCCCCGCGGAAGCAACTGCTGGTGGTGCCGCACTTGCGGGAGGAGACGGTGGAACAGTCGAAGAGAAAAAATCGCTTCCGGGCCCGTTAGACCTTGCAGCTGCCAAAGCGGCCCCCGCGGCGAACGCCGTTCCCGCTGCCGCTACGGCCGCGACAGACTCAGCGATGGGCGGCCGGGACTCGTCGACGGGCTCATCAGCTTCGTCGGCAGGAGGCATATTGCTTGAAACAGGCTCGTCCGGAAAGAAATCGCTATCATCGGCGGTCGGTCTTTCGTACACCGACGCCGTGTCGGCTGGATCAGGTCCGGCAGATTCAAAGCCGGCATCCGCCCCAAAAGGTTCCGTGCGCTCGTAGCCCCCGGAAGACTGACTCTCTTCCGGTCTATCTTCGGACGCACTCTCGTAATCTTGGCGCCGACGGTCGATATATTGCGTAGCGAAGTAAGTACCTTCTTTGACGCCGGGGGTCAAGAAACGGCCGGGAAGTATAGTTCGTTCACCGGGGCGATCGCGCTCTTCTTCATCAATGATGTCGCTTCGACGAGCGACGGGTAACATTTCCTCTTGATCGTCTCTAGCATAAGGTTCGGAGGAGGAGGAGGAATCTAATTCATAAGTGCGCGGATGCGGTTCATCATAAGAAGCCGGCTCGCTATAACTTTCTCGGGGTAACGGCTCCGGAAGGAAGTCGTCGGGTCCTTCCGGGACAAAATCAGAAGCTTGTTGCTGCTCATCACCCATCTCAAGCATCGACGAAAAAGCAGCCGCGGCTGCAGAACCGGCCCCGGAGCCTAACGCCCCGGGTCCAAGAATGTTAGAGAGGCGAGACGTAGTCGTGGAAACGTCCGAAGGGTCAAGGAGCGAGGTATCGCTGACCTGGTCGGATGAAGGCGTCCAATCGAGGCTTTCGTAAAGAAATCCGCCGCTGGTGCCGGCGTAACCATAACCGTTTACGCCATTGCCATTGCCATAAATGATCCGGTTGACCGTACGTTCGAGGACCAGCGGGTCCGCCGTCACCTCAAGGGTCATAGCCCTTGCTTGCGCCCCGCCCGAGGATGCAGGCAGAGCTGTCGCCCCGAACTTACTGGCTGAGTTCCCGCAGGCGCTACAAGCCTTCGCTCGACCGCGCAGGAGATGACCGCAAAACTGACAAATTACTAGTTCCAAAATTAGTGTTTCAACCGTGACAGTGAGCGTCCGCCGCTCCCATTGATAATAGCGCTTTTCTTCAACTGCAGTGAAGTCTTACCGGTTTCCTTGTTCGCTCTGGATATTAGTCGATCCCCCGAAAAAGCTTGAATTTAAGTTGAATTTAAGGATAGGAGCATGTTACAGTTGCCGGCGGAAGCTTGTCAAGCATGGTTAATACCTTTCCTATCGCGCTTTCGGTTATATACTAGAGAGTAGACGAAGTGACTCATTTTTGGGGGAGTGAGGCATTTTGGATGGGATAAGGATCAGGGTTAGGCGTGAGACTACATTTTAAGAGGTACTTGCCGACTAGAAACCGGCATATTTGTGTTATTTTCGGACACTGAGCGATTCAGTTCCACATACTGGTGGAATTGATCTAACAATCGGGTTTGTTTTGTTGCTGGTGTCCTCAGCCGAGGTGGGGAGTGGGAACAGAGAAGAAAGCTCGCGCACAGCGAGAAGAAAAGGAAAACGCAATGGCATCATCTGCGAATAACAGCTCAAGTAACGATGCAGGAGCTTCGCTCGCTGCTCGTCGCGCACGACTGCGAGGCTCGCTAGCTCGTGCAAACTACGCTGCAGATCCCTTCACCGAAGCGCAGCCACCTGCAACAGAATCAGGTACTACGTCTGAGTACGCCGACAGCGCTTCAGCAGCGAATCCCGAACTGCAACAACCCGATCCCAACGATTTTTTTGCAAATGCTCCCGGCGCGGTGAACGTTTATGGCGTGCCAATCGACCAGGAGCCGGTTCAAGTTGAGTATGAAGCAGAGACAAAGGAGGAGTCGTTGCCTCCCGAGCCCCCCCCGGCGCCGCCGCCCAGAAGAGTGCGAGGGCAACGAGCAACCGCCGAAGTTCCACCGGCACCAGTGCCCGAACCAGTAATCGAAACACCGGTCGAAGAGCCACATCCAGCAGAACCGGAAGAAGTTCAGCCCGCCATTACCAGCCCGGCACCATATTCCGAGGAACCGCCTCCCTATATCGGCGCCGATCTCCCGGAGCAACCGCACCACCACGAACATGCGACACCGGGACATGAGCATCAAGAACATAAGCACCATCATGAGCATGAGCATCATGAGCAGCACCATCACGCAAAGGCCGCGGAGCAGCCCGCACAGTCCGCACAGTCCGCACAGTCCGCACAGTCCGCACAGTCCGCACTCGATGGTGAGCGGCTTACGGCAGGGGACAGGAAAATTCTTTCGAACATTCAAAACTCTCTCTCTGAGATCCCGGGCGCCAATCATCAAGCCGTTGAGCTCATGGCCAAAATCGGGCATAGCGTAGAAAGCATTCCTAATATAGCGGAACGAGCCAATCACGCCACCGAAGTACTGACAAACATCGATCAGTCACTAAATGCCTGCGCCACCAACCTGGCAGCACTGCAAAATCTCGCCAGCGAACAAGGTGAAGTTCTAAGCTCACTGACGCAGACGCTTCAGAACCAGACGTTAACTGAAATCGGACTGAACCTGACTAGCCTCACTGAATCTCTAACTGCGGCTTTGGAACCTATGAAGGCTATAGGTGAACTAATCCCGGCGCTCGATCAATTGATTACGACCCTCGACGGACGGGAAGGCGACAAGCCGCAGAAACTGTCGCCTGACGACCTGGTCACGAGCTTATCCGATCAGTTGGCGGCGGGTTTAATTGACCCCTGGACTTTCAAATGTGCGTACATGGCGGTGTATCCATCGGATTCCCCGGCAGAGCTGTTGCACAGACTGGTAGAATTGTTGGGAACCCAACGCCTGTCCGGCGACTTATTCCGTTCCGCTTATGAGGCAGTTCAAGCAGCGGAATCACCATTAAGACCGGGCGGCTTCACTCAACCGGCCGGCGACTTCACCCGTGGTATCACCGATGAAGCGATCAAATCGCAATTGGAAGCATTGCAACGTTCCAACGATGACATGCGGCAGCGGCAGGAAGAGCGAGAGAAAGAACTTTCAGAAATGCTGGCCCACAAAGAGCGCGAGCTGCAAAATGCGCAAGAGTTGCTGAATCAAAAGCTAGAAGAATTGAACAGCAAGTACGAAGACGCGGCAGAAATCCTCAACGAACGCGAAGAAGACTATCGCGCCGCATTAGAGAGCAAAGACATGGAGCTCATCGAGAAGGAATCAGAGCTCAACATGCTGCGGGCGCAAATGGAAGAACTGCGATTGCAGACCGAAGATATGGTCAAAGACTTGTCGAAAAAAATGTCGGAAGAGATGCAGCAGATTCGAGAAGAGCGCGAACGCGATCGCACGAATCCCGACCTGCAGAGCGATACAGGATCCGCTGCAGCTGCTGCGGCCGCCGCGGCCAATCAAAGCTTCTTCGATCCTGCTCCGCGAGGACCGCAGACCGGCGGCTTGTTCGATACCGCACCACAAGCGCAGAAAAATTTGTTCTCGGCCGATCCTACCCCGGCATTGCAAACAGATAGCGGCTCCTTCAGCGAAGGCTTCTTGAATCCACAACCGCAGCAGCAATTGCAGCAACCCCAGCAGCAATTTCAACCACAACCGGCACAACCTTCATACCCGCCGCAACCCGGTCCCGGATTCGGCTCACCGCAGCCGGCATTGCAAGGGCAGCCGCAGCAAACGTTCCAGCCACAGCAGCAGGCCTACACCCAACCGGCAGTAGCGACCCAACCAGCACCACCACAGCCGGCACTCCCTCAACCGAAACCTGCAGCATCGAGCTCGCCACAAACGACTCCATTCTCGGGTGGCGCCTCCGGCAGCTACGGTAGCGGCGTTCGGGCACAAGTTTTCGAAGTAATCGTGCGCCAAGCACTGGCAGGCGCCCCTTGGCGCGAAATCTGCGCCGGACCGATGCAAGTTAATAACATTAGCCCGGAAGAAGTTGAAGGCGAAGTGCGCCGCCGACAGTCGATGCTCGGCAAGTAACAACCGTCGGAAACCCGATTTTTGGTCCCGGCGCAGTCCGGTAAAGCTTAGCGTTCACATTGCGAGAACAGTCGCCCGACGCAATGAACCAATCGAGCAATACGCCCGATTGGTTCACTTACAAATATCTTTTTTCGGCAAGCACAACTATGCACAGACGTGCATACTCAATGCGATTGGCTCGGCACTAAATACGGTGCCCAGCCAATCGGCTGCGTTACTTCTATTCAGCTGGCACCGGTGCCGACTTGTTTCCAAATTGATGATCAAGTGTTTTTTGCACGCCCACAATTCGCATTTGAATCGGGCCAAGATCGCCTTCCAACTTCAAGTGAATAAGGTCGGGGATCTGTGAAATCATCAAGGTAATGTTTAGTAGCAAGGTGCCGAGAATAGCCGCAGTACAAAGCAAAACGAGACTTCGTGTGAACTTCATTTCTCGTTCAAGCTTCGCTACGATACCTGCGTTATCTTCCGTCATATAATCCGTTCCCTCTATAAGTGATGCGCCCGCCAATGCATGAGCCACCTGATGGCACGGAGGCATTATACCCCCTTCATGAATAAAGGATGACATTCAAAAAAAACGTTGCCTGTTATCAGACAGAGGTAATCGCCCCTGAAGCAACGAGTCGCTGATCTAACTCTATTAGATAAGCGAGCATCGATTCCTCGTCACATTCAAAAACGGTTCGAAAATCGATCCGAAGTTCATCATTCTGCACAATGGCGACAACTGGCACTGGAGCCGCGCGCAATAATGCAGCAAGGGCGTTCGCTTTTTTCTGTCCCCAATCAAGCACTACACACCAACTGAGTTTCTCTTCGCCCGGTAGTGAACCACCACCGATGGCACTGCTGCAAGGCATCGCTTTGCAGCGCAGAATTTTCAATTGCGATACGGCACGAGAAACAAAAACATCAACACGTGACTTGATGCTCTCTTCCGTCGCAGCCATCATTTTTAGAGCCGGTACTTTTTCAAAAGCGTTTGCCCCCGAATAGAGCAGCAAGGTCTGTTCCAGCAGCGCATTTGTAATCTTATCGACCCTGAGCGCCCTATATAAAGGATGACGAGCAAGGCGGTCGATCAATTCCTTTTTGCCGACGATCATGCCGGCCTGAGGACCTCCTAGCAATTTGTCACCGGAAAATGAGACAAGACCACAGCCCGATTTGACCACCTCGGCCACTGTGGGTTCAGTCAAGCCGATTCCTTTTAGATCCACCAGAACGCCGCTGCCTAGATCTTCCAGAAACGGAACGCCACTTCGGTTGCTCACGTCGACGAGCTCGGTCAAGGTCGTATCCTCGGTAAATCCGGTGACTTTGAAGTTCGAACGGTGACAGCGCATCAGGAGTCCGGTGCCCGCTCCGATTGCCCGTTCGTAGTCCGAGCGGCGAGTGCGGTTAGTGGTGCCCACTTCCTTCAGTCGAGCTCCGGCGGATTCGATTACATCAGGCAAGCGGAAACTGCCTCCAATCTCGATCAGTTCGCCTCTGGATACAATGACTTCGCGATCACGAGCGAAGCAATTCACTGCCAGAACCACGGCAGCGGCATTATTGTTGACCACCAGGGCCGACTCACATCCGGTAAGCAAGCGCAGCAGCGTTTTTACACGCTCGGACCGTTTGCCTCTCTTTCCAGTTTCCAGATCCAGTTCAAGGTTGGAGTAACCGCACGCAATCTCTGCGAGCCCTCCGATCAACTGAGAAGCAAGCGGTGCGCGCCCCAGATTCGTGTTCAACACCACGCCGGTTCCGTTTATTACTTTCTGCAGCCCCGGTTGACGCAACCGAACAGCCCGATCAACAACCATCTGAGCCACTTCATCCAACGACGGAGTCGACTCAGCCTTTTGAGAGCGCAACTCTGCGAGCGTTTCGCGACAAAGCTCCGCCAAAATCTCCCTCCGCCAGCTGGCTTGCTCCTCCTCCACCTTTGGATGGCGCAGCAATTTATCAACCTGGGGTAGTCGACCTTCCACAGCGGTTCCTTTCTTAAGGGGCACAAGATAATACTAGACGATGGGCATTCCCGTGTTGTCAAATTGCGCGCGACCGGTCTAAATTACTATTGTTGACAAGAGCTCGCAATTTGGAGATCCGCCCGTGGGCAAAACCCTGAGAAACAAGACGCTGTACCAAGACCGCGACTGGCTTTACGACAAGTACGTAAACGAGAAGCTCAGTACAGTAGAAATAGCCCGTATTTACCGAGACGAAGAGAGCCGCTGGTGTGACCCTAACACCATTTCTCGCTGGCTGAAAAAACACGACATTCCGATGAGAACGCTGGCCGAAGCGCAACAAAATCGCCATGCTGTCGCTACAGAACTCACACCGATTCAGCGAAAGCGAGCGGCACGCTAATAGACCTTTGCGCTATACATGCGAAATCGGGCTACAGCTGGAAAGCCATGCGGGCACGATGATATCACGCCCGCCTTCCCTGGTTCTTTCGCCTACTACACCATAACGTAGCGTTACGGGACAGGCGGAACTTAGGCGCGCCATCCGCAATCGGACAGCCAGCAGACCTTCGGCAAACGATCGTCCAGGGTTGGGTCACACCATCCAACGGCACTCTCCGCGATGCGTATACGAATGTTTTCGCCCCGAGATTATTCGTATACGAGTCGCGGCGGGACTGACTGATACAGCCAGGCTTTTGAGTATGTATTCACTAAGAGGGGTCGCGATTAAAACAGATGTTTCAGAAATTCAATTCCAGAGGTGGATGTGGTCGCTTCATTGTGCGGAGCATGCGGCTGTGACTCAT
>JAIELX010000051.1 GCA_019752635.1 Candidatus Obscuribacterales bacterium | reverse complement strand
GATTTCATCACTTATTCCAACCGCATGACGGACAAAGTTGAGAAATCTGTTTCCGGTGAATACTATCCTCTTCCCGTACCGGATGTGGATTGGAGCTGGATGATTCTCGGGCTTGTCGCCACCCTGGCTTGTGTTGCGGTCTACATGAAGTTCAAGAATTCCGGTACTCAACCAGCGGCGACGCCTGCTCCGGCTCCGGCGCAGGTTGCGAAATAGCGGGGGATGAATGAGCGTAGCTAAGACAGTCAAATGGTCTGCATTCGTTGCTTCAGTGGTGACACTGTCCTGGTTCTTTGCCGGATGGCGCCAGGTCAACGAATCGGGGCAGCTGGCCGATTGGGGCGTTCTTCTGGGCGGCACGCTCAGCACAGCCTTACTCTTGTTTGTGCAGGGGTACTGGATTTATTGCGAAGAGAAGGAGAGAGGACGCTTGACTAAACGAGTTGTCGTCTACGAAAAAATCAAAGCTCATCTTGATAGCAAAGCGGAAGCAAAGGCAAATGCGAGCCGTGGAGCTGCCATCGACATTCAGGATCGGGGAGTTAAGGAATGAAGTCTGCAGAAAAGACCGTAAGTCCGACGTGGATCGGAGTGATGGCACTGTGTGCCGGTGCGGCATTTATCGTATCGGTGGCATTAATGCCTGCCGCAGAGTTGGTTCAGGCGCAAGTTCAACCAGCTCGTCGCATATCGGGCGAATCTCCGGTAAGGCTTCTTCCTGGAGCGGAAGACTTGATGAAGGTCTACGCAGATATTGCATCAAAGGCGGTTACCGGTCTTGCATCATTGCGGGCGCCGTTGAATGCCAGAGAAGAAGGGAAGGGCAATCCGAATCCTCCGGCAGTTGTCCTTCCGGATAACTTCGGCCAGTGGGAAACACACGTTGCCGAGACGTTGAAGGATGACTTGGCTAAAGATCCCGAAAAGCAGCTGCTAGCAGGGAAAGAGTATGTCGCCGAAATGAAGAAGTCGGTCGGCGATTCAGGACTTCAGAATCTGGTTGATCTTTACCTCAAAGATCCCAACTATCCCTTCTATGCCTACGGGCTTTTCCTGGGATTAGCCATGTTCTTTGCTTCCATCGCAATCCTTGCGATTGGACGCTATGAGGCGGAAGAGATCACTGTACTACCTGTTAAAAAATAGTGTTGGAGTAAGAAGGGCTGTCCCATGGCGCAACCAAAAGTCTATACGGATACACTGACATATGTTTTGCAAAAGTTTGAAGACGGCTTAAACGTCGTTCTCACTAGCAAATACAACCCGTTCTATTACCACGGCGCACTGCCCCAGTTCTTTCTCTGGGTATTGTTCCTGTCCGGGTTGTTGCTCTTTGCTTACTACGTCCCGACCATCGACAACGCGTACTCCTCCGAGCGTTTGATTAACGCCTTCACTTCGGTTGACTACATCACCAACCAGATTCCGTTCGGTGCAGTGGTGAGGGGCGTTCACCGCTATGCCGGCGACGCGATGGTGCTTACGATTGTCTTGCACGCCTTGCGCGTGTGGTGGACTGATCGTTATCGCCAATATCGCTGGCTACAGTGGTTCAGTGGTATCGTCCTACTGGGCTTGGTGCTCTTCATTGGTCAAACCGGTTATTACCTGGTGTGGGATGAACGCTCGCTCGTTCTAACACGCATGACGGTATATGCCTTCGACGCACTGCCTGTAATCGGACCCGGGCTCAAGGCCTGGTTCGTGAACGGCGAAGCAATCACCAACCTGACGCTCTCTAACTACCTCTTCATTCACATCGGTCTCTCGTTCTTCCTGTTGTTCGGATTGTGGATTCACTACGTGAGAATGGCTCGCCCGGTGGTGACGCCACCACCGGTGGTGAACTATGCAATGATGGCTATCTTGATGGTGGTCGTGTTCATGTTCCCGATCAACATGGGACAGATGGCCCACCTTACGCAACAGCCGAGCACTTTTGAAATCGATTGGTTCTTCCTCTGGCCGTATGCCATGTTGTCCAGTCTTGATCCCATCGTGTTTTGGACCGTGATGGTTGGCTTGACCGTTTTCTTCTCGATACTTCCGGTTCCCTTCTTGACCAGCGGACTATCCGGTCAGACTCTACAGCCGATAGATGCTGCGGAAGTCGTGCTATCCAAGTGCACTGGTTGCTCTCTTTGCGACAAGGATTGCCCCTACGAGGCTATCGAAATGGTTCCGGCACCAGCCGGGTCACGTTTCAAATTGCTTGCGACAGTGCTTCCTTATCGTTGCTCTAGCTGCGGACTTTGTGTTGGTGCTTGCGCATTCGATGCGATCGACTTGCCTTTCATGCCGGACGCTGAAGTCACCAACAAGATCAAATCGTTGTTGGCCCAGTCTTAATCTCGCGGAAATCTTCTGAGGAAAGTCCATTATGACGAAAGTGATGACACTGATTTGCGAACGGTCTTGCGACCTCAGCGAGCATCTCGATGAAAAGAGTCAGGTCAAGGATGTGCCGGGCTGCTATGTTGTCAAATTTCCGTGTTCCGGAATGATTCAACCGCTCATGATTGAAGCTGCATTGAAGAATGGTGCCGATGGTGTAGTAGTCACCGGTTGCCAGATCGGTGATTGCTATTATCGTGAAGGCAACAAGATGATTCGTGATCGCTTGTTGGGAAATCGTCCGCCTGGCTTGAAAAAGGCAACGGATCGTCGCCGCGTGATCGGTCTCTGGCTGTCGCGCGTGCAACCCTTGCGTTTCATCAGCGAAGTAAAAGAGTTTGTGACCGAGCTGGACAAACTTGGACCGGCAGCAGCAGCTGCAGCTGAAAAGAAATAACTGAACCCGGGAGCGCGGGCGGCCCGCCCGTTCCGAATTAGAGAGGCAGAGGAAAGAGCAATGGCCGGTAAGGATGGAAAACCCACTGAAATAGAGATGATTAGCCGCTGGGCGTGGTTCTTCCTTTTCTATTTCGCTTGCATCATCTTGATCGCTTCGTTCGGCTTAGTCGCAGAGTTCTAATAAAGGCGGCGCTTACGCATTGTGGACTCTCGTCTCTGCCCGATCATTGCGGTGGTGACGTAGTGCTATCTTGTTCCTCGGACTGCGAACCGAGATTGGCGAAGCTATTCAGCATCTCCGCAAATGGAGCCCACACGTTGTTTATAATTTCGTCAATTTGAGCTTGGTTGCGTTCTTCCTGTTCAATGGGATTCGGTTCATCCAGCGCGGCGATTCGGTGCTTTACCGTCTGGGCTGCTTCCGGATTGCCGGCTTTTTCTTCGATAAGTTGGAGTCTCGACAGCGCATTCTTCAATGACCAGTGGTTGGGTCCGTCTTCTTGTTCTTGCAATTGAACCCATTCTCGGCAGACAGTCCTGGCCTCATCATATCTGGATAGATCGCATAGTGGTAAGCAAAGCGTTTGCAACGCTGCAATTGTGCCTTTGATATCGGGGATGTCCCGGTAGATTTTGACCGCCCTTTGGAGATACTCCACTGCTTTTTCATTGCGCAGCCTTCCCGACTCCACGATACCTAAGGTAACAAGTTCCTTTGCCAGCTTCCCACCCCCTTGTGTCTCGAGGCTTTCAATGAACTTCTCCGTCAGCGCATCGGCCTCTTGTTCTCGTCCAGCGTTTAGGAGCATGGCTGCAAGGATTTGCGGGTTGCCACCATTTTTGTCCGACATGGTGGACATCAGGTTAGCAATCTGCGTTTCTTCCGCGGTTGGAAGGTTCGCCATTGCTGCAATGTGTGCCGATTGCTGCTGCAAGAGCCTGCATGTGGTCATGTCTCCCTGGAGCAGGAAACACGAGGCAAGCTCGTCCAGGACTTGCGCCGTGCGCGGATGCGTATTTCCAAATTCGTGTTTTGTAATGCGCAAACTTCTGATCAGGTAAGTTTTCGCTTGCTCGGAGTCACGCTCGGCCAGGGCGGTGCCCAGGTGTTTAAGAACAAGAGCTGTTTTTGGACTATCGGGACCATGTTCAGTCTCGGCTATCGCTAGTGCACTGGTAAGCAGTTGAACGGCTTCGTCCCACTTTCGTTTACTCAACAAGTCGGAAGCAGATTGAGTCATGATCTCTATGTCGCTTTCCGCCGTTGATAGTTTTGTGAGCATCACATTCGTGCGATCGAGACATTGCTTTGCTTCGGCTTTTCTACCAAGGCGGTCATAGGCAATTCCTAAGTTTCGCACTACATTGCGTAATGACACTGCATCCTCGGTGCCGAACATTCGCTCCTTCAGGGACAATGCCAACTCGAATTGAGTTGCTGCTTCTTTGAAGTTGCCCTGTTCGAGATAGAACCCTCCCAAATTGTTGATTGCCGTTGCAGTGCTGTTGTTTTCGTCACCGTAGTGCTTCCTGAAGATGTCTACTGCTGTTTTCATCATCTCTTCTATGCCTTCGGTCTTGCCGCTTGCATGCAAGGTTCCGGCGAGGTTGAGCAAGCTAAAAGCAATTTCCGGATGGTCCTCACCGAAGTATGCCGTACGAATCTTAAGAGTTTTTCTGTGCAACGCTTCCGGTTCGTTTAGCTTTCCCGAGTGCAGCAATGCAAGTCCCAGAAGCTCTATGGCACAGGCGTATCGCTCATCGGATTCGCCCACAGTCTCGCGCAATATAGTTTCTGCTTCCTGTGCAGCGATGGTGCAATCCTTTACTTCACCCAGCCGTAGATGCGCCATTGACAAAGTAGTCAAAACTTCGCCGGTAAGCGGGTTTGAGACCGTTAACGAACTGCGGGCAACGGCGACGGCGTTTTGCAGCAGGTCTAATGCTTCCGAATGCTTTCCCACTGAATCGAAGAGCTGCCCCTGCTCGTTCCAAATCTCAACCAAGACTGGAGGCGAGGATGTTAGTAAGAGTGCTTTCTCGACGCACTGCCTGCATTCTTCGTAGAGACCCGCCGTGCGTTTTACTCGGCTCAACTCAACGTATAGACGGGCGAGATCATCAAGCCCTCTCCACTGTTCGGATTTGATGGTGCTTTCGAGCAGCGCTACCTCATCGTTGAACTTGGCTTGACGATAGAGTTCTCTTGCTGATTTCAGAACTTCAATCAAAGTCATTGCAATTCTCCGTTCTGCATCGAAATCAACCAATCGCCATAAGTATTTGCAGGGAGCGCGAAACCTGCTCGAATCGTTCCCTGGTGTTTTGGGCTGTGGCTTCGGCTTCTCGCCTGCCAGGCAGTAACGTTGAGATCTTGCGCACGTATGCTTGCGCTGATTCGTAATCCATCACTATTATATGTGCTTCCGCCAGGGAGATCATGGTTGTGATTCTCTCCGGATTTAGTGCCTGTGCCTTTTTCAGTGCTGAGATTGCTTCCAGGACTTTTGCATTTTGCAGCAGTGCATCGCCCAAAATACAGTGAGCCCAATCAAAATCCGGACACTCAAGTGTAAGTGCGCGACACTCGTCCAAAATTATTCGCGAATTGATCACCATGTTAACGAGAAGCTTGTCGTAGCGTTCCATGATTCGTTTTGGCACGGAACAGACAGGGATGTTTTGTGCCATATAGTGCTTCGCTTCACTTGCAACGGTACTTCCCGGCGCGGTTTCTATTGCTCGTTGCAGCGCACTTCTTGCCTGGTCGTAATCATGCTTTTCCTTGTACCATTGTCCCAAATACAGGTATTCCTGCGCTGCGAGATTCTCTGGAATGATTTCGGGCGGGGAATCAAACATCGTATCTGTCCTCCAGCAGCATCAGAATTCTATGAAATCAATTAGAGCTTGCTTGTGTTGTCTAAGTCTCAACCGCCAGCGAATACTCTTCGGGCGATAAGTCGAAAGTCCAGGCCACCGCTTCCTTTGCACTGGTAATGTAAGGAGGAACTCTTAGTAAGTATTCTTTTCTGGTGCCATCGGCTTCCGGAGTCGAGTTGATAACTTTCAGCACCACCAGTGGTTCATCATTACTGTTGGACTTCTTGTACAGCGTTCCGAACTCGTCGCGATCAATTAGTTGAGCATTCGAATCAGCGAGATACTTTCCCAGACCGTAGCGTTGAATCATGATGCGTCTGACTTCGACGTTCGGTTGTTTATCAATATCTTCGATCGATACACCAGCCTCTACAGATGCGGGAATGCGGATACCGTTATTGAAGTGTACTTGGTACGAGTCACGAAAAATCAATGCCGCGCCTCGATCCGCATGCATCTGTCCTGTGTCGTTTGTGGAGGCGACTATGGGACACTCGCTAACCAGGCAAACATTGTCGAAGAACTCAAAGTCCAGCAAGTTTCGTTTCAGGCACAGCCAGGCAAGGATCAAACTTCTTTGATTCTCAGTAATCGCCACTTCAAAGTTCTCGACGAGAAAGGCGCATGCCGCCGTGGCGTCGCTCAACCGCATCAAGTTGACAGTTTCCTTTGACAGTGGAAACAGCTGTGCAACTCTTTGTTCAGGAGGCAAGCCTCTAGAGTCTTTGTCGCTGACGTTAGTGCCAGCGTCAACCAAAATTTCTTTCGTATCTTGATCAAGCATGGAATACAACCAGACACCGGGGTCCGTGTGCAAAAATTGATTCCTGTTTCGCTGTGTGAAGGCGGCCATAATACCGACTACTAGCGCAGGCTCCGCCTGTCGACCTTGGATCAAGTGTTGTCTAACTGCAATTTTTGCAGGCAGACCGAACTCTTTTTCCAGCGACTCTCCGATTGCCGACACTACTGCAGTTCGTCGGTTAACCGCTGCTCCTGTTCGTCTGCGACCATAGACCGATTCAAAGCCTTTGGCGTCGAGTTGCTTTATGGTTGGCAGCTCTTTCTTTTGATCCAATTCTTCCAGTGCACGGTCGAAGGTGTGCGTCCACCACGGGTCCGTTAATTGGGACTTGATTCGCTCCGGCAACGAGGGACCAACTGCAGGCGCCGCAACCTTAAGAAGGGCGAGTAACGTATGTATGACCACTAGTTGCGCGTGACTTTCGCACCAAATAATGGGAGGTGGATTTAACTTCAAGTCGCGGTAGATGATGGTAATTGATTCCTCAACGGCTTCACGATTGGCGGGAACCGCGCGAGCAATCGCAGTCCATTCGGCTGCGGCCGCGTGCATTTTTGATTCTTGTTCGCTACTAAAGCGTTCGATAGCGACGCTCATTCTAGCCCCTCCTCTTTCTAGCGCTCCGGCGGTAAATCCGGCAAGCCTCGTGACCTCCGCGCGTCGACAGCGTCGCTGGGCTCTTTGCTCGCCGCTCGAGCTGCGCTTGGCCCCGAAACCCATTGGGTTTAGCGTTTACGCAGTCCGCCGCGTTTGATTTGCCTGGTACCTAAATCGGCAACGTTGATCCAGTCTTGACCTTGCGTTGCCGTTTGGTCTTTGTGCACGATGAAGTCCATATTTTGCTCGCCGTTTAGGATCACAATGCCTGCTCCGCCTTGATACTTCATTTCTTCCGGTGTCGCTTCTCGCCACTTCCCGTCGATCCATTTACTGGCGGGATCGTCCTCATGAATTTTCCATATGTAGGAGTGACTCGGTTCAATAGATAGAAAGCCGAGTTTTGCGGCACTATCTCTGCTAGCGAAGAAACCCGTAGCATTGGTAAACTGCAGTTCCCATGCACCCGTGAGCCATGGCATTTGCACCGGTGCTCCGAAGTTGTCGCCAATGGCGTAAGTGACTGTTGTGTTTGCGCCGGCTCCCATAAAGGCCGACAAATCTTGCCAGGAATATTTAAAATTGACTCCGCGTTTTTTGATCTGCTCGACCACTGCGGCGCAGACGCTATCCTTCTTCGGATGGGGTCCGTCGGTGCCGATGCGGGCACGCAGGTAATCGATGATTTGTTGTTTTGAGAGCGGTCCGGTTCCGCCCATGTCAGCTTGTCCGCCGTCCCCACCGCCACCGCCTTGTGCCTGCGCGTACCCTCCGCCGCTGTAACCTCCGCCGGCACCGCCTTGAGCGGCCGGATTGGCCGCTGGAGTCGCCGTTTTGTGCTGAATTTCGGAGGCTGCGTAATACCTTGACGAGCCCCCGGTCTTATAAGTGCCGTCTTGCCAGTCCTTGAGCAAAACGAGGACGCCGCTGGAATCTTGTTTGATCACTCTCCCTTCGGTTGTTTCGCCGAAACCTTGAATGATTACGATTTCGCCCGGACTAAATGATTGTGCCGACACGGAGTGCGCCGTGGCTAGATTCACTCCGCACATCATCGAAAATGCGACAGCCATGCGCAGCAGATTGGATTCCATTCTCAAAGTTTCACCCCGTTTGGCAACTAGCGATAGAGAAGTCTCGTTACTATCTCTGTTACCCGGTCGAATCCAAGTTCACTAATTGCAGGAGTAAAAAGATTCCGGGGGACCGCTTCCAAGTTTCACTTCAAAGATCGAGATCGAGATCGATTTCCACGAATTTGCTGGTTTCTTCGTCGCGTTCGAACGCGGACCCAATTGGCGCGTCCAAAAATGGAATGATATCAGGGTCGTAGTTAGCGATTGTGTTGACGTCATACACGGCTAGATTTGCGAGTTCGTTCATGTATTCTTCCGTCTCGCAGCCGGCGGTGAAGCGCCACCCGCTGTCGTGCTCTTCTGCGGGATCTTCTCGATACATCGTGCCAACCAGATGACCGTGAACCGTGATCATATCGGAGGCTATGCAGCCACCGTATCCTATCGCCACGTCCTTGATGTCTGTTCCTTTAAGTATGAATTTCTTGACTGCCACTATTAGCCTCGAAAAAAGGTTCTGTTTTAATTTTAGAGCAAGAATGAAAGCGAGCAATTGTGCGAAAAAGTGGGAAGGATGTAAACAGGTCTTAGTGCAACAATGGTATCACTGAGCGGTGGCGGATCTTGATCTGGCGACTGCCGCTTTGAGGCGGGGACTCCTTCTTTGACACGCGAGCACGATTTCCTTAACTACAGTCATCTCAAAGCATTCGAGCGGCGCCTGATAGTCGGATCACTCTTAGGGGTGGCAACTCTTGCTCTGGTTGCCGGGGGATTCGTCCCGACTTCATCGCGAGGCCTATTGGCGCAGCAAAACTCTAAACTCGACAGTCGTTCTTATGCGGAATATATTGAATCGGCGGACGTTGCTTTGACTCGCGGAAATTGGCGAATCGCCATTGCTACATTTGAAGAGGCTGTGTCGGCCGCGAAGACGGCGAAGGTGAGCGACGATGTTGTTGCCGACCTGTGCTTGCGCGCGGCGAATTGTTTGTCAGAGTATGGTCGAACGATTGATGATGACGAGAGTGCGAGCCTTTCAGCGGATAGAAGGGAGCTGGCGCGATCGGCACAACATTTTTTCAGTTGCGCGTTGGCTTTGTATGAGAGTGCCGGTGATAAGCGCGGGCAGTTGCTAGTTTACGAGCTACGTCCGCAATCGATCGTTGCGCCGTTGCTGACTCCGGAAGATCAACAGCATGACAGATTGAAGAAAGCCGAGCTTTCGCTCAACGAGAAAAGTAGTAGCTTGGGTGAATTGGCGCTTACGCGGACTGATTCGCGCAAGTAGGTGTCGATGTAATTCCTACTTCACTGCAAACAACCGGCAAGCGTTTACTCGGACAACGTTGTTGAAGTCCTGTGCTGATAGGTTCTTGTGAAGATCGGCGATCAGGTTGTCGTAATGCGTATAGTGTTCCTTACCGAAATAGGTGGCATCGCTTCCGAATAGGACGCGCGAGCTTCCTACTTCCTTTATAGCCTTTAGTACTGACGCGAAATCGCATTGAGAAGTCTCGAGATACAGGTTTGCGTCGTTCCTGGTTCTTGCAGCTTTGACACAAGCAATCGCATCTTTGTGTTCGGTATTGAAACCCATGTGGTAGAGGATAATTGGCAAATTGGGATGTCGCTTTGCCGCGTTATAGATTCGCTGCGCAGACGAGTGTTGATCGTTATCGCCACAATGAAACACGGCGGGAATGTGAAACTCTTCGCACAGGGATAGAAACGGATCCACGGATTTGTCGTCTGCATCAAAGTTATTCATATCCGGATGAAACTTCATTCCGACAAACAGCCGTTCTTTGTTCGATTTCCCAAGTTCGGTGCGCAGGAAGGTGCGCGCCAGTGCCACGTCGTTCTTCTGCGGTCGCACCCACAAGAGCCCGCGAAGGAGGTTTGAATGGCTTTGGACTACTTCGACGGTGCGCGAATTGGCCGTCTTTTCATCGAGATTGAGGGTGACGCCGGGCAACTCGGCGCAGTCTATGTTTGAAACGAAGGCCATTTTCACGCCTCTGGCTTTCAGATTGACCAGGAGGGTTTGACTGCTAAGGTCGAAACCGCGAAATGTGCCGATGTGGGTGTGTATGTCTATTACTTTGTACTGAGCCCAGCTTGGCATTGCCTGTTTCTTTTCTGCAGCGCAGGTGTTGTAACTACCGACCAATGGAATCTGAATTCCGGCGCTGAGCAATAAGACCATTGCAACTTTAGGTATTCGGGGGATGCGGAACACTGCTCTGCTGTCCTGTTGATTCGCTTAGAGAGGGATTATATAGAACTTCCTCCGGTAATTCAGAAGTTTTTCAGAAGCCGGCGATACGATGTCCTTGTTGGTGAACCAAGCGGGGATTCGCAAATGGCAATTGACGACAAACGAGCTGAGTCGGCGGCTCAAGTGCTTGAGGACATGGTGGAGTCGGGTGACTACAATCAATTGCACAACACCTTGCTAAATGATTCGCTCGTTTTCGACGGAGCGTCCTTTCAGAAGATAACGGCTACGTTCGATCGAATTAATCAGCAGAAGCGAAATTCAAGCCCTGATTCGGGATTGCCCGACATCGAGTTCACACGGGACGGATTGCTCGGCATTGTCGGCGATGTCTCTCAAGTGAAGTTAACCGGTATCGGCGAAGCCAGGCAAAAAATGGAAGTCTACGAAAGCGCGGGGCACCGAGATGCGGAAGTGAAGGACAATCAGAAGCAGAGTGACCCGAATCATTTCGACTTGGGACGGATCTGGTCGCAAGCTCATATAAATGAGTGGTTCAGCAGCACGCCCGATTATCACACGGACAGCACCGTGCCGTGGGGCGGTGCCGGGCAGAACGCCGGTGCTGGAAATGTGGAGCGAGACTTCCGCGGCAATGACGGTGTTGGAGCGTTGCCCGTCAATGATTCTCAGCGATTAAACAGTGACGCGGACTTGGAGCAACGGATAAGGAAGATGCCTGCCGGCTACAATCCGCAATTTCGACTTGAGACGCGCTAAGAACAATCGTTTTCGGGAAAGATCATCTGGTAGGTAGCTGGATGTGTGTGTGACGTGTCTACTGAGCTAATCGCTTCCCAAGGTGACGGTGAGTTCGAGGAACTGGCTGCGGGAACCGTATTTGCAGGCTATCGAGTGCTCGGCTTACTGGGCCGTGGTGGACGGGGCGCGGTTTACCTTGCAGAATCCTGCACTTTAATCGAGAAGGTTGCAATCAAGATCTTGCATCGCGGGTCTGATGCCAGGATCATCGAACTTTTTCAGAAAGAGGCTAAGGTTTGCGCGCTTTTGAAGGACGAACATATCGCTCGATTCAAGACCTACGGAATCGAGTCGAACTGTTGTTACCTGGTGATGGAGTATGTAGAGGGAGAATCACTCGATAAGTACATCGAAACGCGGGGAGTACTTACTCCTTCAGCTTTCCTTACGATCTTTAGAGGAGTGGTTGCTGGTTTAGTGTATGCGCATTCCATGCAGATTCTTCATCGCGATGTAAAACCGGCGAACATTCTCATACTCAACGTCGATGGTGCCGATGGTTCCGATGGTTCGGTCAAGTTGGTGGACTTTGGTTTAGCGAAGGAACTTGACGCTGGCCGCGACGAGCAGAGCACCACCAGTGGAGTCTTACGCGGTTCGCCTGCTTACATGAGTCCCGAACAGTGCAGGGGCGAAGCACTAGACGTGCGTTCCGACGTTTATTCGCTCGGCTGCACTATGTATCAAGCCGTGACCGGGAAACCGCCTTTTGAAGCTGAAACTCCGTTCTCCGTCATGGCGATGCACTTGCACAATGAGCCACGTTTTCCGGAAAACGTTAAGGTTAATCCTGATCTGAAGAGACTGATTCTTTCTTGTCTGGCGAAGAATCCGGACGAGCGGATTCAATCGATGCTCGAAATCAAAAAGCTTTTGAGCGGTTGGGATACTAGCCGGATGTCGGTTGTGGTTCAGTCGGGGGGGACATCGTTTCATCGCATTGGTCTTGCTGGAGTCTGTCTGCTGGTGTTGGTGTCCGTAGTTTTGCTTGCGTTCAAAGTCCAGAAGTTGGGGGCGGTCCCAAGTGAGGTTACTGCGAAACAAACTACAAAGCACGTCAGTCCTCAACCTCTGGCACTATCGAGGGCGACGGCCGGAGAACTACTCGAATTATCCAGAATGCATTATCAGGAGCGTTTCTCTGATGATTTGCTCAGCCTGGTGACAGCTGCGTGCCGAAAGGCAGATGCAACGAATGACATTGCGATTAGAGTTGCTTGCCATCTTGAGATGCTGGACTTGATGAGGCGACGGCAAGATCAGGCTGCTGAAATACGAGAGGTCGAGGTGATTCGAAGTCTGCTGTCGATGAATGCCCGCCTTCCCTTTTCGCTTGAGTATAGGGCAACGCGAGAGTTGGCGTACACTCTTTCACTCGAGGGGCATCACAAAGAAGCGCTCACAATTTATAAGAAGATCTTTGACAAGATCAAGGACTCCACTGGGGCAACCGAACTTGACTGGAAGCACGAGACGCTTGAATCCCTTGGTTGGGAGTCCTCTGAACTTCGCGATTTCGATTCGGCCATCCGTTATGCAACTGAATCGATAGCTTATGGCAACGAAGAACAGCGTGGGGTCCGCCGGATTCAAGTTGTTCGTTATGCTGCATTGTCTGGAAATGCCCGTCGGTTTGAGACTGCGTTTGCCGGTTTAGACCTGAACAGTAATAGTTTGCGGAGCGAACGTGGTGGGAGCAATCTGGGACAATTGGGGCGTATTCTGGTAGATTCGAAAAGGATTTCAGAAGGTAAGCGCTGTTTGGAGAAAGCTCTGGAGATTCTTGCAGAAGGAAGGCAGAAGTGGCCGCTAGAGTCTACTTCTTTTTTTATGAGTTTGGCTTGGGTCGCAAAACTTGAAGGGAACATAAAAGAGGCACTGAGACTGAACGGACTAGCACGAGCCGAGATAGGGCGACAGGATTCGGTTCCGCGAACTCCTTCCGAAGTGCTACGCGACGAAGAGTTCAAGCAACGAGTGGCGCGGCAACGGCAGTTGATTGAGGCTGAATAGCGGTGGCTGACGAGGGATTTGTTCCAGCGCTTTCTTTTGCACCGGGAACGATTTTAGACAATCGCTATGAACTCTTGCAAGTTCTCGGACAGGGAGCCAGTGGCGTGGTCTACAAAGCCAAAATTCCGACATTGGACCAGCTTGTCGCTGTCAAAGTTCTTCATCGGGATCTGGTGCATGATCCGAAAAGTCTGGAGAGGCTGACTCGCGAAGTTCGCGTCTTGAGTCAGTTGACTGATCCGGGGGTTGTGCGTATCAACTCCGCCAATCTATCCGGCGAGCACGCTTATTTCGTTATGGAGCTACTTGCAGGCAGCAGCCTGAAGGACTATCTGACCGAGAAAGGAAGCCTTTCGGCGCCGCAGCTTGCTTCGATTTTCGCGACTGTCGCTTCGGCATTAGCGGAGGCGCACCGAGTTTTGATATTGCACAGGGACATTAAGCCGAGCAACATAATTGTCGGTGGAACTCTCGAAACTGGTTTGCATAGCTACGCCAAGTTAATCGACTTTGGTCTGTCGAAATCAATCGATTGTATGGTGCAGGATGGCAAATTGACTGCTACCGGCACCATTGCAGGTACACCTGCGTATATGAGTCCAGAGCAGTGTTCCGGGCAAATTTTGGACGAACGCTCCGACATTTACTCCTTTGGTTGCGTGATGTTTGAAGCTGCGACAGGCAGACCTCCGTTCGATGGCCAGACCCCGTATGAGTTGATGCAGAAACAGCTCATGGAGCCGATAACCTTTGCCCGGGGAGATCTGGTTGCTGATTCAGTCAAAGAGCTGATTCTGCGTTGTATGGAAAAAGATCCTGCAAGGCGACCCCAATCCATGCAAGAGATTGCAGCCTTTTTGCAGGGACTCGATACGGCGAAGCTTCGAATCTCCATTTCAAAGAAGCCCTCGTCCATCCGGACTTACCTGTTCGTTGCGCTATTGTTTGCTGCAGCAGTGGTGTGCGGAGCTGTAGCCATGCCGTGGCGCGGACCGAGTCGGCCTCTGACTGTGAAGGAAATTGTGGGCACCGGTGCCAATACCACCACCAACCTTACTCGAGTTACAGAGAGGCGAAGAGTTGGGTTGGAGCCTTTCAAAGCTTTGTTGGCCAGAGCCAATACTTTCGGAGATCAAGATAACGATGCCGCGGCCGCTGCAGCGAAAAAACTGTTCGAGGAATTGGCGAAGCGGCCGGACTTAGCAGAGCAGCCCACATCGGATCGTGTGGACTTCTATCTGTCATACGCCAACTTCCTTAGGGGACAGGGCCTTCGCGACAAGGCAAGGAGTTTTCTGGACCAAGCTGATGGCGCTCTGGCGACTATGTCCGGGTTTCCAATGAAGCGCCATATTTACTACGGCGTTTTGGAACGTTGGTGTAGAGATGACGGGAGGTTTCGCGAGGCTGTGGAGTGCTCGCGCAAAAACCTTGAGTTTCTGCGTGCTGCAGGTCGTTTTGAAATGTTGGATTCGGCAACGCTTGATCTAAGCGATCAGCAGCTTAAGATCGACAAGACTGGTGCGACCTCATTCAAGACAATAGATGACGCAATTGCTGCAAGCGATGCGGAATCCAGAATGCGATTGAATGCGCACAAGGCTGTTCTAAGTGTTCACTGCGGTCGTGATGGTGAGTTTAAGCGCGCTCTTTCCGATGTTCTCAAATCGAAAGATTGTGCCTGGTCTGGAATGGAACTGAGGGCTATTGCAGAGGCACTCTACTGGAAACATCGATATAGTGAGGGGCTTGAGATGGCGTTGTTGGGGCTTCAGCGACTGGAGCCGAATTATTGGGAGCATCGCCATCACTATGTGCATACGGGCACTTTGACATCGATGCTGTATCGAAAGCTGGAACAAAACGAGAAAGCTCTGGCCGTTTGCGACAAATTGAAAATGCAGTTAAGCAAACTTCCTGGTATCGAGCCGTCTATCCTTGCACTGGTTGCCAAAGAAAGAGCAAAGATCAGGGGCGCTCCCGGAAACGAATCCGAGTTTGCTGACGGGCAGTGAGAAGACAGGGCTTATCAACATTTTGAGATGAGGCGAATCCGCTACTGTGCGACTGTGCGGCCGAGCTATTGTCCGGAGCTGTGTGTTTTCGGGAGCGGTTTTCGTCGAAATTTGTGCGGAAATCCCTATATAGCAGAATCGTTATGCGTCGGTTATGATGTCCATTACGTGGTTGGTATCCATTGAATAATTTAGCCACCTGGCAAAGCCTTTAGATTATTTAGCTTTGCGGGAATCCCAGCTAGGCGACCTGACAATTTTGAATAGAACCAGGACTGCGATTGTCCCGGTTGTGTTTGAAGGGCGTTCGCGCCCAAGAACGTATCGTTTTCCAGCTTTGGGGGATTTCCATGAGTCAAGTGGCGTTAGGCGAAATTGCCGGCAGAGAGTTTATTCGTGAGGCTTGTGACGCGTGGCGAAGAGGAGACTTTCAGCTTGCAGAGCGTGTGATGTTTCAGGCGCTGTCCGGCGCGGAATTGTCGCGAACTCTACCGGCACCGTTAATCGACGCTGTTCATGATCTTGCCGGAACGTATTGCGTGAAGCGAAGATATTCCGATGCAGCGAGGTTGTACCGGCGCGTGTTGGCTGCTCGCGAAAAGGTTCTTGGCGAAAGCCATCCTGATTTAGTTGATAGTCTCGATCGTTTGGCTGTAGTACTTTGCGAATCTGATGCGAAGCCGGACGCGATGGCTGCGCGATTCAGAGCAATGGCAATCCGTTCACGTGCGGCGACGGCTTAAGTCGTTGTCCACTCTGCTTGCGGCGGTGCAAGTTTTTGTATCCGGCCTCGGACCTGTCTCTCCGGCATCTCGGCAACACTTGTATTTCCGACTGAACGGTTGAAATCTTGAAGCGCCTCAAGCGCTGTCGACCCGAGTGAATTAGTGCATCGAGAAGAGTAACCATGGCTAGAACCTTACTTATTTGCGAAGATAATACGGAAGCACGCGAATTTGCAAATTTCTTGGAGCAGGAGCAGCACGAAGTAGATGTGATCTATTCGTCGTTTCTCGACAGGATTATGTGTGAGGAATCTCCGGACTACGCGCAGATAATTTTCTATTGCCGTAATCAACCCGAAACTGTGTTGTCGGATTGTAGGCACTATAGAATTTCCGGAGGAAAAGAACCCCTGATGGTGGTGCTGGTGGAAGACAATCCCGACTTCGAGTCAGTACTGCTTGACGCGGGCGTTGACGATTGTTTGTTGAGCACCTCTTATCGTGATGAGTTACCGACCCGGTTGCGCCTCTTGCAGATACGTCGGCAAGCGGGTCTCACCGGCGTAATCAAGATTCGCGATCTCGAACTTGATTGCCAGTCCGCTCGCGTAACAAGATGTGGATCGGAAATCCCGTTGACACGCAAAGAATTTGAAATCTTGAATTTACTGATGAAGTATCCGAACAAGAGTTTTACCTCGGAAACCATACTTAGGAGGGTTTGGGATTCTAGTTCGAATTCGACAGTCGCCACAGTGAGAACCCATGTGAAGACTCTGCGCAGAAAGATCGGAGACTTTGGCGACGATGGACTGATCAAGACAACGCGTGGTTGGGGCTACAAAGTTGTCGACGATTGTCCGGTTTCCTGACAACGGTGATACAAACGCGAGCGTTCGAGCTGTTCCTTGTTCACCCGAAATTCATTATTGCCGAGTTACAGTAGCGGTGTAGTTGGTAAGCGGGGAATTATTATTGGCTGCGTTTGCTCGCCCTGTTGTCTTGTGGTTTAGACAAGATCTGCGACTTGCAGATAACCCCGCACTGGCTGCTGCTGTGGCGACAGGCGCTCCTGTCGTGCCGGTCTACATATGGGGACCCGCTGAAGAAGGAGCTTGGCCGCCCGGCCAGGCGAGTCAGTGGTTTCTTCACCATGCTCTTGAGTCACTCGGTGCGGATCTCAGTGCCAGGGGTTCCCGTCTCGTAATCAGGAAGGGCGACGCTCAGTGCGTGCTCAATGAACTCGTAAACGAGTGTGGAGCCCGAAAAGTATTTTTCAACAGACGTTATGAACCGAGTGCTCTATTGCAGGAGCAGGCGGTAATTGACGGACTGGTCAAAATAGGTGTTGAAAGCATCACTTCGAATTCAGCCCTCATATTTGAACCGAACGACGTCGCTACCAGGGAAGGTCGCCCCTTCAAAGTATTCACGCCGTTCTATCGAGCATGTCTCATGCTGCCGGAGCCACTGCCCACGGTGCGGGCGCCGAAAGCAATTCCGTTCCCCGATACGCCGTTGCGCTCCGATTCTGTTGCCGGTCTTGACTTGCTGCCTCGAATTAAGTGGGATACCGGGCTGCAAAAGACCTGGATGCCCGGCGAGGCCGGCGCGCTTCGATTGCTTAAGACATTCATTAATGATGGTTTAGTCAACTACAGAGTTGATCGCGACAGACCGGATCGCGACGGCGTTTCCAAACTGTCACCCTATTTGCATTTCGGCTGCATTGGCCCTCGCCAAATTTGGAGAGCCGTTCGAAGCCATGTCGATGCCACCGGGAGCGGAGCATTAGTAGAAAGTGCGGACATCTACTTGAAGGAGCTTATTTGGCGCGAGTTTGCCTACCATCTCCTTTTCCATTTTCCACACAGTGTGCACAAACCGTTGCGCCCGGAGTTTGAACGATTTCCGAAGAGCGCGGCCGCTGCGGAATTCGTGAAGAGCTGGCAAGAAGGGCTCACAGGATATCCGATCGTTGACGCGGGAATGAGGGAGCTATGGCATACGGGGTGGATGCACAATCGCGTGCGCATGATTGTCGCTTCCTTCCTGGTCAAGGATCTTCTCGCCCCGTGGACGGACGGTGCGCGGTGGTTCTGGGATACGCTTGTCGATGCCGATCTTGCCAGTAATACTCTCGGGTGGCAGTGGAGTGCGGGATGCGGCTCAGATGCAGCTCCCTACTTTCGAATCTTCAATCCAATCCTGCAAGGACAGAAATTCGACCCTGATGGTGTTTATGTTCGAAAATGGATACCTGAATTGGCCGCAGTACCTGATCGTTGGATTCACTCGCCGTTTGCCGCACCGCCACTGGTGCTGCAAAGTGCGGGAGTGACCTTGGGTCAAAATTACCCCGCTCCTCTTGTTGACCACGCGCTTGCTCGTAATCACGCACTTGATGCATTTGCGATGATTAAAGGTAAAAAGTAAATCCGTTTCAGGTTCTAGGATAACGGGCGTTCGAATTGGGCCGCGAGCAACCGTGAATACATCCCGCCGGCATTCGCCAGCTGTTCATGATTACCGGTTTCGACAATGCGACCTGCTTCCATAACTACGATTACATCAGCATGACGAATAGTCGTCAGTCTGTGAGCGATTACGACTACGGTTCGTCCACGCATCAAATTGTTCAGTGCTGCCTGAACCATCTTCTCAGACTCGTTATCTAATGCGGAAGTGGCTTCGTCCAGTACCAAAATGGGGGCATTCTTCAATATGGCGCGAGCAATGGCCAGGCGTTGCTGTTGTCCGCCGGACAGTCGAACACCGCGCTCTCCGATTCTTGTAGCATAACCATTGGGCATTTCGAGAATGAAGTCATGACAGTAAGCTGCCTTTGCAGCATCGATCAATTCTTCCTCTGTCGCATCGAGCTTGCCGAGTCTGATGTTCTCCGCCACCGATGCATTGAAGAGGAAGTTGTCTTGCGTAACTACAGATATTTCGTTGCGTAGCGAAGCCAGCGTGTAGGCCTGCACCGGTTTGTCGTCTATGTACACAGCACCGGCTGTAGCGTCGAAAAAGCGCGGGAGCAAGTTCGCTAAAGTGGTTTTCCCTGAACCGGAGAGTCCTACCAATGCGACCATTTTGCCTGGTTGGATCTCCAGGCTGATATCGTGCAGCACCATTTGTGACTGACGTTCGCCAGTTGTGGTTGGATATTGAAAGAATACTTCCTCAAATCGAACTCGATGGCGTCCGGGTTCAAGCTCGACGGCGTCCGGTAAGTCTGCGATCTCGGGTTTGCGATCCAGAACTTCGAATACCCGAGAGGCTGCTGCAAGCGCCGGTTGAATGATGCCGTTAATGCGCCCGAGGTTCTTAATTGGTGAGTAGAGTAGTAGTAGCGCAATGATGAACGAGGTAAGCGAGCCGATAGTCATTTGTTTATGCACGACCTGCCATCCCGCGACCCACATTACTGCAGCGATTCCTGCCGCTCCAATCATCGCCAGTATCGGCGACATCATCGCTTCCGCACGTACGGCCTTCATCGCGTTTTCGAAGAATTGTCCATTCACTCCCATGAAGCGGGAGATTTGATAGCTTTCGAGATTGAAGGATTGAACAATTTTGGCGCCTTGAATCGATTCGGAAACGACTGAGACCAAATCGCCAATGTTTTCTTGGCTTGCACGGCTGGATTTGCGGATTCTCTTACTCAAAATGCTAATCGGCAAGACGATGCACGACAAAATCGAGACGGCGATCAAGCTGAGCTTCCAACTTTGAAGTAGTAGAACCACGACCAGTGATACCAGTGTGGTTGAGCGGCTGATCAATGATTGGAACGATTGTGAGATGGCGTTCTCCACAATGGCGATGTCATTGGTGATGCGGCCTATCAAAACTCCGGATGATTGCCCCTGAAAATACAAGAGCGGTTGGGATTCTAAATGGCAGAAGAGTTCGTTTCGTAGATCTCTGATTGCTGCCGCGCCAACATAGCGAATGGTGAATGCTTCAAGAAAACGGAATATGCCCTGAGCTGCAGCTACGATGAGCACGGCGATCGGCACCCAGTAGATAAGCTTTTCGTGTCCTTCAACCAGGATTCTTTGCAGACCCTGTCCGGCGAGCCAGGCAATGATTCCGTCCATGCTTCCGGAAGGAATTGCCGCAAGTACGCCGCAAATGAAGGGCCACTTATATGGCTTTATGTAGGCCAGCAGTCGAATGTACAACTCTGTTTGAGAGTCTTCCGGTCCCTTCTTAGACAGCCCGGGTGGCGGTGCGGTTACCGGTTTAATTGCCGTCGTCAAATTCCGTCTCCTTGGGCTGCTCTGCTGCTAGGGCTTGTTTGCTACCGCAGTAACGGGCGCCAGACCCAGCACGTCTAGAATTTCAGTAGCGGCATTGTCGGTGAACTCGCCTTCGCCGAGGTGGGAGCGCAGTTCGCGCAGGCGCCCCGAGAGTTCTTGTCGTAAAGCCGGAACATCCATCCAATCGAGGGTATATCTTACGAGTTTGTCCGCTCGACAATCTAGTTGAATTAGTTCAGGAACGAGTTCTTCGCCGGCCAGGAGATTAGGCCAGCCAACGTTTTTAACTGTCTTGAACATGAGAAATATGACAAAAGATATCCAGTTGGCTCTGTAAAAGATGAGCATTGGCGTACCGATCAGCGTCGCCTCAAGCGTGGTCGTACCGGATTTCGTCCACAGCAGCTGCGAATGGGTCATAAGTTCTTCGTTGAACTCAGATGAAATTGTTTTCAGGGTGGAGCCGACAAGGTGGTTGTAGCCGAGCCTGTCAATCTCTCTGTAGAGCGCATCGGCGAACACCTGATTGGTGGTGGATATTACAAATTGATAGTCCGGTCGTTCTCTGCGGACCCAGTTGATCGCCTGCAGCACCACCGGTGCGTGTTTCTCAATCTCTGCCGGGCGGCTACCGGGAAACACCCCGATAATTGGTCTTGATGCGTCGAGCGAGTGCTGCGCACAGAATTTGTCTAGCGGTTGCCGCTCCGACTCGGGTTTGAAGCATGTTGTGAGTGGATGCCCCACGAAGCGAGCTGGCACGCCTTTACTTCTATAGAGAGCTTCCTCAAAGGGAAAAATCACGAGCATGCGAGTCACCGCACGCGCTATCACGTTGATGCGCCATGGACGGGAACCCCACACCTGAGGCGAAATGAAGTAAATGATCGGAAGATCTTTGTTGTGTTTGCGAATTTGAGTCGCCAACCCGATATTGAACCCGCCGGCGTCCATTAACATCACGGCGTCTGGTTTTTCTTCGCGAACTTTTCGCAGAATTTCTGCCCGAATCTTTGCCAGCTTCGGCAGATAACGCAGCACTTCGATCAGACCGAGCACCGCCATGGCTTCGCGATTGTAGAGCAATTGTGCGCCCGCTGCTTCCATTGCGGAGCCGCCTATGCCCCAGATCTTCAAGTTCGGGGCGGCTTCCTTCAATCGCCTGATCAGGCGAGCAGCGTGACGATCCGCCGACACGTCGGCAACGCAGACACATAGGGAACGAAAGCCAGGATCGCCTGTTTGCGCGGGGGAGGGGGCCATACCCGAAGATACGGACGCGGCGATACTTGGCGCAGTCACGGAGTTGTTCTCCCTGTCCTCAATTTTCTCCGGGGCATGCTCTGAATTGCTTCTGTTCTGTCCCGTCACCGCACTGTCCCCGCATGCAGCGCCACTGAGCCGCAAGCAAGAGGAATCCAGCGCACATCGGACAATCCCGCATTCGTAAACATCTCGGTTAAACGCGGCGGCGCCGGGTAGTTCTTGCGCGATTCAGGCAGATAAGTGTAGGCTGCACGGTCGCCCTGAATAATCTCTCCGATAATGGGCACTATATTGTGAAAATAGAATAGATAGAACGGTGTGAAAACCGGCATGGTCGGCTGTCCAAGATCGAGGTTTACCACGCGCCCGCCCGGTTTGACGACACGTGCCATTTCGTCGATACCGCTCTGGTAGTTTGTGAGATTACGCAAGCCGAAACTGACAATGGCACCATCGAATGAGTTATCGGGAAACGGCAGCTGCAGTGCATCGCCCTGGATCCAATTCATTGGTGCCAGGCGCGGATTCTGCTCGTTTTGTCGTATGGAACTTTCGCGTCCTTTTGCCACTGCAAGCATTTCTGCTGAAAAGTCGATGCCGACGATTTCTCCGGAGAAGCTGCTTCGCGAAGCAATTGTCAGCGCCAAATCGCCTGTGCCGCAGCAAACATCAAGATACTTGCCGGACTGACTGGTGAGCAACTCTTTGATCGCCCGGTCTTTCCAGAGGCGATGCATGCCCATGCTGATAACGTCGTTCGCCAGATCATACTTTCGTGCAATTCTGTCGAATTGATTTTGAACGTAAGCAGCTTTCTCTTCCGTAGTGGGAAGCTTAAACGAGGTCACGGTTGAACAAATCCAAAGCCGAGGATGACACAAACCAGCATGAAAGATGAGACAAAGAACCAGGTTACTTTATCCAAACCTGCCTCGGCACCTCTCTTGCCTGAGAACGTCGTAGCGGCGCCGCCGATGCCGCCCAATCCGTCTCCCTTTGGTGCATGAAGCAGAATCAAGAATATGACCCCGACGGCGAGGATTATCTCCACGCACATTAAGACGATGTACCAGGGGTTCATTCGTATTCCTCTGCCTTAGCCAACAGACGAATTATATCGTGACTGCCCGTGTATCAGCCCGTCGGTGCTTTTAAGGCGGCGGAGACGCTTAACACATTAGACTGTCTTAATCTGCCTCTTGGCAACTCTCGGGTTTTCCCTCTAACCGGTTCTGGAGGTGAAGCGGATATTAGTTAAATGGATTAAGCGTAGCTCGAGCGGCGAAAGCGGATGCGTGGCGGGTCGGGGGCTAATCATATTCAGGCGGGGGCGGCCGGTATGAACATACAAATGATGCATGAGGTTACTCGGATATCGGATCGATTCATCGGACGAGAGAGCCTGGATTCCATCGACAAGCAGGGGCGCTTGATAAGTGTCGTTGCCATGGTTTTTGTCTTTCACATTGTCACTGGTGTCGCGTTGTTCAAAATGGACGAGTTCAGCGAGAAGCGCACTCGATTTATACCGAACCTGGATATTGCCTTTGAAGCGGATGTCCTGCTGAAAGCCTTGCCGACACCGCCCGTCACACCGGTTCCTCCTGCCATGGCATTGACCAAAGGTCTAATCAATAGTCCCGGGGGCATGATTGCCGACAAATTGGCGGCCGAAAAACTTACCATTCCGATTCCCGTGGCGGCGCAACAAACAGATGTTGTTGTAGCTGCTCGACCGGCAGCCGCGGAGCAGAATCGCAAATCGGATGTTCGACCGGACACCGCATCGGAAGAATCGACGTCCGAGAGCACCGCTGTTGCCACGCGAACTCAAAATGAAGGAAAACAGCTCGGGGTGAACGTCGCTCGCAACGAGTCCGGGGCTCCGGCTAACAGCGGTAATTCTGAAGGAAGCGACTTCGGTAAGGAAGATGGTAAAGCTGGTCATGCCGGAGTCGGTGGTGTCGGTTCTGTTTCGGGGATCGAAGGGCAGGGCGGGGAGGAAGGGCTCGCTGGCGGCAATTTGCCTACTGCGTTAGCAACGCTGCCTGTGATTCCGACGACGCAAAAACGTGACATAGCTCCTTACCGAGACAACCTTGTCGCCTTGCTTGCGAATAACTGGAAAGTGCGAGGGCGGGTCAAAGGCTTGACCGTCTACATTTTGATAGGCAGTGGTGGCGAGGTCGTCGAGAGTCGCATAGTGCGTAGTTCCGGCAAGGACAGTGTCGACCGGTCCGTGTTGGAAGCTGTGCGGAACACGCAGTTTGAGCCTCTGCCCGAATGGTACAAGGGCGACTCGCTGCCATTTCAGATCGAAATGCAGAAACGTTAGAGCGCCATTGCCTGCGGTACCAAATCCCGGACGAGCAACCGCTTTCTGATTTGGGGCGTCCGGGTTTAGTTTCAGTTTGTGACAATTTATTTAGCTAACTCTGCCACGGCGATCACTCGGGATGTGGACCCGGGGTGAGTGGCGGGTATATGAAGCTGAGGGGGGCTTGACATTTTTTTGGCTGTCGGGGGGTTTTTTGCGAGGCTAGATCGGGAATGGTCTCAACGCAGGGGCGGTTTCGTTCTTTGGAATACTTGAGGGTGCAAGCGTGAACGCAACAATGATGCAGGAAGTCCTGAGGATCACCGACCGGTTTATGGATCGGAAAGATCCCGATTCAATCGACAGGCAGGGACGCCTGATAAATGTTGTTGTCGTTGTCGTCATTTTCCACATCATCATGGGCATTGCCTTCGTGAAGATGCAAGAGTATGAGAGACAGCATCCTCATACCATCTACGATACGAACGTCGCGTTCGAGTTGGCCGCACCGCCACCCGATCCAACCTTCAAAGTTACATCAAAAGTTCCGGAGCCGATTGCATTAACAGAAGGCGAGAATCCGAACCCCGGGTCCGCAGCTGCCCCCAAGCCGAAGGAAACGGACAAGGTAACTCTGCCCACGGTCAAAGCTCCCGAAATCAATCCTTTACCTACTCCTGAAACTGCTCGCCCGGTGGTTGCTCGCGAAACGACAGTGGCACCGCCGGTTGCGGTAACCAAAATGACCGACGTCAAAGCCGCTCCGATGCAGAAGCCAAAAACTTCGCCGCTGGCGAAACCTGTGAATACCGACGTCGTTGGTGCTACGGCCAACACCGAGAAGAGCGGTGGTCCGACCGAGGGCGGAGCGCCCGATGGCAAGGAAGGCGGCACCGGCACCACTAACGGCAACGGCTCAGGCGGCGACGGCACGGGCGAAGGCGATCCGGGTGCAGGCACCGGACTTGGCACGGCCGGTGGAGACATCGCTACTAAGATTCCAACGCCCACCACAAGAGCAATGGGCAATATCACTCCCTACAAGAAGGACATGTTGGTTCGCATTGCCCAAAACTGGCAACCGAGACGTAAATCGGAAAACATGATCCTGCTGGTTGAAATAGGTAGGGATGGAACTTTGCTGCGCTGCGAAGTTCTGGAAAGCTCTGGAAACAAGAAATCGGATAAAGAAGCGGTAGCTGCGGTTGAAGCAACTCAGTTCGCAGGGCTGCCGGACTGGTATAGAGGTGAGTCGATTCCATTCAAAATCGAACTTGCTAAAGTGGAGGCTGCGAGACAACAGTGACATACCAAGCGACTTTCGACGGCGCTTCAGATGGGACCGATGTAAAACCGGCGCCGGCGAGATCGGCAGGAGGAGTCGTTTCCGACATCCTCAACTGCCTGGCGGTAAGGCTAGTGATAATCTTCTTCATTGCAGGAACGGCTATTCCGTTCGTTGCGGATTACGTCTATCCCTCAATCGCCTCAAGTGGTTATAACCAACTGACTGCACAACTGGCTGACGACGCTAAGAAAAAGGTTCTTCCTTCCTGGAAGATCCTGAAGACGATAAATCAATACAACCTTGCCTGGTACTACGTAACCAGCAGCGATGGCGCGACAGTCGACGAAAAGACAAAACCGTATGCTCCAGACCTGGCTCGATTTGACACGGTTTCTCGCGCACTGGAATGGAAAGAAGGTCAGTATTACGAGTCTGTGGCCCAGCTCGGCGAAAATAAACTGCTTCATGTCGGCTTCTTTCAAGCCAAGCCTATGATGAATGCAATGAATAATCTCGCTACCGCAGGCCTCTCGCCTGCGAATTTGGCATATTTATGGACCGTTATGATCGGTGCCGCTATTGCGGTAATTGGCTGTTTGATTCTCATGGTTAGTAAACCGTTGGGGCTTGTGGCTCGCGCGACAGGTTCGTTGCTGCTTGCCAGAGATGCTTATTCCGGTGTTACCGGCGGCGGTTTGGACGTTTCCAATTCAGTAAGTGAAGTTGGCGCAGTGGCTCGCGGCTTGAAAGATATTCGTCGCCAATATGATGAATTGGTAGCCGCTCGAATGGCCAAGGAAGAAGAATTGCGGCGCAAGACCCAAGAATTCGAAAAAGCTAAAGTCAATATCTCCAAAGAGTATGAAGATCAGCTCGCCGTCACGCAGTCCAAAATTTCCGAACTTTATACCAAGGAAGCCGAAGAAGAATTCATCAACGGACTTGGCAAAGAACTCGACTCGCTTAAGTCGAGTCACCAGGTTTGCCAGCGCATGCTGGATAAGCTGAACGACAAGTTTCCGACCAGTATTGTATATGGTGCTTTCTTCAAAGCTGACCGCCTGCAACGCCTGAGCTTGGATGCATGGCTCGGCTTTGATGATCGCATTGTGCAGTCGTTGAAGAAAGTTGACCATTCGCGTATCGCTCGCGAGGTTTTTGCTAGCGGTAAGCACTTAAACTTGGGCATGGAAGGAATTCGTGAACACGGACTTTCCGCAATAGCGCAACCATACAACTTACGTACCGTTGTCTACTTACCGTTGACTTTCCAGAATCGCAATCTTGGTGTTCTGGCCGTGTACTTCGCTACGGAAGGACACACTGTACAAGACAGGCTCCGTGTTCTGAGAAATGTTGTGGAGCTGGCTTCACGGGTTTTGCACCAGATTGTTCAGTATGAAGAAGAACAGGAAGCGGCACGTACCGATCCGCTTACCGGTTTGCGCAACAAAAAATTCTTCTACGAAATCATGCCGCAAGTCATGGACCGAGCATCTGTCAATCCGGAACAAAACCCGGTTTCGCTCATCATCATGGATGGCGATCACTTCAAATCAATCAATGATACATACGGACACCAAATCGGTGACCAGATGCTCCAGGATCTCGCTAAGACTTTGCGTGCCTGCGTGCGAACACAGGAGGGACTAGCTGACAAGATTGGCTCTCCGGGCGACTATCTAGTTCGATTTGGTGGCGAAGAGTTCGTCATCGTGATGGAGAATACTGACGCCAAGCGCGCAATGGCGGTTGGTGAACGGATCCGAAGCTCTATCGAAGCGAAGAGCGACTGGCCGGCCGGTATTGCCAAATGGACAATGTCTATCGGTGTCTCTACTTTCCCTGTGGATGGTAAGACGGCCGATGAATTGTTTGTGAAAGCAGACACTGCCGTCTACTACGTGAAAGAAGAATTGGGGCGCAACAAAGTTTGTCATTCCCAGCAGATTCCGAAGAGCTACAAGTCCAGCAAGACTGGCGCCGCTCTATCCGGCAATCTGGATGTGTTCGATCCTGCCGCACTTCTGCAATCTTTCGCTACCGCTCAGAAGACTGGCGTCTTGACGGTGCAGGCACCGGATGGACGACAACTCTGGATGTTGTTTGAAAACGGCAAACCGATTCAAGCTCGCTTGGGCAAGTATGCCGGCGCACCGGCTGTAATTGAGTTCGTGAGCACGTTTGACGAAGGTAGCTTCAACTTCCAGGAGAAGCATGCCAGCGGCAAGGAAACCATGACAAAATTGCCGCGCCTGGACGAAGCGTACAACATCGGCAAAGGCTTGGAGCGCTTGCTAATGGACGCTGCTCTTGCGCAGGACAACTACACTGCTGCCAAAAACGCCCTGCCAACGCTCAATATGTTGATTCGCCCGGTCGCACCGGTAGAGTTTGCTTCTCGCTGGCAGGCGCTGGCGAACATCGACGAGCCGCCGACGCCGGACGAGTTCAATGTTATGTCCGACCTGGTGCAGAAAGCCGATGGTAATACCACATTGCACAACATCTTCCGCACGATGGAAACTGTGCCCACGCACCTCTTGTGGCGCTCCGGCGCATTGCTTGTCCAACACGGACTTGTGCAAACAAAAGTACTGAGCTAGCTTTACCGCTCCCGATACTCTGCCTGTCTCCCGCGTTTTCGAGTCGCGGGGTAGATTTCGTCTGGTTCTCGGGCTGCGGGACTGGCGACGCTTTAAACTGGAGTTGATTCTTACCGCACGATTGCCTTTGCGATCTTCGGCGTGATCATCCATTTCATAGTGCCTGGCGCGGATGTAGGCAACTGTGTCACGTCAATGCGACAGACTCCCGCCTTCTTGAAAGGAAGAGTGGAGTGGTTCCCTGCATGAATCAGGCGCAGGGCTAGTTCGCCAATGTCGGGTTCGTGTCCGAAAAACATGATCTCGTTGGCTTTAGTTTTCGCTAGATCTTTGTAGAGGTCGGTGGTGTCTCCGCTCGGCTGTAGCGAATTCGAGATTTGAATCCGTTCTCGGCAATCAAGCTTCTTACCAAAAATTTCGGCGGTCTGGCGAGCGCGCACAAGTGGACTCGATACTAGCAAGTCCGGTTTTACCCCTAGTCGTTTTAGCGCCTCTGCGACTTCTTCTGTTTCGTCGATGCCTTCCGGTGTGAGCGGGCGATCGAAATCTGTTCTGATGTTACCGCTGAGTCGATCAACCGCAATGCCGTGTCTCACCAAATAGAGCTTCATAAGTTCAACGCCCCTTTCATTCCTTTGTGCTAGGCGCCGGGTGGATCCGTATGCGCTGTTCTATCCAGGTATTTTTGCAAGATGATCGCGGCTGCTTGCTTGTCCACGAGGTCGCGGTTGTGTCCCGTCTTTACCCCCAGCGCCGTGAGCGTGTGGATTGCCGTGAAGGTGGAGAGCCTCTCATCCTCGTAAATAACGGGTAGACCGGTCAGCCGGGCCAGCTTCTTTCCGAATGACTGCACCTTTTGTGCCTGAGAACCGAGCGTTCCGTCCATGTTTGCAGGTAATCCAATTACGAATTCCACCGCATTGTGCCTTTTGGCAAATTCGGCAATTGCAACCAAATCAGTTTGCATGTTCTTCCTATGCAGTGTGTCCAGCCCGGCCGATGTAATGCCAAGCGGATCGGAAATCGCAATCCCAATGCGCTTGTCGCCAACATCTAGACCAATACTGCGGGGCCGTTGGTTCATTTTGCAAAGATTCCAAAGTCGCTGGAAGAATGATATCAAAGGGGCGCATGCTATGCCATACGGCTGACGATGGACTTTACTTCCCTATACGCCCGCAAATCTCCGAGGGGTTGAAAAGTGTTTGCGGGTGTTCCTCTATCTGAATTGCGATGAGGCAGGTCGATATTGTCCTTGGTGTGAGGTTCGCCGATTGATATCATCGGTGGTGCCATGCTGTGGAGCAAGAGGTTTTAGTGACTCTCGAGTGCATCGGACAGTCATGTCAAACAAACAGAGCTGCCGGACGGTCCGACAGCTCTGAAGTGTAATGCCTTGTCTCTTCGGGAGTTGCGCTGATACCGCTGTGTGCGGTACTCCGTTTAGTAAGGGCTTTGACGAACCCTTCCCAACAAGCCTAACGCCTATGTGATACCGTTACCGGATTCTCTTCCTCTCTTTTGCCCGTTCATTGAAGACCGGCGCAAACTGAAGAGGGTTAGCACGCGACGGATTTTACTTCCGCAACGGCTGCGATAGGCTCTAGTTCCTCAGCCTGAGGAGCGCTGATTGTCTCGTTGATTCGGAGGTTGACATCTACCATTCTTACTTCAGCAAGCTTCAGAAGTTCCGACACCGAGAGTCCCAGTCCTGACGCCAGACGGAACAAACTTCTTAAAGATAGGTTCCGTCGGCCAGCTTCAATATCGCTGATGTAAGTACGATGCAGATCGGCGCGATTGCCGAGTTCTTCTTGCGAAACTCCTAGTCCTACCCGTCTTTCGCGGATAGCTTTTGAGATCGCCAACATTAATACAGTGGAAGTATCGCCTTGTTTGCTCATGTATTTAGACACCAAACGGTTAGTGGAGTAAACGCACAACGCACACACTTTTGTGCAGTCATATTTTGAAGTCTACCGGCTAAATGTGAACAGCTAGTGAATAATAGTAGACAGACATGAAAGAACTGCGTCGATCTTGACATCCGGCTGTGCGGTGATTATGCTCAACTTATCTGCAGAAAAGAGCTCGAAATATGGCCATTAAGCGTTGGAACGGATTAAGACTTGCTGGTAGTCTGGCGGCTGTAACATTCTTGTGCAGTGCGTTTCCAGCGTACGCGCAGTATCAGCAAGATCAGTATGCTCAGGCTCAACAGCCAAACCCGCCGTACGGCGCGCAAAGTCAGTACAATGGCGCTCCGGGACAAGCCCAAGCTTATCCGCAAACGTATGCACCGCAACAAGTTCCAGC
>JAIELX010000079.1 GCA_019752635.1 Candidatus Obscuribacterales bacterium | reverse complement strand
TGCTGAGGAGGCTGTTGGTACTGCTGCTGAGGAGGCTGTTGGTACTGCTGCTGAGGAGGCTGTTGGTACTGCTGCTGGGGAGGCTGTTGGTACTGTTGCTGAGAAGGCTGCTGTTGCGGAGGTTGATATTGCCGGGGCTGCTGCTGATATGGGGATTGCTGATAACCGGGATTTGTGGCGACTTTGTTTGAAGGTCTTCCGCCTTGTTGAGGGTTCGGTTGTGGTGTCTTGTCCTTGCCTTTCTTCGGCGATTTGAGTTGATTGCCCGCGCCGGCGGGAGGGTTCCATTCCGCTTCCGCTGTTTTCTTGTTTTCCTCCAGAGCACCACGCGTCTTTTTCATCTCAGCGGCCAAATCGTTGTACGCTTTGGTGAAACGCTCGTCGCTGCCGTCTAGTTTGTGCGCTTGCTGATAGTAATCGAGTGCGTTGTAGTGATCTTTTAGCATCAGATAGATCGAACCGATGTTGTACTTCGTCAGTGCCTGGTTCGGTACTTTTTCGTCCAACTGTTTGTATAGATCAAGTGCTGAAAAATACTCACCGCTTTTGAACGCAAGGGTAGCTGAATCGCGCAATCTCTTCGCGTCGCCTTGCGGACCGGGGGGCGCTCCGCCGGATTTGATCTTCTTCTGTATTGCCGCTATAGCTTCGCTGAAATCCGGATTGTCCGGATCGATTTTAGCTGCTTGCTCATACCGGCCCAGCGCTTGATTGAGCTTTCCGCGCGACTCTTCGATCACACCCATGCTGAACTGTGCTTCGGAATTTTGCGGATCTAGTCGCAGCACTTGTTCGAAACGCTCCAGAGCCTCAGGTCCCTTCTTCGCGCGCCAGTGATTGGCCGCTTCGCTCAAAAGACCTTTGATCTCTTGTTCACGTGCTGCTTGCGCCGCTATTCGTGCTCTTTCAGCTGCAAGCTCAGCCTCGCTTTGTTGTGGTGCTGCCGGCGCCGGTTTCGCTGCTGCCGCCGCTGCGGCGCTTGCCGCTTCTGCTTCTGCTTTAGCACGCTCTTGCTCGTCGTCCTTCGCCTTCATTTTTGGCGCCAGAACAGTGTCTAGCTTTGCCATGCGCTCTTCAACAGAGCCTTCGTTAGGGTCGCCGAAAACTTCTTTATCCAGTCGGGTCAATCGAGTTTCCGCATCTTCGTCGTAGAAGATACGAAAGAACAGGAACTTCTCCATACTGTCAATTGCCGGATAGGCGGATTCTTTCACCGGTGCTGGTGCCGAGGACGATGATGGCGTATCTGTGGACGGACTTGCCACATCCTTGGTCTTTACTGCTTTCTTTGCGTGTGCAGGCGGTGCAGCAAGCTGGCATGATAAGCCGACGACGAGCAGTGCGCATACTGTTACGACGCTCAACGCGAAATTTTCTAAGCTGTTACTACTAGCTTCGTGCGCTGAGGTAGCGCGAATTGACTCTTTGCTAAAATTTTTTACTGTCGTTCCGAAGCGACCCATCGACTAACTTTCTCCTGCGGAAAACGAGCCGCAAATGCTGTGGGCTCAAACTCGCGTTCTCCGGCTTCTTTACGGTGCGATTCCCATCCTTGCACCAGAGTCAGGCTCTTGCGTTCGGTTCCCGGCGGAAACGGAGGAAGCGGGGCCGATGCCAAAAGAGTAGCCATCTGAAGGCGATCGTAGTAGGCGATACCGGAACTTTGTTTAAGCGCGACATTACCTATCTGACCATCAGCATAGCAGGTGAACTGAATCATTGCAGGGCGTAGGGTATGGAAGCGATAGCCGGACGCGTGTTCCGCGCATTGGAGGTTGCCAAACCATCTGTCTGCCAGAACTCTCATCCAGGGTGACCAGTTGACGCTGTAGTCCTCAAGGTTGCCGGACTTTGTCGCGCCGGCCGCCGTGGGCGGTGCATACGCAACTTCTCCGGTTCTTGTCGACTTCCTGGCTTGGAAAGGTTCTGGCGGAACGGCCTGCCCGGGAATCGGAGATGGACCTTGAAATGCCGATGGTCTGGCGGCAACCGCACGCGGGCGTTCTTCTTTTACAGCCGAAATGGCGAATGTCGCTGGTGCAGTCTGGAAGATCCGCTCCTGAGCTAGTGCCGGAAGCCCCGCTGACGCGAGTGTCACGGACAGCAGAATTAGCAGTTTCGAAGCGGTTAACGTATTGCGCATTGCATACCCGTTTGTTGCTTAAACCGTGTTCATACAGGGCCTATCGTGCAGATAGGCGCAAGATGTTTGAATTGAGAGAGACTCAATATATTTGGTAGCGTCCAAAAGGTAACTGGTGAGATCACGTATGAAAACGGGTGGAACCACTCTCTGGAAAGCTTAATTGTGGTGCGGATATACATCGCGTAATCTTATGGGAAGATCATCGAGACTGAGATACTCACTCGGGAGTGCCTATGTTCGACAATGAAGAAAAAATCAGCGATGAGGAGCTGGCCCACTGGCTTGCATTCGACTGCCTTGAGGGGATCGGATTAGGCTCTCGCAAAATACTTCTTTTGTTTGAAAGACTTCAGAGTATGCGAACTGCCTGGGGCGCCTCGCCGGAAGTGTTGCGTTATGCGCCGGGCTTCGACCACGACTTGATTGGCAGGTTCGTGCAGGCACGTAAGACTCTCGATCCCGAAGTGATCCTGTCGAAACTGAAAGCCAGTGGTATGGAAGCCTGGCCGTTCCCTGACCCGCGCTACCCGATTGCGCTTAAGCACATTCACGACCCGCCGATAGTGTTGTATGTTCACGGCAAACCCCGTGAGTCTGACTTTGTACATGACGTCGCGGTTGTCGGGACTCGTCGCCCGACCGCTTACGGACAGAAACTAGCTAAGGAAACTGCTCGCGGACTCAGTGATGCCGGCGCCACCATAGTTAGTGGTTTGGCGATAGGTACCGATTCGCTAGCTCATTGGGGGGCATTAGAGGGGAGCGGTCGAACCATCGCCGTTCTCGGATGTGGTCCTGACGTGTGTTATCCGTCTTCGAACCGGAGGCTGTTTCGACAGATACTTGACGACGACAGGGGCATCATGTTGTCGGAGTATTTCCCGGGAACCACCCCGGAACCGTGGCGCTTCCCTGCGCGCAATCGAATCATCTCCGGGCTATGTCAAAGCGTTGTCGTGATTGAAGGTGGCGTGCAGTCCGGTTCGCTGATTACGGCAAAACAGGCCTTTGAGCAAAATCGCGACGTTTACGCCTTTCCCGGGCGAGTCGACAGCGAAATGTCGACTGGAACGCACAAACTAATTGCTGACAGTAAGGCGCAACTGGTTACAAGCTATAAGGATGTCCTGCACTACATGGGCTGGGTTCATGCGGCCAGGAACAAGAACGAGGTGGCTGTAGTTGAATTGTTTGGACGAGAGAAGGAAATCTACGACCTGCTTACGCTAGAGCCAGTGCACTTTGATGCTCTGTGCGACCGCACCGGAATGTCCGCGGGTGAGTTGTCTGCGACCCTGACCATGCTTGAATTGGCCGGCGTTGCGACCCGCATGCCCGGCGATTGGTATGTTCGTTATACTCCAGGCTCAGCATCGAGCACCGGTTCATGATGTAATCGCTGGTTCTTTCGTCTGATTCTTGTACTTCTTAATTAGTTGCCACCAGTGTACAAGCGCGACTATTGCAAGCACGAGGTTTACTAGACCGAGAATCGGAAATGGTGTCTGTGCTTTGTACAGATAACAGATCCATGTTGTAATCGGGTAGTTCACTAGAATGAGATTCCACACACCATATGTGGTGGATGAATCGACGGCGTGAGTTTTGAAACTCATACTTCTTAACGTGATAGCCGCTGCAAGTGCAAGTAGAATGCAGTCGTGGTAGTGACAATGCAAGCTCGTCACAAGTGACACTGCAAGCGTAGCGGCAATGGGCCAGGCATCGCGATCTTCATCGGGAATGCTTCTAGACTGCCACCACATCACCGCCAGTAATACTACTGCCGCAAGAAGAACGGTGATTCCGATTTGTATTGATAACTGCGGCGACAAGAAGTGATGTGCGATGCCGACTATGTTTACCATGGACCCGGGGGATATTCCTGCTGCGCCCGAAGCCTCAATAGATGCCAGAAATTTGGGGTATTCCGGGAAACAGCTCCACCCCAGGCGCCAAATCGTGATTGCAATTAGCGCTGTCTCGGCAATAACGCCCCACAACAGCAACCTCCACTTTCGCCGGGTTAGCACCGGTATGGCCCACAGCAAAGTGTATTGGATTTTGAAACTACCTAAAGCCAGGACTATTCCCGCAAGTCGCTCCTTGTTTGTTCTCCAACCATAGACCGCCAATGCGATACAAGTGAGATAGAGGAAACTGGTTTGTCCTAATTTGACCGTGAGCAATGCGGGGAACGAAACCATCGCCATTGAGAGAAAAAGAATCTGGTCCAACCAGTTCTTGAGATTAATGCGAACGTTCAGCCAAAGAGAAAATAGGCCCAGGACAGGCCACAGTAGAGACCAGATGACATACGCCTGTTTGATATCAAACAAGCTGAACGGTGACATTAGGGTCAGGAACCAGGGCGGATATTGAAGCAAGAGCGGCCGGTAGACGACCGCGGGACTAATGACTTTGTTGCACCAATCCATTTGCGCTGGAATGTTGTAGATTCCATCACGCTTATCTGCAGAGAACATTCGGCCTGCTGCGTAGATAATTACCCAGTCGGCAAGTCCGGTTCGAGCACTGTAATTAGCCACGAATGGCGAAACCGAGCCAAGATTGCCAAAGCTAATTGCGTACACCGTTAGCACTAAGGAACAAGCTAAGAGCGTCAGTCCTGATTTTACTAACGCTGCGACCTTCATAGACTCGTAGCCCTGTTTTTTCCGGCTCGCTTCGTGTTGCATCGGTCCCGAGACTCAAACTAGCGTCGTCGAGGATGACTTTCCCGGGCAAGTTTAGCAGAACGAGAAGATTCACGGTATTAACGGCTCGAATGCGATTAATAGCGATGAGTCGCCATCATGACGCACGCAGCGATATGCAAGAGTCGCTCATAGTCCTTTGCCGGGAGAGCTTGGCTCATTCCGTAGTATCGCAGTGTTCGCGGATAATCAATGGGATAGGTATGCACGCGTGCCCCGGAAGGCAGCTGGTCTCTTGCGACACGGTGATTGGTAGCCATCAGTATATTGAAGGGCAATGCTTGATTTTCTTTCGAAAAAACATCGGCTTCCGTTCCGATCGGAACATGAAGTTCGTGAGGTTTACCCTCTTTTCCGGGCGGCAGTATAAGCGCTATCGCTTTGTGCTTGTTTGCGATAAATGTTGTCACTGAGACGTTGTTTTCGAATGTGGAAACCAGTACCAGTGAGTTCTTGTCGACAACGGTCATGACTTTCTGCTCGCCGGCGTTTGCGGAGATTATTACCGAGCCGGTGGTGGTTTTCACCATAATTCCTCCGGACTCCAGAACTATTTCGTTGTTAGTCAATCGGGTATGACGGCAGTCTTTGGTCGGCATCAAGAAGACTCCGCGTCCGGGGACAGGAATTCTGCCTTTGAAGACTGGCGCTGGATTTGCGTTGGTTTGAGGGCGAGTCGGTCCTGTTATCGCAGGCAGCGCAAGGACGTCACCGCTTTGCGCCAACATGTCGCCGTTCTGAGGTCCTGCAACGGATCGGGGAGCACTGCCTTGTTGAGCAAACGGGTTGCTGTTTTGAGCCGGTGCGGCACTACTCAGGCTGAAGCCGAGGCAAAGTGAAGTTAAAACCGAGTGGAGCTTACTCATACTAAAGTTATGCCCCGGGCGGAATCCCCGCGTCCACCCGGGCGCAGATTTTTTGCGAAAATTCTTCGAAAGCTCTTGGGGATGAAGGAGTCTTTGTGTCCGTCCCCGGAGCCGGCTTAGAGCCGGCTCCGGAACGCGAGCTTTGTTGCTAGGGGGAAAGCCGATTCCCGTCTCTGGGGAAGAGTGACGCTTCGCGAATGTTTGCCAGCCCCAGCAGCTGTTTCGTCAGGCGCTCAAGACCGATCGCCAGTCCGCCATGGGGAGGCATGCCGTATCTAAAGCATTGCAGATAATCTTCAAAGCTTTCGGGGCGTAACCCGCGCGATTCCATTGCTTCGAGCAGCCGGGAATGGATATGAATTCTCTGACCGCCGGTAGTTACTTCAAGACCTCGGAACAGTAAGTCGAAGCTGTGACTTTTGTTCGTGCCCGATTCCGGCATCGCATAAAATGGTCTAACAGACCATGGATAATGCGTTACAAAAACCATTTCGATCCCGTCCACACGTGCAAAGTATTCACAAAGCGCTCGCTCACCTTCCGGCGTTAAGTCTTCCGGTTCTCCTTGAGTTTTCGTGGCTGATTGCAACGGAAGCTTCGACAAAATTGCGTGTGCTTCTGTCAGCGTCACCGACGGAATCTCTGCGAATACGGGAATCTTCACCTGATGTAGCTCCAATTCCTTCGAACAGTTTTCTTTCAGGTACTCGAAGATGTATTGCAACAGTTTGGTCTCCATTGCAATCAGGTCACTTTCGCTTTCGATAAAGCCCATCTCAAAGTCTAGACTTATGTATTCGTTGAGATGCCGGATTGTATTATGCTCCTCGGCACGATAGACCGGACCGACTTCGAACACGCGTTCGAACACGCCGACCATGATCTGTCTATAGAATTGCGGACTTTGGGCCAAGAACGCCTTTTGACCGAAGTATTCGACCGTGAACAGGTTGGCACCACCTTCGGTGCCAGTCGAAACCAGCTTTGAAGAGTGGATCTCAGTAAAGTGCTCTCGGTTCAAGAATTCGCGGAAAGCAGTGGCAATTGCTGCCTGTATCTTGAAGATTGCCCTCACGCGCTCATTGCGGAGCGTTAGTGGACGGTAATTCAATAATGCGGGTAAGCCTAAAGATTCCATTCGTTTCTCGCGGCTGATTTCTACAGGCAGACCGGTTGACGGTTCGCAAAGAGTGATCAGCTTCTCTAATTGAATCTCAATTCCCTCCGCTGAGCCTTGCCTTTTCGCTACGGTACCGCGAACGGTGACAGCCTGTTCTAGAGCTAGATCGGAGAGACCTTCGCTCGAACCATTCGCCACTACTTGAATTGTTCCGGTTCGATCTCTCAGCACAAGGAAGGTAATAGCACCGAGTCGGCGTATTGCTTGTACATGCCCGCGAAGGGAAACTGCCCGTCCAACTAAATGTCGGGCTTCTTCTACTGTCACTGTCTCGGAATTCATAACTTACCTCATAGCAAAGAGACCGCAGGCTTTTGCCTGCGGTCTCTATTCTGAATATCTCTAATTTAGTTAGACGTGATAATCAGACCGCAAGCAGTGGATTGCGTTGCCGTCATTATCATTATTCTTGGTTGCATTGGCGCACAAAGCGATGCCGGCTGGGATCAGCCGTTGATATGCAAGCAAGTAAAGTGTGGATTGCATGATCGAACCTCGTGCGCAAGTTTCATCGTAACGACGCATCAGCGATGCGTCAATACAATGTAAATACTTTGACTTACACAAGAGGTCGAGTTTTGCCGTCAGTTGCGCTTAGTCGCCGCGTCTGGCACCGCCGCCGCCACCACCGTAGCCGCGACCGCCCCCGCCGTAGCCGCCTCCACCGTAGCCGCCTCCACCGTAGCCGCCTCCACCACCGCCACCGCCGCCGTAGCCGCCACCAGTGCGGGGCGGTCTGCTTTCACGTGGTTTCGACATACTAACTTTGAGCTGTCGACCTTCAACTTCTCGATCATTGAGCGCAATAATTGCAGATTCAGCTTGATCTGCAGTGCCCATTTCAACGAAGGCAAAGCCTCTCTTTCGACCAGTTTCAGCATCGGTAGGAATCACAACTGAGATTACCTCTCCATACTCTTCGAACAGTCGAGTTACCGCTGATTCTTCGAGCTTAAAGGAGAGGTTTCCAACAAAAATCTTTTTATTCATGAACTCAAACCCTGACCAGAACCGTTTCTCGAGAATTCCGTTCTCGCGAAAATCCCCACAACGGAGACTCTTTCATTATTTCACGCTGCTTGTCATATGGCTAGTTGGCGCGGTTGACATAGCGCGCTTAACACGCTGACAGCCTGTGTCTCAGGAGAGGACGCATGCCGGATTCGCCGCAAGTCTTTGGTGCAGGCACCAGTTTTCCCGGGTTGCACAAACCATCGGGATCAAAGCAGGCTCGAAGGCTTCTCATAGCGTTCAGCTCCTCTTCCGTAAAGGCAAAGGGCATTTCCGCCAGTTTTTCGATGCCGATTCCATGTTCGCCGGACAAGGTGCCGCCCAGATTGACGCACATTTCGAGGATCTCTTTGGCGGCAAGCAACACCGCTCTCACTTCGTCGTCATCATCGCGATGATAGAGAAGCGCCGGGTGCAAATTACCATCTCCCGCATGGTAAATGTTGGAGATTGGCAGTTTGTACTTCGCGCCGATTTGCGCAATCTCCTGAATAGCCTCCTTCAATCGCGAGCGAGGAATCACGCCGTCCAGGACGTAGGCATTGGGCGCGATTCGTCCCAGCGCACCAAATGCTGATTTGCGCGCTTTCCAGATAGACGCCCGTTCTTTGGCATCGTGCGCCCATTTTACTTCCAGGGCATTTTTCTCGAAGACAATGCGCTCGACTTCTTTGCGTTGAATTTCGATACCTGCTCGCGGGCCGTCTACCTCAACTATGAGCAAGGCCCCTGCATCCAGATTGAGGCCCAGGTGCAGTGACTGTTCGACACAAGTCAGAGAAAGCCTGTCAATCATTTCCATAGCAGCTGGAATGATGCCGGCCGCTATGATGCGGGATACGGCATCACCGCCCGATTCCAAATCGGGAAAATAGGCGAGCATTGTTTCTACACTTTGAGCTTCGGGAGTCAACCGTAACCAGACTTCGGTCACCACGCCCAAGGTTCCTTCCGACCCCACCACTACTCCAGTCAGATCTAAGCCGATGGAACTGCGCCAGGGTCCGCCAAACGTTGCGATAGAACCATCGCTCAGCACCATCCGCAATCCAAGAACATGACGCGTCGTCATTCCATATTTCAGGGTGTGGGCGCCACCTGCATTCTCCGCCAGGTTGCCACCAATGGTAGAGGCGACTTGGCTCGACGGGTCAGGTGCAAAGTACAGTCCGTGCTTGTGTACCGCGCGCGATACACCTATGTTTGTTACACCCGGCTCCACGTGCGCGGTCATTTCATCAGGGTCGATGGACAGAATCCGCGTCATGCGCGTTAGTGGCAGACTGATGCCGCCGGTCACGGTGGTTGCGCCGCCGGACAAGCCGGTGCCCGCACCGCGAGGGGTTATTGGAATCTTGTACTTGTTGGCGATTTTGACAACGCTCGAGACCTCATCAGTAGATGCCGGCAAAACCACCAGATCCGGCAGCGCCAAATCGAGTGTCTCGGCGTCGCATTCATAGAGAGCCAGATCCGTACGAGACGACAGGACATACTTGCGCCCCACGACTTCGACAAGCTCTTGTTCTGCTTCTTTTAAACTCACGCTACCGCAGCCCCTGACCCTTCTCTAGAGTATAGAGCAAGCGCAGCGTCACTGTATTACAGGACCCGACAGCACCAATGCGGATAGACCACGATCGTCGGCGACGACGAGTGAAGCAGCCAATAAAGTGGTATCGCTACACCTTTAACTAAGCATTGGCGTTGTCCGCCCCTGTAGAGATCTAGCGAATGTACGTCACTACTACTGGGGGGCGGCGGAGAAACGCTCGGTGGGAGCCGGCACAACCTCTCTCAAGATCAAAATGGCGCCACTAAATCGCGGAACTGACAACCTGATATTCTACGTCCTTACACACGACATGATACGTCGGCCCGTCTTGGCTCTCAATCTCGACCACGAAGTGATCAAGATCAAGATTCTCCCGCTCACCAATTATCCAGGGAGATTCTGGTGTCTCACTTATAGAACACACTTTCACAGATTCCCCCGGGAAACAAGTGGGTAATGACAGAAATGCCACATCACGGAACTGAATGATTCCGATCTCGGCACCAATTTCCTTTTCTACTCGAACCGAAAGCCCCCTGAGGGCATCATACGATTCGACGGTGATGGTCGAGTCGGCGAAATAGCGAGTCAGTTCCACTGGCAAATTCACCGCAGATTTTCTCCATCTCGGGCATGAGTTACTTGGAGAGGAGTTAGCGAACGGTTTCGCGGTCACCGACCGTGTACTTGAATCCGTCGCCGCCGTAGTTTTGAGTAAATGTGCCGTTCTTAGGTACGAACATACGGCGCGATCCTGCCGGGAACTGCAGCAACTGGATATCGCCGTTCAGGGACTTGACGGTTTGAAACACGATAACGTTGAACAAGACGTTCGCCGCCTTTTCCTGTACCTGAATGTTCTGAATTTGCCCGTCTCTGGTCACAACGTAAGAGACGCGGCACAGCAGAGGCGGACTTCTGCGGAAGGCGACTTTTGCCAGAAAGTTGAAACGAGCGTAAATAGCCTCAGCCACTCTGCGGTGCCAGGCATCCCAAGCAAGCTGCATCTCCGGCGATTGATCCGGATCATTGTTCATGACGCGCTGCGGAGGCGGTTGTTGCTGCATCGGCATTGGCGGTAGATTGTCGCCTTCACCTTCAAAAGGGTTGGTTGCAGCCGGTTGAGGGTTCATGTTCTGCATGGAACCGTTGCCTGACTGGTCGGCGTTTAGACCGAACGGCCGAGCGGGTGGCTTCGGCGGTGCCGCCATCTGAAACGCTTCTTTGGGAGCCTGCAGCATCCCGTCGTCGTCGTTTCCGTTGGAGAAAGGATCGTTGGAAGGGTCGAGATCGTTGCGACTCAATCCTGTAGGGCGGTCTCTCTTTCCCAGTTCCGTGACGTTGCCTCTGAGCACGGTCGCCTTATCGCCAGCGAGGGCTCCAGGTGCAAAAGTAGTAAGGAGACCTGTGATCGCAATCAAACACAAAGTTTGGCGGACAATTGGCGGTTTTTTCATGGCTGGCTTGGTTCTCAAGGACATTAGCAATACTTTAGCTCTTGTGTCATCAAAAAGTAAATGATGAATACACGAAATCAGGCATGACTTTAGGCACTTTCAGGATCTTCGGGGCTGTGATCCGAAAAAAGTATCGGCTTCGGGTTAATATTTCAGCTCGACGCAGACAAGAAGGTTTCTGGCAGATGAGAACAATAATTGACAGTCATGCGCATCTCGGGTGGGATTCGTTCAAGGAAGACCGCAAGGAAGTGATCAAGCGTGCGTATGACGACGGCGTCATTCAGATTGTCCAGGCTGGAGTCGACTTGAAGTCTATACCGGATCAGCTGGCGTTAGCCGACGAGAACTCGCACATTTACAATGGGGTGGGTTTGCATCCGCATGAGGCGAAAGTTTGGGACGATGACTCAGCTGCGACGCTGCGGACTGCTGCGAAACACAAATCGGTTGTCGGCGTAGGCGAGTGCGGATTGGATTTTTACTACAACCACAGCGATCACGATGTCCAAATAGAAGTCTTCAAGAAACAAGCTGACCTGGCGATTGAATTGGACTTGCCGATCATCATCCACACACGTGATGCGTGGGACGAGACATTTGCCGTTCTGATGGAGCGCAAAGGGAAACTTCGCGGTGTGTTTCACTGTTTCACCGGCGGACCGGAGGTGTTGCCGGCAATAAGAGAGCTGGACTTTTACGTTTCGTTCTCGGGTATAGTCACCTTTCCGAGTGCCAAGGATATTCAGGCGGCGGCCGCACTGGTGCCGCCGGATCGAATACTGGTTGAAACCGATTGCCCGTATCTTGCGCCGAAAGGGCGACGAGGAAAGCGAAACGAGCCTTCCTTTATATGGTTGACTGTTGAGTTTTTGGCGGCATTGCGCGCTGTGGAAATTGATGACTTGGCACGAACAACGGTCGACAATGCGCGGCGCTTGTTTTCGCTGCCCGTTCCCGCTGCCGGATTCGTCGGCTAACTATCGGCTAACCCCTACCTTGCTTGACCGAAGGTCTAAACCCGAGTCGGGTGTCCGCATATTTGTGTTAATCGGGTTCGGCTACACGCAGGATTGCCAGCGTTGTCCTGAGCAAGCCGGGAGTACCGCTTTCATAAACTAGATAGCGCCCCTCCCAGGTAGGATCGAATTTCGATTTGTAGCGTCGCAGACCCTTGTACGAAAAGAAGCGATTCATGTGCTCGTAAATCTGGTGAACCGCTTTTTCTTCCAGGCTGGCGTCGGTTGTTTCGCCCACGCCGGACATCGCCGCCAATCCCAGACTGAATCGCTTGAAACCCTCGTCGTGCAATGCCACAAGCAGCTTGCAGAACAGGTAGTCCATGCTGCCGTTCGGAACTTCGTTCTTGTGACGCATCATGTCAATGCTGACTTCGCCTGGCGCGTACGATTTCACTTGATTGACGAATGCGAGTTTTGTGCCGTCCGGTGCAAGAAGAACAAAAACAGTATCAGACTTGAGTTGTTCCTTGTCGAAGTAGCCCAAGCTGAAAGTACGTTCGCGCCTCCCGGGCAATGAAAGCCATTCATCGGATATAGCTTTCAGTTCCGCAATCAGAGCATCGGAATGAGGAGGGCTGAGCTTCTGTAGCTTGTAGCCTTCTTTCTCCAGTTTCTTGTTGCGGCTACGGAAGTCTTTCTTGTCCTTAGTTTCTTTTGCGAATTTGTCGAGGTCAACAATTGCATCTTCGCCGATTTTTAACACTGATAAGCCGCAATCACGGTACATTTGCAGATTGCGATCCGTTACTTGCATAAAGGCGACTTTCCAGCCGTTCCGGTGGCACATCGAAACGAAACCGCGTAGAAAGGAGGGGAGTTGGTCTGTCGGCCCAACTGGATCACCTAGGTGAATTGCTACATCCAAAGCCGCTCTGTAGGCAGCAGCGCATTGCTTGTTATCGGAAAAAATATAGGACTTGTCCGGAAGAAGCTTGTAGTTATCCAGCGCATCTTTTCCAGATTCATCGAGCACCTTCCTCATCAGCGCGCGCTCGGCCGGTACGGTGCGCAATTTGTATTCGATTGGGCGAAATAGGCTGAAGAAAGCGATAGCGCCGGAAATTCCGCCGGCCAAGTTAAGCGATTCCAGAAACCATTGCGCGAAGCGCGTGTGCGGCGTCAGATCGTCGTTTCCGATCAGCAAGAACAGTCTTAGGGTTCGCATGAAAGCATCTTGAATCTGAAACTCTATTCCGAAGTCCCTTCGAGCCAAAATGCTGAAGCCTATAACACCATAGGCAATGGCTACCAGCAAGGTTAGAGCCAGGATGATAACGCCCTGCTTGATGTTTCGCGGATCGCTTTTGACGTTGAATCGGGTGCGATAAATCAGCAGCAGTGCCAAGTTGAGTACACAGGTAAAAACACTGAAACCGGCAAGTGCGTCCTGTGAATCGCCGCCTCCGTGAAGCTCCATCAGTGCTCGCAAAACGTGAATCACAAGTGACAATGTGAGACCGACTACGGCAATGTACCAGGAAGCCTTCTTGCGATTGAAAAGGTTGAATGCCAGACAAACCAATGCAACGCCGAACGCTACACTGACCGATCGGCTCCAGTGATAAATCCCGAACGGAACCGCCATATCAAACAGCCTCTGGTGCTGTTCGAACCGTTGAAACAGTGGTTGAAAGGACAGTACCAAACCATTGAGGAAAGTGGTCAGCACCACAAGTAGTACCACTCCTTCATGGGGCTTTGACTCGTGAGCTTCATCGGAAGCAACTGTAGTTACTGCAGCAGCCGGAGCGTAATCGAATCCCTCGGGGATTTCATCTTCCGCTGGTTCATTGGCTGCCGGTTCCATTCATCGAACCGTCGAGACTATGCCGAGATCGAGCGTTGAACCTTGGCGAAACACTGTTTGATAGTGTCTTCCAGTCGTGCTCGCAGTTTGGTGAATCGATGCGAAATTTCCACCCTTCGCTTTTGAAGGTTTAGCATTTGTTTGCGACGATGGTCGTCGAGCGCTTCATCGAACACTTCGTTCAACGCCACTTCTTCGCTATGCGTCCACCACAGATCTTCGATAACGCTGCCGATCAGGTCGTAATCTGCTTCGTCCGGCAACTTGCTCAGCAATTTGAACTCATTGCTCCAGAAGTATTCGATGGTTGCTCGCACTTCGGAGCGCACATTCTGAGCTGCTGCCGACACCGTTCCTGCAGCGAACTCGCTGTCCAGGTTGCCAACTCTTGTGCGTAACAAGCCGAGCGTTTCCTCAAGCAAGTATCGCTGATAGGCCAACTGGGTGAATAGGAAATCCGGCAAATATGAAATGAAAACCAGATGCGCAACTTCGCCGCGCCCCGGCAGATTGGCTATGCGAGTCGAAGACGCAGTGGCTAAGCGCTCTAGTCCTTCGATTACCGAAACGTTCTCGCCGATTAGTTCATCCAATCCTTCGATGATTGTTTTGCGCAGACCGGGCGTGTTGGGGTTGAGCGCATCTCGATCAGCCAACATGCTAACGACGAGTCTATAAAGATATGTGGTGTTCGCTCCTAGTTCGTCAAGCACTTTGAATACTTGCTCATCGGCAAGGTCCAGTGCGGCCAGCATCAAATGTTCCGGTTCGGTGCGACTGTGACCAAAAAACAAGCGCAGATTGCCAGCGCGTTTGATTGTCACGCGAGCACTGTCGGTAAACGGAATGCGGTCCAGATCAACCGATGAAGGCTCGATGCGCACGGGAACGATTTCTCGGCTTGAGCTGGCGAGCAGTTGACGCTCGAGCTCCTTGCGAAGATTGTCGGCACGCACATTCATGCTGGCCAGAGCTTCGCCGGGCACGCCTGCTTGCGCGCATGTGAACGCTAACAACAAGTGGTCCGTGCCGGTCTCGCGAGACTTGAACTCAAGCGACACGCGATATGCTTCGGTTAATACAGCCCTTGCCGCGTCACTGAATTTGTCGAACATTTCCTCGCTCCTTCCAGGCATCATGAAGGTCTGGTTGCTAATGAGCAGGTTCTCATCAGCTTATGCGTTTCCAACCTGCGCATACTACCGTTCTTCGGTATCATTCCGCAAGGTCTGGAGTTCATCGGGTTCACAACTGTTTCCTTGACAATCGGTTTGACCTGAAATTGCGCAACGTTTGTTGACGAAGAGTCTACGACAAGACCCGATTACGGTGTTGTAATGAGAGTTTGGCACCTGTGCCCTTCATGCGGGTGCTTCCGAATGTCGTACAATCAGCGACCTAAGACTGTTTATCAGCGTGACACCGAACAACGTCTTGTTGATATAGCGGTACCAGTGCAGGAGTAGTCTATGAGAATTCTCGTAAGCAACGATGACGGAATATGGGCCCCCGGAATCAGGGTTTTGTCTGAACGAATAGCTCGCGAGCACGAAACTTATGTTTGCGCTCCTGACCGGGAACGAAGCGCTACCGGTCATGCACTAACACTTCACAAGCCATTGCGGGTGGAAGAAGTTCAGCTTGATTCCAAGATAGCGGGCGCCTGGTGGACTACCGGCACCCCGAGCGACTGTGTTAAATTTGCGGTCGGGTGCTTGCTGGATCAAAATCCGCCGGACCTGGTCATATCGGGAATCAATTCTCATCCGAACCTTGGCGGCGAAATCTTGTACTCCGGCACGGTATCGGCCGCGATGGAAGGCGTGTTTCTCGGAATTCCGGCCATTGCCGTGAGCATCGGTCCGGGGGGGCATCGACATTATGACGTTGCTGCTGAATTCATTTCCCGCCTTGTGAGGAACCTGGAAGTCCCTCACGTCGGTCGGCTGTTTTTGAACGTCAACGTGCCTAATCTTGCCGCCAAGGATGTTGCCGGCGTACGAGTCACCAAACTCGGTGTGCGTGCATACAAGGATTATTTTGAAAAACGTGTTGATCCGCGCGGAAAAACTTATTACTGGTTGGCTGGCGAAGTAATTGAGGAAGGTGAAAAGGAAGGCGCTGATGCTTGGTGCATGCAGAACAAAATCATTTCGATTACTCCAATTAAGGTCGACATGACAGATACCGATAAGATGGTAGAACTGAAAGGCTTGGAAGCGGTAGAAGAACTATCGCGGTTGGATGTCAAAGCTCACAGTTAGATTTCAGAGGGAACACACTACGGCTGCTGAAGAAAAGAATGTCATCACTGCTTTTGCTCCGCTACCGGCGGTGCCGGTTGACGACGCGGTCAAAGCTTTCTTTAGGGACCGCGACTGGGTAAACAAAACCGGCATTGGGGGCATACTTACAGCCATAGCTGTAGTTGCAGGACTCTATCATTTCGCGTGCCTTCCGATTGTATTTGCTTGCTGGGCGCTTATGGTCGGATATGCTTTGCGCGTTATTCGTACAAAAGTAGCCGACCCGAAAGCGCCTTTGCCTGAGTGGAACGAGTGGGGCGATTTGTTTTTGTCAGGCATTACTTGGATTGCCTTTCAATCAATTCTCGGGGCTCTTATGCTCTTCACCGCATTGATTGCGATAACGTTTTGCACCATGAGCGCATCAACTGCAAACACTCCCGATTGGCAAACAATGCTCTGGAGCATCGGGGCCGTAGTGCTGCCTGCGCTCACATGTTTGAATCTTGGTTATGTTGCAAGCTACGTGATGGTGCATTTTGCCATAGAAGAAAATTCGAGAGCCGGCGTGGCGTACATTCGAGTGATGAATCGAATGGCGCGTCATCCTGCGCATTACCTGACCGGTTTTTTGCTTGCCGTGGGAATTCAGTGGGCGGCGGTCATTCTTCCGATTGTCACCGTGGTGGGACTCTTTGTCGTGCCATCTTGCTACTTCATTGGACAAGTACTTAGCGCCATTGTTCTGGCCTCCTTCTGGCGCGCCGATTCCGAGTAGCCCGCCCGCTGCGGACGCGACTCATGCAATTGTAAGTCCGAGGACTGCGTTTCACGACGAGGCAAGGTTTCTTGCGCGAAGTCTTAACCGAGTCGACTCAAAAGCGGGAAGTGATTTAAGTGGATTCGACTTCGCCGTCCGGGGCCATATGATACTCTTTGCCCCAGCAGAAGACGAAATTGCCGCTTTCCAGCCAGTCGGCTAGTGCTTCTTGCATGTCCTCTTCGTCGGGGTCCAAGTCTTTCAGGTAAGTCGGTAACTCGCTGATACCCACGCCCATAGTTTCATCCGTGAACTTGCGAATTTTAATTGACTCTTCCTGAAAGCCCATCCGTTCCATCCAATCCCAGGTTTGTTGATTGATTGCTTCAACAAACTCTTTGTCATAAATATTGTAGGGACCATCATTGTTAATCCGTGGTGCCGGGTGCTTCCACAATTGCCGTTCCTTATTTACGAGTGTGCCTTCCTCGTCAAAAAAATATGCAACTATGTGAGGGCAGTGAAGTCCGATTATGACTTGCTCACAGTCATCGTTTGATCCGGTGTAGAACTCATCACCGTAGGATTGAAGGACATAAATCTGATTTTGTAGCGCTGGTGGTTGTGGCATATAGTGGAGATTTCCGTTCCTGAGGGAGACCTGTCTGCTTTCTGACGAGTGATTGTTGTGTTAATGGATAAGATGTTCGCGAAGAATTCTGTTCAATTGGGCGGAAGGTCACTTTGTTGTGGCGCCTGGCGCTGCCAACTTTTTCTTCGCGTCTGAGTCGCCTTGATCGGCGGCTTTCTGATACCACGACTGCGCTTCCTTCTTGTCTTTCCTGACGCCGAGCCCAAGATCGTAGCATCGACCAAGGTGGTACTCCGCTCGAGCGAAGCCGCCTTTTGCCGCTTTTTGATACCATGCGACCGCGTCCTTCGCGCTTTTCGGAGAACCGACTCCGCGCTCGAGCGCATAGCCGTACTCAACTTGCGCTGGTGCGAACCCCTTGTGCGCGGATTTTGAAATCCACTTCACGCCTTCTTTCTCATCTCGTGGCACTGCTTCCGTTTCCAAAAGGACGCCGAGCAAGAACTGCGCTTCCGCTTCGCCCGCATCCGCTGCTTTGCGATACCACTGTACCGCCTTGTTCAGGTTCTTTTCCGCGCCGACGCCGTGATGGTAGCGAGTGCCTAAAGTTATCTGCGAATGAACTAAATTTTGCTCGGCTGCTTTTTGATACCACGCAGTTGCTTGTTTGGGATCTTTTGCCGTGCCGATTCCCTGATCAAAACACAAGGCCAGATTGTGCTGTGCCTTGGCGTAGCCGCTGTTTGCAGCTCTGCGACAGAGTTCGAATGCTTGAACAGGGTCTTGCTCGACGCCCTTTCCCACCGAATACAACATGGCTAGATTCGATTGGGCGATCGCATTGCCCTGCTCGGCAGCTTTCTGCATAAGCCGGGCAGCTTCCTTGTAATCCTGCTTGACTCCGGCGCCGCGCAGATATAAGTTGCCCAGATTGATTTGGGCCTGTGCGAATCCTTTTGCTGCTGCTTTCTTATACCAAGCGATTGCCTGCACAGGATCGCTTTCGACGCCTTCGCCATTTTCGTAGTGCCAGCCCAGGGTGTTCTCTGCGGCGGCAAAGCCTTGCTCCGCCGACTGACGATACCACTTCAGCGCTTGCTCAATGTCGCTTTCCAGACCGTGACCATGCTCGTAAAGCGTTCCGATTGTCCATTCTGCTTCAGCGTCGCCTTGCGATGCCGCTTTTCTGAGCCATTCAACGCCCTTCTCTAGATTCTTAGCTATATCGGTTCCATTCACCAATCGCTTGCCTAGCTCGCGCTGTGCTTTCGGATTGCCTTTGTCTGCGGCTTCTTGCAATTTTGCTAGAAGCTCGGAGGGGGGCATCGTGGTAGTTGTGTTGTGCTTCTGAGACCCGGGTGTCGGTGGCGATTGAGCCCAAATCGATGATGGGAGCGCTCCGACCGATAATATCGCCACTAAGCCAACCGGCAAGCAGGCGTGATGCAACATGGAGTAAATCCAACGGCGACTCATGGCCATACGTCGCAATCCGGCAGTGCTTCCCTCAACCGTTCCATCCCCTCGTCACTAATGGCGGTGTCTGCTACGTCGAGGAATTTTAACGACTTCAATTCCGTCAGATCCGGAACTGCTTCGTCAGCCACAGCGGTGTCGGACATGCGCAGCTCTGTCAGCGAGGTAAGTGATTTCAGGTAACGGAGACAGTCTTGTGTAATAGCGTTGAGCGAAATGTCCAACTCTTTCAGGTTGCTCAGTTTTGCCAAATGCTTGAATCCTTCATCCGTGACCCCTGTATCACACACTACCAAGGATTCCAGTGAAGTTATTGCGCACAGATTTGCGAAACCCTCGTCCGTTACATGCGCGCCCGCTAAGTCGATTGCTCTCAATCCCTGCAACTTGGCCAGCAGCGTACACTCATCGTCCGTTGGATTTAGGTCCACCTTACTTTTTCGCGGGTCGCTTGCAATCACGTCCATTAATGATTCCAGTTCGAAGGGGTTGCGAAAGTAAACCATTTTAACGACGTTAGTATCTAGCTGCTTCAGAATCTCGCGGCGCAGCGGCACATTGTTCTCAAACACTATCCCGACGAAATCTTCGTCTGGCACTGATACAACGCCCTGCGCGTCGGACAGCCAGTCGAAGATTGAATCGTCGAGGCAGTAGCAACGCTCGGCGTGGAACAATGTGCCTGCGCGTAGTTCGGATGGGAAATTGATTTGTCTCGACATAGCTTTAGATAAATCGGTTTTTTTTCAATTCCTGATCGTGAGCACTCGCTGCCTCAATGGTAGCGAAGTTAGGTTCTTGTCCCAGGGCGATCTGGCAGTACGCTTCATACATTTGGAACGCCGCTGTTGCCGGGGCGGACTTGCCTCCGCCAGTTCCCATGCCAGCGAGTCCAACCGTAGTGACCGACTCCTGCATCTGCTTCTCTCTGCCCAGGAAACGGGCCAGCGTCATTAGTGCTGCGCGGGTTGCTACATAGGGATTGACGTTCACCGCCATGATGTTCGAAGGCACTCGCACCGTGGGCGATACTATGACCAGCTTGGGGTTGTCGCGATTGATGCGTAACACTTCTGCTGAGCCAACAGGCATCTCGCCTGCATATCTTTTTTGAATCATGGTGCGAACCATCTCTTCGAGTTGACCTTCCATGAATTTGTTTAGGGCCAGAGCCAATCCGCTGTCCATTATACCGAAGCTGTTTATCGGCACAATTATAGCGGGAACACCCTTCTCAAGGATGTTTCCTTCCGATACCTCAATGCGAGCATTCTCGCCTATTCGGCTGAAAAAGGCCTCCCATGCTTTCACAACATCAGGGTTTCGATCGCAAAGTGAAAGGGTGATCTTTTCTAGAACAACTCTTGGAGGAATTATCTGACCGTTGGTAGTTTCATCAAGAACCGCAACCGAGCCCGTCGCGCAAGGATGAAGGTGGTCGTCGTGCGCGGCTTTAAATCCGCGTGCTCCGGCACCGCTCGGTTCCTTGTCGTGATCGATGTCGCAATCTTTGCCGTCGGCATGTTTGTGAGCAGCCAGAGCGGAGTTTGAAGCTGTTGAGCGTTCCGCTGCTACGGCTTTCTCTAGCGTTTGGCGGTCCAAAATGGATCGCTCTGCTGTCGCCTTTCTCTCCGCTGCTGCGGCAGTCGCCTTGTCGGCCGCTGCTCTGTCGGCGGCAATTTTTTCAGAGACGCGTGCTTCGCGCTCGGCCCGTTCTCCGGCAATGCGTGCTTCGGCTTCCATTTCCGCAGCTTCGTCGATGGGTGACTTGTAAGACAGCCATTGAAGATACGGGTTTGGTTCCGATGCAAATTTGATATCGGTGTGCATCGGGTTGAATTTGCGATCCGTATTCTTGTAATAATTCTCGTAGTCGGCCATCGACACCATCGACGCCAGCGAGTAGAGAGGATCATATTGTTTGATCACAACTCGATTCTCCACGTCGGACAACACTATGTCCGTGGTGCGGAATCCGGGAATGTGTTTTTTTAGATTGTCGACTACGTTGTCCGGTATCTTGGTGCCATTCAAACCGATAAAAGTAATCGGTTGGCTTGCTGAGCCCAACTTGTGCGTTTGCACGAACCACAGCGGAGTGCTGTGCGATACCAGCATTTGCATCAGGTTCTCGCCGGCAAAGTCCAACAAGAGGCTCTTCCCTTCCGGCGTAGTGTAGGAGGGCTCCTTCCTTCGTCCCGTCGCTGAATCCATCGGAAACAACTTGTCGAACATGTTCTTCTGAACGTAAGTTCTGACTGCAGCTGCCGCGGACTCTCTCTTGGCGTCTGAATCCAGATTGTGATCAATTTGAATTTCCAATAACTTGGGACTGAGATCTTGTTCTACTTGCCGCTTTGTTGCCTCGGAGAATTGTGGAACTACATCCTTCCACTTATGCCCCTCCCACAGAGTAGCGAGCAGACCGTTGATAAACGATTCGACTTCCCTGCGCCCAACCAACGGTTTGTCAATTAGAACGCGTTCCTGAGTCGTATCGCCTAATGCGGCAACCGATCGGTTGAAGTTCTCTTCGTTGTCCTTGTTGAGCTTCTGCAGCGTTTCCACCAACTCGGCAAGGTTGACGTGCACTTTTTCGAAATTTGCGATCATTTCGTTGTAGAACCAAACGATCAATGCACGTGTGCGAACGTCTCGCCCGCGCTCATCGTAAAAATCAGCTGCTCTATCGATCATGACCGAGAGGGTGTCGCGCATTAGCGGCAGCTGGAAATCCATGCCCACTTTTTTGACCGATTCCAGAGCTTCGTACAGAGATCTCGATGGGTCTCCGACGGAGGTTGTGACCGCAGGAATTTGCGCCACTTTGTTCTTTGCCTGTGCGATCAGCTCTTCTAGCCACTCTTTCAAGAATGTGTAGCCGCGTTCCGGGTCTTTTGCATACTTTGTCAGATTCGAGTTAATGGCGGCCTTCACTTTCTCTAGAGTCGCTTTGGCTGCGCGCAGTGCACTCTGTTCCGATTCCAGGCATCGCTCTTCGTCGATTTTATCGCTGGTGATTAACTCAACCCATTGCATCAGGTTGTGGACCTGAGCTTGCCTGTTCTGCTTCAGTTCTTCTCTAAATGGTTTCGACAAATATCGGGCATAAGCGGGATCACTGCTTAGGCTGTGTTTGAGAATGAGCTGTTCTTCTGTCTTTCCGACGTTTTCGGCAAAGAACTCTTTAGCGAGCGCTTTCTCGGTGATATCTGGATCTGGACGCATTAAGAAGTCGAGCACGGCATCGGTCAGGCGTAGTTCGATCAGATCCTTGAAGAAGTCGATAGGCGGAACTTTGACTGAGGCGACACCTACTGCGGAATAGGTCTTGTGGAAGGTTCGGTCTCCCATCGTTTCCGGCTCGGAAATGGAGGTGAAAATATTACTGAGGATTGACTCGCTGCGTTCTGTTACCGGCGAGAGCACGTCAGTAATTATGGTCTCGGAAATGTATTGGGCAACCCGATCATCCACGGCAACAGGTTTGTCGCCGGACACCTGCCGCTGCGAAATAACATTGCCGCGCTTGTTTTTGTTGCTATAGAGAAAGACAAAATCAAACGGCGTCACATCGCGCGGAAAGTCTACGAAGGTGTGATCTTTGCCGCGAATTTGATACGAACGCTTCGGATGGTTCATCAAGTAATCCATCTCACGCAGAGCGGCATAAGTATTGGCATAGATCCGCTTGATGTGCGCATTTTCGACGACGGGCTCATAAACCTCAGGCAACACGAACATGCCCATGAATCGTCTAGTGGACGGATCGACTCCCGCGATCTTGCGCAAGAGATAAGCGATGTCCAAGAACATGCCACTGCCGGTGCCACCGCAAAGTGAACAGATTACATAAATAAACTGCAGGTTCGGATCCACTTCGAAGCCAGGGAACGATTCCCATGAAGCAGGATCGGAAACGTCATGCGAGGCTTGCTGCAACCAACGATACGTGGTGTGCAGATTGTCGCCCTTGTACAGACCTATGCGACCGAACATGCGCACTTGTCCCGAACCGCGTGCCGCTTTCGGAAAATCTACTTTCTGCTCGGGGTCCGGGTACCAATCAAGTATGTGACGGTTCTCCGGTGCGTCTAAGTGGCTGATCACTTGCGGCGTATCGCTCTGGTCAATAATGCGCATTTCGCTATTGCCCAGGTTGATAAACTCGCCGGTTCGTTGGCTTATAACGGGCGGGTTGTTAACGCCGGCGCTATCGGCATCTATCGAGAGAAGACGAATCCACGGAAGCTCTTCGACTCCGTACGTATCGTAGATGCGACGCTTCAAATGCGTTAGTGCGCGTTTGCCCGTGCCCCCGAGACCAACCACGAGAGACGGAATTGTTCTTATGCCCATTGCCTTGATTCTCCTGAGAGATTACAACCACTGGTTCACGTTGCTGAAAAAAAGAGCTTTGCAGACAAGGAGCAGAACACCCAAACCAAATACGATACCGCTAGTGGCGGTGGCTGTTCGTCCGGCCTTCGCAGGCAGCCAACGATTTTGGCGTACCAAAATCGTATAAATGGTGTAGCGCATCACCAGAGCTATCAACAGAAATGCTACGCCCAGAATGACGTACCACCCCGTGACCCCCTCCATCCTTGAAACTCCTCTGCAATTTTCACGCGCACCTTGGTCTTGTTTGATGTGACCAGTATAGCCGCTTGATGAGTGTCTGTTGATGACAGTAGGTAGCCCTAGAGCTTTCAAGGGTCCGTCCCTTGAGGAAACGGGCCCTTGAAAACGTGTTTGCCTTTTTTTATTGTTTGACGACTAGCGCTTTACTCCGAGTCGTTCTTGCGGAAGATACCGGAGCTGGAAATCTCCGAAGATTGGGTGATGCTGGCATCAGCCTTCTTGAGAGTGCGAGTCGAATTGGCGTCTTCAGCGGTTCCGTCGCCGCGTTTGGGGGCTTCGAGCCCGTTGTCGTGCTCGTCCTTGTCGGAGCGAGGGTAGATGAAGTTGGCTTGTGGCTCATACATGCTGTTGTTCAGCGACTGCGATGTGCTTGTCGGCTTGAGAGGCGTTCCTTTCGGCAGTTTGGAGATTGCCGGTGGCTTGCTTCTCTTGTACGCGCCGGCATTTGGCGGGAATTTGTCCTGCATGTCGCTTGGATCGAGCTTGATGCCAGTCTGGCGATCGGACTTGTATGCCTGACCCGGTCCGCCAACACGAAGCAGGATGACCGCGTCCTTCAGGATCTTGTCCGCTGCGCGCTTGTCCGCTTCAGCCTTGGAAGCACGCATGTGGCGCAGAGGCAGTACGGTGGTCAGCGCTGAAGGCAGCGAGAACTCGGAGACAAATACGCGAGTATCGGCATGTTCTACCGGTCCGCGAGTATCTCTGTAACCTATCCATCGAACGTTTTCTTCGATTTGATTGAAGTTTTTCGCGTCCTTACTGGTCAAGACAACGAGGGTGCCAGGCTTGTTGAGGCTGACAGAACGGTTGGCAACCTTGACGGTCATTGGCTTACCGGCTTCATCGTGCAGTCCGTAAACGGCTACTTCGTTGCCATTGTTCATGATGAACACCACTGAACCCTTGGGTACCATTATCTCGCCCAGCGAAGTGTGGACCAGAAGGTCTCCGTCTTCCGGTGCGAAGACGCAGTTGCCGGATTCAAGGTCGAAGATGCCGTTGCCGGTGCGAGTTCCGCAACCAACCTTCGCCGCTTCCAGTCGGCTGACCTCTTCAGCGTCGAATACGCTGGTATAGGTGCGGGCACCGGGGATATAGTTCTGCAGTTCGCCGTCGTCTTCGCCGTCTTCCTTGTAGAGCAACTTGACGAGACCGGCGAGCGGTTTGCTTGCTGTCTGCATCTGTTGGTCCAACGTGTCCGTACCGGGTAGTTGTTCAAACAAGGTAGCGCCGAGTTCGAACGGACCGTTGGCCGATTTTGTCGGCGCTATATCGGAAGCGGAGCCTGCGCCGGTTCCAGGCGGTGCAACCGGCGGGAATGAACCGCTGATAACAACCTTGCCTGTTATCGATCCTTGACTGATGAAGATGGTGCCACCGGATGGAGGAATCGGATCGAGTGTTACGGGGTCAAGGTTGCCGAATGCGTTGAACTCACCGGCGTTGAGGCTGCCGCCGCCAAACAGGATAACGTTCTGGGCCGGACCTCCATTGAAGCCGATTCTACCGCTGTCAGCAGCCGTGTTTGTCGAAGTGATTGTTCCATCATTTCGGACAAAGAGCGGAACGTTGCCGAAATCAACAGCGCGGAATTGGATCTTACCGCCAACTCCAGTGGTGCCATTCGTATTGAGAGTGATTCCTGCATCGACGTCAATCTGCGGGAGGAATGCAGGACCGCCGGCTGCTGTCAGATCTATGCGTCCGCCGTTGGTGCCGCTGGCATCGATGCCGCCAAGGATTTGGTTTGGACCTGCGGTTGGTCCAAGCTGAAGTTGATTGTTGGCCTTCGTTGTGACCGCAACTTGTCCACCTGTTCCGAGCGGGCTGGATACATCAATGCTGGCACCACTGCCGAGGACATTGGTGATCTGCACGTTACCGGTGTTGATAGTGACTGTGCCTCCAGTTCCACTGTCGGATGTGGCTGAAATTGTCGGTGTTGTCACTGTGCCAGTTGGATTGGTGGTCAGGCTCACTCCGCCGCCATTGGCTCCACCTGCGCCGTTCGCAACGATATTACCGACCGAGATGTTGCCAGTGCCAGAGGTGATTGAAACGCCACCTGCAGAGTTGCCTGCTCCAGTGCCGCTGGTGTTGATGTCGGGTAGTCCGAGCACTCCACCGCCCTGGGCGACGATTGTGACTGCTCCGCCGGAGCCGAATGCATTGGATGTATCGATCGGTGCTGCACAGCAGAAGTTGATGTCGCCGGTTTGAGTCTGCAATGTAATTGCCGAGCCGTTGACGTCTACGCAGCCGACGATTTGATCGACGTTGACGTTGACTGCTCCGGGTCCGCCATATAGTTGAACTACGGTTCCTGCAGAGATTAGTCCGGTGTTCGGTCCGCCGATGCTGATTGCACCGGGGTTGGTAGTGTTGAACGAGACCATTCCGGTGGTCGATGTGATTGCCGAACCTGAGCCCATGTTCACTGCCAGTCCGAAGCCTGCGCCATTGCTTTGAACGAGAACGTTGCCCGTGGCGGAAGAGATTGCCGCTGTGCCATTCAGATTGACCACAGGGGAGTTGACGGTGACACCGTTCTGCCCGCTCGCCTGAATACCGGTTGCAACGGTGACCGACTCGCCGACATTGCCGCCGCCGGTCAAGGTCAGCGTTCCGCCGGTAGAGGTGGTGTTGGCATTAATGGCGACAGAGCCGTTCGCACCGGTCTGGGCTACTACGTTTCCACCGCCGCTTACACCAGCATTCACCGTCACGTTGCCGTCGGTTGTACCTGCGGTCAGTGTTATAGCGCCAGTGGCGTTGATGCCGTTACCACCGACCGTGACGTTGCCGTTGTCGCCTGCGTTGAGCGAGACATTGTTGCCAGCTACGATACTGCATCCTGCGCACTGAGCAATGTTGCCCAGACCTACCGTCGCATCGGTGTTGGTGAACGTGGTAGCGCCACTGGTGTTCACTTGTCCGATGTTCAGGTTGTTGGTGTCGATTGCGACTGAGAAGGAGGTTCCGCTTCCGGCTACACAGCCGTTGATGTTGTTGACGTCAACGGCGACTGCGTTGGCTCCACCGTTAAGGATGACCTGGTCATTGGCGTTGATGGTACCGAGACCGCCATTGTTGATGGTTATGGCACCAGCGGTGGCGTTGTTAAAGGTGACATCGCCGCCAACGGAGGTGGCATTCAGCGAGGAGCCGTTGCCCATAGTTACCGTGAGCGCATTGCCTGCACCATTGCTTTGAATAGCAACGTTATTGTTGGTTGCGGTGATTGCTCCGGTGCCGTTCAGGTTCAGAGCCGGTGTGTTGACTGTGACTCCTTGGTTGCCAGTGGCGGTAGCGCCCGTGTTGATAGTGACGGATTCACCGGCAGCAGAGCCGCCATTAAGAGTGAGTGTCGATCCCGTCGAAGCCACGTTGGCACTGGCTGTAATTGAGCCGTTGACACCAGTGTTGAAGGAAACCGCACCGCTTCCCGATACCGGAGCACCGGCGGCGACCATTATGTCACCGTCATTGGTGCCGGCGGTTAGTGTAACTGTGCCGCCGGTGGAGGTGATGCCTGCGCCGTTGACATTGACCGAACCGTTGAGACCGGCGGTTTGGGTGATGTTGTTTGTGGAGGAGATTGTGCAGCCGGCACACTGAGCGATGTTGCCCAGACCGACTGTAGCATCTGTATTAATGAATGTCGTGACGTTGGTTGTATTGACGTTGCCGACATTCAAGTTCCCGGTATCAACCGCGATTGAGAAGGTATTGCCGCTTCCGGCGACACAACCGTTGATGTTGTTGACGTCGACAGAGACAGCGTTGGCTCCGCCGTTGAGGATTACTTGATCGTTGGCATTGATGGTGCCGAGACCGGCATTGCTGATGTTAATGCTACCTGCAATCGTGTTGTTGAAGGTGATGTCGCCGCCCGCGCCAGTGGCATTGAGGGAAGAGCCGTTGCCCATGCTGACGGTCAGCGAGTTACCTGCGACGTTGCTTTGAACATCGACGTTGTTGTTGGTTGCAGTGATGGCGGCGGTGCCGTTCAGGCTCAGCGAAGGAGTATTGACTGCGACGCCCTGATTGCCGGTGGCGGTAACGCCAGTGTTGACGGTGACCGATTCACCTGCGTTGGAACCGCCGGTCAACGTGAGCGTGGAAGCGGTCGAGCTTACGTTGGCGCCGAGTGTGATAGAGCCGTTGGCTCCCGTGTTTAGGGAGACAGCGCCGCTGCCGGAGACCGGTGCGCCTGCCGCGACGTTCACATCGCCGTCATTGGTACCGGCATTGAGAGTGACCGTGCCGCCGGTGGAGGTGATGCCAGCGCCGTTGACGTTGACCGAACCGTTGAGACCTGCAGTCTCGGTGATGTTGCTGGTGGAGGAGATGATGCAGCCGGCGCACTGAGCAATGTTGCCGAGACCTACAGCCGAGTCTGTATTAGTGAATGCGGTGATACCGGTGGTGTTGACGTTGCCGACGTTGAGGTTGCCGGTGTCGATTGAGACGGAGAACGTGGTGCCGCTGCCGGCGACACAGCCGGTGATGTTGTTTACGTCAACAGAGACAGCGTTGGCTCCGCCATTAAGGATTACTTGATCGTTGGCATTGATGGTGCCGAGACCGGCGTTGTTGATGGTGATGGCACCTGCAGTCGTGTTGTTGAAGGTGACATCTGCATTAAGGGAAGCCGCATTGATTGAGGAGCCGTTGCCCATGGTGACTGTAAGTGCATTTCCGGCGCCATTGCTTTGAACATCAACGTTGTTGTTTGTCGCGGTGAGGGCGGCTGTGCCATTGAGGTTGAGAGCCGGAGTATTGACTGCGACGCCTTGGTTGCCTGTTGCGGTAACGCCGGTACTGACCGTGACGGACTCGCCGACTGCCGAACCACCGGTCAAGGTGATCGTGCTGCCGGTTGAGCTGACGTCAGCGCCGATCGTGATGGAGCCGTTAGCGCCAGTGTTGAATGCGACAGCGCCACTGCCGGAAACTGGAGCACCAGCGGAGACGGTGACGTCTCCATCATTGGTGCCTGCGTTGAGCGTGACAGTGCCGCCGGTAGACGTGATGCCAGCGCCGTTGACGTTGACCGAACCGTTGAGACCTGCAGTTTCTGTGATGTTGCTGGTGGAGGAGATGGTGCATCCCGCACACTGAGCGATGTTGCCCAAGCCGACTGTTGCATCAGTATTAGTGAAAGCGGTAATGCCTGTGGTGTTGACATTTCCGACATTCAAGTTGCCGGTGTCGACAGCAACGGAGAACGTGGTGCCGGAGCCGGCGACACAGCCGTTGATGTTGTTGACGTCGACAGTGACAGCGTTGGCGCCGCCATTGAGGATTACTTGATCGTTGGCGTTGATGGTACCCAGACCAGCGTTGTTGATAGTGATGGCACCGGCGGTCGTGTTGTTGAAGGTGACATCAGCAGTGGCAGAAGCGGCGTTGATAGAGGAACCATTACCCATGGTGACGGTGAGTGCATTGCCTGCGCCGTTGCTCTGTACAGCGACGTTGTTGTTGGTCGCACTTATAGCTGCGGTGCCGTTGAGGTTGAGAGCCGGAGTATTGACGGCAACGCCTTGGTCGCCGGTGACCGTGACGCCTGTGTTGACGGTGACGGATTCGCCTGCTGTGGAACCACCGGTTAGAGTGATCGTGCTTCCAGTGGAGCTGACATTGGCACCCAAGGTGATCGAGCCATTGACGCCGGTATTGAGTGCCACTGCGCCGCCGCCCGAGACCGGAGCGCCAGCGGCGACGACGACGTCGCCATCGTTGGCACCGGCGTTCAGAGTTACCGTGCCGCCGGTGGAGGTGATGCCTGCGCCATTGACGTTCACCGATCCGTTGAGACCGGCAGTTTCGGTGATGTTGCCTGTTGAGGAGATTGTGCAGCCAGCGCACTGAGCAATGTTGCCCAGACCGACAGTAGCATCTGTATTAGTGAATGCTGTAATGCCGGTGGTGTTGACGTTGCCGACGTTGAGGTTGCCTGTGTCGATAGCAACGGAGAATGTGGTGCCGGAGCCGGCGACACAGCCGTTGATGTTGTTTACGTCGACAGCAACAGCGTTTGCGCCGCCGTTAAGGATTACTTGGTCGTTTGCGTTGATGGTGCCCAGACCGGCGTTGTTGATGGTGATGGCACCGGCTGTTGTGTTGTTGAAGGTAACGTCTGCATTGAGCGAGGCGGCGTTGATGGAGGAGCCGTTGCCCATGGTGACGGTGAGCGCGTTGCCCGCGCCGTTGCTTTGAACATCAACATTGTTGTTGTTTGCGGTGATTGCAGCCGTGCCGTTCAGGTTGAGTGCAGGAGTATTGACAGCAACGCCTTGGTCGCCGGTAGCAGTTACGCCCGCATTGACGGTGACTGACTCGCCTGCAGCGGAGCCACCGGTCAAAGTGAGGGTGGACGCCGTGGAGCTGACATTCGCGCCGATTGTGATGGAGCCGTTGGCACCGGAGTTGAAAGATACTGCGCCCGAAGCAGAAACCGGTGCGCCTGCCGAGATGGCGATGTCACCATCGTTCGTACCGGCGTTGAAGGTGATTGTGCCACCCGTTGTGGAAAC
>JAIELX010000145.1 GCA_019752635.1 Candidatus Obscuribacterales bacterium | reverse complement strand
AATTCTATGATCTAGCCTCGTCGGCAAGCGGAAGATTTAAACTGTCGTCAGCGGCAAAAAGGCTTGACGTTATACAAATGCCCGTCTTTTGAACGCACGAGGAATGCTTTACGCTCAAACGGAAGACTACGAAAGTGCTGTTGGGGATTTTAGCAACGCGATCGAACTAGATCCAAAGGAGGAAACATACTTCTTCAATCGTGCAGATTCAAGAGAGGCACAAGACGATTACGATGGTGCGATTGCGGACTATTCAGAAGCAATTCGCCTTGCTCCTAGGGATGCTGAGAATCTAAACTCACGAGGACTGCTTTACGCCCTAAGAGGAGAACACGCTAGTGCCGTAGCTGACTTTAGCAGCGCACTCCAAATCGATCCGAGGGAGGAAGGATACTTCTTCAATCGCGCCAAATCAAGAGAGGACGAAGCCGATTACGACGGAGCGATTGCAGACTATTCAGAAGCAATTCGCCTTGCTCCGAAGGATGCCCACAACCTATATGCACGCGGATTGCTGCTCGCCCAGATAGAGAAACACAAAGAGGCAATAGAGGACTTTAGTCGCGCACTTCAACTGAATCCAGGAGAAATAAGATATTTCTTCAGTCGTGCAGCATCAATAAAAGCACTGACCAAAGCCGGTAAAACAGTAACGAACAATTCTGCAACAAATCACCTCGCGCCGAAAGGCGCAGAGGACATATATGCTACGGCTGAAATTACCAAGTTAACGAAAGTCATGGAACTAGAAGGGCGTAGCATTTCGAGATTAAATTCGCGCGGTCTGCTTTTCGGACAAATCGGACGACACATGGATGCAATAGTTGATTTCAGTAGTGCTCTCATAATGGCACCAAACGACGAGACCAGCTTCTTTAACCGTGCGGTATCGAGAGAAGCGGAAGGCGACTCTGACGGTGCGATTTCAGATTATTCCAACGCCATTCGCCTCAGTCCCAACGATCCAGACAACTTTAATGCGCGTGGCTTACTGCTGGCCTGTCTCGGAAAACACAGCGCTGCCATAGAAGATTTCACTCGCGCAATTCACCAGAATTCAACAGACGACGCCTATTTCTACAATCGAGCCGAGTCAAGAAGGGCGTTAAACGATACAGAGGGCGCTCGCGCTGATTACGAAGAGGCAATTCGGCTTGCCCCTGATGATGCTGATAATGTGAACGCTCTGAAGCGATTCCTGAGGCAGCTAGGAGCGACTGTCGAAGCCTGTACTGACCCATCAGAGTCCTGCGCAATCGACAAGGTTAAAGCCCCTGCTGCCTGCATCCTGCTGAAAGATCAGATCTCGGCGAAGCTAGAGGCTATTGAACAAAACACCAAGTTAGGCGAACACGGGCTGGCGTCGCTTCAATCCTACGTGCAAGATCTTGACGATAGCTCCAAGGACGGACTTCTTGTAAAACTTTTGCAGGTCGTGCTTACGGCGGATGAGCCAGGCTCGATTAGCAACGAGATGCAATCGACGAGTTCGAACAAGCGCAATAGCAGAAAAGATCTGCGAGAGCGGGTGTCGAAGATTCTAGCCCAGTAATCCGTTAGATCACCGGTGTCCATCTGGTGCGCAACACGCTCCAACTAACAACGTATGAAACTCAGCAGGTACTCGAACACCTCTAGCTGCGGAATACATCGTGCCGCCAGCTGAAGCTTGCTTGAAGCGCTATACACACAAATTATTCCGCAAACCTTCTGCCCCTCCGAAGCTATGTTTTCACGAACCCAAGTCATGTACATGGCGATCTGTCCAACGACAACTTCATGGCTTTCGTCCTTCTTTAACTCAATCACGACTAGATCGCCAGACTCGATGTCCTCGCACAAAAGGTCAATTCTTCCATGCCCTGGAATTATGAACTGCCGACCATACCCGTGTGAAGAATCATGCATACGTAACTGACGCTCAAACACAGGCCGATTCTGCTTTATAAGTTTCTCGAGAGACTCTTCAAGCAAGGATTCCGTTACAGCTGACCGATTGACGGTCCTATTGGCTGCGGCCGACTGAGTTTCTTTAGAAACTCCTGGCAAGGGAGAGGGACTAGACTCTTCGTCTTGGTCTTCGGCTTCGGCTTCGTCGTCTGCTTCTTCAACATCAACATCACTAGGGTTCAAACTAGCATCCTGACTAGTCAGTTTCTGCAACCGAGAAATCTCGATCTCTGCAACCTTACTCACACCACCTGGCGATACCATCTTCCAGGCCTCAATTGCTTCTGAATAACGACCAAGTTTTTTCAACGTTTTTGCACGATTACGCAGCGGATACTTTCCGCTGTCCCCATCGCGAATACAATCATCGAACATTTCCAAAGCTTCTTCCAACTTGCCCTGACGATAGAGTGACCATCCCAAATTGTTTTTCGCAAAAGAGAAATTCGGATCTAGTGCAATACAGTTCCTGTACTGTTGTTCTTCCTCCGCGAAGTTTGAGAGCTTTCCAAGCACCCAAGCATATTCGGAGTAAATGTCAGCGAAGTCTTGTGCCGATTCGTTTTGTAGAGCCTGCTTGTAGTACTTAGCCGCTGCATTCCAGTTCTTTTCCAGATAGTACAATGATGCAAGATCCCATGCTGCTCGCCAAAATGAGGGGTCTGCTTGGAGCGCCTGTTTGTGGTAACCGAACATCTCCTCGGACCCACTAGCAGATGCATAAGCCTTAAGCGTATAGAAAGCAGCTGAATTTGGTAACGCTAAACTTACGCGTTGAGCTAGCTGGTCCCAAAACGCGTCGTCAACATCACTGTATGGATAAACAAAATCTTCTAAGAAATCGTCGCATGTCAATGCCATCCCTTTCTCGGCATAGAACTCTGCATGTTTACCGAGCCAGGAGATCGCTGCTTCATGGTTCCCATCGAGATAGCTGAGGTATGCACGTGGGAGCAAACCAGCAGGCGCGGGTAAAACGGACAACACTTCGCGCAACTTTCTTATGTCATCTTGTCGGGATGACTCTTCATCGGTATCGAAAATTCGGTAGAGAATAGCGTAGGCGAGGTCCTTCCTCATTGTTTGGTTTAGCGGAGCAGAACTCACTCGCTCCTCTAACTGTTCCACGCTGAGTTCACTCACGTCTTCCTCTACTGGCGAAGCTACCTGTGGTTCCATACTCGTCCTCTAAATTACTCTGACCCACCTGATCTGAAAGAACAGGCTCAAACTTGCGTTCAGTCGCATTCGACGATATCCCCGATATGCGACATTCGTATGGGTTTCAGGCACTCACGAGTTCAATATTCTCGAAACTCGCTGCCGTAGTTCATCCTTCCGCGTAGTGCTGCTTGAACGCTCACCACCTGCGCCCCCTGAATCATGTGCCTGGGTTGCCCCATTACCTAAAATGGTCAACACCCCGGAACTGTCGAGCTGCAGTCGTTTCTGCTTAACAAGCAACTGAACTGCTTCTAGCGCGCCCTTCCTCCAAGCTGGCTCATCTTTCATGAGCTTTCGGTCTCCAGCGGAAAGAATACCCGACATGGATTGCCCCGCTAACAAAATGGTAGCTCTTACTGACGCGGAACCTCCCTTTCGTTGGACAGCGGCAATGACGTAATCGCAGAACTCACTCGCTGGCGTCAGGATGAGATGTTCGGCAGACTCGCTTATATACGCGTCCCTCTGCGATGAATTCTCTGAAGTAGGTTTGCTCGAGTCGACCAATTCCGGCGCAGCTGCTGTTGACCGCGATCCGTCACTGTTCAGTTCCCCAGCTGCGATAATAGACTGCAGGGCTTGCACCAGCAAATCTTCCTTAGCTCGGTCGTCCAGACCTCGCACGACAGAAAGCAATGACGGGGAAGCGCGGTGAGCAAGACGCGATTCCTGCGTTAGTCGTTCAAAATTGAAGATGAAGTCAGCTAATTTGGTGCTACCAGTTCCTTCCAGCAAACTTTGAAATTTATTGAGTAGCACAGTGGAAGGTGAGACGCTCTCAGAATGTCCAGCAACAGAAGCCTGAGGTTGTCGCGGCTCTGGAGGCAAGATTTTCTTTGGTGCCGGAGTCACGGTCGGAGCTGCCAGTCGAGACATTGCCGAATGTGGCTGAATGTTCTTCGTATACGACGGTACCTCCACTTGGTCCCGAGCAGGTTCCGACGGCAAGATGGTTCTCTTGAAAAACATTGTCGAGTCCGGCTCGGTGGAATTCGATCTTTGGGCGGCCGGTTGAGAAATCGCTGGCTGTGCCTGAATTGTCCCCGTGCTCGGAGGTATCGGCGCTTGGTCCCGAGCAGGTTCTGGCGGCAAGATGGTTCTCTTGAAAAACTTTGTTGGGTCAGGCTCGCTGGAATCCGCTTTTGGCACGTTCGTCAGCTCTGCAGCTGCGGCTCGTTGAGGAATCGATGGCTGCGTTTGAATTGGCCTCGCGTTGGAGGCGGGTACATTGGATAACTGCCCAGAACTCCCATAGGTATTCGCAATTTTAGGGGCGGGCAAGTTAGGATAGACGCTCCTATTGACCATCGCAATTTTTTCTCTATTCCCACGAGACTTCGGCGTCAGCACTGGCAATAACTCCAGAAGCGTCATCTGGGGATCTTCGGTGGACGGATTGTATTTGCCCAAGAATCGGGCGAGAGACTCAAGATTCCAGCGCAAGAGAGTTTCGAAGTTGTGGTCCAAATATGTCTGCCATGGCTTGTACAGCTGGAATTCATTCGGAAATATTGAATACAGAGGTCGCGCCTGCGTCACCTCAGCCAAAGATAGCCGTTTTACAAGCTCATGAGCTTCACTGTTCCGCACAGCAGAAATCTCTCGCTCAAAAAACGGATGCAGCAAACGGGTCGAGACACTCTCCAGCAGGTTCTTCGCGTCCTGATGTCCCGACCAAAACTCCTTGTGTACAATCGCCCGAATTTTCTCATATTCGTGCTGCCCTCGCTCATAAGCGTAGGGAACGGCTCGTCTAGCAATCAACTCAGGTGTATCTTTGCCGAGAGAAAGTTTTCCCTGCGCTACTAAGAACCAAGCGAGAGTAATCATATCTGCAGCTAAGTCAATCTCGCTAACTCTTCCCGTTTGGTTAGCGCGAACACTGTTTCTCAAAACAGAGTAAAAAAACAAGTACTTCTGAGAACTGTCTGCATGCGCAAACAGCTTTTGCAGTTTCGCGCGATCAATTTCAGATATCTCCGCAGAAACAGCCATTGTACTCTACTCCCTGCCCCCGTTTATTGATATTCCCGGTTTAGGAACCATCTGACTTGTTGGCGTGATTGATGTTTCATTAACTCTCACTGCGAAATACCTTCAGTGCGAATTTGTTGGCAACTCAAATTTCTCGTCAGTCCACAGCTCACATCGCTATGGAACGGCTTAGATAACCAAGCTCTGAGTACCTGAAGAAATTGACCACAGAACAAACTTAGTTCGTATTAGATCCCTGCTGAGAGATCAGATCGCTGCGAAGCTCGACGCTATTGAACAAAACACCCAGTTAAGTGAACAAGCGCTGGCGTCGCTTCAATCGCACATGCAAGATCTTGACGATAGCTTTAAGGACACCCTTTTGCGGAAACGTGCTTACGTTGAGTAAGGCTCGAATAGCAATGAGCCGCAATCGACGAGTTCGAACAAACGCATCAGCGGAAACGATCTGCTTGAGCGAGTGTCGAAGATTCTAGCCCCGTAATCTGTTAGCTCACCCGCCCACGATTCTGACCAGCGGATCTGAAAGAACAGGCTGAAACTCCGTTCTGTCGCGTACAACGATAGTGCAGTTTCGGGCACTCACGAACTCAATATTCTCGAAACTCGCTGCCGCAGTTCTTCCTTACGCGCAGTGTTGCTCGAACGCACCGTCCCTCCCCCCGCTGAACCATGAACAGCGGCTTTAGGTGGTGAAACCATTGGGAGGTTATGCTTCTTGAGCAATCGGATAACCCAGTCCCGTTGAGCGCGGCTTCCACCGTGTTCAAGCACGGCTTCCGACACTCCCCTCGCAAATTTGGTATCGCGTCCCAATTCACCCTTATCAGCAATTGCTGACAAGATGACTAAAGCACCTGCTACGGCGATATCTGCAGGAATTTGGTTATTCATGGGGTGACTCCAAAGCAACCAGTGTCCACACAACCAGCCATGCGACTCCCAGCCCCGTTTATTATTATTCCCGGTTTAGGAACCATCCGACTTGTTGGCGCTTGATGTTTCATTAACTCTCACTGCGAAATACCTTCAGTGCGGATTTGTTGGTAGCTCAAATTTCTCGTCAGTTCACAGCTCACATCACGCTGGAACGACTTAGATAACTAAGCTCTAAGCGTCTGAAGAAATTGACCACAGAACAAACTTAGTGCGTATTAGATCCGCCCGATGGGCAGCGTGATTTGCCCGATCTCAAAACATCCGATCTGAGTTGCAAGGATGATTCCTTAAACCTCACTGCAGGATCCGCGCAGTCGCAGATTCGCGCTAGTGCGCGGGTATAAGGAACGAGAAAACGCCGCGAGGGAGTAATGGCAACACGCCTTTCATCCAATAAGCTTGCACAGGGGTTTGAATATCTCCCGCAACAGCTTTGCGCTTTCTTTCAACTGTCAGTTTCGCCGGATGGGAAGGAATATTTCTGGCCAAACATCCGCAATATGGATTCTCTTTGGCTGCTCCTCGACTCAGGACAGTGCAAATTTTCTCCGCCTCAATTGGAGATTCGTGGACTAACAGACGAACAAACGCTACCCAACATTCAACTGGCAAAAGCCGCAAATAAGGAGGTACTGGTCTTCAGTCGTTCGGGCATCCAAACGGGTGGGCTCAACTACCACGGTTCATTCTCCCTTATAGAATCAGAACCTGATTGCACAGGTAGTTCATTGCGATTCACCGCTTTTGAGGAGCGAGGTATTGCAAGTTTGCCGACGAGCGACACAGTCAATACTGGGGCGCTTGAAAAATCGCTTGTGCGTCCTCGAACAATGTCCGAAGTTTATCTGTGGAGAGCGATCGTCCACCGAACAATTGATTCGCCTACTGAATTTCTATCTATCGCAGACCTGTTTACAGATGTGATCTGCTCACTGGGGTTGGCGCACTCAAATCACGGAGTAACATTCCCCTGGGATCAGCAGCTGCTATCCGTTTTCGAGAGAATTTCTCCTTCTCCTGGCAGTGATGTCGCAACGATACGCCAAGAAGTTTCGATACAGCTCCGGAACTCGCTTCCAACTGAAGCCTATAGTTCGTTTCAGGGCACATTGAATAACTTTTTCTGTGGACTGGCCGGTATAGATGAACACTTAGATGACCTCGTCTTGGAAAAGATCACCAGGATGGGCTTCGACAAATTCCGTTTCCCGTTCGCCTTTGAGAAAGGCGGTACGTTCATTCAGCTACATCCGAACTGGCGGGTTTACCTTTGCAAACACCGAGACAGACTAATCCGCGCTTTCGACGACGCCATAATACTCAATTGCCGACTTTGCAATGACGCAAAGCCGCTAACGAAAAGAATGTTGTTAGAGATATACATCGAGCCAGAGCACGAGAGTGAGTCTTCAGAGACGGACGTTGACGAATCCGTGAAACCTGCGGATTCTCAGACCGGAGTCTCGCACGACGTCGAGGAGGAAGATCCCTCGGTCAATACACAAGTCACGAATGAGTTGCCCGATGCTAAGGATGCAGTCTACACGGCCTCGACGGGAACGTCATCGGAGAACTCGGCAGATTGCTTCACCAAAAATGAACCTGAGATAGACAATCAAACCTCAACAATCACAGGACTGCTGGAACGACCAGCAGCTGAGCACCATGTTGAGGAACAGAGATGCGAAGATAAATGCGAGGTTACCCCAGCACAGGTAATGGACGCAGACCGCGTTCCCGCTGAAACAGATATCCAAGAGACTCCTACCTCAAGTAATCAAGCCACCGAACCGGCCCCCTCATTGATTAGTTGTCTGTACGCCCCAAACAATGCAGAGCTAACAACTTTGTGTCTCAGTGAAACTTTGCCCACCATTGAGTCTATTGATGTTGTCGGTCTGGTTTCTTCATTGTGGCGCACCCAACAGCTTTCCTCAACGCTCATCCTGCTAGCCCTGAGTGATGTGCTCTCATCCCTGAAGAAGCAAGATTTCTTAGTGCCGTTCAGCCTACTCGCAAGGAACTACTTCGTCAGAATAGAGACGCTTCACCGAGTCACCGGACTGCCGAGTGACAATAACAATAAGACTGCCATCGCCGCGCTCGAACTTACTCCAATTCCCAAAGGACGGGACAACAGTGAAATCATTCGCCAGCGACAGCTTTCGGTTCACCGCAAGCTATCGGATTTGCACTTAAACCTTGCTTTCATTGCGATTGAGTATCTGGAACACGATCTCCAATCTTTTGGAGATCCCTCGGCGCCACCGCTTTTCAGAGCCAAGTCTTACCCTTTGAGTTTGCAATTCAACACTAGCTGGGGACGTTACCTAAAGGAAAATGTAGAACAAGTTCGTGCAATATCCGCATTGGCATTGCACAAACAGGTTTCCGACATGACAACGCGGGATATAGCAACGGCTCCTGGTCAAATTTTCCCACTGGACTTGGATCTCCAATTCAGTACCGAGAGATTCTTGTCCCCAACAGGACCATTTGCAAATATATTCTTTCAGTCAGAACAAGGCAACGAAAACGAACTGCAAGAGGTCTCTAATGCCGAGCAACAGCAAGCCGGTCAGCATCCTCTAGAGACTGAAGCCCGTGATGAATCGAGCAGCGAACAGACTCACAACGAAGGAGAAGCAGTACTACGTGAACCTGAATTCTACGATGTAGCCGATGGCACATTCGCACCAACGGAAACTAACGCTACGAACCTCGTTGTAGAGCAGCCTGGGACCAAAGATGAGCCTTTACAGTCAATCGGTCTGGCGAGCGATGCGGAGAGCTTGGTCCCAAACTACATCACGAGACTCGAAAAACTCGACGGACTATTCGCAGATCGACAAAACTCATACAAGTTCTTGTTATTCGAAGCGCTCCTCGAACAATGCACCAACGACGAACCAGAACAAACCATTTCGTTGGACGATCTTGTAGTTGAAATGTTGATATTGGCGGCTCGCATTGTCAGCCTGAACGGCGAAATCAGTTTTGGTCTTAAAGATCAAATGCTAACGTACCTGGACCACCTTGGTGTAAAACCTCAACGCTTTCCTTCTCGCTGGGACGACTACAGAAAAGAGAAAATCAGAACACAGGCGGCAGCAACGGGTGCAAGCATCGCGGCCGATCTGAAACGATACGTACCGTATCGCCTCCTCCGACCATTTTTCGAGGACTGCCTCAAAGGTGTTGATGGCAAGGAGTTCAATACCAGAGTAGTCTCATATTCTCAAGACGAGACAATGTTTGTGGAGCGGCAACCGCTCTACAGATTCACCGCCGATGGTGCCTCCGTAGTTCTCAATCCCACCTGGTTTCAATTCTTCTCCGAGTACAAGGTCGAGGTCACAAAATGGCTAGACGAACAATTTCTCGAGTATCTTAAAAGCAAGAATTCAGGCAAAACACAAATCGTCATTCGCGAAACACCTGATACTAGCGATGATGACGGTGCTTGCGATGTCGCGAACGAAACAGAAGACGCGATGGACACAGCGATGATGTTGCAGACAGAAGTCGCGCCCGCGAGCATCGCAGCGGAGAATCCCATTGTCTTCGAATCAAACGAAGCTGAGATCTCAGAAGAACAATTTGCAATGGTTCTGCGAACTTTCAGTCATAGCCGTGAGTTTCTTTGCATGCTCGCACTGCTGCATAGGTCGCTAGAGCCAGCGGGAACGACCAGCTCGAAACTCGTTTCGTTAGACGAGCTTGCGGTGAGAATGCTTGTTCTGGCCTGGCGCCCTGTGCGCATCAGTCGAATCGCTCTAGACAGCGACGAACAGGTAAGTCAGCTGCTTCAGGGTCTAGATGCCCCTGATTTTCCGATTGGCGCAAACTTAGAGCAGCGCTTTAAGGAATTCATGAAGCACGTCTCTCTGTTCACCGACAAGTCACGAACAAGCCTAGCAATGATGAGTATTCGATCTTTACTCTCACCATTCTTTAGGACTGAAACTGGATCACAAACAGCAGATGACCTACCCCAATTGAGCGAATTTTCCAGAACATTTTTCGAAGTCAAAAAACCATTCTTCTCAGTTCACGAGACGAGCAACTGGATTGAGCTACATCCAGAGTGGCAAGCTTTCTTTAAGAACTCTGGTCCAGAGTTGCTCCCACAACTCATTGACGCCTGGTGCGCGCATCTCGGGACGCTGAACAAAGTCACGGTGGATCCGCGAACACTGTTCGATGGTCCCGAGCTAAATCAGTACAAGCCTCAAAGAGAAATCACTCCTACGGTTACCGATACCGGTATTCGTCAGCCAGGGATCGAACAATCGATGCCTGCGCCCTCGACCGCCAATCTTAAGGTTGTCTATGCCAGCGCACTTTCGAGTGGCGAAGAAGAATGCCGAATTTTTTCGGGACTTGCGCCAGATGACGGACAGAATAGTGTTATCCAAGCATTCCACCGAATCGCAGAGCGGCTCACTGTACTACCCGAACCAAAATCTCTATGCGAGATTACGCCATCAACGGGAGATTTTCGCTGGTTGGTTCAATGGGCATCAAGTTTAACCCCGACATGTGCTGACTCCTTCTTAGGAATTAGCGGACTAAATCGACTACCAGGGAACGGAAATTACACTCGACGCGAGGGCATTGGAACATTGCTGTTGCTTCTCGCGGCAGAGGTTAACAGAAGAGAAGGTCAGGAGGGCAGCGTATGGGCAAAAGTACTTAGACTGTTCAAGAAGGATGTCGGTCGATTGATTCGCTTTCAGAGTGGACCAAGTCTGCAATTTGCTCAAAGCATCGAAGAGGCAACAGAAGTACTCCGCCTCCGTAATGTTTTCGGAACTGGTGATACTTTGCAGTATTTGATGACAGTCTTCCTTCAGTTTGGTTTTACCCGCAACGGAATCTCTCGGCTACCGCACTGGTTAGCTGGCCAGTATCCTGAAACAGTCAATTGCCTCATTTCCAAACACTCCCCAAATTTCTCTGCGACATTCTGCGACATTTGGGAGCTTCTTCGGAGGTTCCTTAGAAAGACAATCAGCGAGAGTCAAACGAGAAGCGAACTCAAGAAAAGTGTTTGGATTCACGATGAATGGATAGATGACATTATCGCTTCGCTGGCCTCGCGCTCTAGGGCGCAGAGCGATAGCAGCGATTCGTTGGGAGTTGATGATGCGAATGATTCCGAGATCATCAAGAGCACTTCATTTCAGTGGGATAGCTCAGGACCTGGATTTCAATTTTCTATCGGAAGCCTCCAAAACCTAAATCTAGATGCGGGCGACGCAGAGGACGAATCTCTCCCCTCTTCAGCATCAGCACCAACTTTGTTGGTAGCTGGTAAACGTTACCGATTGGCGAAATCGGACAACCGTTGGCAACCACTAGAGGACGTTAAATCCGCGCTCGTTCGAAGTCCAATTCTAGTTCAAGTTGTCACCGCGGACGGAGCCATTGCAGCCAGCCAGGAGATACACTTATGGCCACCCGATTCGGAAGTCCAATTCTATGACTTGGAAACTGGGCAGGAGATGGACCTCAATTCTCGTCTTTCGACGCAACGACGTTATGCCGTTATTGCGTCTGACGATTTGTTGCCCTCTATCGACTTAGGCGACCCCGTTCCCTATGGACAAATCAGGAAAAACGTCTGGCGGCTAAAACAATCTTGGGACAAGACGTTAGAGTTCCGCTTACCTGATCAACAAGTGCTCTGGAGTAACCAAGATTCTATTTCGCCCCAACCCGCACCACTGCAGGTAATGAAGGTATCAGTATTTGCTCGCAACGTAGACAATCTCGCAAAGGGAGTGGTCTTCTATACGTCAAATGAATCGACTGCTGTCCGAGTCGAAGCACTTAGAATCGACGGCGTTTCTATACCTATCTACTGGAACGGAAAATGTTCAGAATCCGCCCCGATGGAGCTCACATCTCTCTTTAGTGAGAAAGTCAGAGGCGTTTGGAAGATACGTCATAACGGACGCCTTTACTCCCGCAAGAACAACATAAATATTGCGCCTCGCTCCGGAAGTGCACGGTGGACAGGATTTGCATGGAATCCCATAGACAACGAGTCGACGCTGCGAAAGTCCGATTGCACAGACAATAGCTTCCGGCTTTGTTACCGCTCCATGGTTGGAGACTCCGCAGAGGATTACGCAATTTTTGAGGGTGGCACGCTATGCCAGTGGTTTACTCACTCTGACGGACCAATTAGAGGCGTTAGTGGGTATGGTGCTCCTCTTGAAGTCCGGCGCATGTACAATTCAGATGGCGTTTGCGCGAGCATTTCAAAGAGTGTTTCCAATCCTGGTCTATTTGAACAATGCAGCTGGGAAACAGAATCTTCAATGAAGCTAACGCTAACTAAACCTGTTCAGCTTGATCAGAACCACAAACTTATCGTGTGGCCCTCGAACAGTCATCCCATAGGGCTTGAGTCGCGAGATCTAATAAAGAACGATGACCTAAGCTACGAGTTCGTACCCGGTATGACTAATTCAAATATTGTTGCAGTTTGCTTGAGTTATTCAGGAGAGTGGCTAGGCGCCTCCTGGCCAACCGGTCGAGGAATGATGCAACGATTTTTGGAAGAAAACATCAGGAAATCCGAAGCAGGAAGTATTGCAGCCTTCCTTCGCTGGACACACTGGCCAATACTTGCAACTGAACATTTCAGGGACGTTCGCGCCTTCGCTTACAATTTTCCGGCAGAAGTTCTTGCAGCTTGGGCAGGTGACCTCTACCTAGATGAGCCCTACAAGTTCGAGCCAGGAACCACAGGCTGGTACAACGTCGTTCGCCAAGTATTTTCAAAGTTTCAGCCTAACTGGCAAACAGTGGAGAAGCTTTCATCACTGTTGCGCCAAAGTCCAACAGAATTGGATCGTATTAGTACGTTAGCCACAACTCTTCAAAAAGTGGATGCAACTCTGTTAGCGAAATTCTTCTCTTGCTGGTTGAATTCCCCATCACGTAGTAGCACTCCAACTGAGATCCGTCAGCTAGTTGAAAGACTTCAACGAAAAGCGCTCGGCTTGACGGATGACGCACCGATTGAGCAAATCACGGAGAAGGAAAAGGAGTTAAAGTCGTCCTATCGAAGATTCTTTAGAGTCGACGAGCAGTGGCTGGCGAATGAAATGAAAAGTATTGCTAGTTGTTCATTTGCCGGACATCCATTGAGCGATATCCAGTTGGCACATATGGACACTTTCTGGAGCCAACTTCGGGGAAGAGAACTGCTAACTAAGTTCGTGTATGACGAGATCAAACGTTGTCTGTAGGGAGAGCCAAATGCACGTTATCGGAAACAAACGCTGTCAAATCTATCCAAAGATGGTGCCGAATGAATGGCGTAAAGATCCTCGTCGACGGGCCGAGTTCTTGGTCTATGATCGACTAGCCGAGCTACCGGAAGGTTGGTATGTCTTTTATGATGTTGAATGGCTGTCCAAGGTCCGGGGCAGAACACCGGAAGACGGACAAACAGACTTCGTGATTTTGCATCCGATGTATGGCTTATTGCTGCTAGAGGTTAAAGGCGGCGCTATTAAATACATAGGCGAAAACAGCCAATGGACTTCCACTGATCGAAATGGCGTGCAGCACAATATCAAAGACCCTTTTCAACAAGTGCAACGAAGCAAGTACGCTCTCAAAGAAAAGCTTGCGAGCATTCCTGCTCTCCGACATCTAGATATTCCATTTTATGACTGCGTAGCTTTTCCTGATGTGAAAGTTGGAAATACAGTTATAAGACCAGATGCCCTCCCTGAAGTAATTATCGATTCGGAGTCATTGCTTTCTTTGGAAAAGAAGCTACTTTCTATTCTCAATTTTTGGACTGCTGGAGTGCAAAAGCCACTGCGTGAGCCCACAAAGATTATCGATGCTGTCAAAAATCTTTTTATACCAAATGTCGAATTGAGGAACCCCTTGAGCGTACAGTTTCGAGAAGAGAAGGACGAAATGGTGCGTCTTACTTCCGGTCAATTTAAGGTTCTGGATAGGTGTAGAAAAATTTCACGCCTTATGGTCACGGGATGTGCTGGCTCAGGCAAAACGTTTCTCGCAGTTGAGAAAGCTAGAAGGCTTTGTGCAGAGGGCTACAAAACACTTCTTACGTGTTACAACAAGCAACTTGCAGCCTACCTTCGTGAGCACACCAGTGATGTCCCGGAACTAGAGGTGATGACCTTTCACCAACTTTGTGTTGATCTGGCACGACGCTCCGCAACAATTTTGCCGTCATTCACGGATGAAGATTCGCCTGAGAAGGTGGCGGAGAGTTACGCGTTCGCACTGTGCGAATCTTTGTCGAAGAAACCAGAACTCAAATTTGACGCCGTGGTCGTCGACGAAGCGCAGGACTTTCATACTGATTGGTGGACGGCATTGGATGAATGCTTGATAGAAGGCGCAAATGGAACCTTGTACATCTTCCTTGATGACAATCAGAATCTCTACCGAAGAGATCCAGTATTACCAGCAAACGTTATTCCGATAGAATTGGACGAAAACATACGAAACACCCAGCCCATTTTTCACGTGGTGAACAAGCACTATTCTTCAACAGACGGAAGACGCATCAGTCCAAGAGGTCCAGCTGGAAGGCAAGTAGAAAAGCATGTTTACGACGCGAAGGCCGATTGGGAAGCCAAACTCAACAAGGTTATGAACAGACTAATAGTCGATGAGCAAATTCGTCCCTCCGATGTTGTGGTGCTGACTCCTCGCCGCCTGGACCGCAGCAGACTGTTCACCCTAAACCTGGAAAAAGTAAAACTCACAAAATCGACCGAACCGGTTCGCGGGCAGAGCATAGCATGTTCAACAATTCACGGATTCAAAGGATTAGAGAGCGACGTTGTAGTTATTACTGAACTAGAAGACGATCTGCTCAAATGGAAAAGAGAAGACTTAAGCAGCCTCCTTTACACTGGCATGTCGCGCGCGCGCAGTCACCTGATAATTCTCTCCTCCAAAGACTTTCACGACGAAGTTCTAAGAAACGAATGATCCAAACAACAATCAAACGCAGCGCAAAGACGGAGAACCAATATGGCCCAGCTTGATTCCCTCAACTTGGCGAAACTACTAAGCAAACGGCTGGTCGACTTTACCTCGGATCGAAACTTTGTCCGCGACAAAGATTTATCGCAGAAATTGCGCAACATCTGGGCCGGTCCGGGAGAAGCGGGTGGGCTAGTCAGTGATCTTTGGATCGAAGGAACGTTTCCATCGCAACCCAGCGAATACGATATCGAAAAGCTTGGCTCTCTTGGTCAGTTAGATCAGAATCTAGTTGCTCTCCTGCTTCAGAACAACGTTTTTGGAAAAGGAACCAGACTCTATACCCACCAAGTGGAATCCATAGTCACCGCTCAAAGGGACCTATTAAACAACAGTACGCCAACGATACTAGTAACGGCCGGCACAGGTGCAGGAAAAACGGAATCGTTCTTGCTGCCGGCGCTCAATAAGCTTTTCTCTAAGCCCAGGGCTGGTAAAGGCATGCGGTGTTTGATTCTCTATCCAATGAACGCATTGGTAAACGATCAGGTAGAGAGATTAGATGCTTGGTTAGGAAATCAGTCAGAAATTCGATTTTTTCACTTCACTAGCGAAACTCCAGAAGACAAAAGTGCCGCTAACAAAAACAATATTCCACAGGTAAACAAATGCAGATTTCGTACTAGGCAAGAAGCGCGCGGACTCGAGAACCAAGACGGATCGAAAGTTCCGCCAGAGAAACGGCTCGGAGTGCCTGACATCGTTGTGACCAACTATTCCATGCTGGAGTACATGCTCTGTCGACCACAAGACAGTTGCTTCTTCGGTGATGGACTGGAAGTCGTAGTACTAGACGAAGCGCACCTCTACTCCGGCGCGCTGGCGGCAGAGATCGCCCTTCTCTTGCGTAGACTTTACCTTAGATGCGGCGTCGTCGCTGAAGACCTTTTGCAGATTGCAACATCAGCAACTCTTGGCGTAGAAACGGAGGATGAGGCAAGACTATTTGCCTCAAAGCTTTTCTCGAAATCAACAGAGAGTATTTTCTTGATCGAAGGGAAACAATTCAAGAAAGAGTTTCCGGCAGAAGCGCCACCTAGCGAAACCATCACAGCGGAAGCAGTCTGTCGGATACCTTCCGAAAACCTTTATTCAGCCGACGCTTTGGGAACTTTGTCCTTTACTGACAGTGTAGAACTGACCCAAAAGATCTGCCAAAGTACAACCACTCTCGTTGCTGCAAATGTTATAGCATCCTCGGAGACAAGACCGGCAGTCGCTCTCCATGATATTCTCGGGCACGCACCAGTTTTTCACAAATTGCAGAACATACTTTGGGCAGACAAACGCACCACGGTGACTAACCTCTCAGAGAAACTGTGGTTAGATAATAGTGCTGAGTCTTTAGCCGCTACCATTAAGTTGCTGCAGCTCGGTGCTGCAGCTCGACCGACTCTGAAAGATTATCCTCTCATTCCTCACAGACTGCACTTGCTTGCACGAACCGCTGACGGAGTCAGCGTGTGCGGAAACAGAAGTTGCGTAGCACCAGAAGCCCTAAAAATTGCAGGACTAGGTGCCATTATTTCTACAATTCAGAACAACTGCAGTTACTGTGGCGCAGAGTGCTACATACTTGTCCGGTGCGATACCTGTGGCGCCACGTTTCTCACAGAACATTTTATTCCGAATCCCGACAATGACTTTGGCATTCCGTCCGGATTACCGATATACAGAAGCGAAGCACTACGGCGCAACGAACCCACAGAACAGAATGTGAGCGATGAAGCGATCAAAGCCATTTCAACTTGTGATATTTGCGAGGCTTCGAGAACGGAGATAGTTCCCTTCAAACCTCTTACGGCACTAGCGACGTCAACGGTAGCCGAAACCGTTCTAGCAGAGATTCCGCCAATTCCTAGCGCGGACTGCGATTTAAAACCAGCCGAAGGGCGCCGACTGCTAGTCTTCAGCGACAGTCGCCAAGAAGCGGCCCGCCTGGGGCCTAGACTTACGAGGCAACATGAGCAGCAAATGGCTCGTGTGTTGATGCTGAATGCACTCACTGGCTCTAGGCAAGTAGATGAAGAAGTCCTTCGGGAAGATCGAGAAGAACTGGAGATGCTCCAAGCAAAAATTGAGAATGCGGCGACGGAGGCCGCGCGAGAACGAGCACAAACAAGATTTGCAGATCTCTACCAAACCTATCGAGAGAATTTGCTCGGAGGCTCAGTGGAATCATGGAATAGGAAGATTGCGAACGATGAGTCGCTGCTTAGACAATTCATTGACACTCCAACCGCAAAATTTCACAAAGCCGCAGAGTGGAATGGACGGACGTGGGATGACAACCTAAACAAAATCAAGCAGGTCGTTTCAAGACTGTTGGCTCGCGTCTGCGCCGTACCTCTGGGCAATTCACTGGAGAGGCTCGGTCTGCTTCACGTTTCCTACCCCGAATTGGCGGAAATTGAGTGTCCGGGCGAACTGCTTGGTCAAGTTAGCAACTCAGAACTAAGGAAACGCCTAAATGAAATTTGGCCTGAGTACTTAGCACTATTGTGTGACACACTTCGCGCGGCCGGTGCAGTCACCACTGGAGACCAGAACGAAGACAAAATTCTGCGAGATGAGGGGCTCTATATTGGAGGAGCTGTCTCGGCGACCACGAGCTTTAAGTTCGTGCAAAGCTTCGTCGGCTCGACAAAAGAACACAAACGCCGGGCACTAACAAAGGCACTCATGAAAGCCCTTGGGTCAACGTTGGATGAAGAAGAGACGCTAACGTCGCTTGTTTTGGAAACAGCGTTCACTCAGCTATTGAGACGGGCATCCGTTTCAACGCAAACGACTCATGTTCCGGACGTCATTCAATGGCTCGAAAGAGACCAGGTCCGAACAGATAAGGGCCCCGTTGAAATTCTGAAAGTTAGATTCCCAAAGCTGGCGATTAAACGTCCTGCACAACTTTATCGCTGCAAAAGAACCGGGCTAATTTACACACGGAGTTTACTGTCGTGCAGCTTCGAATCACGACCAGGATGCGCAGCCACACTCGAAGAAGTGACACCTCAAGAGCTTGATCAAGATGTTAGAGTAGGCCGCCTAAGGCGGGAGTATGGGGAGCTCAAGGCTTTCAGGATTGGTCTGTGGGCGGAAGAACATACGGCGCAGCTGTCGCCTGGTGAAGCAAAACGCCTACAGAATCTCTTTCGCGCAGGCATACGAAACATTCTCAGCGCCACAACCACGATGGAACTGGGGATCGACATCGGTGGTCTAAATGCTGTGCTAATGTCAAACGTACCGCCGGGAAAGGCAAACTACTTGCAGAGAGCCGGTCGCGCAGGCAGACGAACTGACGGGTCATCCGTTGTAGTAACTTTTGCTAGACCACGGCCTTTTGATTTAGAAGTGTTCAAGCGGTTCGGTGGATACATTGGGGCAAGTTTGCGCAAGCCAAAAGTGTTTCTCCAAAGGGAAAGATTGGCGCGCCGACACTTCCATGCATTCTTGTTAGGGAAGTTTTTTCAAAGTCTAACGCAACCAGGTGAGCGCGCTGGCGCAATGAAAGCCTTTGGCGACATGGGCTCGTTCTGTGGTGTTCAGGCACCTCCTAGATGGGAAACCGCAAAGAAGCCGATAGCGATACCAGATTCTCAGTTGAATGTGCCTGACTGGTCGGATAGAGTCCCCTGGTGGTCGCCCAAAGGCCGCACCATCCAAGAACAATTTGTCGCTTACTTGTACTGGCTTGCCGAATATGGCGAACACACTGTGTCCGAGGATCTGCTTCGCATGTTCAAGGACACACCTCTCGAACAGCAGGATTTCGAAAGTCTCTGCAAAGATTCAGCGCTGCGATTCAAGGAAATTGTTAGCGATTGGTTAGAGGACTATTCAGTCTTAAGATCGGCTTGGGACGACGACGAGATAACCAAGGGACATGCAAATAAAATCAGGTGGCAATTGTGTGCGCTGTCGGAGCTAACGGTCATCGAGGCGCTTGCAGATAATCAGTTCTTGCCAAGATACGGTTTTCCGATCGGAGTTCAGAAGTTGCGTGTCCTGGATCTAGATGAACAGAAGGGAAAAGTTCGTGAAGAAGACCAGTACCGACTTGAACGTTCGAGTATCCTCGCTCTCCGCGAATACGTACCAGGCTCGCAATTAGTAGTCGGAGGGAAACTAGTCTCTTCGCATGGACTCCTAAAGCACTGGACAGGTGAGAACAAGAACAATTACATTGGACTGAGGGGCTGGTTAGCTAAGTGTCAGGAAGGTCACAACTTCTATACCATCGGCGAGGAAGCGGACAATTGCAAAATTTGTTCGTCTCCACGCTCCGGGCTGAATGCAGAAATCCTTTTTCCAAAACACGGATTCAGCTCCGCGGCATGGGACCGCCCACGCTACAGTTATGACGTGGAAAGAGTCGGCAAGGTATACACGACAACTGTTACGTTCGTTGACTCGAAGGGGCTCATTGAGTTCAACAATTTTGCCGGTATTCGAGGCGCGCAAGCCCTGTACAAGGAAGACGGGGAGTTGTTAGTTTATAACAAAGGCGACAACGAAACAGGATTTGCAATCTGCCTCCGCTGCGGCTTCTCCGAGTCCGAGCCGCCACCGAAGAAAGGCGAAATTTCCCTTCCAAAGGATTTCGAAATTCACACTCCGCTCCATGAAGCAGAAGATTATAAGATCTGCTGGGCGAAGGCGAAAAAAGGCGGACATTTCAGGGAGCAAATTTTAGCGGCTCGAGAGATTACCGACGTCATTTTGTTAGACTTCTCACGCAGATCTATTCTTGCAGCAGATGAAGATGTGATGCTCACACTAGGCTACGCCCTCCAGCAAGCAGGCGCAAGGCTTCTCGAGTTGGATTCGCGAGAAATCGGCGTTATGACCCCAACCCCTTTGCGCAACTCAAATGGAAAGGGAATTGTTCTCTATGATACTGCTGCCGGTGGCTCAGGGCACGTTCATGAACTTCTGCAGCTAGGTCGAGAGTGGCTAACGAAGGCAGTGGAGATTTTGTCGGCGCGAGGGGACGAGTCACACGATCGCAGATGCGCAACAGGCTGCCTAGATTGCATTTTGTCGTTCGACAATCAACTTGTTGCCGAACGATTAAAGAGGAGAGAAGCACTGGGCTTGCTGGTAACGCTCCTAAATGAAGCTACGGATGATTTTAGCGACGAAGATGCTTGTTCCACGCGAGACAATGCGCAACCAACTCAACCACCACCGAGTGTTCTCTCAAACGAGGAAAGGATAAAGAAGGCACAGAGCTTAAAGGGAAAGCGCAAATAGGCTACTCGCTCAGGATTCTTATCACGCGTCTTCGAATATCTTGCCTAATCTCCTCTTTTGTTTTTCGACGACTTTTGTTGGCGCCGTTGGAAAGATAACCGGTGGGATCAGAGAGTAGTCCCTTAAGACGACGATCCACACCGGACGACGTCCGCTTGCGAAGTATTTGAACAAGCGAACTGATAAGAAGCCCATCGACTTCCGCAGTGGTCGAAGCTGAAATTGCTGAGTCAACAGCTTCTTCTTCACCTAGCCCGACCGCAATGTTTTTTTCTATGCTGCGAACACAGTCGTTTAGCTCATCTGAGAAGTACTCCAATAGAGTTATCGATACAGCGTGCTCGACAACGTCATCCGTTGGGGTGACTAAGCGCTCCTGCTCTGGAGAACGAGACCGACTTAGACCACATTCGCAAGTTCGGGAATAAACTGCGTGAATTGCCGTGTGAAGCACAGAGGGAAGATCTAGTCCAACTTTTTCCAAAGCCCACTGCAAAGCCTCGTTCTCAGAAAGGAGCTTGTTGTCGATGCAGTCCACATAACTGGACACGAATTCATCTAGCGTTTCTGCTGAAGCAAACGTCGGTTCTCCAATGCTATCCGAATGTTTTTCGTAACCGGAATTGCTCCCCAAACTCATAGCACCCGATTGAGTACCCGATTCTGCTTTCTCGGTTGTGCCATTTGAATCAACATTGAGTTCTGATTCAAGAAGAGCACTTCCTAAGAATTCATCAAACTTGGTTCTGTTCAACCCATTCGCTATTAGCGAGTCCAAATTCTCAAAAAGGTCGAGGGCCGGTTCATCTTGTGGCACCAGCTTTGGAAGCTCGGACAAAGGGTGTGCAGAAACAGCAGAAAGCGATAATCCTGCTTCAGCTGTCACAGGAGAAGACATATCCTCCTTTGTAGGATTGAGCGCCTCGCCGGATGTCTCTTTACACCCAATCTGAGCAAACACCTTTGTGATCCAGCCTAGCACCGACCACCCCCTTTCACTGTCATTTGTGGCTCCATGGGTACAGGGAAAAGCTTACTACCTGGCAAGCTGGTTTTGTGAACACCGAGAGCGGTCCTCCTAGTCCCCCGATCGCACAGTTGTAGCGGATTCAAGCGGCTGCGTGAGCCCAACGGTTTCCAGTATGAGTATTTTTTTCAACTTTAAAAGCCCTTTATCAACTCCCGCGAAAGGCTCACTCTTTGCATCCAAAATTACCACCAGCCTCGGTGCGTTTTCCTGTGATGTTTTTGGCAAATCAAAAGTAGTCCGCGGCAGCCGAAGATGGGGCGCAGCCGGTTTGCTTCGCCGAAGGGTCCTGCTGGTGGGCTCATAGCAAGCTGCAGTCTATGCGCCCTCCAGCAGGTATCTATCAGACTGATTGCGTTTCATGCATGGGGCTTCGCACTCTTCTTGCTGCGAGGGCTTCGTTTAAGCGTTTCGACCTTCTTCCTTAGTCAACCTACATGTAGCTGAAACGATAATGATGTAAAGTCAAGAACATTGAAAGTTGCGAAGGACCTAGTCTCAGAAATCAAGAGGTCGAAGTTGTGTCAGCAAAGCCTCAATCTACGCTCACCACTACTGGCAATCCTCTAGCCTGGACGGAATTCGCCGGGGTTTTCGAAATCTTGCAGCTCATTGATCAAGCACTTGAGGTTGAGCCGAATCAATCGGAACAAGAAGCAATCACTAAAGTACTCGCCGAAAACTATAGAGAGAGCGAACGCAAGGATCTGCTGAGAGAGTCGCTTCGCTTTCTCCTTGTCCCAGAAAGTATGCTGATTTTTGCGCCGCCGGCGCGAGAAGAGGGTCCCCCGCAATTACCGAGTGGTTTAGGAGACGAATCCGAGCACATTGAGCTATGCCGATTCTCGAAAGCAATCTTGCTCGAACTTTCTGAGCGCGGAGGCTCAGCCGGCAACTCAACGCTACTTAACCGAACACGGAACAAAGTAGTCCTAAATGCATTTGAACTCGAAAGCGTGGGAGGGAAACCTCGATGGCATTCGAACTTTGATCTGGCAGTAAAGGATCTTTTGCAGAGGAATTTTGTCTTTTGGAAAGAAGCTCTTCTGGTTATAACCGACAGAGGTGCACTCTACCTCCAGAGTGTGCCGTTGCCCCCTAACGAACTTTAGTCAACGCGCTCAATTCATTTCGGTGGTCTATCCCTTTGACAGGCTCCCAGCGTGCGGCCCGGATCACATCCATGGTGGTTTCAAAATTCAGCCAAGTCAAGACTTCTTGTACTCTGTGACTCGAAGGTAAGTAAAGGTTCGCCTTTGGACGCGACAGCAATTTCTCGAGTCGCTCCACATGTTTTTCAACTCCCAGCAAAACGCGCCCGTTCTGAACGGACGAAATCCAAGCAGGTTTTTGAAGGGGGCCACTAACCAAGAAAAAATCGTTGCACTTACCGAGTCCGCCCTCATCATAAATTTCGAACAAAAGCCACAGAAGCGCACGGACTTGCGTTCCACCGAGGTGAAACACTACGGTTTCATCGGGTGAATTCAAAATTGGCCACGAAGTACTTTCAAGATTAAGATATCGTCTGATCGCATAGGCCTGAGCCATTTGCGGTGCTGGCGGCGACGACTGGTAAGAAACCTTCTCGGCACTCGTCATAGTTCCCCTTGTCACGTCAACAAACTTCCCCTTCTTCGCTGTAACATTCATTTTTGCGCCGGCGATGGATATTGTTTCTTTGTGGGCAGAGATGCCTTTTGCAATTACTTTTCCAGTTTTTTCATCCCGTATAGAAAGTCCGTCATTAGACTCTATCACCGAATGGATTCTGCCGCTTTCAGCAAAATCCTGCGCGAGTTCACCCAAGGTGACAGCCCCGCCATGGTCGCGCAACATACCATTGCTCACTAGATTGTCAACCAAACCGCCAGCTAGAGTCTCCGGAAGCATAGATCGGACAAACATTTCGACGGCGTCAGTTGAACGTCGGCCTCGCTGATAGATAAATGACAAAATCTGCTGCAATGCAGTACTTAGCTGGAGTCCTTTCCATTCACCGCCGAAATCGCCCTTTTCTGCGCACAAGAGCATAGACCGATGTACCAGCGGCTCATGTTCCTTCAAAGAGCAAGTCATTATTTTCGTCGTGTCGGTACGCCTATTTCCCCGCCCTATTCGTTGCAACAGGGCTCCGATATCAGACGGTGGGCTATCTAACACTACAAGATCGATGTCACCAATATCGATACCAATTTCTAGCGTAGAAGTCGACATCATGACCACATTACTTTCAATCTTGAATCGCTCTTCAACCTCTTCTCTTATCGATTTTGAGAGACTCCCGTGATGACCGAAGCAAACAAAATCGCTTGGCACCAAATTTGGCATCACCTCAGCTAACGCGTCAACACGCACTCTAGAGTTTGCGAATATGAGAACCTTGAGCGGTCGGGCGGCCTGAGCCAAGTAGCCGGGCAGCCAATCCTCTGTTCGTTCCGCTGCATGGGGATCTCCCACATGTTCAATCTTGCGCTGTCCAGCTGACTCAATTAATGCAGCTTCGGTACCAAAGAATTGTTCCTTCACTACATGTGGCTGTCTAACCGAAGCACTTAAACCAACTAACTGAATTGTTGAGTCGTGAATCCAGCCCGACTCCTTAGCAAACGCACGTAACCGCTTGAGCCTTTCGAGAAGCCAACGAACCTGCTCGCCTCTTGGTGAATCTGCAAGTAAGTGAATTTCATCCACGACTACCGCAGAAACGTGCTGAAGGTAGTGTCCATTGTTCTTACGGGCTCGACATAACAGGCTATCCAGCGACTCGGGCGTAGTGAGCAAGACATTCACATCTTTATCAAGACTAACCCGATGTTCTCCAGTTCGCCTCGCCAACACAACACCCATATCGCTCAAAGGGCGATACAGCCTTTCGTATAAGTCGTTAACGAGCGCACGAGTCGGTATAATATAGAGTAGTGTCCATTTCCCACCACGAGTCAAAAGCCGCTCAACTAATGGAACAACAACCGCTTCTGTTTTTCCGCTAGCGGTAGGGGAACAGACTAAAGCGTTCTGTCCTTTAAGAAGTACCGGAATAGCAGCGCGCTGCACATCCCGAAGGCGTCCGTGTCGCGCAAAAAAGAATCCCCAGGTGTGGCGAAGCTTCCTTTCTATCGACCGATCCGTTTGAAGGTCAGCATTCATTGCGGTAACGGTGGATACAAACCGTCAAGTGTATAGAGCCAGGCTTTTATAAACTCGCGCACGACAGATAAGCCACCAGCGGCATTCGCCTTTACATGTTCTACAGTCCGCTTCGCAGTATCTTTATCGAATTCAGCTTTGATCAGGTAGGCTTCACTGTAGGTCTCAAAAATCAATCTGGCCAAATCAATGAGATCCTTTTCTTGTAATCCGCTTAGCTGGTAGCGCTGATTGTCGTTATCCTCAAGAAAAATAGTTCGAATCAGCTTGTCCCCTTTTTCATCGCTTTCAGCAATCGTAGCGAAAAAAATGGAAAGGGGAAGCTCCCTGTACTGCGAACCTCCCAAGAAATACTCTGCAAGAAACACGACTAAGTCGGTCGTTTTTTGGATTTGCGATTTATTTTGCTGCTGTTCAATTTCGAACTCGTCAATCGTTACAATTAGCCCCTCGAAACCAGCCTCTGTTGCCAGACTCGTATATGCCAAAAGAGTTTCAACAAATCCTCGAGGGCGATCTCGTACTAACCTCCCAAGGGGTGGTTTAAGCTCGAACTGATGCCCACCCAATAAATTTCCATCTTTAATCTTTCGCTGAATTTCTGTGACGCTGTATTCGTCAGCGGAGGTTAGTAGCCCGTCGAGGTCGCAAGAGACTTCATCGAGAGTTTCGCGCGCGTGTAGCAACTTAGTAACCTTGAAATTTTGATCGCATCGTTCTTCAGAGCGTTCTTTGGGATCGGGGCGCGCGGTCTTGCTCTGGATCTTTATTCCATTGCTTCCCTTTTCTATAGCTCGAATTGAGAGATCTATTATCGGGGTAGTAGAGCGGAAGCTTTCATGTTCTAGCGTTGGCCAAAGAGCCTTGGACAATCCTGCTGGATTAGACAAAGCCACGTCATGTCCATCAATTTCTACTTTGGCCGTGAGGTAATTTAGATTCCTGCCAATATGCCTTACCAAAGACATCGTGTGCGATTTACCCGTGCCGAATGCGCCACAAACTTCTGAAACGCTCGGCTTATCATCGAGTCGCTTCTTTACCCATTGCAGGATATTTTCGTATCCCATGGTTAATCTATCGATTCGTCCGTGGGGAACAATACCGAATCTCAATGATTCAATATCTCTCAAAAGAATTGCACGCTTCTCGACACTAGGATCAGACCTTTTAGAGACAGGCTGCACCGTTAAGATTTCTTGAACTTGTTTCTTTACCGTCGCTGCAACCGCTTTTGGTTCCGAGGGATTTGCGATCGGGTCGGCACTTTCTTGCTTTCCGGCGGTGTCCTTCGACTTAAGCGTTATTGTATCTATCGCAGGTGTTATGGTGAGTCCCATGTCGAGTTTGACGGCAATTTTCAATCCGTCAACTCGAGCTACAAATCCGGAACCTTTTCCGCGCACCAATACTCGATCGCCCGGCCTAAAAGTCATTCCTAAACCTCCGGTTCTATAAACTGGGACCCGGAGGCAACAACTTCCTCTCCGAGTTCTTGAAGTAGTTTCTGACAGACCCGTTTCGTCATGGTGCGCCTGTTGCCAGATGTTGCATCATTCGTCGCCACTTCGACGGCCATCTGTGTGATCTCATGCTCCAATTCGTTTGGCGAAACGGAAATCCGCGATCCGTAATTCTCTAAGAAAAGGCGAAGAATGTTTAGCGCAATTAGCTTCAGCTCTTCCTCAGCGCTGCCACGCCTTGTCAAATCGATTTTAGCCGCATATGTATTGCCGTCGAAGAACGATTCCTGATCACTTGGATCGGCAACTCGCTGCTGCAATGCTGCAAACTTCTCCATTTCAAGAATCACATCCGGTGTGAGCGCATAGACGATCAGCACCGAAGCGCCCTTCAAATCAGATACGGCGTTGATGCTTGCTTGTAGCATGGAAAGAATTCGCTGCATTTTCTTACGGTCAACAGCAAAGCCCTGCTCGGCCTCATCGAAGCCAACGATCGTTCCCTTGAACCCTGCGTGCTTCACGAACTGAAAAAGAGAAAACATTGCCCGATTGGCGTACAAATTTTCTTCGGCAGTGCTTATTGGTTGCTCTCCCACAAGCTTCGCGAGTGACCTATCCTTTACTTCGCCCTCCAACCACCTAATCGAGTTAGTCATCATTTCGGAGTTGCCGGATAACATTCCCCTAAGGGCTTTTTTCACTTGGCGGGCAAATCGAGGCTCGTCGAATCCCATTTGGTCAATGGCTTCAATCCAATCGTTGAGGAAGTCGGTAGCATCGACATCCTCATCTAGCATTGACCTAATATTCTGCATTGCAGCGTCGAGCAAATTACGCACACCGGTGCCGCGCGCACAATGACTAGGCGCCGTTATTGCGCGTGCAACTTCACGATAAACAATCAATCGCTGCGTAAAGTCAACATCCTTGTTCAGGTGCACCTCTGCTCTTGCGCAGTTGCAATCACTGGCAAGTTCGAAAAGCTGGCGTAGGAAATGTGTTTTCCCGGAACCAAACGGTCCCACGATGAACTTTTCAGCCGACCGACCTCTTTCAAATTGTCCATCCACATAAACTTTTTGAATTCGAGAGAATGCCTGTTCATAGCCAACACCAAACAGGTGACAACCGGATTCCGGCGCCGTCCCCGATTGTGCCATCGTTTCAAGCATGTCCAATACGTCAGTCATTGCTGCTCCTCGCTGTGAAATTACGTGTGAACTCTTGCAGCCTTCAGAACTCTATTTGAAAGAGCTTTCATAAGCTCTCTTCGGAACCCGGCACCAGCATTATTTTGCAAAATATCGTGCCCCAGGCGTGACAACGTGTTTTCTAAGTTTTCTTCGTCGGCGCCGAGCGCGTCCGCTATTTGCACCATCCGTCCGACTGCGGAGTCCACAAATTCCTCCTCCGTCAACGGGCACAAATCTCTTACGGCTAAGACCGGATTGCGCCAGGAGAAATCGATGCCATCGGGAGGCACTGTGCGCAGGCGTTGGCCTAAGGCCGGATACTCCTCTGCGCACATTTGGATAAAATTAGGTAGCACCGTAAAAACTACAATTGATCCGTGAACTCCGCCTGACGCGTACGCATCAACTAGCCGTCTCATCAGATTCGCTGCTTTGCTATATTTTGGGTTGTTAGTCTTCATGAGTGTTCGTTCTGTCTCATCGAAGAGCAACATGGTCGGCACACCGAGATGAAACAGCCCATTCAAAGTTGTTTTGAGAATCTGGTCAGCATTTCTAACAGACAAAGGTCCGCGAACACCCTTAATGCCAATCCGCTTGAGCAAGGTAACAGACACCTTTTCACCTTGCAGAAACCGTGTTAGCAGTTCCTTGTACTCGGCGCTTTTATGCTTCATGCCCAGCGCGAGTTCCATTGCATTTGCAAATCCAGGCTGGGGTAATCTCATTGATCTCAACTTGGCAATACGACTACTGTCTTGGTCTCCTAGGTACTCCAAGATGGAGCACAGCCCCTTGAGTTTTTGCTCTCCATTTGCAAAGGTCATGTTCTGCAACACATGCTGCGTTATGTGGTTCCAATCAGCTAAGTTGAGCGCTGTCGAAAGATCTAATCTAACCAGCGCAAATGCCTTGGCTTCGGCACAATCAGAAAGTAGTTGGATCAAATGAGTCTTGCCAGCACCAAACGTTCCTTCGAAGAACCTGCAAACAGAATTCCCCTGCATTGCATTGCTTTCGATAAACTCCTGCTCAAAGAAGTCCAGATAGTCAGTGGTACCAACATCCAAAAGTTTCGAAGAGCCGGGACCAGGAATTCCATTTTGTGCGACAACTTCAAGGGCATCTAGATACCGATCTTTGTAATTTGCTTCCATGAGGCTCAGCTTCCTGTGTGAGTAACGTAGCAAACGGTTTTGTAATCGCCTCTTGGGTTTAGCCCCCCGATTGTCACCCCAATCCCCTTGCTCTGCTCAGATTGAGAAGCAGTTTGAAACGTCAGCCTCCTATCACTTTCAATCGTCTGCAGCTCACTTACGTACTCATCAAGGTTCCGGAGAAATGCTAGAAAGGTCATAGGCTCGTCCTTGCCTTTCTTCTTTTGCTGCGAAACACGCCTATATCGGCTAACCTCGCTTTCGCGCCAGAAGTCTTTGATTGGTACAACCTGGGCGTTCCCGACCTTAGCGAGAGACCTTTTCCATGCCAGGTATTGATATGAATCCCAGAATAGTTCGGCTCTAACTTTGGGGTCAATCAAGAGTTGCTCTAACCGTTTCCTCGAATCGTCAAACAGCTTTTCCAAGTGGTCGGGTTGGAGAATCACGGTCCAGTCGGTCAATAACTCATGGTTGTAGTAGGCACTGACCCTGCACGAGCTTCTCTGAATCTTCAACTCCAGAACGTCGACGCGCCATGCCGAATCTAATTCCTTTACTTCCAGGCCTCTGCCCTTCATTGCCTCGATAAAACGAGCCTCAACAGCGCCGAATGATTTGGCGCTCCGGTCCATCAGTTCCTGAACCGCACTTCGCAACCGCATTAGCCCCTCTTGAACAGCTCCGTTCACAGTCGCTGATTTGAGCGCACTATCCAACCGAGTCTTAAGGTCTGGAAGCGTATCCAAAGTATTTGGTGTGATGTTAACTACCAGCGCGACAGGACGAAGCGTCTCTGCAAGCTCAGCATGCATCTGCTTGAGAGTTTTTAGCTGTTCCTGAATTTCAGTAGAAGGCTCGGTCCCAGTCAACACATTTTTCGACACGGTTAAAAATCCCACAGAGGTGAAGAGCGCGATCAGTAGTTTGTCAGACACAAAGCACCCGGCCAACCCGCCCAAAAGCCGAATTGGACCTTCTAAAACTCTAAATGCCACATCTAGTGGGTGTTTTAACCGAGTAAAGCAGGACCTGCGGCAAAGTTAATCGGACATTCAGATATGGAGGCGCTTGCCAAGGGAAGAGATAAAGAGAGTAGTACTGGCCACTGCAAATAACGTGCAGTCGTGGAGATTTGTTGAACGTGATCGCAACCAATCTGTCACCGTTAACGATCTCGCGTTCGCAGACTGAAAATATTCAGTCGCTGCTTAGCGGCGCGTTGAGCGCACGCAATTTTTTGTTTTTCCTGGCTCTGCTGCGAAACAACGCCGGCAAGAGAAGTGAGATTCCAATCGCACAGATAGGCGCAGATATGGTCACTTTAGCCAAGTTTGCAATCACACACTGCGAAGTGAATTTAGGGAGCATGGAGCTCGCATCGGTCGCAGCTCGATTGCTTCCAGAGGATGAGTACGATTACGATTCAGCACGAAGCCAGGCTGAGCTGCAAATTGTGGGACGACAAGGCCGTCCAACGCTGGACGCAATAACGCTCAACGCACCAATTTCATTTCTCGCACAGTTTTCCCCAAGGGAAAGCAGCCACAGGTTCACGCTGAATAGGCAACTGTTGAGCGACAATATGAATGTCCGCTTGGCGTCGCCCGGTCGCACTACCCCAAATTAATGAGTGCAGGCTTCTA
>JAIELX010000147.1 GCA_019752635.1 Candidatus Obscuribacterales bacterium | reverse complement strand
CCCTCTTTCATCAAATAATTGCCTCTGCCGCGTCGCGGTTTATGATGCTGTTCGCTTAGTCGGACGAGTTTCACGGCTCCGCCCCTCACTGAGTAGGTACTGAACATTTGTCAAGCTACGAAGAGAAGTAGTAGGGTGGGTGTAAGAACCGAAGGGCGAGGACCTTTGCGGCCCTCGGTCCCTCCGGCGGTCATGCATCAGTGCTGCCGAGTCAGATCTTATGCGGGCTGCTTGTTAGACCTTCTCACCGAATCGTTTCAGCGTTTCGGCACGAGCGCGGTCGCTGCACTCCTTGATTTTCTCGAATACGATCGCCATGGCGGCCTTCTTGTCCTTGGGCAGCGAGTCCAGCGGAATCGGCTCGCCGAAGACCACGGTGACACCGTAGAGCTGTTCGCCGAACCAGCCGCGAAAGAACTTGATTCCGATGCCGTTGATTGCCCACTGCAGCCAGCTGGCGTGCTTGGGGTCGCGGTCGTAGTAGACCCCGGTGGGGACCACGTCGAACGGGTTCGGTCCGTCCTTCGGACCGGCCATGCGTCCGATGGCGATGCCTCCGGCGAAGAAGTCGTTGACGTCTAGCTTGTTGTCTCGAAACAGTGCGCCTTGCGGAAACACGACCATGGAGCTGTCCGGTTCAGCCTTTAGCACGTCGACGGATACGCGCACGGCTGCCATCGGGTTCTTGTCGTGGTGCACAGGCACAATGCCGAGCCATGCGGCGACGGGCTTGCGCACGCCCGTGATCTGGTTGATCGCCATCAAGGCGCGGAAATAGAGCATCCGAAGCACGGCCGGAATGACCAGCGCATCGTGTTCGATCTGGTGGTTGGGGAAGATGAGCTTTCGGCGATTGTGTTGGATGTTCTTTCGTCCGATCACTCTCTTCGGACCGACTTTGAACCAGACGATACCCGCGGCGAGCATCCAGCGGGCATAGCGCGCGAAGATCGTGACGCGGGGGGTCAGGTAGCCGACCGCTTGCAGCTTGCGACCTTCGTTGATCCAGTAGCCGACCCGGTAGGTAAGCACGCCGAAGATGGCGAGCAGAAGCACGCCGGAGCCTGCGATGGCATATTGCCACGCACCCCAGTCTTGAATGTTCAGCAGTTCGTTCATGATTTAGGAAATCTCCGCACCAATGCGGGCGCCACGTTGACGCCCGCAAGGAAGTTCGATCGAGGGATGGTGTGATTCGGCGAAGTATTTCTCCGCCGAATCTAACAATGTTTTAGCTGAGCTGCGCCAGTGCGATTTCCTTCAGGGCGCGCAAGTCCAGCTTGCCGGTGCCACCGACGGGCAGCTTCTCGACCTTGACGAAGTCCTTCGCCTTCGGCACCCAGAGCGCGGGCAGGTCGGTACCGATGAGAGCGGTGACTTCCGCCGGCGACTGCGTCAACTCGGGGGTGTGGATAACCACGAGGCGTTCGCCGCGAGCGTCGTCCGGAATTGCCGTGATCGCGACCGCCAGTTCGTTCACCTTGCAGTGATTGCGAATGGCCGACTCGACGGTGCCCATTGGCACCATTTCGCCGCCGACCTTCGCGAAGCGCGAGAGACGGTCGGTGATGCGAACGAAGCCGTCCTCGTCGACGCTGCCGATGTCACCGGTGCAGTACCAGCCGTTTTGCAGCACGCTGGCGGTGAGGTCCGGCTTGTGCAAGTAGCCGAGCATCACCTGCGGACCGGAGACGAAGATCAGACCTTCGTTCTTCTCGCCGCGAGGCTGGAGCTTGCCGGTGTTGAGGTCGACGATGGCGACCGCTGTGCCGACGACCGGTTGACCGACCGTACCGATCTTGTGACCCGGCACGGTGCGTCCGTCCGGAGTCTGAACGTCCTGCGGGACGTTGGCGGAGACAACCGGGCTGAGTTCGGTGCAGCCCAATCCTTCCAGAGCCTGAACGCCCAGCTTCTTCTGGATGTCGGCTTGCAGCTCGGGCTTCAGCTTCTCCGCGCCGAGGAGCAGCCATTTGACGTGCTGGAACTGTTCGCGGGTGCAGCGCCGCAGGAAGCTGCGCATGAGCGTGGGGGTGCACGCCATCATCTCGGCTTTGTGCTTCTGCAGCAGCTCGCCGATGACCTGCGGTTCCAGCGGGTTGGTGTGGTAGTGCGCCTCGAGGCCCAGGGCGGCGACGGTCCACAACGTGATGGTCAGCCCGAACGAGTGGCCAAACGGCAGGAAGCCGACGACGTTGGACATCTGGCCGTGGTGCTTCACCTGCCAGGCGTTGGAGAGGATGTTGCGATGGCTGAGCATGATGCCCTTCGGCTCGCCGGTCGAACCGGACGAGAAGAGCACCGTGGCCATGCTGTTCGGGTGGCTGCCCAGCCCGGGGAAGACCCACGAGAGCAGGTGCGGCAACGGCATGTAGCTGAGCGCCATGGCCGCGGCCTTGTCGAGGTCGGTGACCTGGTCTTTCAGGTCTTCCAGGTAGATCAGTTCTGCGTCCGGCTTGACGCGGAGCTTGTCGAAGGCGGCACGCGAAGTGATCACCTTCTTGAGACCGCACTGCTTGATGGCGCTGTTGACGCCCTTGTCGCCGGCGGCGTAGTTCAAGTTCGCCGACCACTTGCCGGAGAGCGCCGTCGCGACATTGGCCACTGCGCCGCCGACCGACGGAGGAACGAGCAACCCGATGCCGGGTTCGCCTTCGGTGACGCGCAGAAGCACACGGGCCAGAGCGCCCGCCTTCTCGAGAGCCGGTCGGTAGTTCAGCTCCGCGCCGGTGGTGTCGAGCACGAACCGCTTGTTCGGCTTCGAGCGCGCCCGCGTGGTGAACGCCAACCCGAGATTGCGCCACGACGCCGGCATGTCCGGGAATGGGCGGTCGGGCCGAACTGCATCACGGGCGGGAAACGGAAAGTCCTGGGACATTCGGAGAATCTCCTGGTTTTTAGCGGCGCGCATTTCGCGCCGGAAGGTGAAGAGAGCGCGGTTCCAGTAGTGTGGCGACTGCGCGCAAACAAATCCCGTCTTTGTTCACCGAGAACAGCAGCGAGATTGGATTGCGTGGTGGTGCAGGTGCTTTTGCTAAATGGAAGCCGGAATACAGGTAGGGGTCTGAGGTGCATTCACCCTACGGGGGCAGGTGCCTCGGGACCAAGCGGTATAGGGATCCCTTTACAGGAAATACCTATAAGTTTTTCAAGAGAAGGTCCGAGATGCGCGGAACGCAAGAGATTTCGGTGTCGCGCCAGGTTAGCGCTAGGTCCTCTTTAACAATTACTCATTGCCCTTATTTGATTCCTCTCACTAAGAACCGCATAGCAGGCGCGTTTTAGACAAATCAAAAATGAGCTAGAAAAAATGGTTGTGTAGCGGGCTTCGCGCTACTGGATATTAGTCTTGTAAGTGCTCAATTCCATGGGCTTTGTGAGGTGTTCGCGCTGCAGGTGTGCCCGGGCTCATGAAACAGATTAGTTAAAACCTTACATCCGAAATAGAATCAGGCTACGTGCAGAAACTATGTTGTCGCCGCATCTCCTTTTCCTCCGACAAGCGCTCCTCACGATTTAAAAAACCGACGCTTCTCTAAGTTTTTGCCGCACGCTAAGTGTGGGTGAAGCGGTGCTGCGGTTTGGTCGCCAGGGCGTGTTCAGTAAGTAAACAGGGCCGGGCTTTTCGCTCGGCTTGTGCGGCAAGCCGCACGCAGATCATGATTGGAAAAACAGGATGCCTAATTTCAAGTTCCCCGAGTCCCGGATCGCCCTCGTCCCCGGTCTCGAGCTGTTAGCTCGCGACATGATTGATACCGCTGGTGAAGGAGAGACTCCGGAAGACCTCGTGGAGTATTTTGGTGAGTGGCACATGGAAAGCTGCAGCGAAGCCGGCTACAGCGAGTGCAGCCCGAACGACCGCCGCTCCGAGAGAGCCTTCGCGCGGGTGTTACGGTTCAAGAAGGACGACCTGAAGCGGCTTCGTAACGCGGTCGGCTACGATCGCGGTGACAGCGAGTACCGCGAGTACGGTTTCGCCAGCGCGGTCACGCTGGTTCTGTCGGTTACGCCCGAGTACGCTCACGCGCTGGAAGAGGCGCGCATCGGTATCCTCGGTGCGGAAGGTCCTTACGGTCGCAGCGGCACGCTGTTCCTGCGTCCCGCTCTGCGGAAGCTTGGTTACGACCACCAGACCGAGGTCGGCGACCTGCCCGACACCTGGAAGGAGTTCGAAGAGATCTTCCTTCAGCACCTGGTCAACGAGTACGCCGATGTCCAGGCGATCGAGTCGGACGAGGACAACTCGAAGGTGGCCTTCGCCTCAGCCGTGCGCGTCGGTGACATCGACAACCTCGTGCGCCGGCTTCAGCGGCGCGGTTTGAAGTCGCACGCCGGTCTGACCCTGGCGGTGGCGCATACCATCCTTGGTGCTCTGCGCGTCGATCGGCGTTTCGCCTACGGCGTCAAGTCTTCGCAGTTCGACGCCGAGAAGGCGAAGGTGAAGACCGAAGCGCCTGCCGACGCCGCTCCGACCGAGGCGACCGCGCCGACGTCGTGCGACTCCAACGGTTAAGTGAGCTGACGGTGGCTGCCGTCATCAGAAAGCGGAGGGGGCACCATTAAGTTGGTTCCCCTTCTGCTTTAATACCACTGACTGGCCCGTTTAGGAGAGTTGCTCGTGACCAAGACCTCAGTGCAACTTAGACCGCATCAGTTGGTTTTACTGATCGCGGGTCCTGCGGCGAGTGGAAAGAGCACCGCCGCGGCGAGGGTTGGAGCCATGGATGGATGGTGCCACCTCTCAGAGGACGATGTCTGGAATGAGCTTGGACACGAAGGCTTGCGAGAAGATCACGAACAAGTCATCGTTCACGACATTGTCCATAGCAGGCTTCTGCAGTATCTCCTCGAAGGGAAGAGCGTCGCGCTCGAGTTCATTCTGTTCCATAATCCCCCTCAACCACTCTTTGACTATCAGCGTTTTCTGGCACAATACGGGATTCCCTGCAAGAGCAGAATCTTGCGACCGTCGCTGGATGCCTTGCTGCGGCGGGCTCTCCAAAGAGGCAGAGATGATGATGTCTCGGGATTGGAAGAGTTCAAGCGCAATGCTCAGCATCAGTTAGCCTGTATCTCGGCTGTCGATCCGTCGTGGGTAGTGGATACTTCCGAGGACGACTTCGAGGCTGCGTTCGAAACTCACTTTCGTTCACTTGCCGAAAGAGGACCGCGCGAATCAAGCGACAGCCCGCAATAGAGTTCCGCTGCGGTGCTTCGACGGCGCTGAGTTCAATTGGATGGTACCGCTGGTGGGGCGCGTATGTAGCCTTCCCGCCGAGCTACGCTTTGCGGACAAGAGAAGGTCGCGCGCTGCGCCCTTCTCTAAAACGGCTATTTTGCGGCGAGGAGCCGTGAGCGCGAAGCGTGGTTGTCTATGCGCGGACGCGAGCGAGGCTTAGCCGGCTTTACCGCCTTAGCGCATCTGTACGTTCAAACCGGCACCAGGCGGTGCCAGAGGAGAGTATGTTCAGCTCTGATGTTCCTCAGTTTGTGATCAACCTTTCCAAGCGTCCGGAAGAGCGCTGGGATCATGTCGTTGACGCTATGCGCGTTCCAGCGAAGGCACTCGTAGATCAGGCCGGGCACGAACTTGCCCGAGTCCCTTCTCTTCTGCGCAGCGCTTTCGGCTGGGTCTACTGGCTGCGGGGAGGTCTGTACACTCGAGAAATCTCCGGTCTGGCGCGACGGCTTGGTGTCAGCAGCGGTACTGCAACGGTGCTTAATTGCGCGTATGAAATGAGCCATATTCAGGTCCCTCGCATTCTCGGATGCACCGCTGGTGTGCGGTACATTCAGGGCGAGGGGATGGTTCACGTTCGCACGCTGGATTGGCCTCTGCCAGCCATGGGACCGGCGACGTGTGTCTTTCACATGGTCTACGGTCTGCGCGTTTACGTGGCCGTAGGTGTTCCGGGACAAGTCGGTGTGTTGTCCGGTATGGTTCCCGGTGGCTACTCGGTAACTATCAACTGGGCACCACCGCGGCGCAACCCTAACTTCAGTTTCGGACCGACGTTTCTGCTGCGGCATGTTCTGGAGACCTGCGAAACATACACCGAGGCGGTGGCTGCGTTGCGTGATACGCCGCTATCCACAAGCGTGTTCTTCACCGTCTGTGGTGTCAATCGCGGGGAAGGCTGCGTCATCGAACGGACGCAGAGAACTTCAGCCGTGCGAGAGCTGCAAGATGGCGTAGTGGTGCAGGCCAACCATCACGTGGCCGCTCCGATGAAGGGAGCTACGCTCAAGAAGGGGGCGCAGCTGGAAAACGCTGACTATCTGGACTGGAGCGGCGGGCGCGCAGATCAGATGCAGGCAGCGCTGTTGGCCTGTGGTGAGACTGCTAACCCGTGCTTGTCGATGGCGCAAGCTCCGGTAGAAAACCCGGAAACGGTCCAGAAGATGAAGTTCTGTCCGCGGACCGGTGAGATGGAAGTGTGGCGTCGCATGTCGCGTTAGCGCACTGGACGTGATGTTCAAACGCAAACGGTCGCGACGCATTCGCTGTTGCCTCCTGCGAATATCTGCTCAAACTCAAATAGAAGGAAACCTCATGTCGACGAATGCTCCTGCCGATAGTGCTCCGACCCGCAAGTTGACGATTGCCGTTGTTCTGCGCTTCTTCGGTAGCACCCCGACGATTTTGAACGCGGACAAGACCGCCTACATCAACGATCCCGAAGGCCACGGCATCATGCGGCCGGTCGAGATCTTCAACGAGAATGGCGTCGGTGTTACCGACATGTTCGGCAAGCAGCCGCGTCCGACCAAGGAAGCGCCGCTGGTGATTTACCTCGACACCAACAAGAACAAGGGCGACGCCAAAGGCGTGCTGTGTGACGTGGTTGTTGTCGAATCCGGCGGACCCGACACTCCGTGGAAGCTCGACATCGCGAACGAGAATGGCGAAGTGTCTCCTGTCGACTACCAGTGGTATCAGAAGACCAAAGTGCCGCTCGGCACGCGCGATCTCAGCTGCACCATCAGCTTCGCCTGGGGGAGGAAGGCGGATGAGCTCAGCAATGAAACGGTTGTGACCGGCGTGCTAGGCATCTTCCGCGAAGGCCCCGATGCTATGCGCGTGGAGGTTCCTCTGAAGCTGGTCTACCGCGGCCCGCGCCTCGACCCCGATGCGGAGTAACGCCACCAAGCTGCGTGATGTAATCGGCATCAAGTGACGCGATCGTCGCGAACCGAAGGCACCAATTGTGGTGCCTTCGGACTAACACTACTCCTTTGTCCTACTAAATGCTACAGTGAACTTTGCGGAGGCTGAAAACGCTCTCCTATAGACATTGACGGGCGAAGGACTCGTTTCGTCGACAACACGAATACGATACGATTTTGCCGCAAAATCGTATCGTATTCGTGTTGGTCTTTCTCTCCTCGTTTGGCAAATACGAAACGACATAGTAGTCGCAACCAAAAAGGAAAAGGGCCGGAAGATCCAGCCGCTTTTCGCAGGCAGTACTGCCTGTGGGGCTCGAACCCACGACCGCGGTTTTAGAGACCGCTGCTTTGCCACTAAGCTAAGGCAGCATATGCCCGGGCGCGTTGTTTAGACGCGCCGCGGGACTTTGAACGTGTTGTTAATGCGCCTGGCTGCGAATTTGCGCCAGAATGCGCTTGCCGGTCTTCTCCAGCGCCTTCCACTTGATCTTGAAGTTCACGGACTCAATGCCGCCGAACATGTCGGCATTGCTGTGGATTTCGCAGAGTGCCGTCACCAGAAGGGATATAGCCTCCCTTCGGGCAGCGAACTCTGCGATGCCATCAGCTTTGAGCAAGTGAGCGTCCATGTCCATAGCGATAAGGTCGGCGATCTGAAGCGCAACCGGCGAGCCGTCGGAGCATTCGAGCCAGCGTTTGCGCGAGGCCTCCGCGTGGTTCGGGAAGTGTTGGCGTTCGTCCGCGTCGACGGTGCGGCAAAGAGGCTTGCCGCAGTCGTGATACACCTGATAGGTCTGCAGAAGCTCGAAGTCGAGCAGTTTTTGCGGGATGAGAGGATCGTTGATCCAATCAGGCAGCCGCCAGATTCGCTGCAGGGGAGTTCCTTGTGTCAGGTGCGCGTAAAGGTCCTTGAACCACTCGTGAACGCTGAGGCCGTGGTCGAGGACCGTCAGTTGCTGAAACTGGAAGCATTCGCGCATCGGGCGTTCCAGTTCAGCGAAGTTTGCAACCTACAACATGAATTTGTCTCCTTTGTTTGAGTGTGGGGGCGCGCTCCGGCGATAGACCCGCAAGCCTCGTTGCTCCGCTGGATAGCGGGGCTAGGCAGCGATGAGGTCTTGCCGCATGTTGACACCATGGCCATCGTGACCACATTCTTGAAAGCCGATGGAGCGGTAAAGCTGAACGGCGACGGGGTTGGTCACACCCTCCATCTCGATTTCGGCGTAGCCGTCTTCTCGCGCTGCTTGCAATGTGGCTGCCATCAGCTCCGTTCCGACACCTGCACCGCGAGCGTGGATGTCCACGCAAACGCTGTGCAGGTTTCCTCTCTGTCGTCCGCGACGTATCTTGAGCGGGCTGATGCCGGCGATGGCGATTACCGACTCGCCGACGCAAGCCACCACCATTGTTTCGACTTCCCGGCTCGCTTCAAATTTCGCCCAGGCTTGATACGAATTGAGCATGCCTCCGTGAACTTTGCTCGGGTCGTACTCCTGCCAGCACAAGACAATGAGGCGAGCTACCGCCTCGGCATCCGTCGGCTTCCAGCGGCGGAAGCTGACGGGATTTCCCCTTACTGTAGCCATGTCGAAGACCCTGATGGAGTTACCGGACCATGTGCCGCGTGGCGAGATCGAGGCGCTCGCTGATAAGCACCAGGTCTTTGCGGCCGATGGCGTAAGTATCAACTTCGACGCCTTGCACCATGCCGAAGCCGCAGCTGGGCATGGCAACGATGACGTAGTCGCTCTTGGCGAGGTGACCGACGGTTTGCAGGTGGTCACGCAGCATGGTCACCGTGCGCGTTTGGCTCGGGTCCAGCTCATTCGAGGCGAGTGCGTCGTCCAGGTCGTGAATGGTAATCAGCCCGTCGCGGTCAGCGTCGAGCGTGTCGAACTTTTCGCCGAGGAAGCTGACGACCTGGTCGCGCTCGCGGTAGAGGGCGACCAAGTTTGCCTTGCGCCAGGCCCGTCCGCGCAGTTCGGCGATGGCGCTGATGCCGATGATCACCGCGAAGAACCCGAGGATCAGCCAGTAGCCTGCGTTGGTGGAGGTGTCGGCCGTGGCCGCTGTGGCGAGTATGTGAATTTGGTTCATAGGTCTCCTTGTAGTTATTCGGTGAAGGTAGGAACCGGCTGCACCAGATCGGTGTTACGCCGTTGCTTCTGACGGCTTCTTGCAGAGGAAGCGGGCGCGAGGGTCGGTTAGCTGCGTCGTCAGGTCGGCGTGCGCCGGATCGCCGCACTGGCAACCCGACCACCGATGGCCTGCCATGATAGTCGCTTCGGGCTTGTCCCCCTTGCGCCAGATGGTCCGCCACTCGGTCGCGCCGAGTGTGCCGGTAATGTCGATGCGTTCATCGCTGATGCGCATGTGAACATGCGCCAGGCTGCATTCGAGGATGCAACCGTAGGCGATGCCACAGCCTTCGCCGGCGCGAACCATGAGCGGGCAGAGGCTGAAATCGTGCGGTCGGTGGTAGAAAATGCCCAGCTCCGGGTAGGACCGCAACCCGCTGTCGGCGTGTGCCTGTGCCAGTCCGCGTTCCAGTGCCCACTTGAAGCCCATCAACTTGTTCGGGTCGATGCCATAGCCGGACTTCTCCCAGCGAAACGCATGCACCCAGAACAGCACCGCTGCTTGCAACGCGTCCTTGCTCACGGCCTTCTTGTACTGGTTCGCTCGCCAGCGGTTGACGCAGGCGAGAGTGACTTGCGTTGCTATGACCGCTAGCGCCAGCCCTCCCAGGACGTAGATGAACGGGTAGGTGTAGAGCAGGTAGGCCACGAGCGCCAAGAACCCCCAGCCCAGAGACCTAATCTTCATGAGGGATGCCTTTAGGTTCGAAGAACAACGGTACGAGCGGGATAGCGCCGCTCGTACCGTTGAGGACCGATTGTTTTTTACGGCACCAAGGAAGGTGGAGTATTGCCACCCTCCGCGCGGATCGCCGCTGTTCGTTACTTGACGATGAACAGCGGGTTGCAGCTGTTGCCCGACTTCTCCGCCTTCATGTAGGGGATGCCGCCGAAGTCGTACAGGTCGCCGAGCGGGTCGCCATCGTCCGGTCGGTCCTTGATGCCGTCCGGCACGAAGCCGCGCGATGCGGTTTCGGGGTCCCACTCGTGCAGGCTCTTGGTCGCCCCCGTCTTGGGGTCGAACTCCTCGTGACGAATCTGCTTCATCTGCGCGGTGATGAGGCGCACCGCTTCGAGCTTGCCTTCCTTGTCGTAGCGGCGATGCTCCTTCTGCATTCCGTTCGAGTGCATCGTGACGTGGTGCTCGACCGTCTTGCCGTCGGCTGTGAAGATGGACGCTTCTCGCAGGCGGTAGTACTGCCGCTGCCAGTCCTCGCCCACCACGGCGTAGACTTGTCGGCGATGCAGCTTGCCGTCCTTGTTGTACTTGAACAGCAGCGAGCCGTCCGCCTGGAACTCCGCGGTGTGTGCGAGCTTGCCTTCCTTGTCGAAGTACTCGAGGCTGGCGATGTGCGCGCCGATCAGCTTCGCCTTCAGTCGCGGCATCTTCTTGCCGTTGACCTCGCGCTCGGCGACTACGACCTCACTGGCGGTCGGCAGCACCGTCTTGAGGGCACTGACAGTGGTGCCGTTGTCGGCGTAGTCTGCGATGGTGCGCGAACCGTCCGCGCCGATTGTTACTAGCTGCAGGAGCGTGCTGTCCTTGCGGTGGAACGAGTACACCTCGCTGCGGTCCGGGTTGCGGACAAGCGTTGTGTGGATCGTACCGTCCGGGCGGCGGCGCTCCCAGCGCTGAAGGCGCACGCCGGTGTTCTCGTACTCGGCTTCGAACGCCTTGACGTCCGAGTCTGCGTACCAGAGCGTGACGTGCTTGAGCTTCTCTTGCCCCTGGAACGTGAATTCCGCGCGCCGTCCGTCGCGGTAGCAGACGTTCATTTGCACCACTTTGCCGCTGGTGTCACGCACCAGTTGCTGAGTGAAGAACGGCGAATCCGGTTCGGTGAGCCGCACCGGGTTGAGAACGCGCGCGGCGGGAAAGTGGCGCGGCTCCGGTTCGGGCTGCGTCGCGGGGGTGGAGAAGTAGATCAGCGTTCCGGCGATGATGCACCACACCGTGCCAAACATCGCGGCGTGCTTCAGCTTGAGCTTTCGCTTGGAGGTCATGGGTTATCCTTTGCGATGGAAGAAGTTGACGCGCTCGGTTACGAGCGCGCGTGTGTTGTGAATTCAGTCCACTGCTGTCGCTGCTCCGGGAGCTGCGACTCAGATGTTGTCGGCGCTGCTTCTTTGAGCGCAGTTTAGATGTCGTGAGCGTCGGTGTCGTGCTCGCCGTGCATGTTCACCGGACCGAAGCCCTCGAACATGAAGTTGTCGAAGCTTTCGTTGAATCGGTCGTTATGGTTGAAGTGCTCCTTCTTGACGCTCTTGCCTGCTGCGTCGAAAGTCTCCTCCGACTCACGGTTGCCAGGGCTCCGGTAGGTGCGTACCAACTTAGAGCCATCGGCGTTGCGGTGCTCGACTGTGGTCATGAACACACCATGCTTCGGCGTCTGCAGCTTCAGCTTGATGACTGCCGTGACCGTTTTGCCGTCGCCGCCGTAGACTTCGATGTTGCCGATTCCGTCGAAGCTGTGGTCCTTTGTTTCCCAGGCGATGTACCAAGTCTGCTTGTAGGCGGGTGTCTTGCCGTCATCGCGCATCCAGATGTGCTCGGTGTGTGCCAGCGGCGGCTTGGTCGGACCGTGGCTGTAGCCGTCCACGAGGTAGTTCACCTTGAACTGCTTGTTGACGGGGTTGCCCTGGTGGTCGAAGTAGACCTTGGTGACGCCGCGGTGAATCGAACTCCACCAGATGGTCTTGCCGTCGAGTCGGTACTGGATGGTCTCGTGTTCGTCGGCGTCCTTCTTGAATCCGCCCTTCCGGCGCGGTGTCTTGCCGTCGGCTCGGTACTCGGTCCACCAGCCCGTCTTCTTGTCGTGTTCGTTCCCGATGGTGCCGTCTTCTCGGATGTAGCGTGCGAACAGTTCGGTTTTGCCGTCGGTGTCGAACGTGGTTTCGCGCCAGCGGCAGTACACGCTTGCTCCCAAGCCGGTCTCCGGGAAGACCAGTTTGTTGCGCTCCAACGTGCCGTCCGCACGGAAGAACTCGTACTGGACGTAGGGCACGTTGGTAAACGTGACGTACTGCTGGCGGCTTTCGAACACCGTTTTGACGACGGTGGTGCCGTCTGCGCGAACGACTTGCTCCTTGAACAGGAAGTTGTCCTTCAAGTCGGTGCGTACGGTCAGCGTGCGCGGGGCGTTGCCGAGGTCGGCGTCCGGGTCGTTGGGCTGCACCGCGGAGGTGACCGTGGCCGGCTGGCTGAAGTAATCGAGAGTAATGGTCAGCGCGATGAGCGCCAGAACCCCGCTTGCTGGAACCAGCAGTCCCAACCAGAGTTTGTTGGGTCGATGAGACTCACTCGACATGGCATTCTCCTCGTGTGAAGGTTATGCGCTTTCGCGCCGGGTTCGTTTCTCGGATCAGTGCGGAGTGGGTGCGGGCAGCCTCAACGTGTAGAACACGATGGTGTGTTATGGCTGGTAGGTCCCGGGTTTGGCTGAGTAGCGCTGTTTTCCGCAATTGACTTGAGAATTGAAATAGATAACTCGACTCTAATGTCGTTAGGTACCGGTGAGTCAATGGTTGGTGTGTCGCGCGCCTGCACCGGGGATTACGCTGTAGATGCAACCTGCGGGGCGACTTGCGGCTCTGAACGGCGTCGGGTGACACCGTGCGGACTACCACGGACGCCCCCGGTCGGATGGGGACAATCCCGTTGTAGTGGCGTCGCAGCGCTAGCGCACGGACTCACCTACTGCGGGATAAGCATTCGCACTGGAGCCCTTTGTCAGGTTTTTCAAATGAGATGGCCCGCTTGCGTGACCATCTCATTTTTGTTCGCTGTAGATTTTCGCGAGAAATTCTACGCAAAATCAGCGTGATGCAAATCTGCATCATGGCACCCAGCGAGCCGGCTAGTTCGCTTTTGGGATCGTGTAGCTTTTTCGCAGTTTTTCCATAGGGGTCGATTCAGGCGATTTGCGAAAAGTGAGTCCGCTCTAATCGGCGGTGTTTGGCGCCTCTTTCCCCCCGGGGCGTTTTCGTCGGCGATTGCGGCCGACTTGCGCCATGTTAGCGCCAGGAGTTTTGGTGTGATTGATGTTTTTACGAGCACAGATCTCAACGTATGCCGTGCGCTCGCACGAAGGCGTGTAGGGTACAGGAGTACTTCGTTTCACTTCCGCATAGCACGCTCGCGCTCTAACCAACACAAACTTCGCCACCACCATGAACAAAATTCTGCGCGTTGTTGGCGTTTAGTTTGTTCCCTCGCGATGCAAGATGCGGTCTGACAACGAAGATTAGACTTCGCGGCGCGCAAGCTGCGGTCTGAGCTCAACTTGGTCCCGACCAAGGGATCTTCTCGAACTGGAGACTTTCATGAAGCGAATCAACATTCTCCACCTGCTCGTCGTCCTGGCTGCTGGTGTCGAGATCTACAACCTCTACTGCGGGGCCGAATTCAGCGCCATTGCCATGGCACTTCTCGTCGCTGCACCGATTGCCGCCGTCCTTTCGTTCATCGTCAGCGTCCACGACGGTCGTGCGAAGGAAGGCGTGAAGGTGGCGATGGACGGCATGCTGCTTGGCACGTTGCTGTCGCTGGTGCTGTCGGTCATCGTTCCGGCGGTGCTGACCGTGAACTTCGGTTGGCTCCTCGCCTCAGCGATCTTCGGCGGTTTCACCGCCGGCTTCCTGTGCCCGAAGCGCTACAGCAACGGTTTGCGCATCTAAGCGCCCTGTCCGCATCTTCTGAGTAGTCTTCGTGCCGAGTCTGGCCCCGTGCCCGACTCGGCGTCTCTCTTTCATTCTCTTCTTTGCCTTTTTGTGATCGAGAAGTGACTCGGTTCCGACCTTGGACTGGCGGCGGTTCTCAGCGTCAACACGAATACGATATGATTTCGCATCAAAGTCGTATCGTATTCGTGTTGACGACTAAAAGATGCGAGTCCCCGTAAGCAAGGTAGAAACAGTCTTTTCGGTTGTGCCGGAACCTACTGAAAAGTTTAGTAGGTAAGGCTTGAAGCAGAAAGGGACAGGCACCGTTTGTGGTGGCGCCTGTCGTTCGGGTCTGCAAGCTACTGCTCGATGGCTAATCGCCAATTTGGCTTATCTGAAGCGCCAATGCGTTGAGCAGCTCAGTAAGGGCCGCTTTTGCCGATGAGGGCGATGGCGAAGATGGTAGCGATGCCGCCAATGAGCCCTAACTCCGCACCCAGTATGCACGCCAGGGCCGAACCGCCGGCCAGTGCACCGGCGACCGCAGCACAGACTGTGAAGCCAGCGACGATTTTGCCAATGTTTCCGATTTTGAATCCGGGTTGCCCGAAGAGGACTGCTCCAACTGTCAGAACTGCAAGGCACACAGCGCCTAGAGCGATGGTGGTGGTGAACATGACTTGGATCTTTCGATGTGATTCTTTGTGATGTGCTGCCCTGGCTCAACGAGTCGGTGGGCAGGAGATTCGGGAAGAGGAAGGACAGCGCTTCTTGCGCTGTCCTTCCTCAACTTTGCTACTCGTTGCCGCTGCTGTTAAGCAGGCGGTGCGTGTAAGCATGCATCGCGGCGATCGCGAGGAAGCACACGCCGGTGACCGCGAAGCCGATGTTGAAGTGGTTCGTGGAGAGGTGCCCGAGATCGTGGATCAGCAGCCGTCCCAGTGCGAACACCAGGGGAACGAGAGCTCCCGCCCAGTGTCCGATGCGATCGCTGGCCAGCCCGTAGGCTGTCAGAACGACAGCGGCCAGTGACCAGCCGATCGCCATCAAGTGACCGGGCATCAGGACGCTGACGCCGGCCAGGACAACCACGTGAGCGAGAATTCCGGCGATGACGCTCAGACCTTTGGCTTCGTCCACGTTCACGACTTCGTAGGTGTAGGACCACCCGTTCCGGTACACCTGATTCGGCCAAGCTTTCAGGTATTCTTCGTCTTGCATCCAGCCGCCGAGTTCGTTGATGCGCTCGTAGAGACGCGACAGACCGAACAGTGCCAGCGCAAGGATACCGACTAGTCCGAAGGTCCACATGCTCGGGGCGACGGCGAAGAAGCCAAGCGTCATTACCGAGTACGGGTAGAAGAGGCGGTACATGGTGACATCGCGGAAGCCGACGCCCATCAGGAAGATGCTGGACCACAGGGCGACGATCCACGGCAGTGCATCCCAGCTGAGCAACCAGAATGCCGACACCGTGCCGACGAGCAGACCGCCGTAGGTGGTGATGCAGTAACCGAGGATGCTGAGGTCTTTCGGCATTGCGCTGCGTTTATAAAGCGTGCGGTAGGCGATGCCGCTTGCAATTGCCACTGTCGCCAGCGCAAAGCAAGCCGGACCAGTAGCGGTGCCGGCCTGGAGCTGCGTGTGGAGCAGCACGCCCGCGCCGATGTACATCGCGATGACTACCACGTGCTTGAACACCGCGCCTTCACGCCAGCTCAGCGCTAGCAAAATGGCACCTTCCACTGCCCAGCAAAGGGGAAGCTGATCCACCACCTGGCAGAAGAAGGGCAGCGCCACTGCGCTGGCCGCGGCCAGTAAGAAGTACAGCTCGTGGGAGATGCGGTAGAGCCACCACTGAGCTTTCTCTTCTTCGCCCTGCGGGGTGCCGATTGCCTTCTCTCGCTGCTTGTAAAACAGCGTCAAAATTGTGCACCAGATCACCGAGCCGATGCTGGCAACCGCGCTCAGCTGCAGTTCCAGCCCGTCGAAGTCGATGCTTCCGGACTGGGTCAGGCCGCGATAGAGAACGTGTCCGGCCATCGCCAGAACACCCGGTGCGGCGAACCATGCCAGCGTTCTGTTCCACATTGAGTGGACTGTGCAGATTACCGCTACTAGCGTCATCAGCAACCAGCTAGTTACAGGATCTGCGGACACCTGCAGTGGTTCCACGTAGTGCGCAGCGTACGAGAAGAAGTACGCCATGGCATAACCGCTCACGAGGAAGCAGGTGCCCAGCCAGCTCACGCGTGTGCGGCGCAAGTATTCGCCGAGCACGCCCAGCGCTACCGCCACGCCGAAACCGAGGCTGATTCGGGCCGGACCCGACCAGGCATCCCAGTTTTGAGTGATCAGAATTCCAATCCAGAGAGACACGATCGCGATCCCGCCCACGCTGAGAATGCGTGCCAGGATCATCTTCTCGAATCCGTTGCTTCTTGTGTTGTCAGGCATAATGCAGGTTCCTGCTTGTGCAGCGGGCGGGCTCGCGCTGGAGCCTGCCCGCCATGGAGTCTTCATCTCCATTGTTATCGCGGTCCTTTGACCGCTGCACGACGAGCCGCGCACCACGCGCGGCATCTTTCGTTGTGCGTTACCCAAGAGAGCTTGAGCCTTTTCCGGGTTTTAGCGCCGGAACCACTGCTCGACTTGCTGCTTCAGATTGCGCGGGAAGTTATGCGCCTGCTGAACCCAGCGATAGTCGGGCTTCAGCTCTTCGAGCAAGGCATCCGTCTTGCCGGTCTGTTCGGAGACGAGCTTGCCGGCTGCGTCGTAGACCTTCTCGCCCTTCACTTCCAGCTGCGCTTTGTCGTCGGCCGTGCATTCTACGATGCGCTTGCCACCGCCCGGCATCGGAAAGTGCACGAACCGCGGTACGTAGGGGTATGGCTCGTCGCCGAAGTGGAACTCGCGTACGACGCTTATGCCGTCGTCGCTCAGGAGTTCGACGCGCTGCAGCTTCCAGGGCGGAAGAAAGGTGCGCTTGGCGTTGATGTCAGCGGATACTGCCTCGTGATACTGCCGGAACAGAACCGTGCCGTCTTTGCGGTAGCCCTCGACGACCAGGCTGTCACCTTTACTGGTGGCACGCGTGAGCAGGGTCTTGCCGTCGGTGTAGTCGAACTCCTCGCGCACGGCGTCGCCGTTGGCCTGCCAGACTTGCTTCTGGCGCAGACCCTTGACGGTCTTGGTGCTCCAGTCCTGTACCTTCTGGACCCACTCGCCGGAGCCGTCGGCGCGCAGCACCAGAGTATTCACTTCGGTGATGCCGTCCGCCACGTACTGCACCATTTGGCGGTCGCCATTCTTGAGCCACTCGCGTCGCTGTTGAACTTTGCCGTTGGTATGGTAGAGCTCTTCCCAGACCAGCACGCCGCGCACGTACTTAGCGTGTTGGCGCAGCACCTTGTGATCGGCGTGAGTGCGCTTGAACTCGAGCATGGTGCCGGTGTCGCGGTTGTAGAATTCCCAGCCCTTGGTCTTGTCGCGATAGGCGATTTCGACCTCGAATTCGCGGCCGAGTTCGTCGATCTTGTGAAGGCGGGTTTGCTCAGGAGAGTTCTCGGGGCACGCCTCGACTTTGAGAGTGACTTTGGGCGGTGTTGGTTGCGTCGGTTGCGCCGGTTGCGCCGGGGTGTCGGGCTTGCTGTCGCCGCAGCCCGTGAGCAAGAAGCACACGGTTGCGAGAGCGGCAAAGCCTGCCAGCGGGCGGAACGCGCGATGCCATAACTTGGTCATGCGAAATCCTCGTTAGAGTGAATTGTTGATTTCCGGGAGAAACGCCCCCGGCATCATCTTGTGAATTGCCTTATAGAGAGCGATTCAGGCAACAAGAGGGCAACGCACTGTCAATCGGTCACGCAGACAGACCACCCTTGCCGCTATGGTGCGGTTTTGGAAGGGCTGGAGATGTTCGTGTCGATTGAGAGAGGGGGGCGCTTGAAGGTTGCTGCGGATGATGTCGCCAAGAAGATAGGCACTCGGGAGGCGAGCCTTCAAGCTTCAGGGTCACAAGTATTTCTCATCTAAGGCGTGATGAGAGGTCCGTCGGGGCGTCGCGGTCCTTACGCCCAACAGGGACGGGACCTTCTCCGTATCGCCGGGTTGGCCCGGGTGCGCTAGGCGCCGTCATACTGGCAATGGTTTGTTACGAGAATCTGTGGTTGTCAAGCTTGCCGGGCGAAAAAAAATACCTCCCGGTCCGTGGTGTCATTTCTGATACCACGACCGGGAGATAGATGTTCTCACCCTGCTACTCGCCTGCCGAGACCTGAGCTAGCGCTTCGCGGACTAGCGCAGCCAGCATTGGCCCGAAGCTCGCCCAGACCAGGGCCTTCTGCTCCTCGGTCAGACCGTCCCACCAGGGCGCCTGACCGAGCAAATAAGCTTCGGAGAGAGGTTGCCCGTTCAGTACGGTTCGGACTTGCTCCTGAACACCGACAGCGATGCGTTCGGTGACGTAGGTGCGCTGGTTGTCGGTAAGTCCGTGCCACCAGGGCAGGTCGGCATCGAACGTGAATCCCTCAGGCGGATTTTCGCCGCGCAGAACGGCGTCCACTGCCGCGCGAATCCTCTCGCCGCCAACAAGTCCCGAGAACCGCATGGTGCGCCCGGTTTCAAATGCGACGTAGCCTGCGGGGTTGTCGTGGAGCGGAGTGCGATCCAGTCCGTGTCCGCAGCATGCGTGGCGGGTTCCGGGCAGATTTGCGATGCAAGGGTCATGCCCGCCGGCACGGACGTGAAGTTTACATCCGAAGCATGCTCGCGGGTTATCCGGATCGACGCGGCTGCCGTCATCGCGATAGACGGCGCCTTCCGGCGTGTCGTCAGCGACATGGCCGTGAAGGGATTCAGAGGAGAACAGCAACCTCTTTGTCATAATGTGTCCCTATCCTGAGAAGGTTAGAAATGTTATTTGCGAGGAGCCTTTTGCCAAGTTTTCTTGGCGATTACCCGACGCAACAGAGCAGGGTGATCGGTGAAGATTCCGTCGACGCCCGCAGCCAGAAGTGTGTTCATCCGCGCTTCATCGTTGACGGTCCAGATGTGGACCTCAAGACCGTCGTTGTGAGCAGCGCGCACCATCGGAGACACCGGCAGTGACAGCCAGCTGTCCCGGTCGGGAAGTTGAATGACATCGGCAGTGGTGTCACCGGCAAGGAAGGGCAAGTGGAAGAAAGCACTAGCTACGAACCGGTAGGACTCCGGCCGAGAGTGCCCCGTGAGTGCTTCCGGGGCGAGTTTGCGCAGCAAGCGCATCATCTTGCCCCGCTTGGCGACTACCAGTACGCTTCCGTCCCTGAAGCGGCCGTACTTGTTGAGCAGCTCTACCAGGCGTTCGACCAGTTCGCCGCATTCATCCTTGATCTCGATGTTGAGCGGCATCTGAGGGTAGGTTTGTAGTACTTCTTCCAGTCGCGGTATGTAGATACCCCGCCCGCGAAAGCCGTGCGTCATGCCACCGTCAGTGGTGAAGTTGTAGCCGGCGTCGAGGCTGCGCAATTGTCCGTAAGTAAGCTCGTGAACGTTGCCGCTGCCGTCGGTCGTTCGTTCAACGTGGCAGTCGTGAATGACGACGATTTCGCCGTCGGCGGTCATGTGGACGTCGAGTTCGATGATATCGGCTCGGTCCACCACCGCTTGTTCGAAGGCTGGTAAGGTGTTCTCGGGACGAATGCCGGAAGAGCCCCGGTGAGCAATCACCCGAGGGTGTTCGCCGGCGAAGTACTTGCACCCTTCGGCGCGAGTTCTGAAGTTTGACATTCTGTAAGTCCAGTCTGAGCACGGAGCCTGAGCCAGGCTTGTGCTGCGATGTGTCCGTTTCGCTGCATTAGCGACAGACGCAAAAATCCCGTTTTCGTCTAGAAGTTGAATCACTACAGCCATGCAACATGACACCGCGGCGCTTTGACGCCGCAGTGAATGCATTGCAAGGCGCGGAGATGACGAGACGTGAGCCGAGGTTTCGGATGAGGAGGGAGTGTCTCCAGTGTAAATTTCAGTCTGGAACGAAATAGGGCAGGAACAGTACTATCAGGGGCTATGACATCGCTGCAAGAGACCCCGTTACACGAACGCTTCTGTGCTAGACCGTTATTGCCCTCCTGGACGCATCGGGGGGCGCGACTGTAAACGGCGGGGGATAAGCACATCTAGCGCAGCTCGGCTTGCAAAGAGGGGGCGCTCAAATTGATTCTTCCGACCGTACGACGGTGTCGGGCGATTCGGCGAGATTGCGCAATTCGTTAAGCTGTGGCTTTTCCATTTCCGTGCAGGGGCGGCCCCTGGATACATGGTCATGATGCACGCCGCGGTTCGCCTCTCCATCGTCACTAATTGCCGGGGTGGACCGGCGCCATTGAGGACGAGTTTGGAAGCGTGCAAAGATAATTACCCCGGATACCACATTGGAGCAAAGCAGAGCGATCCAAACGCCGTGCGATCCCATTCCGGCCTTTGTGGCCAGAAAGTAAGCCAATGGTAGTGCAATTATCCAATTCGACAAGAACCCCACGATCAGCAAAACCCTGGTGTCGTCCAGAGCTTGGAGTGCTCCTGAGAGAATTGTTTCAAGCCCGACGAACGTTAGACCGAATGCCGCTACTTTCAAATAGTCGACCACGTATGGAGCCGTAGCGGCGGATGCATTCGCTGCAACTGCGAGTGATGGCGCGAGGAAGTAGAGAAAGGCTCCAGCTGCAGTCATGAGCAAACTTCCTACGCCAACTGCTTGCAAGCTGGATCTCCTGGCCCGTTTTTCGCGATTGGCGCCGAGATTCTGTCCGGCAATGACTACCAGCGCTGATCCTAATGCTGTCAATGGCACAAAAGCCAGGGATTCCAGTCTTTGTCCGATGTTGAGCGCGGCTACTGCATCAGTGGAATCGGCTGTAAGACTGAGGATGTAATAGATGACGAACATTCCTGCGGCCCATGCAATCTCTTGCATTGCAGGCGGAAGTCCGTTGGTCGCGATGCTGACGGCGATTGTGTTCCGTGCTGAAAGCAGCTTGGTGATGCTCTGCCTAAGGGTTGTTGACGCGCACAACATTAATAGGGCAACTGCGCAGGCCAGCGTTGACCCGACGACTGAGGCTACCGCGATGCCTTGAATGCCGAGACCTGCTATCGGCCAGCCTTTCATCACAAGCATGTAACTCAAGAAGACATCGCAAATTGTTAGCGTTAGCATTGTGACGAGTTGAGATCTTGATTGACCGGTGCCCGTGAAACATGCGTTTATCGCTGTCAATACTCCAAACGGTATGAGCACGTATGCCGAGACGTTGAGGTATTGTGTGCCTGAACCTAATATTTCAGCGCAATTGCTTACGCAGCCGGAGAATGGGATGAGGACGTACGGTGCAGAAAAAAGTGTGATTGCGGTTAGCACCGCTCCTAGTGCTACGCACAACCGAATGCATTGAGCGGTCGCTTCGCTGAGCGTGTCCTCATCGCCCTTGCCGGCAGCACGGGACACAAACGCGGTTGCACTGGTGGCTAATCCAGATAGCAGGATCATTGCCAGTGACAGAATCTGATCGCAAATACCGATGATTGCTTGCGCACCGGCATCAATGGTACCGGCACATTGCACATGAACCAGGTCGATTGTCGCCAGGCAAGAAGTCACAACTAATAGCGGCCAGGATACTTTCCAGATGCTTTTGTTGAGGTCCCCGGAGATAATGGTTTGTCCCCGCACGTATTCGTACGTGAGGGCGTTTACGGAGCGGAACGCTCGTGATAACTCTCGAGTGGCTTTAACGCGCATGACAGAATTATAGACCACTGCGACTGTGCCGCTAAGGCTTATAGTAAGGCGAGGGTGAGTAAGAACCGAACCGCGGTGCGGCTCGGTCCTGCAAATAGACGATTTTCACCGTCAGTTCGGCGTCGCAGGGAGGGTTGGAATTCGTCGCTTAGCGCGGATTGTTGCGGACCTCGCTCGAACCGTCCTTGAGGAGCTGCCCGCCCGTGATCGCGGTGAACGAGACGATCGTAGCGGCGATAGCCCATTCGAGGAAGCTTGCAGGCAGAGCGTCTTTCAGCAAGACGCTGGCCGCGAAGAGCGCCGACACGCAGAGCAGGGTCACGCCGGAGAAGAGACGCGAGAAACCCGCAAAACGCTTGGCCTTCAGAATGTACTGAAAGCCCAAAAGTGAGGTCAGAAAGCTTACCACCGAGAGGGCCATGCAGCTGACGCCGAGGAGAGCGACTCCCTGGAGGATGAAAGTCAACATATTTTGGTCTCCGAGTATCTGAGGTGTGTGTGTGTGTGGAAGTTCCTTGATGGTGCAGGCACAGTGTCGGCACCAGGCTCAAAAAAAGTTACGACTTAATCGTCGTCGTACAAGTGACCTAACAGCAGGAACCGCGTTCGAAGCATTTGCAGAGCAAGCTTGTCGACGCTCTGCGCCGCGCCGGACGGTTGGCTGAGGCGCGCCGCCCGCGAGAGCAGTGCACCGGCCTTTATTACGTCGCGACCATGGGGGCCAAACGACTGCTGCCCTCGCTGAACGGCCTGCAGCTCAGCCTGGAGCGCAGTGTTCGAGTCTCCGCGCAAGTGGCCTTCGTATGCCGTAGAAAGCAGCACAGCAGCCTGGATGACATCCGAACCGTATGAGCGGTAAGAGTCTGTGGCGGCGCGAACAGCCGCGGAGCGCGCAAGCGCAGCTTCGCTGTACTTGCCCTCGCGGACGAGTGCATCGGCTCGCGACAGGTACTCTGCTGCGTAGATCTTGTCGCGACCGTAACTACCATAGCTGCTTAGCCCGATCGCGCGGGTTTTCTTGCGATGTAGCTCGGCTGCTTGCTTCTCACCACGGTGCTCGCAAAGGTCCGCCATGGTGATGTGGTACGCCGCGTAGATCATGTCGCGACCGTAGCTGCCATAGCTACCTTTCCCGACGGTAAAGGCGCTCGTAGCTTCGGCGTCGGCCAGCTGAGGGTTGCCCTGAAGTTCGTACGCATAGGCGCGCGAAAGGTGCACACTTGCATAGATCTGGTCGCGACCATAGCTGCCGCAAGAGCCCGCGCCGATTTGCCACGCACGTCCGCGCAGCTGCTCTGCTTCGGTGTGCTTGCCCTTGCGGTCGAGATCCTCGGCCCGTGTGAGTAGCGCGGCGGCTGTGATCGTGTCGCGGCCATAGCTGCCGTAACTGCCCTTTGCGATTTCTTGGGCGCTATCGCAAAGCGAGTCCGTGGTGCCCGCTGTGTTGCTGAGAATTTGCGGCGTCAAATCGGGCTCTTGCTTGCCGCATCCGCTAAGCAAGCAGAGAGATGCCAATGCTATTGCGAAGAATCCCGTCTTGGTGAAGTTCATTCAGATCTCCTGTGAAACAACCCTCACTTGCCGGCAAAAAATCCGAACAACCGTGTTGCTCTTTTTTAGGGTTTGCTGATTGCTTTGGTATGGAGTTGGGATTGGTTCGGAATAAAGCGAGGTGACGCTGTGACTCTTTTCACTAACCAATGCGCACAGGCGTCTTCAACTGATGTAAACCTGTGGCGTACTTAATCTGCTTACGCTGTTGCCCGCCTGTTCAAGGGAGCGCCCGCCAAGACATAGTGTTTGTGAGTGTTGCGGCTGTAGATGTTTTGTGATCATTGCACAGGGCGGCGAAAGGTTAGATTGATTTTCGTGCGCGCACGCAGGGCCGGGCTGCTCGATATCGGAGGCTTCGCGCTAGTTTCGCACGGCGAGAATGCGCGTAGTTCCAGTCTGGTGGTGTTGGAAGTGGCTCTCGTGTTCGCTACGGTCGAGTTCTACCGAACTTAGTTTTTGTGGAGAAGAAGCTACCGCAATCAATCCGCTATTGCATGCAATACCGCATGAATTCCAGCGAATGACAGTTTGTTGACGCGGCAGGGAGATCGAGCCTGTCGTGCTGTCTTGTTACGGACTTTTGGGAGGTGCTAATGCGTAAACTCGGACAAGAATCTAGAAGCTACGGCGAAAATTTCCGACTTTCCAACAAGAGCGAAGTGTATCAGCGACTACACACCATGCGTTCTTATCACTATTATCTGCTTCGATTGGATGACAGTTCGGCGGGACCTGATATCAGCGATGTGCTGCAGTCGCGACCGGAAGCGATACTAAACGTGGCATTGCGTGAGCAGGATCGAGAAGCATACTACGACGAACTTTTGAGCAATGCGCCCTGGCGACGTAGTTCTGACGGATTCATCGGCCGGCAGCTGGAAAATGAAATTCGTTGGCGTGTTGCCTGCGCCAAGAAGAGTGACGGTCCAACAGACTCAATTCGCTAAAGCGGTTTTGTGCAGGGAAGAAGCGAGCTTGTCGCGCTCGCTTCTTCTCTTTGTCAAGGTTAGACTTGTGCCTTTTTGAGGCTACGCGGATTTGTAGTAGGTGTAGGATGAAGCACAGTGGTGGTGGTATCTTTCGATTGCCACCACCCGCAGTGCCGGCGCAACGCTGCTGGACAGCTATTTGCTCCGGTCTCTTTGAGACCGCGCGGTTTAGCTGTTTTTCTTGTTGCTTTCCTTGCCGTTGCCCTTTCCGAAACGCAGACGCAGCACGCGCGGGAGCATGCCGATCAGCGCCTTGGCTTTGCCTGTCCAGTCGTGCCCGTGTACGGCGGTCAAGCCCTTGTCGATCAGCTCGAGCCGATCAGTGTTGTAGGGAAAGTGCCAGTCGCGTTTGCCCTGTTCCTCTGAGCCGATGTGCTTGATGTTGACGAAGTCCAACAGCGCATGTTTGCCGTGCGTCCGTCCGAAGCCGCTGTTGCGCAATCCGCCCCACGGGGCGTCGGGACAGGCGTGCGAGTAAATGCCGTCGTTCACCCAGACCATGCCTGCGCGGATGCGCCGAGCCAGCCTCTCGCCTGCCGCCTTGTCGCTCGTGTAGATGGACGCACCCAGGGCGAGCTTGCAGTTGTTGGCCAGCGCGACGGCCTCTTCCACTGAGTGGAAAGGGACAATGGGGAGCACCGGACCGAAGATCTCTTCGCGAACGATTTCGTGGCCGTGCCACAGACCGGTCAGCACGGTAGGTTCCATGTAGTGCCCAGTCAGCCCGTGCGGCAGACGGTCGCTGAGCTCGGTCCGGACGCGTCCGCCAGCGGCCACATGTGCACCGGCTGCAACTGCACGCTGGACCAGTGTGTTAACACGGTCGAGCTGCGCGGCATCGATCATCGGACCGATGTCGGTGTCGACATGTAGCGGGTCGCCTATGCGTAGCCGGTTTGTGCGTTCCACGATACGCTGCACGAGCGCATCATGCAGTGTGTGGTGCACATAGAGACGCTCGATGGAAGCGCACGCCTGGCCTGCATTTGTGAATGCGTTCCACACGATGGCGTCGGCGATTTTGTCGACGTTTGCATCGGACAGCACAATGGCGGGGTGTTTGCCACCCAGCTCCAACGTCAGCGGCAACAGCCGCTTGGCCGCCATGTCCATGATTGCCTTGCCGCCGTTCACCGAACCGGTGAAGACGACGCGATCGATGTCGCCTTCAACAACCCAGCGGGCCTGGTCGCGATCTCCCTGCACCACCATTACTGCGCCTGCCGGAAATCCGGCTTCCAGCAGCAAGTCGAGCAGGAGTTGCGCGGACAGTGGTGTCTTGGGTGACGGCTTCAGGATAACGGTGTTGCCGGCAACAAGTGCCGTCAGAACCGAGGAGGCCGGAATGGCAAAGGGGAAGTTCCACGGCGAGATTACGCCGATGACGCCCAGCGGATCGAAGACGTTGTAGGCCTTCTTGAAGGTGAAGAACAGCCGATTGACGCTGACCGACTCCGGAGCGAGGATCTTCGCAGCGTTCTTCTTCAGCCAGTTGCATGTTTCCAGTACGGAGAAAACCTCAGCGCAGAGGCTCTCGACCAGGGGCTTGCCTGATTCCTGGCTGATGAGCTTTGCTACTTCCATGCGGTTTGCGACAAGTAACTTGCGGAATTGCTCGAGCCGTTCCAGGCGCTGGGCAAGCGACATCTTGCTCCAGGTGCCGAAGGTGCGTCTGGCAATTTCGATTTTTCCTTTGACCTCCTGCTCGGACGCAACTTGCGTGTGGCCCAGAACTTCCAGGGTTGCAGGATTCACAACAGTGAGAATGAGCGGATTGGTGTTAGTGGTGGACACCATGGCACCTCCTTCTAGTCCTGTCATCTCGCAAATATGCAAGCAGCAGGACAGGTAACGCGCTAACTGCGCGTGTCTTAAGGTGAAGTTCGGATGGACGGGTTTCTTCGGAGGTATAACTGGTTTTGACAGGTAAGAATGATGGCGATTGACACTAAGCCAACTCAGCCGGTTGGATCAAGGTAGATTCAGACCCATATCGATTCTGAGGAAAAACTCAACTGACGAAGCTACTTCGCCTTTTCTTTCTTGCCAAAGTTAAGGGCTTCTCCGACTTTGTTTATCATGTGCTGAGATACCGCCAGGTCTTCTTTTGCGGCTCCAGCGATATCCCTCTTGTCAATGTAGACTTTTAACAATGCCGCATGCCATACGATGTTTTCCGGTTCGTTTGCTATTGCTTTGTTGTATTCAGCTGCGCTGTCGTCGTACTGTTTCGTCTCGTACAAGGTGTCGGCCAGGACCGCGTGTTCTGCTGCCTTCAGCTTGTCCGATGCTGGTTTGAGGGCGGCGAAGTCAACTTTCTGTGGACGCACGGGCACTCCGCCGCGTTCGTCCGGCGCGGGTTTTGTTGCGTTGAAAAGCTGTGCGCTTGTTAGCGCTCCCGCTAAGTCGTTTTGTTTGTAGCGGCTGGTGGCCAGTCCGGCATAAATCGAGCATAGCTTCAGTACTGGAGTTTTCTCGTCTTTTCTCAGATGCGGCTTGTTTTGTTCGGCGCGTGTGAAAAAATCTTGTGCTTCTTTCCATTGATTCGCTTTTAGACACAGCGTGCCGTTCGCGGCCAGGCAGTCCCAGCTATCGGGATTGTTTTCCGTCCATTTCGCGACTATTGCACGAGTTTTCTTTTCATCGTTTCGAACGTGTTCCAGACCGAGCAAGTTTGAGTACGTGGAATTTTTCCTGCTATGCAGCGCCAGCGCTTTCAGGAATTCTTGTTCGGCTTCGTTGGTCTTGCCGACGGCTTTGTACGTGGTGCCCAGGGCGTTATGAGCCCGAAAAGAGTTCGGCTTTAGTTCAGTTATGCGCTGCAACAGTCGAATTGCTTTCGCTTGTTCTCCGGAGAACACCAGTATAGCGGCGTAGTTGAAAGCAATCTGGGAACTGAATCGCTTGCATTTTGCAGCCTCCTCGATTTGAGCACGGGCCTGAGGTATTTTCTTTTGCGCCATGTAGAGCATTGCAAGTGCATCGTGCCATGCGGGATCGCCGGGTCTGATACGACCTGCAGCGAGATACAAATCCTCGGCTTTCTTTTGATCTCCCAGGCAGCTAGCCGACAAACCAGCATACATTTTCTTCTGGTACTCGTCTTTCGATAGTTTCACCAGAGCATCAAAACACTCGGTGGCAGCCTCTCTTTCTCCGCGCACCGAATGGAACATTCCTAACATGTGACGCGCAGTTACTTCTTCGCTGTTTTGTTTAACGGCCTGGTGCAGTATCTGTTCTGCCTCGTCCAGTTTGTTCTGGCTGAATAGCTGGTGCGCTTTTCCGCGCATAATGATTGGATCGTTTTGTGAAAATTTGCCCAACAACTTCCATTTGCTGTCAGCTTCTTCCAAGCGGCCGGCGCGCGAAAGGTAATCAGCGGAGAGCACTAGAGCCAGCGCATTGTTCGGATCGAGGTTGCTGGCAATTGTGGCGCAGGCTGCAGCTGCATCGTCATTGTCGTCCAGCCGGAAGCCGTAAGCGATCAAAAGCAGATAACGCGCGGCTTTGACGCGATCCCCTTTGTTCATTGCTTCGATAAACGGCGCTGTGATTGATCTGATTGCGCCGTCGGAATTCAACTCTTGCAGGCGCAAATAGCCGGTGGCTACTCGCTCATCGTCGCCCTTGCCGGCTTTGAGTGCCGTGGTGGTGTTTGTAATGCTGTTTGCGCCTCGGGTCGCGAGCGGCGCTAGAAGCAGTCCGAGCACGAGTCCGCCGATCTTAGTTTGTCGATTCAAACTCTATCCTCTTCTTCTCTGCGATTGTGAAAAAACTGCAGGATCATGGCTCGGCAACGTTCTTCAAGAATACCGCCTATTACTTCCGGAAGCGGCAGTGCTCTTCCGCGTACAAACAAGTTGAACGCTGATCCGGCCGCACCTGAAATCGGATCGTACGCGGCGAAGACTACTCGAGATATTCGTGACTGTATCATTGCTTCGGCGCACATTGCGCAGGGTTCTAACGTGCAGTAAAGTGTCGCTCCGTCCAACCGCCAGTTGCCGATTACTTTTGCTGCTTCGCGCAGCGCCAGTATCTCGGCATGGCCGGCCGGATCGTTGTCGCGCTCGCGAACATTGAATCCGCGACCAATAATCTCGTTCCCAAAAACGACAATGCTACCGACGGGCACATCGTTCCCGCAGGTCAAAGCCTGTTTAATCGCTAGTTCCATGAACATTGCGTCTGTTTGCACGAAATTCACAAGTCTCTTGCGTGATTTGTCCAGGAACTTCGATTGTAGTGTAAATACAGTCAGCCTCGCTAGTAGCGAGCTGTTACTTTAAGCGGACGTATTTAACCGCTCCGGTTCCTCGGTGAATCCTCTGAGCCGTCGCGTGTTCGTCTACTGCAATTTTGCCGCCATTTCAGTGGCGTCCAGTTTCTTACCGGGACGGGTCGATAGACTCGTCCTTGTCCGTGTTCGGTCCTACAGGTATTTCTTAGTGACGCCTAGTTCAAGAGCGAACCGGTAGCCGATCATCTTGTACAAAAGTTTTGCGCACAAGAACGACGGTGCATGAAGTCCAGGGATTGGAGCATACTCGACGACGTCTGCGCCGACCACATTTTTGCGAATGCAAAGCTGTTTGATTAACTCCATCAGTTGATACCAGGTCATGCCGCCTGGCTCAGGTGTTCCTGTTGCGGGCATGATGCCGCTATCGAGACCGTCAATATCAATAGTCAAATAAACATTGTCGGAAAGGCCCCAAATTATGTCGGAGAAATTCCATTTATCCTGGTTTCGAGCCCAGAAGATGTTGATATTAGGCTGTTCTTCTTCCATCCAGTCAGCTTCTTCTTTGCTGATATTGCGAATACCAACTTGCGTGATATTGGGCTGTGGTAGAAGATTGTAAAGGTGGTAGCTAATACAGGCATGGCTGTAAACGTTGTCTTCATAGGATTTACGTAAATCAGCATGGGCGTCGATTTGCAGTATGGAGAGGTCCGGATATTTTTCGATGCAAGCGGCGACGGAGCCGTAAGTTAGGGCGTGTTCTCCGCCAAGTATTATGGGGAATTTGTTGAATTCCACCAGCGGCGAGACTACATCGGTCAACGCTTTGAAAGGTTGCTCAATTTCTGCTGATTGCGGCTCGATAATGACCGGGGGCAGCGTTTGGATGCCGAGCTTGTAAGGCTCAACCCATAACTCATCATCAAACAACTCAACTTGCTGGCTTGCTTCAAGAATAGCTGCGGGGCCGTTTGCCGTGCCCTTGCCATAACTTGTCGTTGCTTCGTACGGCACTGGGACAATCGCTACTCGCGATTGCTCCGCTGCAGCGTACTCTGCCGAAAGTCCGAAGTAATTTGCTGACGATTCGCTCATTGCCTCTCCGCACAAAACAGATACGAGTGGCATTTATAGCACTTTGTCCGCTTGGATTTGCTCCTTGATATCACTTTGCAAGGAGGTCTAAACGATCGCCGTGTACCGGTATTGGACCAACTTGGTGTCCTCTCAGCGGATTCCGGTACGGAAACCGGCGCTAGCGTTTGTGGAACGGGCACAGACGCGGTCGGGTTGTTCAGTTTCCGACCGCATCAATTTTATGCGAGTCAAGACGCCCCCGAAACAAGGGTATAAGAATCGACCGGCGATTTTGCGGTGCATATATGGCGCTTGATGCAGGGATGTCAGCGTCTGCTAACACCTACGAGAGTGAACAGTAGAGCGAAAAAACAAAGTAATTAGTCAGTGAGTGGAACTCGTCCGACTAAGCGAACAGCATCATAAACCGCGACGTGGCAGAGGCATTTATTCGATGAAA
>JAIELX010000048.1 GCA_019752635.1 Candidatus Obscuribacterales bacterium | reverse complement strand
TGAGAGCCATGAGTCACAGCCGCATGCTCCGCACAATGAAGCGACCACATCCACCTCTGGAATTGAATTTCTGAAACGTCTGTTTCAATCGCTACGCCTCTTAGTGAATACATACAAAAATCCCAAAGAGGAAAGGCGAACCGCTTGTAGGGACCGGTGGTTCGCCACTTTGACGATAGGTTTCTGACAACAGCGCCGGATGACAAGGGTTGCAGGGAACCCGGGGACGGGACTCTTTTCCTTGCGATCATCCTCGGGCATTAAATGGCGTTCAGCGGTCCAAGTGGTTACAATTGCAGTACTTCGCCGAAAACTAGAGCCTGGGTTTGACATGTAGACCTTCTGCAGTGATCTCCGGGCAAAAGAGAGCTAACGGGTGCCGAAAGGGTGGGCAAACCATGTCCGAATGGGATGACGACGATGATGATGTGGAAGACGGTGGCGGCGACCATGACACCGGGATAATTACAGAAACTAAGAAGAAAGTGGAGAAGCCTCCCTTATTCAAAGTCCTGCTGCACAATGATGATTACACCACCATGGAGTTTGTTGTATACGTGCTGAAAAGCATCTTTCATAAGACAGATGCGGCTGCGTTCAACATCATGATGGCTGTGCATCAACAAGGTATGGGCGTCGCCGGGGTGTACGCTTTTGACATTGCTGAAGCGAAAGTGGAGAAAGTGATACAGCTTGCCCGTAGTAATGAGTTTCCGTTGCTTTGCACGATAGAACAGGAATAACGATCAATTATGCTTACAGCCGAATTACAAAAAACCCTGAATAAAGCTGTGACTGAAGCGGTCAAGCGCCGACATGAATATGTCACTTTAGAGCACGTGCTGCTCGCGCTGGTTGACGAGAAGACCGGCGGCGATGTGGTGCGCGCCTGCGGTGGTGACCTTGTCGCTCTAAAGCGAGATTTGGAAGAGTACCTGACCAATAGTATGGAGACTCTTCCGGCGGGAATTGAGCAGCCTCCGGAACCCACTGCAGCATTCGAACGTGTTCTTGATCGCGCTGTATCGCAAGCTCAGTCGTCGGCTCAAGTGACCATTGACGGCGGAAATCTTATAGCAGCAATGTTTCAAGAGCGTCGCTCCCAAGCCGTTTACCTTCTGGAAAAACAAGGAATTACAAGGCTTGACGTACTGAACTTTGTCTCGCACGGTATATCCAAGGGCAAAGATGGAGAAGAGGACGGCGTCGATTCTGATGCCGTGATGCCGGACGGACGTGAAGATGGTCGCAGTTCATCGAAAGATCCGCTTGAGGCATACTGTATCAATCTGATTCAGCGAGCTAAGGATGGCAAAATCGACAACTTGGTCGGGCGCGAGAATGAGTTGCGGCGCACGGTTCACGTATTGTGTCGTCGTCGCAAAAACAATCCCGTGTACGTTGGTGATCCTGGTGTCGGCAAAACTGCTATAGCCGAGGGGCTGGCGCTGAAAATTGTTCGAGGCGAGATCCCGCCCGCGTTGAAAGATGCCGAGGTTTATCAACTCGATTTGGGATCGCTGATTGCAGGCACTAAGTATCGCGGTCAGTTTGAGCAGAGACTTAAGGGTGTCGTCAAAGCGCTTCAGAAGAAACCGGGCGTCATTTTGGTGATTGATGAGATTCATACCATTGTGCGCGCAGGAGCGGTGGAAGGAGGTTCGATGGACGCCTCCAATATTCTGAAGCCGGCCCTTGCCAGCGGCGAGTTGCGTTGTATTGGTTCGACTACTTATCCGGAGTACAAGGCGTCATTCGAGAAGGATAAAGCGCTTGCAAGACGCTTCCAAAAGATCGAAGTCGGCGAACCCACCATCGAAGAAACCGTCGAGATTCTCAAAGGCTTGAAGAAGTACTATGAGGAACATCACGGCGTTACTTACAGTGATGAGATTCTAGGACTAGCTGTAGAATTGGCGGCAAAGTACATCAACGATCGTTGTCTGCCGGATAAAGCAATTGATGTCATTGATGAAGCAGGCGCCGCAGTCAAATTGTTGACGGACGAGGAGCGACCCTCTCGGGAGGTGACCGTTCATGATCTCGAGCAGGTTGTTTCCGGAGTTGCGAAGGTCCCGACGAAAACGGTGTCGGGTTCGGACAAAGAGCGGCTGCAGTTGCTTGAGAAAGAGCTGAAATCCGTAATATACGGGCAGGACCACGCAGTAGATCAATTGGTAAAAGCAATTAAGTTGCAACGTTCGGGACTAGGAAGTCCGACCAAGCCGATCGGATCATTCTTGTTCTCAGGACCTACCGGTGTTGGTAAAACAGAGCTGGCTAAGCAAATGGCCCGAGTTCTTGGCGTGAAGTTCCTGCGTTTCGACATGAGCGAATACATGGAAAAACACACAGTGTCTCGTCTGATTGGTGCTCCGCCGGGATATGTTGGGTTTGATCAAGGCGGCTTGTTAACTGATGCGATCGCGAAGACACCATATGCGGTGCTGGTGCTTGACGAAATTGAGAAGGCGCATCCGGATTTGTTTAACATCCTGCTGCAAGTAATGGATCACGCTACCTTGACGGATAATAACGGCAAGAAAGCAGACTTTCGCAACGTAATCTTGATCATGACCACAAATGCCGGTGCGCGCGAGATGGTCAGCTTGGACATCGGATTTGATTCCTTGGGCAAGGACGAGAAATTGCGGTCGGGCGAGGCTGCCGGTAAGGCCAAAACGGCTATCGAAAAGACGTTCAGTCCCGAGTTTCGCAATCGCCTGGATGGTTGGATCGCGTTCAACCAACTAACAAGAGATGATGTTCGGCGTATTGTGGATAAGTTCATGAAGGAACTTATCGATCAGCTCGCGGACAAGAAAGTAACTCTTGAACTGAAACCGGCTGCCAGAGAATGGCTTGCAAACAAGGGCTTTGATAAGCTCTATGGTGCTCGACCGATGGGCAGGCTCATACAACAGAAGATCAAAGAACTGTTGTCCGAAGAACTTCTTTTCGGCAAACTGGAACACGGTGGCACTGCGATAGTGGATGAGAAGGATGGCGAAATCGTTGTTGAATGCTCTGCCCTGAAAACAGCCGTCGTTTAAATCTTTCGGATGGTTCACACTGCGGGGAATGTGATGATGAACTTTGCGCCCTTGTCTCGGGTGGTTGACTGCAATGTCAACTGCGCTTTGTGCGCGGAGGCGATCTCTTTCACTATCGCTAAACCTAATCCGCTACCTTCTACTTGCGTTCCCAGAACGCGGTAGAATCGTTCGAAGACACGTTCGCGCTCTTCCGGCGGGATTCCCGGACCGTCGTCCTCTACGATTAACTGCACCAGGTCAGCCTGCTTTACAGAGACTGAGACTGTGCCTTGGTTTTTCGTGTACAGGATGGCGTTTTCTACCAGGTTAGTGGTGAGCTCCTTCAAGTTTGGCGCATCGCCGAGAATAAGTGCAGGGCTCTCTTCGTGCCTGAACTCAAGCTCGATGTTTTTCTCTAAGGCCAGCATGATCAGTTCTTCGACTGCTTCGCCGACTACAATATTCAAATCAATTTTTTCGAAAGAGAATGCCGCTTGCGGTTCTGCTTTGGCCAGGGCTAGCAGCCGGTTTGTAAGGTGGCTCATCCTATTGAGGCCCTTGTCGATTTGCTTGAGCAAGTTTTTCGAAGCGTCGTCTGTCGTGGTACTTGAGCGTGCGACCAGTTCTACATAAGTCTGGATGCCCGCCAACGGCGTTCGCAACTGATGCGCGGCGTTGGCGACGAAGCGGCGTTGTGCGTCCAAGTCGGCGCGCAAGCTACCAAGCAATTCGTTGATAGCGCTGGCTAACGGTTGAGCTTCCATGGGAGCGATGCTTTCATCGAGCGGTTGAAGGTCCGCCCTTGATCGTTCGACGACGGCGCTGCGCAGGTCGGTTAAAGGTTCTAATCCTTTTCGCACACCGAAAGATACGGACACGGCTCCGAAAAGAATCAATAGAATTTGCGGTATGAGGATGCTGATCAATATGTGACCAGTCAAGTCTTGCCTGCTGTTGAGCGTTTCTGCGGCCTCGACGAGAACAATGGTTTCCGGGTGATCGTGCAATGGAATTCTGATTCGTGCCATTCTGATCGCCTCACCTTCAAAAGTCGCGTAGCGCAAAATCGGAATGTTCGAATCAAGATGTTGCCGTCTAGTCGGCAGCGGATCGCCGGCCAGTCGCTCTAGCTCGGGAGTGAGTACTTGATAGTAAAATTTGTCTTTCGGATTTGTGTGCCGCAAGATTGCTTGCGCTGCCGGTGGCAAGTCTACATTTACTTTGTTGTCCTTCCCGACGCGAACGCGTGCGGCTACCGAGCCCGCCGTATTGATCAGGTTGCGGTCGTACGAATCGTTGGCAAAGGAAGAAGCCAGCATATACGCGACTGCCGAACTGCCCAAGCACAACGCGCATAGCGGAAGCAGCAACCAACGCAACAGATCGCGTTTGATCGAGCGATTAGCCGGTGGTTTCAAGTAAATAGCCTAAACCTCTCAGGGTTCTGATGTTCACTCCTGCTTCACCAATTTTCTTACGTAATCGGTGAATGGTGATCTCAATCGCATTAAATGTGACCTCAGATTCCCAAGTCGATAGGTGGTCCGTGATGTGTTCTTTGCTAACAGTGCGCCCTGCTTTTTGCATAAGAATCTCGAGAACGGCTAGTTCTCTAGCTGACAGGTCGAGTGGCTTGTCTTGCAGGGTTGCAACGCGGTCGGACGTGTCGAAGGTAAGAGGCCCGTATGTAACCGTGGTTTTATTTTCCCAGCGGTCTTTTCGAAGCAATGCTCTGATTCGTGCCTCAAGCTCTTCCAGGTGAAAGGGTTTCGTGAGGTAATCGTTGGCGCCGGCGTCAAGTCCTGTAACACGGTCTCGAACGTCGTCTCGTGCAGTCAATATGAGTATGGGGAGTGCCTGTCCCCTTGCTCTTGCTCGGGTAAGAACCTCCAGCCCGTCGAGTGTCGGCAGACCAAGATCAAGTATGACGAGATCGTAAGCAGTGTTGGTGATTGCGGAGTCAGCTTCTTGCCCTGTCCGCACTTCATCTATGGCATAGCCGCTGTCGCTTAATGCCAACGCAATACCGGATGCCAAGAATTCATCGTCTTCAGCTAGCAAAATCCGCATAGTCGCCTCAAATTAGTCCCCGAGTTTCATCTTAACCGGGATTGATGGCCAGGTCGAACTGTGAAGGATTCGCGAAAGCGCTACGGTTGCAATTCTTTGGTATGCTCCGGCTATTCGGCAAGTCTCCTCGCCTCCGCCCGGAGACAACGCCGATGCCGCTTCGCGGCTGTAGACGCTCGCTCGAGCTGCGTTTGGACTTTTGGCAACGAAATTTTAGCGGCGAGCAGGAGTTGGCGTGTCGCTGGGCTTGGGAGTGCGCTTGTTCTTGGCGAAGAAGTCCCACATCAAATCAGTTGCGTTTATTGCCAGAAAAGGCTTTCCGTCGAGGGTTTCGCGCGGATCGCCGGGGTAGCAGTGTCCTTCGTCATGGCGGTAGACAATTACTTGCTTGCCTGTGCGGCTATTCGTGTAGGTTTCGCGTGTAACACCGAAAGCTGGTTCTTCGCGCTGGGCCGTGTCGGTTCCGTTTGCTGTACGCCAGAAATCGCGCGAGTGTTCCAGTGGCTGGAATCGCGGAAACAGGGGGGTGAAGAGTCTACCCATGTCAGGCACTATGCGGTCCTTTCTTCCGTGCACCAGCAAAGTAGACACCGCGTTTTCGGGCGGCTTTTCTTTTCCGTTCTGACAGCCGCCTACGCAGGCCATCGCTGCAACGCGATCGGAAAATTTGGCGGCAATTTCTTGCGCGAGCATGCCGCCATTCGAGTATCCGGCAACATATACCCGGTCTTTGTCGATGTTAAGTTTGGCTTCGATGGTGTTCATCATGGTGTCGACAAATGCAACTTCATCTATTCGATAGTTGGCATTGTTGTTCAGGTTCCACTGGCGGAATTTATTGCCAATCCAGCCCTTAGCGTTAGGATATACGACCACGAAGCCTTCCTTGTCGGCCTTCTCGGATAGGCGCGTAGTGGCCGCCATCTCGTCTGAGTTGCCAGTGAAATAGTGGAACGCGTAGACAATGGGAACTGGTTTGCTGCCGTCATATCCTTTCGGCACATGCATGGTGTAATCGCGGGTGACACCGCCTATGGTGAGCTGCAGCTGGTGATCGCCCGGCGTGGTTGGCAGGTCTTTTCTGTTTTGGGCCTCGAACTTGGCGTAAGCCTCAAGGTCCTTGGTTGTAACTCCCTTACGATCCTTGTACCAGTATTCATCGCGGTGCGAACGCTGAATATACTCAAGCTTATTGTCCAGCGCCGACATGGCTCGCATGTTGTCTTCGGATAGACCGCGTTTCCAGAATGCAGAAGAGGAGAGCTTCTGAACTTCGGCTCTGTTAATCTTGCCGTCTCCATTATGGTCTAGCGCGGAGAAGTTCTCTTTGCCGAAATCCAGCACCAGGTCGGGTAAATGCATTCCCGTTTTTGGTGCCGTATTTGCTTTTCGTTCCGAGTAGTCTTTGGCCGAGGCCAGGCTGGCGGGTAGTTCTGCTAGCTTGTTGTTGCCGGCGAAAGCGCTGATGTCGGCAAGGCTGATTCTGGTTTCGAACAAGCGTTGATCGTTAACTGATTTGGCAATCGGGGTACGATTGTCTTGCATGAACTTGAGTAGTTGGCGCTCTTCGTCGTTGAAACTGCCGCGCTTCCCTGCTTGAGCATCTTTCAATTCCTGGTCGGTCAAAAATCCGTCGCGATTTGCATCGATGCGGTTGAAGCTGGCACGATCGCCGAAGGTGTCGACTAGCCTCTTTGCGGATACTGCCGTGCTGGTCGCGGTCGCGCTCTTTTTCTCGTGTTCGGTCAAATCGGCCGATGTTATGCTGGTATCGCTGCCCCATTCGTCGTTTTTGGCTTTGGCAATTGCATCGCGGTTTATTTGCATGTAGCGCAAGAGTTGACGCTCTAGTGGATTGGTCGCATTGGATAACAACTTGTTTTTCAAAATGCTGTCGAGTTCTGCCGCACTGATTTTGCCATTGCCGTCCAGGTCCAGGTCGCTAAAGTTTTCGCGTGCCCAGGCACCGACAACTTTGGCAATAGCACCTCTTGAATGCAGTTCACTGGTGACTTCCTGCAGCATCTTGTCTGCGGCTTCCGGTGTGCTCGCGCCGCGGATTGCGTCACTGCTTTTCTGTAACTCGGCTGACAGCGATCCTTGATCAACGGCTTCTGTTATCTTTTTTGCGTATGTTTTAGAAGATTCTAGTTCTGTCATGATGAGTTCGCATCTCTCAGAAGATGGGGAATACCTGCGCGCGAATGAGACACCCGGTTAACCGGGTTTCTGAACCTTCCTGACCTTGCCTTCTGTGTGTAGACAAAGTTGGGAAACTCTTGGACATGAACTTTTTCGGGTTTTTGCCTCCAGTGGGAATCTCCCCACTGGTTATCGAGTCGACCGCGCTGGAGATTTTTTCTCGGCTGGAGGCGGTGTGTCCTGAAAAGGCAATCAGTTCAGGGAGGCGCCGCAGACAGCCTCCTCATTTGAAGTAGACCAAACAGGCTAGTATGATCCGGAGGAAGCCGGAAGATAATAAAGACGGGACAAAGAGCTGAAGGAAGCCCAACCGGACAGTTGATTAAGTGTACTGTCCGGTTCAATCGCTTTACAAGCTGGCCGTATAAATGGAGAGTCTTGTGGGAGATGCTTGAATGGCGACTATGACAAAAATCATTGGATACGATCAGCAAGAAGTTGGTGCGAGCGCTAACGACGCTCCAGTGCAAACTGAACCAAAGAAGTGCAGTGGCAGATACAGCTTATTGGCTTTTCTGGTGCCATTCGCGACTGTTACGGTTATGTATACGCTCAGTAATGCGCCCATCTGCGAGTTTCGAGTAGTGCCGTGCTGTTTGACCGGTGGTCTTCTTGCAGGTACTTCAGGGTACCTCCTGTACAAGGGCATTAAGTTCGTCAAGCATCTCATTCATCCACACTAAGTTATCTTGGTCAGAGGTTAAACGATGCGTTAGCGGGATTATAGTTCGCTGCCACGGCAATGGCGGACTGGCTGAACAGCTGAAACTTGTCTCGTATTGCTTTTGCGTCTCGCTCGACGACACCGATGCATTCTTGCGGAATGCCCATGCTGGCTCCGAGTTTGTTGTAGTCTGCGGTAACCGAGTGTACGCCCATGAAAAAGATGCGGTGTTTTTCCATGCAGAGCATATCGCGAACGAGTTGAGCGACGTCACAGGCAGATGATTTGCTGTCATTGTCCTCTCCGTCTGTCATGAGCAGCGTGATCGAGCGAGCCTGAACGCCATAGGTATCCTCCCACCACTTTGTCCTTGCTACTACTGAGCCGAGTGCTTCCAGGCAGCGATCAAACAATGGAGTTCCGCTTCCATGAATGTATCGCTTGTGGTCGAGGCGAGGAGCTGCTCTCAATGCGACCCAGCAAAAGTCATCGGAATCACCGGTGATGTTGCGGATGTACTTTGCATTCGGATTTAGCAGCATTGTAAGTGATTCCACGGAATTGATCGCTTTGGCTTGCAAAAGTGCGTTGGTGACGGCGTTGTGCCCTTCGACAGCCGCTACGTGATTGCGGTTGTATTCCATGGAAGGGCTATTGTCCAGCAGCATGCAGAGCAATGTCTGGTCTGTGACCAGCGGTTTGCTCGGCATTATAGCCATTGTTTTGTTGATTCTTGCGGAGAGTCCCGTCAGGAGCATTGCGGAGTTGGGCGAAATTTCGCCGCATTCCTGAGCGTCCTGGAATAAGTCTGCGCAATCAGGGGTGTCGTCGGTCATGGTATCTTCCTCCGGAAAAGGCGGGTTGTAGGGGTTAGAAATTGAATATCTTCGGGTTAATGCCCGGCCAGTCTTCTATTGGGGTGCGGGAGTCGACCACGTTCATTCCTGCCTTTTTGAAGTCTTCCATTGCGTCTTTGCCTTGTTGCTCGAAGCCGGGTACAGAAGATGTGCAGTTTTCCAGAATGTAAACTCGTTTGGCAAGCGACGGATCCTGAACTTTGATTTTTTTCAAAACGTCGTAGATGGCAGCTCTTACGCAGTGTGATTCGGCTTCGCCGGCTATGATCAAGACTTCGTTTTTTAGCAGATCTTCTACGGCGCGGTCCGATTCTTCTCCCACTACAACCCCATCGTGCGCTTTGGTTACTTCCGTACCAAAAGGCGAATAGTACTCGCTCAAAGGTAGATCGCCTTTGATACGATATTGGGATTTACTCCATCGCGTAATGTCGTGGAAGTCTACTGCTACTTGCAGTGCGGGGACTATTGCGTGTCCCGGACTGCCCAGTCGCCCGTGAACAGGCCATACTACCAGTGGTGGCTTACCTTGCCGAGCAAGTTCTTCCGTGTAGTGCACTGCATATGTTTGCAGCCAGGAGAGATACTTTACGTCGCCGAATAGCACGTATGCCATTTCCGGGTTGACGAACCAGCGTTTGCCTACATCTCCGGGTAACACTACTGTGAAGCCTTTAGGGTGATCGCCGTTGCCGTCGAGCCAAAATAGAGGGTGGAATATCTGAAAGAGATAGTGTGTATCCAGAGTCAAAATCAGGTCGCTTATCACTCGCAAATTGCGATAGACAAATTCGCAGATGTTGACTGTGTCTGTTATGGATGCCGGTGCGATGGAAAGCTCTCCGTCGTCCAGGCAGAATGTTTTTTGCTGGTCGATTATTGTCAGCGCGATCGAGTAGTTATCTTTTCGACGAGGAGAAATCTTGTGTTTGGTGCGCCACTCGGTGGCATTGTGCATTATGTCGTCGTACTTCGGGGTGAAAAAGTCGGCAACGCGACCCGGTTCAAAGAACGACGGGCACGGCAGCTCGTAGCTGCGCAGTGTTTGGGGTACGGTGGTCATAGGATTTACCTCCAGTGGGTAAGTGATTCATCAGGCCGTTGCCGGCTTCGGTTGGTTACCGGAAACAGAACGACTGTTTGGTGTCAGGAGTCTTATCTCGTGACGATTCCAGGTGTAGATGCCATCTTGCGAAAACAGAAGGTTATCGTTTGGCTGAATCATTCCTGTTGTCAGCGATAGTTGACGGGTCTCGACCAGTTGGCCATGGCTTGGCTCAATGCACACCAGCCCATGTTCTGCCGTGGCGTATAACACGTCGTTGCCGGTGAATGAGGCGCATTTTCCATCCAGGTGTGAGAGCCAGTGATCGGCGCCTTCGTCACATTCCGCTCTGGCGACTAGCGCCCCTGTATAGTCGATGAGGGTGCAGCAGTTTACAATTTTTGTTTGTTCTTGCCGTGTTGTTAGAAACCAGATTGCGTTGTTGCCAAAGTGGCAGCGATAGTCCACTAGGGTTCCCTCAATTACGCTTGCGTCGACCGTGGCCTTGACGCCATCTGTTAGTCTGAATAAGAATGCTTTGCGGTATTCGCCGGCGCTGTAAAATCCGAACCCGAACCTGGTTCCAACGGCTATGCGCGTCTGTCCCTCCAGTACGTCAGTTAATCGTATTGGCGTGGCGCTGCTGTTTTTCCAGACCACTCCGCCTTCAATCCAAAAATAATTTTCGTTGTTTGTTTCGAAAATCGGCAGTGCGTTTCTGAATCTATCGGCACGAATTCGCACCGGGTCTGTTCCCGGCTGCAGGCAAAACGTGTTGTGGGCTTTTGATGCAATAGTCTTATCACCGATGATTCTGAAATTCATGGCGGGATCGAGCGGGCCGGTGAGGACTGTATCGCCGCTGTCGCGGCGGAATTGTCCGTCTGAATGGTAGAGATAGCGCACTCTTCGATTTTGAATGGTGCACTGAAGAATGACACCGGAAGTGGAGAAGACTGATCTGGCAACATTGTTCTCGTTGGTGACCCGGGATGCGGGGCGCGGCGTCTGCTGTCCGGGAACAAAGAATTTCTGCACGAGAAATCCTTGATCGTTCCGGAATCTCAGGTTTTCTAAGAATGTGGCGGGAAACTCTCGGCGCTCGTCGTTGACGAGCAGTCGACAGTAAAAGTCCAGCAAGGGATCCGGCAGTGTATTAAACGGTACTGCTGCTGCGGGATAGCGAACGTCAGGATGTAGCACTGAGATACGTTTGAGCGGTCTTTCGGACGGGCTGCACCGCTGTGAAGGATTTCCCGGTTTGAAGACCCCGCCGTAGGGATGCACGCAGAGCAAGCACTCCCAAAACAGAATAGCGAATGCGTACCAATCGGTGAGTTCGGAGTGTTGCCCGACCATCTCCGGCACGTTTACGCCCGTTCGGCAGATGAGCGGATCGACGTAGTTTGAGCAGTAGGTTGAGCAGGCGAAGGCATCGAATTGCAGGCTGTCAGCGTCGATCAGGTACGCCTGCTTCTTGTTGACCAAAACATTCATAGGGTTGCAGTCGCCGATCACTATTTTGTTCTGATGCAATGTTTTGAGTGTGTTGTGCAGATCGAGAAAGACTTCGACAACGTCTGAGGGAGTGATGCCTCCGCTTTCTCTGAAGCTGCGTTGCGAGTATTCTCTCAGCGTGTAAGCGCCATCTATGAGAGGCATCGAGTAGCCTACGAAACTTCTGGATTGGTTTGTGCTGCTCCATGCGAGTGCAGTGGGCGCCACGACATGTGGTGGTACGACCGGAAATGCCAAAAGTTTTAACTGCCTCTCCTGAATTCGAAGTCTCGCAGCCTCGCGTAGGGATTGCGCTTGTGGCGTAGCGCCTTGGAACTGAGGATGCGAAGGCGTTTTGAAAAGTTTGAGAACGGTGTCGGGTGCAATCTGATAGATTTCGGCCTCACCACCTTCGCCGACGAGTGCGCTTGGCTCGGCGGAGAAAGACCTGTTTCCAATCCAAACATTAGTCATGATCGTGCGCCCTCCGCCGAAGAGTGACGAGCGTGGTGTCGTCTTCGAGTAAGCCGCAATGTCTTTTTAGCGTTGCCGGACATGTGTTGGCCGAGCTGAGTCTTGTTACCTCGCTGTTTAGCTGTCGCAGCCAGAGTGTCAAAAGCTCGGGTTGCTGATCGTCATAGAAGCGGTCGTCGAGCCATAACTGCTCAATAGGTCCGACAGTCTTTTGTTTTCCCGGGACCAGTGAGATTTCGTTTCTTACGAGCGCATGCGCGCCATCGGTAGCCAGGACGAGGGATTGCAAGCTGGAAAGAGAGCCAGCTGCTAAAACGGATAGGGCCGGTGGTGAAGCAAAAGACTCGCTAAGGTCTTGGTCTTGCAACAATGCGTATGCAATGTAAGCGGGGGTATTGCCGCTGGCTGGTTCAAGGATGAAAAGTTTGCCGTTGAGCCAGTACAGCCCATCGCCGCAGGCGAAAATTATGAACAAGTCGTCCGACAGGAATGCACCGATTGTGGTGAAGAGAAAGAAATCCAGTACGGTCTTGTTAAAGTACTCACCCGTCTTTCGCGGTGAAAGTTCTTCGATACTGCGATGAAGAGAGTTCAGGAAGTGAAACTGGGCGAGATTTATCAAGATCTGCGGCTTGTCCGGGAGCGAACCGTCCAAGTGATCGATTGCTGTTTCGAAGGCTGCCGCAAGCAGGCGCGGTGCCATCAATGCGCCGACTTCAGAGTAATGACTGGAGCCGCAGCCGTCGTGCACGCTAGTTAGAAGGAACCTATCGCCCTGGTAAATGCCGAAAGAGTCTTGATTGTTCCTTCCCGCGAGAAGGTTGCCGTTTCCTATGTGTCTTCGACCCGGCACGCTGCCTGATGATAATTGGAATGTTCGAAGCAGATTGGAGTGTTGGGGGTAACAAGGAAGCATGACAAAGCTCCTCCGCGGAGAGCGCAGGCGAATGGGTGTTGAAATTTGGCAGCGGTCGGGGCTTGTTCTGTTAAGCCTGTGGGCTTGTGAGCTCTTGCGCCCGCAAAAAAATTGGTCCCTGGGCTAATGTGGTTGATTGAGTGGTGTGCTCGCGAACAGTATCGACCTTGGCTAGTGAACGTTAAAACTACGATAGCTCTGCTTGCAAATTCTGGCAAGTCCCCCAAAAATGGACGCGTGTCATTTCTGCGGAATGCCGTCGGGGCTGTTTGTGTGAGTTGAGCGTGGGCTGTTCGGATTTGTCGCGATTTTCTGAGACTTTGACTGCGAGCGTAGAAGAGGCGCTTTGTGTTTGTTATAGGAAAATGTAATGTTGACGAGAAGTGGTTTAGCTCTCGTACCCCTTGGCGTTCTTTCCAAATTAGGTGTCTGTCCGTGGCTCCAGGGCTCGAAACTTCCGGCGGCGGCGCGGAGGAGTAAGCTAAGCGCAAGAGACTCTGGCTCTGCTTCAGGCATCAGAGCAACGAAGCAACGTGTCTTGAGAAGGAGCTGGACTAGCTGAGCACTGGACGGTAGTTCGTGAATTCCGCAAAACTGACGCGCTTAATTTGCAGCGGCTCGGTGACGGGCGGAAATATATGCGTCGACGGAGTCCGCGTCGCAGCTTCAATCTCTTGCCTCGCCTGATCCAGAGTTGACGTAACTAAAGCATCCCAGTTGAGGGAAAGACCAACGAAATCTTTCATACAATCTGTTGAGTCCATGTGAACTCTCCTACTTTTCGCCACTCACAGCATATAACGAATTAGAGTTTGTTCAACAGGGTAAACCCGAAGTTTTTACCTCGGCGATCCGCTTCACCTGCGCTAGCTGAACGCCGGTCATCACCAGCGCAACGCCTAGCCATTGTGCAGGAGAAATTGTTTCTTGCAGGGAGATTGCTGCCAGGACAACTATTAGAGGGCGTTGCAACATAGTCAAAATTGAGATGCGAGTTGAGCCGACCAGCTGCAGTGCGGATAGGAAAGCAATGTTTCCAATGCTGGCTGAGATTCCGAGCCAGAGGCCGAGCCCGTAAGCTTCGCCCGGGAGCGGGCGGACCAGCGGTATTAAAGATAGGGTCAGAACAGCCTGCACTGCAAATGTCGAAAAACTGCACAGAGCGGGTGAGAAAGTCGACGTGATCTCTTCCATCTTTACCCTATAGAAAGTCGAACTGAAAGCGCTGACGCAGGCGCATGCCACGCCTATGTAATTGACGGTGATGTCCTTGTAGTCCAGTGTGCAGATAACGCCCGCAAAGCACATAAAGAGCCCGAGCCAGAACTTGGAGCCGCCGGACTCACGTCCCAATCTTGTGTTTACTAGGGCAACCAGGGCTGGTGTCGTGGTGACGATAGTGATGAATAGCACTACTTGAAGGTGCTGTAATGAGAGAAGTGCCGTCAAGTTTGTGATGAAAAGTAGCGCACCCGGAATCAACATTTGGCGCAGGCTGGAAATCCCGGCGGACTTTGCTTGTGAAAATAGCGGCATCATGACAAGTGCCGCTATTACATTTTTTAAGACGACAAGCTGCGCGGGCTCCAAGGTGCCGCGGTATCCGAATTTTACAAGTATCGGTTCCAGAGAGGCCGCAGCGAGAGCCAGGGTGATCCAGCCGGATGTTCGCAGCTTGTTGGCGTCCATTGGTCACGATCTCCGGAGTCCTCAAGAGCAAAAAGAGCGGACGAAGCCGCTCAGTACGCACATTCAGTTTTAGCCGGATTTAGACCGAACCGCTGAAAGGCAGAATGCCCAGCGCTCTTGCACGCTTGATCGCTACGGTAATTGACCGTTGGTTTTTGGCGTTGCAGCCAGTAATGCGACGCGGCAAAATTTTGCCGTTTTCCGTTATGAACTTGCGCAGCAGATTGACGTCTTTGTAATCGATGTACTCAATCTTGTTGGCAACGATCGGATCTAGTTTTCTCTTTCTCGGTGAGCCTTCACCGTATTCACGCGACCGCTTCGCGCCCTTCATTCGTTATCTCCTCTTTCCAAAAACATGCGTTGCACCTTCGATCAAGCAAGGACGCCGGTTCAGGTGCTTCCAGGGGAAATGCACCGACTCCTGAGATATGTCCCCGATAGATTTTAGCAGCAAGGTGTCGCTATTCTCTCAGAACAACGAAGTCCTCGTCATTATTTTGTTGCGAAAAACTGGTTAAGCGGTTCTAAGGAGCCGCTGCGGAGCGTAGACTCTCTTGGTCTGTGGAACTGTTCGCGGCTCTCAGAGCATGCGAACGTCCGCCTTCAGATTACTTGCAGGACGTATTTTGATGCAAAAGTAGTCGTTCCAGATCGATCGCTCAAAATTCATTGATTGGGAGATGGGTCCGGTAACCGGTGCTCCAATCGGAAAGAACATGAGACCGCCTTGCTTTTCGAATTTTCCTTCAATGGTTCCGGATTCAGCAGTGAAGCCGACCTTGAACGTAGCCGGAATGTGGATGCAGCAGGTTTTTATGATGACGGTCCACTCATTAGCAGGACAATCAATAGTGCGTCTTCGATATGTGATTGCTCCATCAAACACTACTCCGTCCTCTTTCTTGGCGGCTCTGTAGGCATGCTTTCAAAAAATCTTGGAAATTTGATATAGACAAGGTTTACTGTATCACCACCGGTGCGATGCAACATGATCCGTCCAAGCTCTTGATAGGCGCGTGGTTCGGGATAGCTGGCAACATTCAAATCTTTCATGCTCCAGTCGAAAACGTCCAGTTCAAAAACGTCGTCTACCGGTTCAGCCAGTTCCTTGGCCTTTGGCGTCAGTTTTTCGTATTGTTCTCTCGAAAACTGCAGCCTTGCTCGCAGTGTGTTGCCAGAGCATAAGGAGGCGGAAAGATAGGCGTCCCATAAACCGATGAAGTTGAGCGCCGGCAGAAAGCCGAACAATAGCAGTGCCGCAATCTTGATCGCAGACTTCCCGGGCAACAGCATCGCACTGGTGGAGCGCTGCGAGTCGCGCCAGAACAAGCTGAATGTCAGCGCGCACATAACGAGGTTCCAGGGCCAGACTACAGAGTTCCAGTTGTGGTGGTACAAGAAACCTACCAGGGTTAGGTGCATGATGGACAAGAGGATGCATGCAATTTTTCGCGATCGCTGCAACAGGAGGGCAATGCCTAATGTGGCTTCGGCCAGAGCGCAGGCGATTCCTGCCGCAATCCCGTACTTGGGATCGAGGTGAAACAACCACGGCACCAGCTCCATGCAGAAGCCGGCGTTAACCTTTTGCAGTCCGCTCCAAAGGTAAGTAAAGGACATGATTATGCAGCAGGCATCCAGACCCTGGCGGTTGCCGAACTTATGCCCGGCTGCCAGGAACACCAACATGAGGATGTATTGGTAAAACCATGGCTGCCATCGTGTTTGATCTTGCAAAGCCAGAAGAACTGCTATCACAGCGACAAGTAGCGACAGCCAGCGCAATTTGTTACTGAAAATACGCACCACCGCTGCAAGTACCAGCGTGAGCAGAGCTATCAAATCAACGGGTCTGGGGAGCAGCGGCCACCAATCTAGAGGTGGGAGCAGCGGGTACTCGCGAGACGAATTGAGCCACAGTGGAAAGGAGTAGAGCATGCTGGCGAGCAAACCCATCAGGGTCAGGCTTGTCACTGCGTCGGCTGAGCGCTCATCATCAAACGGAGCGGCAACGGTTTTTGTGGTTCGTGGCTTTCTCATTAACAATCGCCGTTCGGGCGATTGAATCGTAACAGGTTCTAAGGCTTCTCAGTCTATTTTTCCTGCTCCTTTTTTGATTTCAGCAAGCAGGCTCTGAACAGACTTGAGTTCCTGTTTCTGACTATCCGTTCCGATGCTATCGAGATCTTTCTCGTACCTTTGAAGAGCGTAACTCACATTTGCAGATTGCTTGAGAGCAGCTAGCCGCAGCTTCTCCGGAGCAGGGTCGGGTACCAGTGTCTGCAAGAGCGGACGAGGTGCGGCACCAAAAGCGGTGGCGACAGTTGTTTCGGGGGTGCGGTCTTGCTCGTGAATAGCGCGAATTTGCATATTGGCTTTGGTTACCTTTTGCGATAGCGAGTCAAACCCGGCGCGTCTTAAGTCGTTGGCGTACGACTGCAAAGCGTCGCGGACTTGCCACCATGTCATCAGCGCTTTGTTCAAACCCGTGAATTCTTTGTCCAGTTTGTTTGCCAGGTTTGAATCGCCATAGTCTCTTGCATAGCGCGCGTAGGCGCTGAGAAAATTGACATAGACTGCAAATCGCGGTTTCAAGCGCTCGCGCCAGTCGGCATACAATGCGTTTGATTTTTCGTGTTCTCCCGAACGATCGAGGATGCGACTTAGTTGGACGATGTAGCGCACCAGGTCGTTACTGAGAGGCTGGCGCGTATTTTCGCTGTCGATTAACTTAGCGCTAAGTCGCCTGGCGGCTTCATAGTTGTCTCTCTCCAGCTCCAGCTCCACCAGTTGCTGTCTGATACGCTGCATATCTTCGAACTTATCATCTTGCAATTCGTATGTCGCCAACGCTTGATAAAGGTAGCGTTTGGCCGCAGTATGGTTTCGTTTCTCCTGTTCGAAGCTGCCAAGCAGGCTCAATGCTTTCGCGATTTGGTAGTCATCTTGCGGCTTCAGCTGCCGGGCTCGACGATAGGCTTCTGCGGCGAGCGTATGACCAATTTGTTGATTTTGAGCAGCTAGCGGTGCCCAAACCACAAATTCCAGTATTGCTTGGTTTATGCCTGAAGGCGTTTGCTGGTCTTGCTTTCCCTTCTGCCGTATCTCCGTCTCGAATTCCGCATAGAGTGCTTGTGATTTTTGATGCTTTCCCGCGTTCTCGAAGGCGGCCGCCAGCATCAGTATTGCAAATGCGTGTTCCATTTCGTCGCCTGAAACAGGGCGATGTAGATACTGGTCCGACACCTCCAGTTCCTGAAGAACTTTGCGTCTATCACTCATTGACAGGGCATTCTGCAAGTGTGTTATTGCTGTGCGCACCGGCTGATCTTTGTCTTCTCTATCGATCGACGCGCTGTTTATAATCGGACGTGCGCGCGTTATCGGATTCGCGACTGAGCCGGTAGGCTGTGGCTGCGCTATCGCCGCACAGCAGCTGACCATCGCGAATAGCATTATGACGATCGATTTCATTGACTAGACCTGTCGCATTTGTGAGCCGAATGATAATGCTAGTACAGCTTTTCAAGTGAAATGGAATACAACGAACACTTTTGCAATTGTTTGTAAGTGTGTGTACACCGTACTTTCGGGTTCACCCATGCAACATTTTATGAAAAAGCGGGAAACAAAGATGATCTGCAGCGTCTCAGCTAAGCACAGGAGATACTTGACCCATGAAAAACAAATTTTTTGCTGCACTACTCGTTGGTATGGTTGTTCTCGGTGCGGCCGCAGTAGCACCGGCTGAAGCGAAGGCTAAACATGATCGAGCGGCCAACTTAGCGGCCATGCAAATGTACGCGCAACAATTGGCTCAACAAGGGCAAGGACCGTTGGCTCAGCAGTGGGGAACGCCGTATAACAACCAGTTTGGTGCGTACGGCGCAGTGAACCCCTACGGTGCCTATAACGGCTACAATCCGTACGGCGCTGTGAATCCTTACAGTGCAGTCAATCCATATGGTGTGAATCAATTCGCTGGATTCGCGAATCAATTCGGCGCCGTCAATCCGTATGCAGCTTATGATCCTTATTCCGGTGTTAACGCCTACAGCGACTATGGATACGGTAATGGAATCAACAATGGATTCTTCGGGCAGAATCCCTATGCTCAAACTGGATGGCGCGGTCAGCTGTCGAGCATCCTGAACGGTTGGTTCTAGTGCCGATATTGGGCTCTTTGCCTAATTGAGCGACTACCGCAAAAAAACTTGAAGGGCGATATCACTGGTGATGTCGCCCTTCTCTGTAGAAGAGGTAGATCGAAAAAACTGTCATTTGGTTCGGGGTGAAGATTTTCGCGAAAAATTCTACGGGCTGTGGTGCTGCCCGCCAGGACGGGGCTTTGGACTATTTAGAATTCTGAATTCTCAAGCCGAATCATATACAAATTTTTTCGACCCTGAAGTATTCGCATATGAATCACCATTCCGGTTCAGCAGTGCGGCAATCTCACAGTCAGTTCCGCGAAATACCCGTGCTGGCTGCTGTTAGGGGCTTCTTCCGATGTTGTAATCTCGCTTTGTACAACGAACACATATAGTAGGGTGGAGCAAGAGAAAAGGGGCAAAGAAAGATTGCTCGAGAAGAAAACGAAAGAAGCGAATATGAAGACGAGAGGTTTGCACCTCTCGTCTTCATCGCTCAGCAGATCTTGAATCGATGCTACTCGATTTTCAGAATCTTCTTGACTGTGTACGGCACGTAGCTGTGAATGCGCGACGGGGAGATTGTTGGAATCTCGTCCAGCGCATTCTTTGAGGCTTGTGCGATCTCGATAGCGCGCGTTCGTAAAACGCTTTCGTCGTCGCGATCGAACATTTCCGTTGCTTCGTACCGCTGAATGAAAGCCTCGAATTCCATCACGGTTCCGTCGATGCTGTGTCCCATTCGCTTTGAGACCAGGACGGTGAGACCGCAGATGGCGTGGCGCTCTTCCGGCGTCAGGTCGTGTCGCATGCGCGGTCCGATGTAGAACATGTTCAGCGCAATGTACTTGAACAAGTCTCGCGCTTCTTCTGCGTGCGGACCGGCGACCTTGTACTTGGCGTGTAGGCCGTTGGTACGTTCGATGTGTTGCAGCACGCGATGGTCGTTGAAGGAGTGCTGAAACATCGTGTTGAGGAAATCGAAGGTGTCGATCATCCGATGGACCGAGCGCGCCTTCATCTTGCCGGTTTTGAGCAGGCCCTTTACCAGTTCCGGGAAGCAGAACGTTCGATAGCCTGCTGCGGCGGATAGTTCCATCAAACTGCATTCGCCTGCTACGCGATAGACCAGTTCGCTCACGCGATGTCTACCGAGAACGCGGAGAACGGATTTGAAGACGAGTGGAAGTAGTGCAACGCGCGCATAGATGCCCTTGAATGAGGTCACCATCGGGGTGCGCGTGATGGAATCGAATAGCTTGTTTTCTTTGCCCATGCGAATGAGCAACTGTCCGATCACCGCTTGATAGCGGTCCCAGGCTTGCTCCATTTCGGCTGGACTGAGGTCGTGAGGAAGGTGCGAGTTCAACAACTGGCTTTCCTGCGCGGAAAGTCCGGATTCCGAAATTCCCTCGGAAGAACCGTTTTTATCGTTTTGCACCGGTGGACTCCTTCGCCTTATCCGTTCATCGCTTGCCCGGTGGGCATTTGACGAACCGTGAGTTGTGACAAACAACTCACACCGATGGAGAGGCATTTTGAGCAGGGCAGAATTGAGACAGTGGAGATACCAGTTTCGCCACCATTCACGGAAAATAACAGGCTCTTTTCAGCGGGTTTTTCAACGCTGTGAAAGAGCGGGTTGTCAGCGTGTTTCATGTGCTGCCTTGAGTAAACGCTGCTGAGGTAGCTAGCGGTAGGTGCAATTGGAGTTGCCAAAGGTCCTTACCGGCAGATCGTATCGAGTCGGCGCAGTCAAATACACTCGTTGCTCATCTATGAACATCCTTTGTAAAAGGAGTAATGGATTTGTGTTCGGGTGTTTTGGTACCGAAAAGACCTCGATGTTTCATTTAACGCATTACAAGAAAGCGCCTATAAACTAGAGCTTCTCAGGCTGCGCAAGCAATGCGAGTTGCGTAAATATCGTCTTCTGTTGACCGTCATGCTTCACGTAGTTAGCGCGCCTGGCACCTGCGATGACAAGTGTTCGTGCTGTCACGGATGACCTGTTTGTTAACTGAGGCAGGGATCGAGTTGACTCGGTACGTAGTTTCGGTCTTCGCTGCGGTCACGAATCTTGTCGGATAACTCGATGAGAACCGCAGGTAGTATCAGCAATGAGAGCCGGGGGAATGCTGCGGCTGAGAATGATGGTTGTTTTACGAGAAATTTCTTCCAGCTTCTGGAGGGCGTGCTGTTCGTCAGTTTGAATGCGCGTTATTCGATTGCATAACCGACGCTGATTGTTGTGGAAAGCTCTTGCTCTCCAACCGATATAGGCACGGAGGCGGCTTCGGCGAATCCTCTGCTCATGGCAGCCATTGGTATTGGTCCGGGAAAATGTGGTGCGGATTCTGTTATGAAAAGCACTTTGCCCAGCTTGATGCCGGCAGCATTTGCATATATCTCGGCTTTGCGTTTGGCATCCAGCGTTGCGTTTTTTCGGGCTTCATCCAGCAGTGGTTCTGGTTCTGCAACACTGAAACTGATGCCATGTACTTGATTGGCACCTGCCGTAACGACCTGGTCCAGCACCTTGCCGAGATTTTTAAGATTGCGGACTTTTATGCGGACTTCGTTGCTCACCCTGTAGCTCGTGATTTTGGGAGGACTATAAGGCTCACCGGTGCTTCGAGGATTTGGTTGGTGGTATTCCGGGTTTACGCTAAATTGGGATGTTTGTATGTCCCGTTCTTCGATGCCGTTCGAGGTCAGCGTTTTCATTAGGGTGTTCATGTCGGAAGTGTTCTTGCTTAGAGCGTCTGCGGCAGTCGCGGAGACTGATGTGACACCCAGATTTATGTTTGCCAGATCGGGTCGAGCCTTAACCTTTCCCTGTCCAGTAACCACCACCGAAGGTGTTTCTGAGATTTCTGAGAGATCGCCCGTAGGTGCTCCATTAACCGGCACAACAGACGTCATGCTTAAGCAGAGAAACGGGACAATATGCGATAACTTCATTAGCGCCTCCAAAACAACGGAAATGTGATTCCTTGCGACGAGATGTTGAGAGACCCTGTTCCTGTGGATAAGCTAGTCGCGGCTCCAAATAATAAATCACAACATACTGTCTTCGCAACAAATCGATCGTTCGGGCGATCACGCAGCTGAGCGATACTCCCTTTGGCGTAGGGGCCGCAACTGGCCCGATTCGCCAAGACTCTGTCTTGTATTAGTTTTGGAAAAAAACGGTAGTCGCCACATTCTAGTGTTTCTTGTGAAGGCGAGTTTGCCATCGAATCCAGAACTGCGTCTGAAGGATGATATGCAGAGTCTGACGAATGATTGTCGGGCAATGGTCAATCTTGTTAGGTTTCGGTCACATCTGAATTATTCCAGAACACAGGAATCCGAACTCACTGAAAATTTCGTTTCATCCTTCTTTCCAGCCCACTATCAGTCTCGTTCTGCGCGAGGGCGAAGAATACTGGAAAAATGTTTCTTCGAAGTAGCTCGATGGTGAAACATTGTGCCTTCTAACAGGATTGCCTTCAATGAATATGCGACGGTTTCTCGGTGATGTCGGAATCTTGATCCTTCATTTGACGGCGAGTGCGGGGCTGCTGTTCTGCTTGTGCTTCGGTGCCACCGGTCGCCCGCTGCTGGCAATCCTGGCGGGAATTGTCTGCGTGGTTTCCATCATCGGATTTCGCAAACTGGAGCCGGACGAACGAACTTCGTCGAAGTAAAACAGGCTGGTCGTACGTTGTACTTCGTTCGGTGTTGTCCTTGCAATGGCGCAGCTGCGCGATCGACCTGCTGGATGATGACGCCAGCTAGGTTATCGTCCTTTTGCATTAAGTGCTGGCACGATAGCAAAACGAGTTCCAATTCTTCCGCCCGCGAGAACTTTCTCGCGGGTTTACCAATGAAACAACTTCCAATACTTTCAAAGAAGGACCAAAACAATGAAGATTCAGTTCTCCAAACACTCGGGCTGGATGCCTGCGCGTTTCTTCGAAATCGACACCGATCAGTTGGCGGCAAGTGAGAGACAGCAGGTGGAGGCGCTCGTCCACCAAAGTGCGATTCTCACGGATGCTCCAGTTGAGCAAGACGAGCCTGCAATCCGAGATGGTGACGAGTACACCCTGGAGATCACAACTGCTACCGGTACATATCATTGGCAATGGTATGGCATCGGTCGTCCGACGGGACCTGATGCACTTCTAGACCTTCTCTCATACTGCGGACAAAGAGCATCGCCCAAGAAGTAAGTTACACACAGAAATGGACCGCGGATAAGAACACTTGTGGTGTTACCCGCGGTCCATTTCTTTTGTTTGTTTCGACACGGTACTATCGGCGGTCGTAGATGCTGCAAAACCGAGGAATTTCAATGTTTCGGGAAAGACTCGGCGCGAGCTGGTAATAGAGCTATGTGCCGACAGGAGCTTTCTCTTTGAGGCGGTCGCCGCGACGCTTCGACTCAAGGGCCACAAGAAGTACAGATACATCCGCCGGGCTGACTCCGCCGATGCGAGCCGCTTGGCCCACCGTTTCAGGGCGAAGCTTCGCCAGCTTTTCTCTAGCTTCTTTGCACAAGTGTTCCATCGTCATGTAATTGAAATCAGCGGGAAGCAAGACGCCATCAAGTTTTTCGGACTGGGCAACCTGCCAGCGTTGTCTTTCGATATAACCTTCGTATTTTATTTCGGTTTCCAGCTCCAGCACCCATTTGAACGGTTCCGGTGGCGGACATATCTTCACTAGCGAGGAATACGGCACTCGCGGGCGTCGAAGCAACTCTTCGAGTGAGGCATTTTGTTTCATCGCTTCGTCATGCTCCGCAAGAACTTCGTTGATTTGTTCGGTGGGAGCTATTCGTGTTTGTTTCAGTCGAGTGTGTTCGGCCGCAATCTCTTCGCGCTTATGATTGAATGATTCCCAGCGTGCGTCGGAAACCATGCCGATTTCTCGTCCTGCCGGTGTGAGTCTCTGGTCGGCATTGTCTTGTCTAAGAAGTAGGCGGTATTCCGATCGAGACGTCATCATTCTGTATGGTTCGCCAAGTTCCTTGGTCACAAGATCGTCGACTAGAGTTCCTGTATAGCTTGATGAGCGCGGCAGAACGAAAGTGTCTCGGTCTTTGACGAACAGTGCGGCGTTGATTCCGGCCATCAGCCCTTGTGCGGCCGCTTCTTCGTAGCCGCTGGTACCCAGTATTTGACCGCCGGCAAAGAATCCTGGCAGGTCTTTTGCCATCAATGCGTGTGTGAATTGAGTGGCTGGCATATAGTCGTACTCAACGGCATAAGCGGGACGCACCATTTTTGCGTGCTCTAAACCAGGGAGTGAGGCAACTATCCTGTGCTGAATGGCTACGGGCAAGCTTGTGGAACAGCCTTGCAGATAGACTTCGTAGGTGCTTCTTCCTTCCGGTTCGAGGAAAAATGAGTGACTTTCCTTGTCCGCGAATCGAACGACTTTGTCTTCGATCGATGGACAATATCGGGGACCGACGCCATGAATCATGCCGGAGTACATTGGCGATTCGCTTAAGTTTGCCATGATCAACTCGTGAGTCACGGCTGTAGTTCTGGTTTGATGGCAGGGTAATTGCGTTCGGACCGGTCTGTTCGGCAGAAAGGAAAAGAAGTCGTGCGGTTCATCGCCGGGCACTACTGGTAGTGCTGAGTAATCGATTGTTCGCCCGTCAATTCGAGGCGGTGTTCCAGTCTTTAAGCGTCCAAGTTCGAATCCCAGTGAGCGCAGGCACGTGGACAGTCCGACTGCGGGAAACTCACCCATGCGCCCGGCCGGCATGGTTTCTTTGCCGATCCAAATGGTGCCTTCTAAAAATGTGCCTGCAGTCAAAACAACTGCTCGTGCTGAAATGCGATCGCCGAACGCCAATTCGACGCCGCTGATGTTTCCTCCTTCCTTGAGAATCGCTTTCACCATTCCTTGGCGCAGCGTCACATTGGGAATAGATTCCATGTAATCTTTCATCCAGGCGGAGTATTCCCGCTTGTCCGATTGCGCTCGCAAAGACTGTACGGCTGCGCCTCGGCTCGCGTTCAACATGCGCATCTGTAAGTAAGTTGCGTCGGCCGCAATTCCCATGATGCCGCCCAGAGCGTCGACTTCTTTCACCAGTTGAGACTTTCCGGGGCCGCCGACTGCCGGATTGCAAGGCATGGCACCGATGGTGTCCAGATTGACAGCCAACATCAATGTTCGGCAACCCAATGTCGCGGCTGCATTGGCAGCTTCACATCCGGCGTGTCCGCCGCCGATAACTATGACGTCGTAATCCAAGTTCATAATCGATCCTCAACAGAGCTCCGCGACCCGTCTTTGACAGGTATCGCGGATCGCTCGCTCGTGCCCGGGAGCAATTAGCTGATAATATCAAAGGTAACCTCTTGAAAGCAGAGACTTCGCCTCGCCACGTCCTATAACTTGACGATTTGACGTGATTGTTGCACTTTGCTAAAACGGATTGGCACGGTACCCGCGGGTCGAACATGAAACTGAAAAAGGCTGCAATCGTAACTTTATGGCTCCATGTTCTGGCTGCCAACGGTGGTGCGGGTGCTGCCGAGCAGTTCTCGCAGGACTTGTCCAGGCCGGTATCGATCGCCAAGCGCGACAAAGCCGCTTCCTCTGCCCCGGCGCCCGACAAAGCCAAGAGGGCTAAGAGTGAGAACGCGGAAAAGTCCGATAAGGGTGAGAAGTCCGAGAAATCCGACAAGGGCGACAAAGTCGAAAAGAGTGAAGCTGCCAACGCGACGGCTGAAAGCAGGGAAAAACTGGCGGAGAAAGTACTCGATCCCTCTCGGTTCTTCGGGCAGGCGATGATTGGATACGCTGCGGCAAAGAACGCGCCCGAGGTTATGGCTAAGCTCTTTTGTTATTGCGGATGCGACATCACTGACAGCCACATCTCGTTGCTGGACTGTTTCACCTCAATACATGGCGTCGATTGCCATATCTGTCAGGAGGAAGCGGTGTTGGCGTTGAAAATGACAAGAGACAGCAAGACGGTTTCCGATATCCAGAAAGCGGTGGATGAAACTTATTCGCACAACTATCCGTTTGAAACTGATAGCCCCACGTACAAGAAGTACAAGGCAACCAAGCTTTACGGGCCAAAGGGAAAGGACGACGTTAAACCGGCAAAGGACGTCAAGTTCGGCGAAGGGGTCGCTGGCCCGGAAGCGCCGGGCGAGAAATGGGCGCCCAAGCTTAAGCCGGGTAAGCAGATGAACTCGCAGTGCTGCTCGCCGGATAAGGCTGAAAAGAAGGACTCCAAATGAGGGTGGTTGAGAGTATTTCAATCGCTGTTTTTTGTGCGATTCTGCTTGGCGCCTGCGCTGGCGGCAAGTCGCCATCGTCAACTTCTGATTCGTCTACAGCCGGTTCTGAGAGCTCCAGGGATGGTTCCGCCTCTGATGAGAGCGTCAGCGGCACGTCAGCTGCATCGACCGGTAACGCCGCTGATGCGATGCGGAAAATTCCCGAAAAAGAACGCAATTTGGACGAGGCTGAGACTGCGCGGAAGGAGCAGCTCATCGCCAAAGTTCTCGACCCGGCAAGATTCCGCACTGCCAAGTGGCAGGATCGGCCTACCGTACCGGCCGCCTACGCTATAGCAAAGAAACACCCCGATATTCTTGAGCGATTGTTCTGCTATTGCGGATGTGATCTGACCGAAAGGCATGTAACTTTGTTGGATTGCTTTACCGATTCAGATGAACATGGCGCCAGCTGCAGCGAATGCATAGACGAGGCATTTTTGGCTGATCAGCTCTTCCGTGACGGAGCGACAATGGCGAGGATTCAGCAGATAGTCGATGAACAGTTTTGTCCCAAGTATCCCTTCGCTCCAAGCGAGCGCACTAAAACCTATAAGACCTATCTGACTGCAAAGAGGCTCTACACAAGCTCGACAGAACCCATTTGCGGCGCGAAATTCAGCGGCGAGTAGAAGTTGGGCGGCTTCTTCTTTCTTTTTTTGGTTTTCTTGACAAGCTTGTGCTGCTGAGTGCGCCGCTGGGTGGCGCCGGGGCGCTCGAGCGCAGCATCTTCGCCTAAGCGGTCCGGGGCGTATGATACTGAATATGGTGCGGGAGCGGTGTAAGAAGGAGGCTCGCTGTGTCAGGGTCCTCTTGGGAACAGCTTCGGGAGTCAGTCTTGTGTTTGCTTGGCAAAACAGGTGTTACCGACGATTTTGTTGTCAGGTTGGCTGCTGTGCGAAAATTTAAGAAACTAAATATCCAATTAGACCGTCTAACGGGATATCGCAAGTATCTTTTTCTTGCTAAAATCGGTGAACTTAAAACCAAGCTCAGGAAGTGGGGTGAGAGGATATGGTAACTAACCCTCATGGCAACCCGGCTCCTTGGACTATCGTATGCGACGACAGTTGCCCGGTAGTTCGATTCCTAGCCCGTTTGGTGAAATCGTGCGATAGTCGCCGAACCTTCACTATGATTGGCAAGAACGATACAGATTCTCAGGCAACCGAACTTGCGGTGGAGCTAGACTCTTCGCCGTGGAGTCTTCTGCTCATAGACGATGAGTTGGAGCGGCGTCACGGTCCTGATGCGATTCCTTTCATTCTGAAGAATTTACCATCAGGGCGTATTGCAGCAGTCGCATACACTCTGCCAGGCACCATGTGGATTACGCGCAAGTTCTATTTCATGATCAGTCGCAATCGAAAGCGGTTGGCGCAAATCAATTTGCAAAGTCAGCCAGTATCTGCGAAACCTGGCGTTCGGGAAGCGGCCTGAATTTTTCGCGATCAAACTAGTTGCCGACTTTTGATTGCTATCTATTGCTGAGCTGCTGCTATTTGCCGCTAGTTGAAAGCTGCTTCTCTTTCTCGTGCAATTGATTCGCCGTGGCCGTGGTGGTTGCGCCGGCCACTTGGCGTTCGGACTGCTTCAGTTTGGACGTTACGCCATCTAAGATTCTCAGAAGCAAAACTATGAATTTGAGATCGAACAGCAGCTTTGGCGACAAAGACAGTCCCATCGCATTCAAAGATCCAACAGCGAACGCTTTCGTCATCTTCGCAAATCCGGCGGTACCGCATTCAAAGCGTCCGTTCACGCAGAGCGTATCAAATCCGAACTCGTTCTTAAAAAGGAAAAGCAACGAAGACGAGTGCATTCGCACATCGGGCTTCGCACTGGTTTGGGGAAGTTCGACAATGCCGTCCGTTACCGATATAGAGAGGCGAATGTTGATGTCGTTGAGTTCGATCACGACCGGCTGAAATGCTTTGAAAATGCCGAAGCGACTGAGAAGCAAAATGAGGAGTTTGGAGTTCTTTTCGAAAATCCTTGATTGATACTGGCTGAATGCGGCCTTTAATTCGGGCAAGGTGGTGGACTCACCAGGTCTGCGCAACGGGAGCTTGTCGAGGTTCTCATAGCGTTCGCTGTAGCGCTTCAGCGCCGACGTGTTGTCGTGAGTCTGTGTGTCCGTCTGCCACGAGTCGCCGGGGAACAGCACTACAGGCTTAGATCCCGACTCGGCGATCACCATTGAAGCTTTCGCTGGCGTATTCACGTGATCGTTCAGGTAGAAGTTTTCCTCGTTGGAGAAGTAAACCAGGCTGGCAAATGGCAGCGTAAACTCGGGCTTGATCCAGCGAATCTGCCGCGCCAAAGTTTCCAGTTTCTGCGAAGCAGCTTGGGCGCGGAATTGGGCGTTCTCTTTGCCGCCTTTCCATGAGGCATAACTGAATTGCGATAAGAGAAGTGTCGGTGGTCCCACTGTGTTGGTGATCTTTCGCAAGTCGCTTTCTGTGCGTGTATGGCAATCATTGAGGTTCAGGATCGAAGTCTTCCCGTCTGAAATGTAGAGCCAGGAATCATAGAAGTCTTGAACAACGCATGTGACGGTAATTTCGCTATTGAGTCTGGTCGGGCAGCCATCGTCCAGCTCAAGTACTTTCAGACCCACTGAATTGCAGAAGTTCATAACACGGCGGTCCCGTGTTTTCTGGAACAAAACTGTTATTTTGTCGCGATAAGCAGACTTTCCAACTTGTGAGAGGAATGCTGGTGCGAAGTGGTCCGGGTGTTCGTGCGACAGCCAGATGTGAGTCACGCCTTCCATTATTTCGTCGAAACTGAAGGGGGTCTTGATTAACAAATCCCACCCGTTGTTGAAGGCGCTACCTTCCACCCAGGGGTCGAACAAGAATGTCAGAGAATTGGCGGAGACCTTGCAGCATGCGTGATTTATTAGCGTCAGCTTCATTCCGGTACCTATCTCTCGATGCGCTCGCGTCTGCATTAAACGATACGAAAGGGGGTTTTGGCTTTAAGGGGTTATCATGTGGATCGTTCTTGTTACAACTTGGGAGGGGGCAGCTGATTTCGGTCGGCCGCATTAAGGGTTGGTTGGTGTAGATTGTCTACGTTTTTTTCTACGCTGATCCGGCCGGCATTGGAATGCTTGCGCAAGTGATCTGTGCTCGCCTTATTATTCCGGCGATTCCAGTTGAAGGACGTGGAATAATCAATGCGACCCCGGGGAGTGTCGGAAATGCTTAAATCGAGGTTCGTGTCCTGTTTCTTAGGGCTTATGATCGCAAGTTCTGTCAGTGTCAACAATGCTCGCGCAGACTGGGGATCAGATGCGGATCGCATCAACAAGAATTGGCAAAACATTGACGATAAGCTCAAGCGCAACGAAGACTACTGGAAAAAAAAGCCCGGTGAAATGCAAGTGCCTGGCGAGATCCAGCGTCCGGGGACGTTTAGGGACGTTGGCGAGTTTCGCAAAGCGTTGAGCGAAGGAAAAGTCATCAAGCAAGAAGCGGCGCCCTGCCATCGACGATTTTGTGTCGGTGCGGACACCTTGTTCAATTTCGACGAGTCCACTTTAACTCCGTATGCGGAGGAAGCCTTACAGGCCCTGGGACCAATGATTGTGAAGCTTGGCGCCCATCCGGTTCGCATCGAAGGGCATACCGACTCGGAAGGGACCGATGAGTACAATCAGAAGCTTAGCCAGAAGCGCGCTGAGCGTGTGAAAAACTGGTTGTTGCAAAATCATTTTGTACCGGTTGGTGCGCAAACGGAAGGCTTCGGAGAGCAGCGTCCTCGCTCCCCGAACAAGAAACCTGATGGTACGGATAATCCGGAGGGAAGAGCGCTCAATCGGCGTGTAGAGATCATCGTAGATACCTGCACCGCTCTCAATGGTGCTACTGCACCGGCGTCCGCGGTAGGTGCTGCAGTCCCCGGTGAGCAATCTCCAGGCGCAACCCGTCCCGGCGAGCCCACCAAAGCGGCTTTAAGCACTGTTGACCTTACTGAAATGTTGCCTTATGCCAACTTGTATTCATCGCAAGATCTCAAAACGAATTTCAATAAAATGACGTTTAAGCCTCTTGGCGATCCGGCGTTGTCTTTTGAGGTACTCGCGCCGACTGATTGGGAGGAAGACCCCGTTGAACTTACAGCTGCTCAACTTGAGCAGGACCGCATGGTGCAAATTGCACTTGCGGGCCTGACACCAAAAGATAATGACAATGTGCGTCTGGAGGTTCGCTATTTACGGGCGGCGGACGATACGAACCTTGGTGGATTTGTCAAAGCCTTCGCCAGTAAGAACAATCTGGAGTTGCTTGGCAGGCAGCCTGCCGATTTCAATGGACGGCAAGTCGAAGATGTTCTATTGCGAACTCAGGACAAAGATAAGGAGCCTGTACTGATTC